>CAVVUS010000012.1:0-81981 GCA_963751345.1 uncultured Chloroflexia bacterium
GCACCGACCATTGCCAGGTAGTTGATGAAGTTCTTGGACACGGCGATGGGGTGCAGGGCGGCATCGGCGGAATATCGGTCCGTCCCAAGTCACGAAGGACCTGAACCGACTGATTGTACTCAGCAATGCGGTTGTGGACCATGATCGCGCCGAGCCCGATGGCGGTCAAGGAAAGAGCCAGGAGCATCACGAGGGACACCACAAACAGCCGGTTGCGGAAGGCGTCGGTGAACTCCTTCTTTGCCAGCGCCCATAGTTGACGACGACGCTGGGGCGAGTGATTGGAGCAGCAGTATTCATTCTTGATCTCCTCAGTTCCGTTACCGGCGCCCGCTGACGCGGAAGTCGAACACCACACCAGCGATGCCGATCGCGACAATGCCTCCTGCGACCGCGAGATAGCGGGGATTGTTCTGAACGCGGACGCTCAGCGAACTCTGCGCACCGTCGACCTGGTCGCTGTGCATCGACAGAAGCACGGACTGGTCCATCGCCGTCTGCGAGGTTGGCACGGTGACGCTTGCGTGGTATGTCGCCTCGGCACCAGGGTCAAGGCTGCTAACCGTCGCGGGATCGACCTGCACGTCCCACGTTGCCGGAGCATCCACAGCTAGACTGACGTCCGTCAAGGTTGCCGCACCCGTATTCGCCGCGGTCACGTCGAAGGCGAACGTCTGCCCCCGGAAGGTCGTCACGTTCATGTTCTGGCTGATGATCTCGATGGCGTAGGTGTTTTCTACGTTTAGGACAATAGGGATGATCAACTCCTCGCCATCGTCACGTGTAGCCACCACGGCACCCACGTACCGCCCCACACCTGTGTCCGACGGAACTCCCACCCGAAGGGTCACTAAGCCATACTTATGCGGGGCCAGCGTCACAGCCTCGATAACCGGGCCCGTCTGTACAAAGGTCAGAGCCAGGCCATCCGGCAACCCGCGGGCTGCCAACCGGTACGTATGGCTATCCGGAGTTTCATTAGCCAGCTCCACCAAGTATTGGCCCATACCACCAGCCTGCACCGTCTGCGCCGGCGTGATGGCGTCGGCTGCGACGCAGTTGGGGCTCAACACCGCCAGGAAAACGATGACCGTTACTGCAGCGATTACGTATTTCACGGTGTTCGCCTATTCCAATGTCAGCGCTTCGCTGCGCAAGAAGGTAGCATAGGCCGCGGCTACGGCGGCGATGACCGGCACCAGCAGGACCAAGAGCGACGTCAGGCTACGAGTCACAAGGGCGCCGGGACTTAGTGTGGCACTGCCGGGCGACACCTCCAGCAGTTGGTTGCCGATCGTACGCAGGTGCCACGTGGGTGACAGAGAATCAAGAGCCCGTGATACGAATGTGTCCTGTGGGATCTGGCTGGTCGTGCCGCTGACGCTGTTGACGACGGTGCTGTTCAGCATCTGGGTCTCAGCCATCTGCGGAATCACGAAACTCACCGTCATCCAGAGGACCAGGGACACGAGAAAAACGCTGGTGCTGCTCTTCATATTGATACTGAGCAGGGTCGAAACCGCGAGAAAGACGCCCATGTAGACAAAGGCGATTCCCACGAAGGCGGCCAGACGTGCGACCTCGCCCGCGGTCGGCCAGACACCACGGATGGCGACGAGCAGGATCAGGTTTGCCACCAGGACGGCAGCTAGCAGGACGGCGATGATCGCCCCATTGCCCAGGAGTTTGCCGGTGAGCAAGGTGTCACGATACACGGGTCGCGAGAGGATCAGCCTGAGGCCGCCGGTTTCCTTCTCCTCGATGAGAGTGTTGTAGCCCAGGACTACCGCGAGGATCGCGCCCACGATGGCGACGTATTCCGTCAGGTTCGACAAGATCGTCAACGTGTGAATCTCCGGCGCTTCCGGAAGTACCTTGGCTCCCTGAGCCTTGAGCATAGCGACCGTCTCGTGGTAAAGCCGGATTTCCGCGCGCTTGGTCGTGCTGCCGATGTATACGGATAGCATCGAGAGGGCCAAGAACAGCAGTGTGATCGTGACGAACATTCGGTTTCTGAACGCGGTCCGGACTTCCTTTGCAGCGATGGTCAGAGTCGCGTTCATGCAGCGTCCCCTGTCTCCGTGGTCCAGCCGTTATGCTCGAAGTGCAGGTAGATCTCCTCCAGCGAGCGATCATTGGAGAAGCGGGACGCGAGGTTGTCCAGCGAATCCGAGACCATCAGGCGGCCGTGGTTCAGTATCCCGATGCTCGTGCACATTCTGGTCACCCGGTCCAGTTGATGCGTATTCATAAAGATGGTGATGCCGAATTCGTGGTTGAGGTGCACGATCAGATCTTCGATCTCGTGCGCCCCTTCGGGATCCAGACCGGAGGATGGCTCATCCATAAAGAGCACCTCAGGTCGGTGCAGTAACGCCTGGGCGATGCCGATCCGCTGTCGCATGCCCTTGGAAAATCCTCCTACCCGGCTGTCGCGCCACGTCAGGCGTCCGAGGAGGGCCAGAACTTCCGTGATACGCCTCGGCACATTCTCAACCCCCGAGAGGGTCGCGAAAAAGGCGAGGTTCTCCTCGACCGACAGGTCATTGTAGAGACGCACATTCTCGGGCACATATCCGATGCACTGCCGCACGGCCAGGTTGTCACGGACGATATCGTGGCCGCCGACCTCAGCCTTTCCTGAGGTTGGCAAGATCAACGTCGTCAGCAGATTGACGGTTGTCGTCTTGCCCGCGCCATTGTGTCCCAGAAAGCCGAAGATCTCTCCCTGAGGGATGGTCAGGCTGAGGTGGTCAAGGGCAACGATATCGCCGTAACATCGCGTCAACTCGTGGGTTTCGATAGCTGGATTCCCCATAGATCTATTTGTTTCTCCCTTCCTGTCCTAAGGGCAGGCCTGTTCTGAATACGGAGCCACTGTAAACCACCCAGGTAAATCTCAGTTGAAGTGGATCGGGGAATTCATCGCAGACTCCAGGAAGGGCACGTCGTCTATGAGGACTCAACGTGAAGCGTGATCTCTCATAACACGCAACCGCGCCCCCAGACTCATCTGGGGGCGCGGTTGGCGTATCCGCAGCTAACGGGAGTTAGTCAGCGCCACTCTCGGCGCCCAGTACGGAACCGGTCATTGCATCGACCTTCACGTCGGTACCGTTGATCTCGACACTGTAGACCAACTGACCATTCTCGTCATCCAACTCGACCTGGCTGGCCGTGCCGGCATTGAGGTACTTCTCGGCCGTTGCCTGAGCTACATCCGCCGTGATCGCGGGGGTGCCCAGAGGCGCGGCATCCTGTCCATCGGAGCTACCCTCGGCCTCGGCATCGGTCCCGGTATCGGGGCCATTCTGTGGACCCTCCTGCACGTCCTGAGTATCAGTGTCCGGACCCTGGGTCGCAGCATCCGCCTCATCGTCCTGAGCGGCGGGAACCTGGCCCTGGGTTGCAGGGGGCGTCGGCGACTGCGCGAAGGTACGGACGGTGACGACGCCCATAGCGCCAACGACCAGAAGAGTCAGTGCAGCCATTGCCACAAAGCGGTTCAGTTTCATTTTGAGACTCCTTCCAACTAAGTATAGGATTCGACGAGGTGGTTCGCTGATTACCCCGTCGTTGCTTCTATACTAATGGGGCGAGATGAAAGGAGCATGAAACGATCGTGAAGAATCCTTCATGTTGTGGGGAGACTGACGGTGAATACCGTGCCGGCTCCCGGCTCACTGCGGACCCCGATGGTGCCGCCGTGAGCCCGAACAATGTCTTGCGCAATGGCCAGGCCCAGACCGACCCCGTTGCCGGAACGTGAGGCGTCGACCCGGTAGAATCGCTCGAAGATGTGGGGGAGGTGCTCAGCCGGGATACCGACGCCTGTGTCGGAAACGGCTACCTGCGTTACGGCGCCATAGTGATGCGCACCTACGGCGATCTCGCCGTGGTCCGTGTACTTGACCGCGTTGTCCAGCAGGTTCACGAACACCCGGATCAAAGCATCTTCATCTCCCTGAATCACCAGGCCCGGGTCAATCTCGCCCCTCAGTGTCAGCCCCTTGTTCTCGACCAGAGGGCGTAGAGCCTCGGTCACGCTGTCCAGCAAGGGCGTAAGCTCGACACGTTCGTGAGCAAGCGCTCCCTGTCCGTCACTGCGTGCCAAGGATAGTAGATCTTCGACCAATGTGCGGAGACGATCTGCCTCTTCGGCCAGGTCGGCCAACGTCTGCTCATACTCGTCGGCGGTGCGGCGCTCCTCACGCATGACGCTGAGAATGGCCTGCATTGCAGCTAGTGGCGTGCGAAGCTCGTGGGAGGCGTCGGCGACGAAGCGACGCTCCCGGCGGAAGGATTCGTCCAGTCGCGCAAGCATCTTGTCAAAGGTGGCGGCAAGCCGCCCGACCTCGTCATGGGTGTTCGGCAGATTGAGCCGTGCGGAGAGGTCCTGCGACGAGATGTGATCCGCAGTGCGGGTGATGATGTCGATCGGCGCCAACGCCTTAGTCGCCAGGACGTACCCGCCCAATGCGGCAACGATAGCCACAATAGGTGCGCCGATGAAGAGTGCCGTGCGTAATCGAGCTAACGTCTCTACCACATCGTTGAGATTCTGCACGACCTGGAGGATCCCGGTGACCTGCCCGTTCTCCACGATTGGGGTCGTGTAGAGGCGGAGGGTCTCGGCGTCTTCAGCTTTGGCCAGCGTGATGAAGCCGGACCTCTGCAGGCGAGCTGATGCCAGATCTGCAGCTCGTAACGGGATCGAACCGTAGGGACCAAACGCATCTATGAGGTTACCCTGGGGATCGAAAGCACGCACCGTTAACCCACGATCGCTCAGGTCGAGCCCGGCAGTGACGACGTCCAGGCCGCCGTCGGAGATCTCAACGCGACCATTTTCCGAGTTGATGGTCGCGATGGCCTGAACAGCGCTGAGCTGCAGGCTGTCATCGATCGACGCATACAGGCCGCGAGCAAGGCTGGAGTAGACGAGCCCGCCGAATATGACCATCACGACAACTAATAACCCCGCGACCCATATAGCGAACCGCGCGCGTAGAGTCATGGCCGGCGCTATACCTCAACGTCGAGGCGATATCCCGCGCCGCGCTCGGTGTGGATGAGCTTGGGGTCGAAGTCGTCATCCAGTTTGCGCCGTAGGTTGCGAATGTAGACATCCACGACATTGGACTGGTTAAAGACGTCGTAGTTCCAGACGTGCTCGGCGATCATCGTGCGGCTGAGCACGCGCCCCGGTTCGCGCATCAGGCACTCCAGGATAGTGTATTCCTTCGCTGTAGGTCGATGCGTTTGCCACCCCGCTGCACCTGATGCGTGAGCGTGTCCAGGGTCAGATCTGCAATCTGGAGTACTACATCCTTAGGTTGATCCGTAGCGCGGCGCGTCAGGGCACGCAGCCGTGCCAGCAGCTCCTTGAAGGCAAAGGGCTTGGTGAGGTAATCATCGGCTCCTGCGTCCAGCCCTGTCACACGATCGTCGACCGCATCGCGCGCCGTGAGCATGAGGATGGGGGCGGGCAGGCCACGCTCTCGCAACGTGCGACAAACGGCCACGCCATCCAGTTCCGGCAGCATAATATCCAGGATGACTACGTCAAACGTGGCTACATCGACCCAGTCCAAGGCCTCTCGGCCATCATATGCAACGTCGACGGCATACCCCTGTTCTTCAAGACCCCGCTTGACGTAGGACGAGATCTTGCGTTCATCTTCCACAATCAGTGCGCGCATGCGCTATTCCTCCTATACTTTGCAGGAGTATAGCCGCCGAAGATGAAGAGAAGATGAAAAGCGTTGCCTGGTTGCACCTCCCTGTCGTCGGCCCTTGCTACGAAGACCGGCGCAAGCGCCACCGGGGCATTCGCGCTACCGAGCTCGTCTATCGACTGTCACGCCGCCGCCGTCGCATTCGCCGGCCTGGGGCCCGTAGCATACGGCATCCCGTTCTTGTCGATACAGGCGACCGCCTGGACGATGGCTTTGGGATTCTGCACGGTGATCGGGTCATCTGCCACGTAGTTGCGCATGCGTGCGCCAAAGAGGCTGACTGTGAGGGGCTCATCGCCTCGCACCAGCACGAAGTCCTGTGACTGTCCGACCGTCGTCAGGGCGCCGTTCCCACCGGAGAAACACTCTACATTCGAGATCGCCGTGTGCCCCCGCCCCTCAATGATGAAGGGATGGATATCCTCCAGTGGGGCACCGGCGTTGGCGATGATCGAGCCCTGACCGATCTGCCAGTTGCGGTTGAAGTCGTTGTCGCCCAACTTGTGGATCCCTACACAGACACAGTCCAGGTTGAAGTTGGTCAACTGGCCATAGGTCGCCGCACCCAGATAAATACCGCCCCACGTACCAAAGGTGAAGAGATCCATGAGCTGGGCGTTGTCGGTGTGGTCGATGATGTAGCTGAACGTCTTCCTGGCCATCACGGCATCGATCACGGCCTTCTTATGTCCGCCATCGATAAACCGCCGGTTCGCGGGATTGATGTGACAATGCAAGATCCGGGGGATGTCATAGCAGTAGTCAATCGCGACGAAGGTGCCGCTGAGTGGATAGCCGTAGCAGTGCTCGATCAGTATCTGCTCGACGATCCGGCCTCGTTGCGCTCTGAAATCCATCGCCAGATATTCCCCGTAGAAGGTGAGACCTGACAGCGTCACGCCCTGGGCACCACTGACTTGAGAGGCCTGAATAGTAGGTGGATAGGCGATGATCTTCGCAGCATCGTCCGCGGTCTGTCTTGGATACCAGAACTGGATTCCTCGGACCTGGGTCGCGTGTTCCACGGTCAGAAAGGGCCTGGACTCATCCTCGATCGCAAAGACGCTGCCGACGGGCTGTGGCTTATGCGGGTGACGGGTGCCACGTCCCACGGGGCCGTGCACGCCGATCAACGAGGCATTCTGGCGCAGTATCACACCGCCTTCCACCGGGTAGGGCTCCTCGGTAGGTTCGACGAACAGCGCCGCGCCACGCGGTGAAGCCCAGTCGATGGCTGCCTGGAGCGCTTCACGATTATCCGCCGCCGAGTTCTCCGCCAAGACACCAAAGTCGCGAATGCTCTTGTACATCGTCACCTCGTCTCGCGCTACCTAAAGAACCACACAGAACACAAGCCTTCATAGTCCAATTGCACAGTCTCAGCAGTGTAACCACTCACGACAGCCTGGCAACCGACGGTCGCGAGGCTGCCGGTCCGCACCCCCTTGGCCACTATGGCGGTCTTGCAGGTCCGCCAAATGGCCTAGTACCTGCGACCGCTGAACAACCCTTCGACGACCCGTGACCTGGTGCTATCCTAAGATCAACCATGCAAGGGTTTGGGTTCATTGTATGGCCAGAATATAGGAGGCTTATATGGCACAACAGGTCAAGGATGTCGTTTGTGGGATGATGGTGGACCCGGATACCGCGCCGGCGAAGGCGACGTACAAGGGCGAGACTTACTACTTCTGCTCGCCGGGCTGCAAGGTCTCGTTTGAGCGGAATCCGGAGCAGTATCTCCAGCCGGAGAACGCCGGAGCCCATCAGCACGCCCACCATCACTAGGAACACTGACTACAGAGCGCCTTCGAAATCGAGGGCGCTCTTTGGTATCCGGGTAATTTCCGCAAGCAGGTCCATTATCACCGCCCGGGATGTTCGTCCTAGCCTCCAACGTAGCGAGCATAGAGTGCCCGGGCCACGGCAAGATCGTCTGTCCCCTTGATGATCGCGCGCCCATCCCTGAAGAGCGTCAGTTCGTATCCGCCGGTACGGAACCGCAGCAGATAAGCATTGTGGTCCAGTTCGCCCAGCGGGGCCAGGCGAGCTGCCAGCGCAGGGAAGTCGGGCGGTTGCCTGTCCTTGGAGTTGCCTCCGGGCCTTGCCGAAGGGCTTCACCTGTACGGCGTCGCGACCACAAAGCGCAGCACTTGCCGTCCCTTGACGCCCCTCCAGGAAGTCGTAACGGTGCTCGTCACACGCCGGACAGGGCTCCTCGCCCTTGGTCAGGCCGATGCGCTCAACGATCCCTCGCCACACGTCGACGTAGCGCAGATCGCGGCACAGGGCGTCGCTCTGACCGGTGAGCAGCTTGAGCGCCTCGGTCACCTGGAGCGCTGCGATGACCTGTGGAACCGTTCCCAGCACCCCCACCATATCACAGGTGTCGGTCGTGCCGGGGGCGGGCAGATCACCGACCATGCAGCGGAAGCACGGCCCATCTCCCGGCACAAACGGCGCCGTCATCCCATACATGCCGATCGCCGCGCCGTAGATCCAGGGCCGCCGGTGCTTGAGACAGGCATCGTTCACCAACATCCGAACCTCAAAGTTGTCGCCGCCATCGAGCACGAGGTCGCAGTCGGCGACCAATGCCTCGACGTTGTGAAAGTCGACGTCTGCCACAACTGGCTCCACCGTCACCTGGCGGTTCACGCGCTGCAGCTTCCTCGCTGCCGCCACGGCTTTCGGAAGGTTAGCGGCGATGTCATCCTCGTCGAAGAGCGCCTGTCGCTGCAGGTTGTGCTCCTCGATGTAGTCGCGATCCACCAGGCGCACATATCCCACCCCTGCCCTTACGACGCCCGAGGCCAGCGCCGTGCCGAGCGCCCCCACACCGATCACGACGACGCGCGAGCGCAGCAGCCGCTCCTGCCCCTCGACGCCGATCTCAGACAGCAAGATCTGGCGAGAGTAGCGAGTCAGGTCGGGCATCTGAAAGTCGTCTCCCTTCGCGTTTCCCCTGCCGGCGAAGCAGCAGAAGCTCTCAAGCCTGAGAGGTCCCCTCAGCGACGAGCGTCTCGCCTGCCAAAACCTCGTTCATACTGCCGCTGCGGAATCCCTCGAGATCGACGGTGACATAGGCATAGCCGAGCTCTTTGAGGCTGGCGACGAGGCGCCCGCGGTTCGGCTCCTGGAGCAGCCTCGGGAGATCCGGCAGTTCTACCTCGAGGCGAGCTACGGTATCGTGGTGGCGAACGCGCACTTGGCGCAGCCCGAACTCCGCCCGCAGCAGATCCTCTGCCGCCTCCACGCGACCCAGCGCCTCGGCTGTGATTCGGGCACGGTAGGGGAACCGAGAGGCGAGACAGGCCATAGCAGGTTTGTCCCACGTCGGAAGCCCCCTTTCCCTGGAGAGCGCACGTACGTCATCCTTGGTCAGCCCCGCCTCAAGCAGCGGGGCACGCGCACCCCATTCCTTCGCAGCCCGCATGCCCGGCCGGTGATCTCCCAAATCGTCCAGGGTTGCGCCGTAGACCACGTGCTGGAACCCAGCTTCCCGAGCCATCTTCGTCAGATCGGCGAAGAGATGGCCCTTGCAGAAGTAGCAGCGCTCCGGGGGATTGTCTCGCGAAGTTCGGGTCGCCCAATTCATCCGTGGTGATCTGCCGCTGGCGGGCGCCCAAGGTCCGGGCCAGCTCCGCCGCTGCCTCTCGCTCGCTGGCGGGATAGGTCGGCGAATTGGCCGTGACAGCAAGAACACGCTCCGTGCCGAGGGCGTCGATCGACGCCGCCAGCAGATACGAGCTGTCCACTCCCCCGGAGAAAGCCACGACCACGCTGCCGAGCTCGCGCAGTTGGTCGTTCAGCCGCGTACGCTTGTCAATCAAGGTATCCATCATCAGTCCACATCGAAGAGCGGCGTGCTCAGGTACCGTTCACCGGTATCGGGCAGGATCACCAGCGATCAGCTTGCCGGTGTTTTCCGACCGTCGAGCGACCTGGACCGCCGCGTACACCGCTGCGCCCGAGCTGATCCCGGCCAGGATCCCCTCTTCCCTCGTCAGCCGACGTCCCATCGCTATCGCCTCGTCTCCGGTAACGTGGAAGACTTCGTCGATGATATCCGTGTTCAGTACCGCCGGCACAAACCCGGCGCCGATGCCCTGGATCTTGTGACCGCCCGGCGCCCCACCGGCCAGGACCGGGGACTCGGTCGGCTCAATAGCGATAGCCTGGAGCCCTGGCTTCTTCGCCTTCAGAGTCTCGGCGACACCGGTGATGGTGCCACCGGTGCCCACACCTGCGACCAGGATATCCACCTGGCCGTCCGTATCGCGCCAGATTTCCAGCGCCGTGGTCTCGCGATGGATCTGTGGGTTGGCCGGATTCTCAAACTGCTGCAGAACGAAGGCATCGGGCCTCTCAGTCGGCCAACTCAGCAGCCTTGTCGATCGCGCCCTTCATCCCTCCCGCCCCCGGCGTCAACACCAGTTCGGCGCCCAGCGCCTTCAGCAGCTTGCGCCGCTCTATGCTCATCGTGTCCGGCATTGTCAGGACCAACTTGTACCCACGCGCAGCGCAGACGAACGCCAGGGCGATGCCGGTATTCCCGCTGGTCGGTTCGATGATGAGCGTGCCCCGACCGATGCGCCCCTCGCGTTCTGCTGCGTCGATCATGCTCACGCCGATCCGGTCCTTGACACTGCTCAATGGATTGAAGAACTCCAGTTTGGCTACGACTTCGGCGACCGCGCCACCGGTCACCCGGTTCAATCGAACCAGAGGTGTATTTCCCACTAACTTCGTCATATCGGTTGCGATTCTCATCATCCGTCCTCCCATTGGGCAAACTTTCGCTACACACATCAGTTACCGGGGCGCGCTGGTTGCGGCCCAACTGTTCCGGCAGGAGATTCGCCAAGCCGGACCTGAAAGACGGCCAGGCCGGCCCGTAGATTGGCCCTCCACGCGCCGATCTGCCGCGCGGGGGGGGCGAGGAAGATCTCCCGCACACGCTCCAGTCCGAGCTTCTGACAGAGCAGTCTGAAGTCCCGTACGGAGCACAGGTGAACGTTAGGCGTATCGTACCACTCGTAGGGCAAAAGTGGGGTCTTGGGCATACGTCCGTTGACGAGTAACTGCAGTCGCACACGCCAGTACGCGAAGTTGGGAAAGCTGATGATCGCCGCCTTCCCCACGCGCAGCATCTCCTGGATCACGCGCACGGGATCGGACGTCTGTTGAAGCGTCTGGCTCAGGATCACGACGTCAAAAGCGTGTGCATCGTAATTACCCATACCCTCCAGCATGTCACCGTGGTACACCGCTACGCCGAGGCGGATACAGGCCAACACGGCCTCGTCGTCGATCTCGATCCCGCGCCCCACACAGTTCTTGTCCTCTGCCAGCTTGGCCAGCAGTTGGCCATTGCCACATCCCAAGTCCAACACGCGCGCCTCGTCGGGAACCAGGGATGCGATCAAATCGTGATCCGGGCGGCGCTGGTAGGGCTGCGCCCCTATTTTCGACGATCCGCTCACAACTCGCCCTCCCGCACCTTGCGGTGCACGTTGGCCAGGAAGCTCCGTACCGTCGTCCACAACTGGTCATTGGGCAGCAGAAACGCGTCGTGGCCGTAGGGATTCTGTATCTCCAGGAACGTGGTCGGCACGCCGTTCGCCTGCAACGCCTTGACCATCTCTTTCGACGCCAGGGTAGGGAAGAGCCAGTCACTGCTGAAGGAAACGACGAGGAACTCGGATCGCACATCCTTGAACGCCTCAACCAGAGACCGATGACCGTTGGCCAGATCGAAGTAATCGATGGCTTTGGTGATATACAGGTAGGAATTCGCATCGAACCGCCGGACGAAAGCGTCGCCCTGGTACTTGAGATAGCTCTCGACCTGGAACTCGGTCTCGAAGTCGTAGCCGAAGGACTCCCGCGTCTGCAGGCGGCGCCCGAACTTGGAACGCATCTGCTCATCAGAGAGATAGGTGATGTGGCCAACCATCCGGGCGATGGCAAGCCCGGCCGAGGGCTGCGCCTGATCGTAGTAATCACCGTGCCGCCATTCGGGATCGGCCATAATCGCTTGCCGTCCGACCTCGTCGAAGGCAATTCCTTGGGCGTTGAGACGGGCAGACGTGGCGATGGCCAGCACCGATGCCGTGGCATCGGGATACCGTACCGCCCAGTCGAGCGCCAGCATGCCGCCCATGCCGCCCCCAGCGACGGCGAGCAGCCGCCGGATGCCGAGATGCTCCACGAGCCGCTTCTGTGCGCGGACCATGTCGGCGATGGTGACCACGGGAAAGCTCAGGCCGTAGGGCTCGCCGGTCCCCGGATCGATGCTTGCCGGCCCGGTACTGCCCTTGCAGCCGCCAATGACATTGGCGCAGACGATGAAGTAGCGGTCGGTGTCGTAAGGCTTGCCCGGCCCCACCATCGCGTCCCACCACCCCGGCTTGCGGTCGTCCGCTGTATGATAGCCGGCAAGGTGGGCATCCCCGGAGAGCGCGTGAAAGATCAGGATCGCGTTATCGCGCGGGCGCATTCAACGTGCCGTACGTCTCATAGGCCTGGGTGACCGGGCTCAGCGCTCGGCCGCAATCCAGCGGCAGCGGATCGTCAAAGGTCCACGTCTGGGTCTCGACGAGGCCCACACTACCGGAGCCGCCCAGCTTCGAGTCGTCCCTGATCTCGATAACGTTATCGATAGACACGGCTAGCCTCCTAAGTGCGCTTCGGCGCCGCGCCCTCAAGCGCAACACTTCTTAGCGCATGGTCCAGGTCGGCGAGGATGTCCTCCGGCGTCTCCAGGCCGATAGAGAGGCGAATGAAGTCGGGGGTGACACCTGCCGCCCGCAGTGCTTCCTCGTCCAACTGCTGGTGGGTCGTGGAGGCCGGATGGATTGCCAGGCTGCGCGTATCACCGATGTTGGCCAGATGGCTGAAGAGCTTCAGGCTCTCGATGAACCTGCGGCCCGCTGCCAGGCCACCCTTGACGCCGAAGCCGAGCAGGCCACTCGCGCCGTCCGGGAGATAGCGTTCGGCAAGTGCGTGGCTCGGATGGCTTTCCAGCCCCGGATAGAGCACCCAGGCCACGCTGGGATGCTCTTCCAGGAAGTGTGCCACCCTCAGTGCGGTCTCCGAGTGCCGCGCCATCCGGAGGCTCAGCGTCTCAATGCCCTGCAGAATCAGGAAGGAGTTGAAGGGGCTGATGCAGGCCCCCATATCGCGCAGTACCCGCACCCGTGCCCGCATAATGTAAGCTTGGTCACCGAAACTCGCCACGTACTTCAGCCCGTGGTAACTCGGGTCGGGTTCGACAAGGTCGGGGAAACGACCGTTCGCCCAGTCGAAGCCACCGCCATCGACAATGGCGCCACCGATGGAGTTGCCGTGCCCACCCAGGTACTTGGTCAGGCTGTGCACGACGATGTCGGCCCCGTGTTCGAAGGGGCGGCAAAGCGCCGGGGAAGCCGTCGTGTTGTCAATCATAACAGGCACCCCCGCGGCGTGGGCGACCCGCGCAATGCCCTCGAGATCGGGGATGGTCAGCTTCGGATTGCCGATCGTCTCCAGGTAGACCACCTTTGTGCGATTGGTGATCGCGGCGGCGAAAGCCTCCGGCGCGTCACTGTCCACCCACACCGTGTTGATGCCCATGCGCGAGAGCGTGTCCTTGAGCAGGGTGACGGTGCCACCATAGAGACGGGTGGTCGACACAATCTCATCGCCCTGCGCGCACAACGTGAGCAGTGCCGTTGAGATCGCTGCCATCCCGCTGGAAAGGGCCAGACCGCCCACCCCGCCCTCCAACGCCGCGACGCGCTTCTCGAGCACGTCGGTCGTTGGGTTCATGATGCGCGTGTAGATATTGCCGGGCTCCTCCAGGGCGAAGAGACGCGCAGCGTGCTCGGTATCCTTGAAAACGTAGCTCGTTGTCTGCCAGATAGGTACAGCCCGCGCCCCTGTCTCGTCCGGTACATGTCCCGCGTGCAGAGCCAGTGTATCAAACCCATGGTGTTCGTTCGTCATCGTAAACCTCCTATTGCTGTAGAAGCCTCAGCATCCGGGTCAGTGGGATGCTGCCGGACCCCCACCGAGATCCATCACAAAAGTGTAAATGTAGGAGACCAGTCCATCGATCTGTTCGTCCGTGAAGATCTGGCCATATGAGGGCATGCCGGTGCCCATCCCCCCGCGTAACATCTTGCCCTCAAGCCTCGCCGGGCTGGTCCCCAACATACGACGCGGATCCGTAAAATCGGGCGGCTGCATCGCTGTCTGCCCCCCCTCCAGCGTTTCAGCATCATACGGCGGCAGGCCC
This sequence comes from uncultured Chloroflexia bacterium, assembly GCA_963751345.1. Classification (GTDB taxonomy): domain Bacteria; phylum Chloroflexota; class Anaerolineae; order B4-G1; family SLSP01; genus PWVB01. The sequence goes on from CAVVUS010000012.1 coordinate 14,020, forward strand.
TGCACCATCACTCCATCGCCCTGCCCTGTCTCGCCGTGGGCTGCAGCGGCTTCTTGACGGTAGATGCGCCCTGCTTCATCCAGTGAAGCCGGTGTCGTCTGCCGCGCCCAGATCCACGCCACCGCGTCCCAAACATCCATATCGCTCAGGGTGTGCAGCGCCGGCTCGCCGCGAAGCTGCGTCCAGAGCTCCGCCGGACTGTGGCTCCAGTAAGTGGCATCCTCTAGCGCGTAGCCGGGCAATAAGGATGCCCACTGCCCACCGCGTTGCGCCACCGGCGTTGTCTCGGGCACCACCGCGGCCTCCACCGGCGCATCCGGATCGATTCCCAGTTGGACGTATCGAGGCGTCCCTGTCGTCTGGGAGACTCCCTCGCCCGTCGGAGTGAACGAGGAGCTCCCCGTGACCTCGATCGTGCCCCGCATCCGCCAGTGATTGGGTCCGCACCAGCGGGTGCAGTAGAAAGTATACGTGCCGGGCTCATCGAAGACCAGGGACGTCGTGGTCCACTTCCCCGGCAAGACATCGACTGCCGGGCTGTCGTGACGCCCTACGGCAAACCCGTGCGTCACATCGTCTGAGGTCAACCGGAGCTGCAGCGGCACCCCTACCTGCGCCTCCAGGACATCGGGCGTCCATCCTCCCTCATCGGCCATCCGCCCGTGGAGTTCCACGGCGGCCCCCGCACGCCCGAGCCAACGACCGCCAATCGGGATGGCGACGGCAGCCGAGTACCAGAACAGTCACCACAACGCGTGCCAGACGTTCCAGCTTTGGAGTCGAGGCCGGCAGGCCAGGATGCCTCCGATCAACGCCGGCGTTCAAATCAGCAGCCATAGCATGCCAGCCGTGACGAGCGAGCCATAGGCCAGTACCGGCAAGGATTGGCGGGGAGAGACGGCACGCCGCACCTCCACCGCCGCCCAGAACAAGCCAACTACGAGAATAGCTACCTGAAGCAGGGGTACCACGGACATCAAGATACGGCTGCCACGCCCACCCGGCGGTGCCCAGGAGATTCCAGCCTAGACCCAGGGGGTCGGAGAGGACGGGCCATACGTAGGCCAGACTGTCAAAGGCGAAGCTCATCGTGAAGGCGATCCAGGCCGCCAGCCCCAGCGGGCTCATGGCGTGAGCCAGGTCGATAGCGCTCCGCCTCGGCGAGCCGGGCCGCCCTGCCATACGCCATCCCGTCCGTGCGGCCAACCAGAATAGCCCCGGGCCGATTCCCAGCGTCAGGGCAAGGAACGCGAGGGCGTAGAGCCCCCAGATCGACGTGCCGATCGCGTAAGCCGCCTCGGTCAGGTGGCCCCAGGGTCCGAGCATCACGGCGGCATAGACAGGGGCACACGCTAATATGAAGAGTCCGAACCAGGCGCGATCCAGGCGCCGCGCAGGTCTCGTTGCCCACGACGTGATCCCGGCGGGATCCGCAGCGCCCGCGGCTACCTCGGACCCCATCGGGCGCACCCAGAGCGCCATATTGTCATAGGGGCAAGTCTGTACGCAGGCCAAGCACAACCCACAGTCAAAGCTCTCCTTGAGAACCGCCGGGAAAAGACCCCACGAGCAGGCACTGTGACAGGGCTTATCGCTGCACCCGGTGCAGACACCGGGGTTGCGGACCCGAACGGCCAGCGGGGCAAGCTGCTGGTACCATCCAACGTATCCACCAATGGGGCATAGATAGCGGCAGAAGGCACGCCGCTCGAAGACGAGAGCGAGGCCGGTGGCCGCCAGGAGCAGGCCGAGCAAGATCCACCCCGTGGCGCCGGGGCGAGTGAGCAGCACCACGCTGAAGAGCCCCATCGCCGCGAACCCGCCCAGTTGCAGCCATTGACCTCGTAACCGGCGGGGCCATCTCGCTTTGAGGCCTACGCCCTTGCCGGGGCGCGTGATGCCGCCCTGCTGCAGCCACTCCCCCACGACTGGGATGGGGCATATGCTGCACCACGTCCGTCCTCCAATGGGGATGAGGACCAGCTTCAGCACCGTCCACCAGGCAATCCATACGAAGATGATGGCAAAGTTGCGCCCGCCGACCGGCGTCCCCAGCAGCCCTGCGAGAATCGTGAAGACAAGGCCGGCCAACGTGATCGCTTGGCCCAGGAAACGTGGCCACCGGCGCCTCAACAATGGGCCCAGCCGGCGGACCCGGGTGAGATCGAAGCCGCGCTCCGGAAGCGACGTCATGCTTGCATTACCCTACCCGAGCGCTCAGAAGACACGCCAAAGACGGACGCCCATACTACCGCCGCCAATGCCAGCCCTGTTGCCCGCACCCACAGCCGGTTTGGACCCACCCGCAGCCTTCCGATCATGAAGGGGTGAATGTCGCCACAGGGCACGGAGCAACGAAATCGGAAAGATCCGGGACGGTCGGCCACGAAGGAAAGCGTCGCCACCTGCCCGGGATTCGCGGTCACAGAGATGTCGTACCCGTCGAGATAGAGCCCATGGACGACGTCGGTCGATCTCACCTCCAGCGTTACCCTGTCGCCCGGATTCACGGTGACGGTGCCCGGCGTGAAGCTGAACCGGGATGCCGAAATCGACACGACCCGGTCTTCGGGGTCAATCTGCTTGCCTGGTATGGGCACGCAGATGATCACGAAAACGGCCGCCAACAACACGAGCCATTGCCGGGGAACCTTAGGCATAGACCACGTCAGGGTGTCGGTGGGCCGAAACGACTGTACTGCTGATCTACGTAAGCCCGGATCTCTGTGACCGACTTACCCTGCCCGGACATACGCATCGTATCGTGCGTGATGTCCACGCAGAGAGTGCAGCCCAGCGCATGGCTGTCGAAATGAACGGTGCCGTCTGCATCCGTGCCCTGCACATAGCAGCTATAGTTGGACGTGTGGCCCATAGCCCCACAACCACAGTAGCAGGGGACCTGCTGCATCACGTCGGGATTGGCAACCGCGAACTGGTAAGCCTCGCGCACCACCACAGAAGCCTGCTGCACTTGCTGCGGCATGTCGGCAATCGGTGCGAGTTGAAGGGCGGCATTCGCGCCCGCCGCGCCACTCGCGCCACAGCTTGCCACGACTGCAGCCACCACAAGCATGCCCACGACCATCCCCACCATCTTCAGGTGTTGCGTCAACGTTGGCCTCCTCGAGAGCTATCAAAGGTTGCGTGTCCCGCTTCTGCCCAGGGCAGCATCAGAGGACGAGGTCACGCTTCGAACAAGTCTAGCAGAAGCCGTCGTGGCATTTGAGGGCCAAATGACGAGAGCGGGATCCCGCCAAATGGCGGTGCCTGCAGCCGGCCAAAAGCGCCTGTTGATGGGATTGTGTGTTGGTTATCCTGATCACAATAGTCCGATCTATCGCGTCCGTGGTCGCGCTTACTCATATCTAAGATATTAACTATAATAACGATGGATGCCTTGCTACTGAGCAGCAGAAGGAGGGAACCACGATGAGTAACGATTCGCAAAGTACGGCCCATCACGCCGCGCACGATCGAGACAAGCATGCCATGCACCAGGCGGTCATGACGCACACAGACCACGACGGTCACGAGAACCATAGGGACGGTAGCAATCACGGGGGCCACGTCGACCACACCGGCCACGAGCAGATGTTCCGGCGCCGGTTCTGGATCAACCTGATCCTGACCCTCCCTGTGCTGGTCTTCAGCCCGTTTATCCAGCAGATATTGGGTTTTAGCATCCCGCCATTCCCCGGCAGCCGCTGGATCGGTCCGGTCTTCTCCTTCATCGTCTTCTTCTACGGCGGGTTGCCCTTCATCAAGATGGCCATCCCCGAGGTGCAGCACCGGCTGCCTGGGATGATGACGTTGATCTCGCTGGCTATCGTTGTGTCATTCGCTTACAGCGTCTTCGCCGTCTTCACTGATCCCGCAAGCGGCTTCTTCTGGGAGATGGCTACGCTGATCGACATCATGCTGCTGGGTCACTGGATTGAGATGCGCAGTGTCAGGCAAGCCTCGGGCGCGCTTCAGGAGTTGGCCAACCTGATGCCGGATACCGCTGAGCGCATCCTGGACAACGGCGAGACCGAGGAAGTGCCGGTGAGCTGCTCTGAAGGAAGGGGACCTCGTCCTCGTGCGTCCGGGCGCAAGCGTTCCGGCTGATGGGGAGGTCACTGAAGGGAAATCCGGCGTCAACCAGGCCATGATTACGGGCGAGTCCAAGCCGGTAACCAAAGAGCCCGGCGATAAGGTGATCGGCGGGGTCATCAACGGCGAGGGCAGCCTGCGCCTGCGGGTGACCGCGACAGGCGAAGACACCGCGTTGGCAGGCATTATGCGGCTCGTCGACGAGGCGCAGAAAAGCAAGTCCGATACCCAGATCCTGGCGGACCGGGCGGCCGGGTGGCTCTTCTATGTGGCGCTGGGCGTGGCTGCACTCACGGCTATCGGATGGATCATCGTCCAGGGACTGCAACTTAGCGTGCTGGATCGCGTGGTCACGGTACTGGTCATCGCCTGTCCGCACGCGTTGGGTCTGGCGGTGCCGCTCGTCGTCGCCATCAGCACCTCACTGGGTGCGCGCAACGGCATCCTGGTACGCGATCGTTTGGCGCTCGAAGAAGCCCGCGAACTTGACACCGTGATCTTTGACAAGACCGGCACGTTGACGGAAGGCAAGTTCGGTGTGGTCGACATGGCCGTGTCCGGCGACTGGGATGAAGCGCGGGCGCTGGGACTCGCCGCAGCGGTCGAAGGGGACTCGGAGCACCTGCTGGCACAGGCCATCCGGGGGAAGGCCAGTGAACGCGGGTTGAGCCTGCCGGAGGTCCGCGACTTCGAGGCCATCAAGGGTCGCGGTATTCGGGCCCAGGCTGAGGGCAGGACGATCTACGTCGGTGGCCCACAGCTGCTGGAGATGCTGAAGACAGAGCCGCCAGAGGTGTTGCGGACCTTCGCGACCGAGGCCGGTGTCAAGGCCCAGTCGTCGTCTATCTTGTGGATGAAACGGACGTCGTGGCCGCGTTTGCGCTGGCCGATGTCATTCGTCCGGAAAGCCGCGAGGCTGTCAGACGGCTGAGGGAATACGGTGTTGAGGTCGCGATGCTGACGGGTGACAGCGAGGAAGTGGCCCGGGCCGTAGCGAAGGAGCTTGGCATCGAGACCTATTTCGCCGAAGTGTTGCCCGAGAACAAGGACCAGAAAGTTGCACAGTTACAGGCACAGGGGAAACGGGTGGCGATGGTCGGTGACGGCATCAACGACGCCCCCGCGCTGACGCGCGCGGACGTCGGGATCGCCATCGGCAGCGGGACGGATGTCGCCATTGAATCGGCGGGCATCATCCTCGTCGAGAGCAATCCGATGGATATCGTGCGGATCTTCGAGCTGAGCAAGGCGACTTACAGAAAGATGATCCAGAATCTCATCTGGGCGACCGGGTACAACGTGATTGCGCTGCCGCTGGCAGCGGGGGTATTGGCGCCGGTTGGCATCTTGCTCTCGCCGGCAGTTGGCGCACTCCTGATGGCGCTCAGCACGGTGATTGTTGCGATCAACGCACAGTTGCTCCGGCGCGTGGATCTTTCACGGTAGAGGAGAGGACAAGGAATGGGCACACCCAGACAACGGGTGTGCCCATACGCATGTCGGATGTGCGGGGCTAAGCCGCTATGATATCACGGCTCGCGAAGTTCCTCTCGGATCTGATGATACTCGTCTCGCGTGATCTCGCCCGCAGCCAGGCGACGCTTCGCCAAATCGAGCGGTGAGCCGGACAGATCAGGCCCGCCCGCGGTCACGCCACTGGTGGTGCGAGTCCGCCGAATGAGCCAGATGGTCCCCAGAACAAACAGGGCAAGGAGCCCCAGGAAGAAAAGCAACCCCAAGAGTGGCCCGACGATACCCAACATATCCCCGCCACCCCTAAGACCTCCCATATCGCCCATGCCGTCTTCGCCAAATCGATCGCAGAATCCACCCCAACCCATCATATCAAGCCTCCATCGCTATTGTCAGATAGAATCACGGTATGTATTCACCGAACATACCTCCGATTATCACAAGCAACTCTCTGATTCTTCATGTCTAGGCCCTAGTATATCGCCGGGAAGCCGAACGGACAGGTGACAAATGACGTGTCGGGGCCCCCGCCGTTTGGCGGGGGTTCAACCTCATACCCATCGCCATTACGGATCGAACCTCGGAGAAAGAGGCACCTTGCGCCGCAGATGGCGGTCCACCTCGCATCCGCTACAGTACAATGGAAGCGTCACAGGTACTTACGCTATCGACGCAAAGGAGATTCGGAGCTATGTACACACCCAAACCGACCGCCGGTGATACGTCGTGGTTCGTCCACGACCGTTTCGGGATGTTCATCCACTGGGGGCTCTACGCCATCGCGGCCCGCCACGAGTGGGTGCAGATCGCGCGAGCAGATCTCCCCCGAGGAATACCGGAAGTACTTCGAGCGCTTCAACCCCGGACTACGATCCCGCCGAGTGGGCCGCGGCCGCGGCTGCGGCGGGGATGAAGTACGTCGTGCTCACCTCCAAGCACCACGAGGGCTTCTGCCTGTGGGACAGCGCCTACACCGACTACAAGGTGACCAACACGCCCTACGGCAAGGACCTGCTGCATCCCTACGTGGACGCCTTCCGCGCTGCGGGGCTGCGGGTGGGCTTCTACTACTCGCTCATCGACTGGCACCATCCCGAGTTCCCCATCGACGGCATCCACCCGCTGCGCAACCACCCGGACGCGCGGAGATCAACAAGAGTCGCGACGTCACGAAGTACGCCGAGTACCTGCACAACCAGGTCGCGCGAGCTGCTGACCGACTTCGGCGAGATCTCCTCCTGTGGTGCGACTTCTCTTACCCCGGCGCGACTACCGGGGCTGCCGGGCAAGGGCCACGAGGACTGGCAGAGCGAGAAGCTGCTCGAGATGATCCGCGAACTCCAGCCGGGCATCATCCTCAACAACCGGCTGGACCTGCCGTCGTGGCCGACATCCACACGCCGGAGCAGTGTCAGCCGCCCGAGTGGGTCAAGGTCGACGGCGAGCCGGTGGTCTGGGAGGCGTGCCAGACCTTCAGCGGCTGTTGGGGATATTACCGGGACGAGAAGACCTGGAAATCGCCGGGCCAGTTGATTGCGCATGCTGGTCGACACTGTGGCGCGAGGCGGCAACCTGCTGATGAACGTCGGCCCGACGCCGCGCGGCACCTTCGACGAACGCGCGATCGACGCCCTGGAGGTCTACGCGGACTGGATGGCACTCCATAGCGAGGCGATCTACGGCTGCACGCAAAGCGAGTTCGAGGAGCCCCAGGACTGCCGCCTGACGCAGAAGGGCAACAAGCTCTACGTCCATATCTTCGCCTGGCCCTTCAAGCACCTCCACCTCAAGGGGCTGGGGACAAGGTCGCCTTCGCCCGTTTCCTTCACGACGGCAGTGAGATCCCCCTGCGCCAGCGGGACTGGACCTCGAGTCGCCTGCCGGCCGGGGCAGACACCCTGGTGCTCGAGCTGCCGGTCATCGCGCCCGACGTCATAGTCCCGGTGATCGAACTGGAGCTGAAGGACTAGCCCGCTTTCGGATCACTCAACACATGCCCTGGCGGCGGCGTCAGGACATGTCGTCTGCGGCGCCAACTTTCCGGTAACAGGACACCCGGCAAGTGCATCATAGCAGCAATTCCGAATATGGCTTCGTCGCAGGGACGAGACCTTCGCTTCGGCCGTACTATGCAGCATTTGCCCCCGATTTCCGGTTCATCGCCGTAGGTTGGGCTGGCTGGCCTTGGCAGGCTTCATATGAGAATGCTGGCATCATAGCCCGGACCCCCGCCCTGGTTCGGGCTATAATAAAGCTGTAGGAAAGGTTGCCAGCGCTATGGAGGCATGGCAATCCAGGGTATCGACCGCGTTACATTCGATCCCCAGGTAAAGGGAGGCCGCGCGTGTATACGTGGCATGCGCATCACCGTTCCTAATTTCGAATCTGCTGCCAACGGGATGACGAGCAAAACGGGACCTGGACGCGTATCCCTATCTGGAGCCTGATGGATATCCAGGCAGCGCTCACCTATGCGGCTTGGCTAGCCGATGAGTCGGAATACACGGTTGAGAGCTACCGGGCATAAAGTTTCTGGGCGATATGGGTATCTCGCCACAGAGCATGCTTTCTTACACGATCAGCATATTCAGGCCGTCCATCTACACGGACTCGGCCTGGATCGGTTGCCGAGACGTAGAGATCGTGCAGAAGGCGCAAGAAGAAGGCTACGTCATCTGGACGCATGATCTGGATTTCGGTGAACTCCTCGTGTTGAGTGGGGACAACACCCTAGTGTCGATCATCTACGGGGTTGAAGAACATGCGACCTCATAACGTCAACCGAGGCATACTGCAGATCCTGGTTGAGGAGCATCCGGTTGGCACTGGATGAAGGCGCTGTTGTCACCGTGGATGAAGCGCGAATACGGGTACAAAGAACTGCCATACTCATAATACAATCCGTTCGAACTGCCCGTGGAAACGACCGGTAGTCGTTCCTTGAATGAAGCTCAAATTGAAAGCATAGCCATCTGCGCCGGGGCCCGGTGCAGATCGGGCAACCATGAGTCACCGATAGGAGGGACGGACCATGACACTCGACCAATGGACGCAATACTCGGCAATCCACAATGCCTTCCGGCACGACATCGCAAGGTCGACATCGCAGCTTCGACACCGCCAAAGGCCGACCCGGTCTTACCTCGGAGATCGAGCACTTCCGCTTCTTCGAACGAGATCCTGACGTGGCATGCGCAGGGCGAGGAGTTGGCCATCTTCCCCATGCTCGAAACCGTCGGCCGACGTCGCCGAGAGCGCTATGTCCGGATCGGCATCGATACCTCGAGTCCGGCATGGCGGCCCTGGGAACCGTCCGTCGGCCCACGATGTTCTGGAAACAGCACGCGCTTCGGCAGCTTTCAAGTACCATCACGACATACATCTAGCAAAGGAGGATGCGCACCTGTATCGCCTGATTAGGGAGCGCGTCCCCATACCCCCGACCAGGCCAAGGCGGCCGGCCTGATGGCAAGCACCGTGCCTCAGGAGCGATTCCCGGAAGTCATCGCGTGGATGTTCCCGCTGATGGCTGACGACGATCGTGAGAATATGGTTCGCATCTGGCAGATGGTGATGCCTGCCCCGGTCTTCGCGCAGGTCAAGGGACTCGTCGAAACGGCGGTCGGCGACGGCTGGGCGGAGCTGGTCCGACGCATCCCGACGCTGTAGCCTGCCCGAGGCAGCGAACGATGCTGGGAATGTACGTCCACACCCACTGGGGGTACAACCGACCCTATTCGGCGCGTCGCTGGACCTTGCCGGATTGGGAGGGCTACCTCGAGGGGCTGTCCCGGCTGGGCTTCGACACGGTAAAGGTCTGGCCCCAGATCGACACGATGCCGCTCGTCCCGACCTCAAGCGACGCAGCGTATCTCAGGACGCTGGCTGACGCCACAGAGGTTGCTCACAACCGGTTCGGGATGAAGGTCATCCTCGTTCTCACAGCCAACTGCATGGGCAACGAGAAAGCGGCCGACTATGCGTTCCACAGCCGACCCTACTTCATCTGCGAGCAGAAAGTCGATCCCAGCGACGCTGACGCGGTCGCGAGCCTGATCGCGCAGCGGCAGAACGCGCTGGAGTGGGTGCCGAATGCCGACGCCATCGCCATCATCGACAGCGATCCGGGTGGCTATATCGGATCCACCAACGAGGCCTTCGTCGATCTGTGTGTAAAGCAGATGCGGGTCTACCGAGACATCCATCCGGAAGCGGAGTTTGTCTACTGGATGCTGGTGGGATGGGAGACCTACTGCCGGTTCTGGGAGGCCAAGCTCAGGAGGAGGACCCTGAACCAACGCCGTGGAAATACCAAAACCCGTCGGACTTCATCGATACCCTGACGCTGCTGCAGGAACGGATGCCGGAGCCCTGGTGGCTGACGGGCTTCCTTGATCTCCACACCCAGGCCATCGACCGCCTGGGGCTGAGGGACCGGGCGATGTTTTACCCGTACGGCACGATCGAGGGAGAGCCGGTCTTCCCCCTGACCGTTTGGACGCTTCCGAGCGGCGGACCGCTTCCGAGCGGCGGACCGCTTACGAGCGGCGGCTCGAAAAGCGGCTGACGCCTGAGGCAATGGGGCCCTACCAGCTGGGCGTGATGGGGAATGCCCAGACCCACTGTCTCCAGTTGCCCCACACCTACTGGTTCGCCCACCTCGCCCGGGGCGGGACGATGGCGACCACCGACCTCGCGGCCTTTGCCGAGCGTCTGCTACCCGGCCTCGGCGACCCGATTGCCGAGGCCTGGGGCGCGATCGAGTCGACCGAGCCCGAACGCCAGCTCGAGGCAGCGCGCTGCCTGCGAACAACGGTAGGCACAGACCATAGGCTGGGTGATCTCGGCGGCCTGCTCTTCGGCGACGCCGATCGATTCCTGGTCGACCTGGCGATGAACCTGGAGCTGCGCGCCGCGTTGGCCAGGTTCGGACAGGCCGTCAAGGAACGCCGCGACGTGCGCCCCACACTCGGTGCGGCGTTGGAGCGTTTCACCGCCTACCAACAGCGCGTGGGCTTCGTCGATGCCTACGGCGGGCCGCTCACCGTCTTGCTCAATCAACCGCTCGCAGAGCTGGATGACCCCGGTCTGAATGCAGTGCTGCACGACTTCGACGACTGGCGCCATCCCGAGGTACGCAATGGGATCGTCCCGCGACTCATTGCCGCGATGGAGCACTACGTGGCGGGCAAATAGACACGCACCCTCCCTATGCGCTTGCCCAAACCTGCTCCGAATGCGCTATAATCTGAGAGCGGAGGTGACGATGACACTACGGGAGATCCTGGCAGACATTCACGCGCTAGAGGAAGAGATGCTAGCTTTCGAGCGCAAGTACGGCGTCCGCTCGGAGACTTTCTACGCTGCCTACGTGAGAGGTGAAGAGCCGGAGAATGACAGTTGGGTCCTGGATTTGGGGGAGTGGGCTAGCGTATACCGAACCTGGCTCGGACGGCAAGCCGAGTATCGCAATGAGATTCAGCTCCGGCAACCCGAAGCGCCCAGTCTGATCGGATTAGTCCACGAGATGCCGTGAGCAATCCGCTGCGTTCGCCCGAGGATTACGAGCTATTCCTGTACACGCTCAGTGAAGAGATCACCATGGGTACGCCGCTCAACTCTGACATTGGTCCGACGCGGAGCAACACTACGCGCGTGTCCGGCGAGCTCCTGTTCGACTTCAACTTTCGTTTGGAGGTCCGCGAGAGGCTCGTATTCCATAGCCTTCCGATCGAGTTAGATTGGTACGGGTATGAAGTGTGGTGTGGCGAAGAGAAGTTGTATTGGTATGATTCGCAGCCACATCCAGGTGATCCCTTGCTTGTAGCAACACACCCGCATCACAAGCATGTTCCCCCCGACGTGAAGCACCATCGCATACCGGCGCCGACAATGAGCTTCAGGCAGCCCAACTTGCCCAGATTGATCGAGGAGATCGAGGCCCTCGTTGAAGAAGCAAAGGACCATCTCGAGCCTACCTGATCACAAACGAGATGGCCACCTCGTAGACTGCAGCGATCGCCAGGACGATGACGATCGGTATGTACATCAGGGCCGTCTGTCGGAGCCCAGCGAGATAGCCCTGGCCCAGCGTGCCGTAGCCCAGCCGCCTGTGGGCGAGGACGGCCCGTCCCTGAACCCACGCAGCGAGCGCTCCTAGGACGTAGCCCTCGCCCTCGAGCAGCAGCAGACCGACAATGAGCACTCCCGACAGAATGCCCTGCCCGCTCAACGGGGAGCCCGACGCCGGGGAGAAAATGAAGCCCCACAGAAGCGCACGATAGAAGGCAATCAACCAGCCGCTGAAGGGGATGATCAGTGAGGGCAGCGTGATCGAGGCGAAAGTTCCGATGGTGAGGTTGACGATGAAGGTGAGCGCAATGGCCCGCGCAGCCTGTCCGGTCGTATAGGCGACGCCGACGGCTGCAAGAGGCCCGCCTTCACCGAAGGTCTGTCCAATGGCGTCATAGAGTGTCTGCTGCAGATCTCGGTTGAAGGCGATGATCACGAGGCCGGCAATCAGGACGCCATAATAGGCGAGATTGGCAACCAGCCAGGCGCGCCAGTGCTCGCGAATCAGGCCAAAGGATCTGGCAAACACGTTTCCCTGGCGAGGGGCATCGGACGATGTCATATCCATCAGGGCTCCTTTCCGCACAGTCCCTACGGTGGGGACCGTAAGCTATGCCCTGATGATAGCCGAGATTAATGATGCCGCCATCGAACCCCGGTCGGATTTGGCGGTTGGACTTGGGGACAGGCCTCACCCACTGAGGCAAGTGCAACCACGTGCCCGGACCTGCGTAGGATATATGACGCCCGCCGGCTTTCCCCACTCGCAGCATACCGCTGGGTCGAACAATCATTCTGGCGCGCGGGGGCTCAAGATGCATCATGAACCCACTGGGGTCGGGCTTGCGTGTTGTTGCCACTGAGGGTGGGGGTTGAGCGGCACCGGTCCATACGGACCGCAAGCACGACGTAAGTCTACTGTCGCCACCTGGAGGTAACGGTGATCATCCCTCAAGCATCAATCGTCGGCGCAGGGGCGCTGTTTCTCTTGACTCTCATCTCCGGTTTATCGCTTGTCCCTCAGAGAGTCGGGCAGTGTGATCATCCTAACAATCCATAAACTGATCGCACTGGCGACGCTTGTCTTCCTCATCGTCATTGTCGTCCGGGTAAACAAGGCGATCGGACTGAACTCGATTCAATGGGTGAGCACCACTATTGCGGGTCTGCTCTTCATCGCCACGATTGCGTCCGGAGGCCTGCTGAGCACCGGGAAGTCGATGCCGGCAGCGATCTTGTGGCTGCATCGCGTTGCACCGTATCTGACCTTGCTCGCTACCGTTGCGAGCATGTATCTACTGATCGTCCGCTGATATCACTGGGACGAGGTCTACTCAATAGGCGTACAGCCGCCCATAAGGACGCAGCGAGAGCGGGAGGAGCTTCACAAAGGGCGTCTCCAGGATCTCGGACGCGTCGTAGTCGAAATGTGAAGCATAGCCCCCGACCAACTCCGAGATCAGCGCCTCATCGTCCGCGTCGAGGGGAACCCGCCCGACGCCCTTCCCCAGTTGGAAGTCGTCCAGCTCACCGCGGATGTACATGACCCCGCCGTGCATCCCCGTGCCGACAAATCGCGCCGCGTGGGGCTCTCCCGGACGTAGCGTCAGCCCCATCACCATCAACACGCCACCGGCCATGTACTCGCCGAGGAAGTGCTGCGCCGTTCCGCCGATGATGATGACAGGGCGCTTGTCCTGGTATGCCTTCATGTGGATGCCCACCCGGTAGCCGACGTCGTCGCGCACCCATATCTTGCCGCCGCGCATCGAGTGCCCCGTGACGTCGCCGGCCCGCCCGTGGATGATGATCTCCCCTTCGTTCATCGTGTTGCCGCACCCGTCCTGGGCGTTGCCATGCACGACGATCCGCGGCCCATCCATAAACGAGGCCAGGTCGTTGCCGGGCGTTCCGTGGATGTCGATCTGGACCGGAAGCTCGCACCTTTAGGGCGGTGCAGGTCGGTGCCCAGGTAACGCTGCCCGTAGACGTTGTCGATCTCGACGTGCGAGATCCCCTGCCCATTCACGACCTCGCGCAGCTTCGCGTTGAGATCGCGATAGTGCATGCCGCTTGCATCGATCTGGTACACGGCAGTCTGAACGTCTGTCATCTTCATCACTCCTTCTGGCGCTCGGTCAAGCAACCGCAGCCACACGTTGCCGCGGTGCTCATCGGAGCCGCTGCCGTCTGGAGGGGCACACCCAACCGGCCGATGACGGGCTCGCCTCCTACCGGACTCCATAGCCGATCGAGCTCTCGGCTGACCAGGCGAATCGGCGCCTCTTCGGAGGACACGTAGAGCCTATTGCCGCGGGTCGCCGCAATGATGGGGCGCAGGCGGAGACGGTCGGTCAGCCCGATCATCTCGCCCTGATGCGCAAGGATGATGGTGAACGGTCCATTCATCAGCAACGCACCATAGACCTGCCGCAGCGTGCGGAACAGGGCCTGCTGCTCGGATGGCATCCGCTCGATCTCGTCCCAGAGCGGAGGCGCCAGCACCTTGACCGCCAACTCAACCGGCAGGCTGTGGCGTCGCATCAGGTAGTCGGCAGCATACGCCATCACCTCGGTGTCGGTGGTCATCGTGCAGTGGTAGCCCTGCATCTCCAGGAACCGGCGGTTCGTGCCATAGGACGAGATCTCACCGTTATGGACGACCGTCCAGTCCAGCAGGCCAAAGGGATGCGCCCCGCCCCACCACCCCGGCGTGTTGGTCGGGAAACGGTTGTGCGCCGTCCAGATATAGCCTTCGTACTCCTCTACGCCGAAGTAATCGGCAATCTGCTGGGGAAAGCCCACACCCTTGAATGACCCCATGTTCTTGCCGCTGCTGTAGATATATGCGCCTATCCCCGCGACGTTGATCTCCATCACTCTGGATACCACGTACTCGAGTTCACCGAGGAGCTTCACCAGGGGATGATTCTCATCGACGGTGAGGAAATAGCGCCAGATCACGGGAGCATCGTGAAGCTCAGGGGTCGGGTTATGAGGGACCTCCTCGGCGTGTACAAAGACGAAGTCGCTCCTCAAACGCGCTTCCACCTGAGGGCGATGATCCGCGTTGGTATACATCACGTGGAAGGCGTAGCAGTCGGCATATTCGGGGTAGCAGCCATAGATCGCATATCCCGATCCCAGACCGTTGCCACGTTCGGTCATGTTGACCAGGCCGGTCACGACGTCCTCACCGGTGAACCGCTCACCGGTCGTATCCATCATCCCGAAGACGCCGCAAGCATCGTAGACTTTGTCATCGCCATATGGATTCTCAAGCGACGTGATGTTCATTGTGAGTTCCCCCTCGTTCTAACGAAGCAATCAGCTTTCAGCGAAAGGAAGTAAGAAGTACGGAGTAAGGAATATGGGCACTCGGTTGCAGCCTACTTCCTACTCCTTACTCCCTACTCCTGCTGATCGCTGATCGCTAATCGCTTCCTCTAGACCTCTATCCCGCTTCCGACCACCAGGTGCTTCCGGTATTCCTTGGGCAGCGAAATCAAGCCAAAGCTCCCCGACAGCAGGTGATTCTTGAACTGACTGACATCAGCCTGGTCACGAATCAACCCGGTGTAAATGCCGGCCCGATCGATCTCATTCATGAAGACCGCCCCTACCAGGCGATGGCCTCGCAGGACGAGCTTCTTGTAAACCAACGATTCACGGTCGTAGTCGTCGATGATCTCGTAGCGCTCGCCATCCTGCGGTGGGTCGGTGAGCCCCACGGAGATCGTGGGTACGTCGCACACACTGATCGAGTTCATCGGGAACCCACCCTCGTACGTGCGCTCCACCCCAGCCATGTTGGCACCGGCGACGTGGCCTTGGCGATAGGCCAGCGGCCAGATCGCGATCTGGCGATAGGCGTCCACCAGCTTGTCGTAAGCTTCGACACAGTCGCCGGCTGCGTAGACATCCGGGGCCGTGGTGCGCATATGCTCGTCCACACGGATGCCCCGCTCAACGCGGATGCCCGCACCCGCCGGAATCATACTCGTATTGGGACGCACGCCGATGGCGAAGATGACCATGTCGGTGTCCAGCCGTTCTCCATCATTGAGCAGCGCGTGATCGACCCGCCCACCTCGCCGACCGCCCACGGCGGCATGATCTCCGTCACCGTTGTCTTGGTCTTGATCTCCACACCCTCGCGACGCAGGATGATCTCGGCCAATCTCGAGGCCGTGGGATCGAAGATGGTGCTCAGCACCCGGTCAGCGAGCTCCACGACCGTGACCCGGATCCCCCGTGCGAGCAACGCCTCAATGGTCTTGAGCCCGATCAACCCCGCGCCGATGACCAAGGCCGACTTCACGTGAACCTCATCGATGTAGCGACCGATCTTCCGAGCGTCATCCCACGTGCCGAAGGTGAAGACCCCCTGCAGATCGGAGCCGGCAACCGGCGGAACAAAGGGCTTGCCCCCCGTCGCGATCAGCAGCCGGTCGTAAGGTAGGGTCCCTCCACCGGCCAGGGAAACGACACGCTGCTGTGGGGCGACCTCGGTCACTTCCACGCCCAACAGCGTCTCGACCCGGTTGGCCTCGTAGAAATCCGCAGGGCGATAGCTCATTCGAGACTCATCCACCAATCCCCCCAACAGGTAGGAGATCAGGGGGCGTGAGTATGTGTGATGGGGCTCATCGGCAACGATGGTGATGGCGCTTTCCTGGTCGTGGTGACGGATGCCCTCAACACACCCAATGGCTGCCGCAGAATTGCCGATAATGACGTGTCTCATCGCTTCTCCCCTTCCGCGACCGGAGCATCCACAAAGGTCAGCGCCTCGTTGGGACAGTTGGCCACGCAGACCGGCATCTCTTCACCGTAGCAGAGATCGCATTTCGAGGCCACCTTGTTCCCGACCAGGTTCCGCTGGATCGCGCCGAACGGACAGACCATCACGCACATCCAGCACCCCACACACCGATCCTCGTCGCAGAGCACCGCCCCGGTCTCCTCGTCACGATGCATCGCCCCGACCATGCAGGCTTCGATACAGGGCGCATCCTCACAGTGCCGGCATTGCATCGCGAAGGAAAGCGGGCCCTCCTCCTCGACCAGCACCCGCGCCAGCGCCCGGGGAGCCTCCTCCTTGAAGGCCTTGATGATCTTCTTCGACCGCGAATGCTGTACTGCACAGTGGATCTCGCACAAGCGGCAACCAATACAGTATTCCTCGTTGACGTAGATCTGCTTCATCGCTCTCCTCCCCGGTCCTACGCTATGCCCGCGGCCTTGACACCCAGCGCATCCAACTCCACCTGGTTGAGCCCCACGCCCCGCAGATGGTCGCGGTTACTTCGCAGGCTCTCGATGGCGTTGATGCCCATGCCCCCGAGCATCTCCTTGATCTCCAGCGACCACGCACGAATCAGATTGGCCAACCGCTGGCTTCCGATATTGGGGTTGAGCCGCTTGGTCAGGTAAGGATCCTGAGTGGCGATGCCCCAGTTGCACTTGCCCGTGTAGCACTTCTGGCAAAGGTGACAGCCCATCGCGACCAGCGCGCCCGTCCCGATGTAGACCGCGTCGGCGCCCAACGCGATGAGCTTCATCACGTCGCCGCTGTTGCGAACCGAGCCCGCGCCGATCAACGAGACCTGGTTGCGGATCCCCTCCTCGCGCAGCCGGGTGTCGATGGCGGCGATGGCAAGCTCGATCGGGATGCCGACGTTATTGCGGATGATGGTGGGCGCCGCGCCCGTACCGCCGCGTATTCCGTCGACGGCGATGTAGTCGGCGCCTGCCCTGGCGATGCCGCTGGCAATCGGGGCGATATTGTGCACCGCCGCGACCTTGACGCCCACCGGCTTCGTATAGTTGGTCGCCTCTTTGAGAGCGAAGATGAGCTGTCCCAGGTCCTCGATGGAGTAGATGTCGTGGTGCGGCGCCGGCGAGAGTGCGTCGGTGCCTTCGGGGATCATCCGGGTCCGCGAGACGTCGGCGGAGACCTTCTCGCCGGGTAGGTGTCCCCCGATGCCCGGCTTGGCGCCCTGCCCGATCTTGATCTCCAGGGCTGCCGCCGTCTCCAGGTACTCGGAGTGCACACCAAACCGTCCGCTGGCCACCTGAGCGATCGTGTAGGGGCCGAATTCGTAGAGGTTCCGATGCAGCCCCCCTTCGCCGGTATTGTAGAGAATGCCACTCGCTTTGGCCGCCGTGGCCAACGACAGACAGGCGTTGTAGCTGATCGAGCCGTAAGACATCGCCGAGAACAGGATCGGGGTCTCGAGGATCAGCTGCGGCGCCATCTTGGTCGTCAACTGCACGCCGTCAGGCCCTTGGGTCACCTCAACGCGGTCGGGCTTGCGCCCCAGGTAGGTCCGCAGCTCCATCGGCTCGCGCAGTGGGTCGATAGAGGGGTTGGTCACCTGGGATGCATTGAGCAGCAGATGATCGAAGTAGATAGGATAGGGGCGGTCGCACCCCATTCCCGATAGAAGGATTCCCCCGGTCTCGGCCTGTTTGTAGATGCTTCTGAGCCGCTGCGCCGTCCAGTTGGCATTGGGGCGAAAATCCAGGGGGTTCTCATATACGGTCAGTGCCTGGGTCGGACAGAGCGTCACGCAGCGGTGACAACCTACGCAGCGGGAGTAATCGCTATAGACCCAGTCCTCGTCAGCGTCATAGGCGTGGACATCGTTGGCACACTGCCTCACGCAAACCTGGCACGCGATGCAGCGACTCTCATCGCGCTCGATACGGAATTCTGGTGTGAGCATTGTGAACGGCATTGCTTTCCCCCTCGTCGCAGAACGTTGAGCCAACTTTATTGGGTACGACCAACACTATGACGAAACCGGCGACAACTCCGGCGTCTGCAGGCGGTTTTCGAGAATCGAGAAGTGCTTGACCAGCGTCTCCTTGCCTTCGTACGGTCGGTGCGCCCTCAGTGCGTCGACCATCGCGCGGTGGCTGGACCACATCTCCTCGTAGTAGGTGAGTTCGAAGTAATGGTGTAGCTCCACTGCCTCATAGGCATCCCAATAGGCCCTCAGAAGCCCCTGGACAAAAGGGTTGTCCAGCTTGGCGAAGATCGCGAGATGCAGTTGCCGGTGTTCGGCGTGGGGTATCCGGATCGGCGTGCCCACAAGCTTGCGCTGTGCGCTCTCGACGATCCGGTCGAGCTGATCGAGATCCTCTTGATCCAGGGCTTGCGTGGCTTCGTCCCAGAAGGCAACCTCCAGATAGGCCCGCAGCTTCCGAAATGCCTCGAAATTGGTCCTGTCGCACGCGATGCTATACAGGACGGCAGGGCGAATGGCGGCGTAGAAGTCAAAGGGGTGGACGTAGGTACCATCGCCAGGTCGCATCTCGATGACGCCATAGGCCTGTGCGGCGATAAGCTCCTCACGCAGCTTGCCACGGCTGATTCCCATTTCCTTTGCGAGATCGCCAAGCGAAGGCAGCTTGACAGGCTCATCGTCACAAGAAGACGGCCCCGCGTCCACCAAGTACTGCGTGATGCTCTGCATGAAGGAGACTTCGTTCACTTCTTCCCCCAATCGATTGTACCTGAACCAATAGATCCGAAAGGTCGAACGATTATACCGGTACAATGGGGGTTGTCAAGGGGAAAACCGGTGGAATTCAGGTCACTTCAAGGGCGAGATAGCCGGGGATGCAGGCCGTGGGGGCGCGCGCAAACCACAGGCACCAGAGGTACGCCTAGAGGCAGTAGTCGTCCCGATGTTTGGTGACACCGCGGAAAGCGTAGAGCGCGGCGACAAACCCTATCAAATGAGGTCTCTCGTCATACCGTTCTTCGACATCTTCCCCACTTGCGCTAACACCACGCCACTTTATCATACCTGAGCGGACGGCTATCCTTGCTGGAGAGGTGTGTATGAACCTACCCCTACTCAAAGTCATCTTCGCCGCTGTCGTCTTTGCCACCGGCAGCGTGGGGGTGTCGCTCCCCTGGATTCTACAGGCAAACGCGGTCAACGATCGTCTCAGAGCCTGGGGAAATGCGTTTTCCGCGGGCGTGCTCGGGGGAGCCGGGCTGATCCACCTGCTGGACGCCGCGGTCACCGGCTTCCGGACCGCCGCACCGGGACTGACCTATCCCCTTGCGTTTGTCCTCGCGGGTGGCGGATTCCTGCTGATCCTGCTCATCGAAGAAGTCATCGTCTCCCACCCCGAGGAAGCGGGCCACTCCGCGCATGGCGCACTGGCCAGGACCGACGAACGAGAAGGCGACGGCGCGCTCCCATTTGTCCTGCTGCTGGTCCTGTCGATCCACTCCGTCATCGTCGGCACGGCCCTCGGCGCGCAGCACGCACTTGGTACCGCGGCCATCGTGTTTGCCGCAGTTATGGCTCACAAGGCAACGGCCGGGTTTGCCTTGGGTGTCGCCTATCAGCGGGCCGGCTTCACGCCCCGGCAGACCCTACCTGAGGCAGCGCTTTTCGCAAGCATGACACCGCTCGGGATTCTCATTGGCACGGGGATCAGTGCGCTGACCTCGTCCACCGGGGCACTATGGTTCGAGTCGGTCTTCGACTCTCTGGGCGCAGGGACCTTCGTCTATATCGCCACACTCGACATCCTGCGGACCGAGTTCGACAGGCCGGGCGACCGTTGGCAGAAATGGCTGGCTACCACTTTGGGGTTCGGCACCATGGCGATCGTGGCGATATGGATATAGGCGCTCGAACCGTAGGGACGGTTCGTCTCTCCCGACGACTCACGACGTAATGGCCGTAGACTGGCAAGAGCGATTCACACAGGAATCCCTGGCTCTGGTGGATAGCTTTCTTGCGAGCCACCCCGGCTATTCGCGGCAGGGCGTCGCCCAGCCGGGCCAGGGTTCAACCAACCGGATCATCTTTGCACGTCACCGCAACGACATCGTCGTCTTCAAGGTATTCTGTGAGGCCGAGCGCAAGGAGCGTGAGTACTTCGCTCTCCGTCACTGGCGCAGGACTGGGCTCGTGCCGAGGCTGATCTGGGACGCCGGACCGCGGATGATCGCGATGTCGTATGTACCAGGGTCAGTGGCTTCACACGGCGCGCACCAGCGAGGGGGATGTGGCCTGGCGCGATGCCTGTCGCGACACAGGGCGTGCCGTGGCGGAGCTCACGAAGGTACCCCTCGATGCCGAGGATCGGATATCGTTCGAGTCACGGTTCTACGGCGACCTGGGGACCCTTGAGGCGTATCTCGGACGGATCATCGACCTGGGACACTCTATCGCTGCCCGCGATCCGGAGTTCGGTGACGCGTTCTGGCATCGGGATCTCGACTTCATCGAGAGCCCGCTTGACAGGCTCCTATCGGAGCCTCGCGCCCTGTACCATCAAGACGTGTCCAACTTCCACGTGCAGAAGGGCGAGTTTATGGGCTTCTTTGACCTCGAGATGTGCCGGGTTGGATGTGCAAGCATGCAGCTGGGCGCCGCAGCGTGCATGTTCCTGGGCGAGTCGGTGGGCTGGGCCCACTTCCGGGAAGGATATGAAGCAGTCAGACGACAGCCTCTGAGTCGCGACGAGCGGCGAGCGGCGGCTGCCGCCGAGCCATCTCCTGTGCTGGCGCGAGATCAGTCGCTATCTGAGCTATGACGGCACACCCGGCACCGGATACGACTGGGCCACGCCGGCCGATCCTACGCGCTATAGGCAAACGATCGAGGGCATCAACGCTCTGCTCGGCGTGGACTAGGCTGGTCTGCCCTATGGCGTCGACCCGGAAGGGCTCCCAGACAGGACTCTACATCGTCCAGGGCTCCGCACGGACGTCGGTCTCATCGGACCAGCGATACTGGAGCGCCACGATCTCGTCGCGGATATCGTCAGGAAGCGGCTGGATATCCTGGGCAGCAGCGATGAACTCCTGTAGATGGCTCAAGCGACCCGTCGAGCCTACGGTAGTACGTACCTGTGGAAAGCTGTGGGCGAAACGCACGCAGAACTCCGTCCAACTGCCGATGCCGGAGCGCTCGAAGATCGGCGCCACCTCGACCGCCCGCTTCTGAAGGTAGTCCTTCCAAGCTGCGCCCGGCACATCGCGCAGCCGGTGCACAGGGCCGCCGGAGACCGTACGCATGGCGACGATCGGCTCGTCCCGCTCGATCAACATATCCCAGAGCTCGTTGGACGCGAAGCGCTGCAGGGGGTTGAGATAGAAGATGTAACCGTCGACGATGCCCTCGGGATAGCCGGCGCGCAGCGCCTTGAGCGGCGTCTCGGACGTCCAGGGGAAGACCTCAACGACGAAGCGTTCCACGAGCCCTTCATCTTTGATGCGGGCAAAGCCGTCATAGCACGGCCCGCCGTTGGCGAACTCCTCGGCGAGCTGTCCGCCCAGGCACAACTGCCCCAGATCCAGACTCTCCACCCCCAGCGGTTCCAGGTTCTGGCGAATGACGTCCCGGAGCTCGTCGATCGTATTCCACCCGATCTTGACGATCAGCTTGGGGACGCGGCTGCGGTCTTGATCGAAAGCCGCCCGCAGAACCTGCAACGCATTGCCGTAAGTGTGGCTGGTGTGGAACCACATATCCGTCGGGAAGTCTGCGGCAGCATCCATCGCTGCACGGGCAACCGCCACCCGTTCGTCAAACGGGATATGGTCATCCCCAAGGCGTGTTGTACCGTAGACGTATGGAGAGAGGTCACTCAAGAGGCTCGACTTCGGTGATACAGCATTCTCATTCATCTGCTTCCTCCTGGCTCATAGTGGTAAAGAAACGCGGTGACATAGGCACGGAACGGCCTACAACCACAGGTTAAGCAACGCCTCGCCACAGCTCCCGGCCTGCACCGGCTCCCTTCCGGTGGCGACCATTAGCGAGCGCCCGTCGGCACCCAGATCCCACAGCCTGCCGCAGAGAAAGACGTTGATACCCGCCCTCGCGCCGCTCTCGAGGATCCTGCCCTCCAGGGCATACGTTCGCCACGCCTGGCCCTCGGTGAGCTTGCCGATATCGCCCTTGTCGACATCCGCGGGAGCGGAGGAGCCGTCGTAGCCGCGCCACGCCGTGTCCCACGCACCATCGTGCGTGACGTAAGAAGGGACCGCAAGCAGCTCGACGCCTTGAGACTTGAGGCGCGCATACGGTGGCGGATACCACGAATCAGCACAGATCAGCACGCCCAGCCGGCCGGCAGGGGTATCGAATACGGGCAGATCCTCAGGACTGGCAGGTGTTAGGGACGCGTTGCCATTCATCCGTGGGCCACTCCATCCGTGTAGCGGATCCAGATCTCAGTGTAGGTGTTGGACCCAACTACCTCCATCTGGCACGTTCGCTGCCCCTTCTCCCAAACAAGGAGGCGTCCCCAAGCCGTGTCCTGCTCTCGTGCAAGCTCCCACCCGTTGGCCGCCATCTGCTCTCGCAGATGCTCTTCGACTTGCCCGGGCTGGATGTCCACACGCTGGAAGCCTACGGCCTCGTCCACCCCGACACTGTAGGTCTCGACCAACGGATCGGAGTAGAGCGAGACATCGTCCGGCATCTGGTGTTTGTCGTTCACACCCGCTAGTCGCTCGCCCGTCGCCAGGGAGCCGCCCTCTGCCGGCGCGACACCGACGCCAGTCGGCGCAAGGTCCTCCTTGAGCCGGAACAGGTCGGCAGCCAGACCTACGACGGGATATTGCGCCTCCCAAACCGGTAGCTGGCGCTCAAGATAGGCTCGGCCCAAAAGAAAAACACCTGCCGCGCTGACGATCGCCAGAATCGCGAGTACAGCGGTTGCGATGAGACAGGTCTGGAAGCAGCCGGACGGCTTTCTTGATCGAGATTCGACGGGGGGGGACGTCCTTGTGGCCATCCGCCTACTCCCTGACGCCGAAGGTGTCATCGGCGAGACGTTCAACTGTCATCCCCAGCGCGCGAAGGGCGCCAGCCGCCTGCTCCCGCACCGGATAGAGCGTGTAGGGACCGAGATCACCCGTCCCGGTGACGACGTAGTCATCCTGGAGCGCGGTCTCGAGCTGCGGGATGGCATCCGCGTCTCCCGCCTGTCCCAGGGCACGCGCGGCGTCCATACGCACGGTCGGATCGGAGGCCCCAGTCACCAGGTCGCGGACCTGGGGTACGGCTTGCTGATCCCCCAGATAGGCCAACGCGATGAGCAGATGCGACTGCAGCTCCCCCGATGCATCAGCGGCAGCCTTGCGCAGCTCCGGAATCGCGTCAGGCCCCAGTTCAGTGAGTGCGCGTGTCAGGTGCAGCTTCAGAAGAGACGACGCCGGCAGATAGCTATTCGCAGGTGCTGATCCTCCTGTGGGCTCGATTATCTCGCGATCCAACGCCTCGACCAGGTAACCAACCCGCGCCTCCAACGGGACGTCCCCGCGATCCGGCAGGCGCGATGCGACAGCCAGCCGCTGCGCCATGTCGCCGCCCTGCAAGTCCTGCGCGAGATCTTCGGCATTTGGCGTGGGCACGACGACCGCACCGTCAGCAGACGCGCCGTCCGCTTCGCCTACCGCAGTGTCGCCGGGCGGGGTGACCGTCTGACCAGCACCCGGGCCTGCCGGAAACCCTCCGCAGCGAACCGTCAGGACCCCGGCGAGGAGGATGAGCGTGACGTAAGGCCGCAGGCCGCGCATCATTGACTGCCTCCGCTCTGCTTGCCGGGGTTGGCCCAGTCGACGCTGTTCGCCGAGCCGGACGGCCAGGTGTTCTCCTGAAGATAGGCCGGCACCTCGCTATCGCGCATCCCTATGCCGAACGTATCCCGGCTATGCGGATCGAGCCCGTAGCCCGCCTCGCGGCCGTCGGGCACCCGGTCACCGTCGCTGTCCCCGGCGGCCCTGTACCCGTTGGGCCACCAATCTTGATGGTTCTCCAGGTGGGTCCATTCGTGTAGGATGACCGAGGCGAACACGTCGATTCCCTCGGTCCGTTTGCCTGTAAGGATATTCGAGGACACAAAGTCAGGGCCAAGGTCGGTTAGGTAGATGTGATTGGCTTCCTCAGAACTGTAATAGCCGAGATAATAGCCCAGATTCTCCTTGTCCGTAGGGTCGTAGAGGATCGAATCGCCATGGCCTTGGCTGGCTCGGGTCTGCTTCCAATAGTAGAACCAGTTGGGAAACTCGCCACCGGGGTTGTTCGACGCATCCCGGGGGAAGAAGACGCGCACGCGCAGGGGCTGCGGATCCTCACACAGCCCAGGAGGATCGAAGTGGGCCCGGATGGTCTTCTCCCCGAAATCGGTGTTCTTGGCAGGGAGAGTCTCATAGCGTGCCGTCACCTCGCGACCACGCCCGTCCTCCGGGTCGGTCGTCAACACGCTGCCCGGAATCTCAGGAAAGGTCCAGACCAGCTCATCCAGCAGCGTCCCGAGCGATCCCGGCTCGACCCCCGCTTCCACCTTGAACTCCATGACGCCGGGGTCCGAATCATTGTAGGTAAGCACGGTGTCGGGTTCCGACGTGGTGATGAGGGCCGTACAGTCGGTCCTGAGCTCGTACTCGACCAGCACCTCATCGTCGAAGGCGTCACTCCACATCTCCACGGTGTAGTTCATCTCGTCGAGTGGGGCACGCCGTTGATAACTGATGGTCCGATCCATACCCGGAGCCTCAACGATGGTCACTGGCGTGGGCATGCCGGCAGCCGAGAGCGGTACATCAAGGGCAGAGCCGTCCATGACCATCTCCCCACCCCGGCCCTCTATCGTGATCTCGAAGGTACCCCCCAGCCCCCCAAACACCGATGCTCCATCCACCGGCTCAGGATGGCTGATCTCCACGTCCAACTCCCCCGAGGGCGGGTTGGCGCCACGGTCGATGCGCAGCGAGATGCGATCGGTCGCCGGATCGAGGGTGTGGGTACCCGATCCGGCGAAATCGTCACGAAGTGAGACTTCACCATCGCTTATATGTAGCGTGTTGGACGTACGCCATCGCACCGTCCCGCTCTGCAACTGAAACGTCCCGTCGTCAGCCTGGGTCAGAGCGAACGCCACCGTAGCCTCATAGGCACCTGCAACGGGGAGGTCCTCGGCGAGGTTGACGGGGATGCCCTGGTCCATCCACTCCCGAACGGTCTGCATGGCGGGCTGATCCTGGACAGCGGGTAGCTGCCCGACGAGGTCGACGACGTTGCGCAGGATGTTTTGGATCCGTGCGACAGCTACCGGCGCAGCAGCACCCACGAGGAGAGCACTGCCGATCCCGTACGGTGCCGCTGCCGGGCCCCGCATGCGGTAGTTGATGACCCCGCGATAGACGGTCGGATCTGCAGCGTCAACGGATATGGGCACTGCGGAAAGGGGAACCAAGCCAATCGCCAATATGAGCGAAAACACCAACGATCCAACTCTATTCATGCAGTCTCTCCGGGAATATGGAACACGACGGGGCAAGTCTACAGTATTTTCCCGGACGGTCGAGCTATGAACTAAAGGCTTGCTTTCCATCCTCCGCATGCAGGAGCCCCACGACGGTCGCCCAGACGTTGCGCAGCGCCGCACTCACCGGCCCATCTGCCGCGGCGATCGGCTCCCCACGAACCATCGCCTCGGTCACTGCGGGATCGTAGGGAAGCCGGCCGACCACCGCGACGCCGCGTTCGGCACAAGCTGCCTCGATTGCCGAGGACTGAGCGGGACTGAGATCAGCCTTGTTGACTAGAACGACGGCGAGCACGCCGAAGTGGTCCGCGACGTCCAGGATGCGGTCCAGATCGTGAGCACCCGACACCGTCGGCTCCGTGACCACGAGCGCGACATCCGCGCCGGAGAGCGCCGCGATGACCGGGCACCCGATGCCCGGCGGACCATCGACCAACAGCAAGTCGGCGCCTTCGTCGAGTGCGCGCAGTCTGGCGTGCTGCTTGACCAGGGCGACCAGTTTGCCTGAGTTCTCCTGCCCGGCGAAGAGGTGCGCGTGGTAAAGAGGCCCATACCGGGTAGCGGCCTTGCTCCACGTCCCCGCCTGCTGGGGGATCATCCGGATCGCGTCCGCGGGGCAAGGGTAGACGCACGCGGCACATCCCTCACACGCCACCGGGTCCACGGCATAGTAGACATCGTTGCGGGGAACCACAGCGTCAAAACGACAGACCTCGGCACAGCGCCCGCATGCAGTACAGAGGTAGGGGTCGATGGCTGCGACGTTGCCTCCGGCGAAATCATAGGTCGCTTCAACCGTCGGCGCGAGTACCAGACCGAGGTTGGCAGCATCCACGTCGGCATCGGCCAACACCACGCTCAGGGATCCTCCGGCAAGGTGGGCCAGCCCTGCCGCCACCGTGGTCTTGCCCGTGCCACCCTTACCGCTGAGAATGACGAGCTGCTTCATCGCGTGCTGCCCAACCCGGTCCGACGTCCGGACCGGCCCGGTATCACAACATCGCCTCAAGCTGCGACCAGAGTGCCGCGAAACGCTCACGATAGACCGGACGCACCTCCACGAGGGCCCGGCCCCGGGCAATGCCCTCAGCGATGCTCCGCTCCAGTGGGATACGCATCAGGATAGGGATGCCCTGAGCCGTGCAGTAGGCGTCCACACCTGCATCACCGATGCCGTCGCGATTCACGACGACGGCGACGGGCAGATGCAGTTCGTCGCGGGCAACCTGCACTGCCACCTTGAGATCGTGGTGCCCAAAAGGCGTGGGCTCGGTGACAAGCAACACGATGTCAGCCCCACGCATCGTCTCCACAACCGGGCACGAGGCTCCCGGTGGCGCGTCCAGGATCACGGGTCGACCATCGACGGCATGGACGGTCGACCAGCGCTTGAGCTCACGGAGGATCGGCACCGCCATGGGCTTTCCCACGTCGAGGGTTCCCTGAGCAAACATGATATCGCCGGCGTGTCCGCGTTCCAGCAGACCGATTGCATCGGGCACCTCGTGAATCGCACCTGCGGGGCAGGCCCGCGTGCAACTCCCGCAGCCGTGACACAACTCGGAGAAAACCAGCACCTCGCGGCCGATCACAGCAATGGCGTGATATTGGCAGACCTCGGCACAGCGCCCGCAGGCCGTACAGGTTGCGGCATCGACTTCCGGGATGAGCTGGCTGACCGCACGCCGCTCGGTCAACTCGGGACGCAGGAAGAGCGCTGCATTGGGCTCCTCGACGTCACAGTCGATGAACAGGGGGGCGCGGCCTGCCGGCAGCGGAGCGCCGGCTAGACTCAGGGCCAAGCTAACGGCCACGGTCGTCTTCCCCGTGCCACCTTTGCCGCTGGCTACAGCGACTCTCATCTTTCTGCGCTAGTGCCCGTGCTCGACGCTCTCAGCACACGCCGCAGCCCCGTTCAGCTCGCCGCTAAGATATTGGGCAATCGCATCCCCCACTGTGCCGCACGCGCCGGTCGCGGGCTCGATGCCATACTGGCGGAAGAAGTCTACCGCCCGTCCGCCCATGCCCCCGCTGAGCATCACGTTCGCCCCCAGGCTATGGACGAAGCCGGGCACCTGCCCCGGCTAGTGGTTGGCATAGTAAGGGTTGGCGACCATCTCCACGCTTTGGATATCCTGTCCTTCGACCTCCACAACCGCGAAGAACGGGCAACGCCCGAAGTGAGGGCTGATGGGCGCAGCCAGGCCCTGATCGTTGGCAACCGAGACGGCAATTCGTGTGGTCATAAATCCTCCTGTTGAGTGAGCAATTGAGTGATTGAGATTAGGGGCGGCTAGCGCCCTTGGTGACGTCCGCCACGCAAGCCGGCGTGATCCACCCCGGCAGTCTCCAGGGGCGCTAACCGCCCGGTCTGGTAGGCTTCCATCACATCTCGAACCGTGGCGCCCTCCAGCTGGTAGGCAGGGATGCCTGCGGCCTGGATCACACGGAAGGCATTTGGGCCAAGGCTGGGCGCAATGACTGCCTGCACACCGTGCTGCACGACCGTCTGCGCCGCCTGCACCCCTGCGCCACCGGACGCGTCCAGCGCCGGGTTGGGGACGGCCTCGAATGCCCCGGTCTCCGGGTCCACAAAGATAAACGTCGGGCAACGCCCAAAGACAGGGCTGGTGGGCGATGTCAGATCCGCGCCGTTGGCAGGGATCACAATCTGCATAGGACTCTCCTTCTCGTCGCTGAGTGTTGCTCCGGATTCAAGGCCCCGCTCAGGGCCGAGCTCATCGTGAAGCGCAAGGAAATACTCGATCACTTGTTGTGTTCCGCGCAGTTGTGCCACGCAGCAGCGCAGCACCTCCCGTCCCAGCGGCGTAAGCGCATAGACCCGCCGCGGCGGGCCCTGGGTCGTTTCGTCATCCATCGTCGAAATGATCTGGCCCTGGGCCTCCATATCGCGCAGGGCGCGATAGATGACGGTCGGCGCCAGGAAATCCAGCCCGAACTCTGCCATCCGGCCCAGGAGTGTGTACCCATGGGACGGGGCTTGCTCCAGCAACAGCAGCAGAGCGGGGTCGAGGAACTGCCCGATCCGCCGGTTGCATCCGCGCCCCCTGCAACCACGTCGCCGATTCCACACATCCACCTCCGCCTCTAGTGTAATCACTAGTGACAGATTGTCAATAGAAACAATTGCGAGATCATCGATCTGCCTAATTTTGCCCACACGTCCGTCCTGTGCTACAATGGGCATGAAAGGTAGGATCACTAACAAGAAGGGAGCGACCAATGCAGTACTATGAACTCGCCACAGGCTACAAGATGCCCGCGCTGGGACTGGGGACGTGGCAACTGAGAGGCCATACGTGTACGCGGGCGGTCCGTACGGCCCTGGATCTGGGGTATGATCACATCGACACCGCCGAGAATTACGGCAACCACACGGCGATCCGGGAAGCCCTGGAGGGATACGACCGTGAGAAGCTCTTCATCACGACGAAGATCCCGCATAGCGAGCTGCGGCACGATGACGTGCTGGCAATGGCCGACCGCGCGCTGTCGGAGCTCGGGGTCGATTATCTCGACCTCCTGCTCATCCACTGGCCCAACGACCAGATCCCACTGTCGGAGACCCTGCCTGCGATGGCCAAGTTGGTACGACAGGGCAAAGTGCGCAGCATCGGCGTGAGCAACTTCATGATCCACCATCTGGAGGAGGCGCTTCGTGTGACCGAGGTGCCCATCACGGTCGACCAGGTGAAATTCCACCCCTATCACAACCAGCGGGATCTCCTGGACTACTGCAAGGAGAAGGGGATCGTAGTGACCGCTTACTCACCCTTCGGAAACGGTTCGCTGATCGGCGACACAGCGCTCAGGCGCATCGCGGAAAAGTATGATCGAAGTATGCCCCAGGTCGTCCTGAGATGGCTGCTGACCAAGGGACTCGTGGTCATCCCGAAGTCCGGAAACCCCGACCACATCGCGGCCAACATGGACATCTTTGACTGGGAACTTGATGCCGAGGATTTCGAAGCCATCGAAGCGCTTGGACAACGTTAGCTTCCAATGAAAGGGTAGGGTCACAAGGATTGCCGTGAAAGCAGAAGTCAGACCGCACAACGGAACACCCACGCTCTTCCTGAACGGTGAGCCGGCCTTTGCCGGCTATCTGTGGGCGACCGCGCCCACGACGACGGACTACCCGGTCGCTGACGTGGTGCGAGCTTACGCAGACGCCGGCATTCACCTGCACGCCTTCGACGTGGGCTCGGTCGGGCAGATGCCCGAGTGGTCCGGGCCGGGCCCGGGCCACTCGGGACCGTACGACTTCTCCACCGTTGAGGCCCGCTACGGTCGCATCCTCGATGCCGACCCTGACGCCCAGTTCCACCTACGCGTCCACCTCGAACTGCGGCGCGGTCGCAATGACTGGTGGCTGGATCGCTATCCCGACGAGCGCGATCTGGATTCTGAGGGGGAGCGAACCACCCAGTCCTTCGCGTCGGAGGTGTGGAGGGAGCAAGGCAACGCCTTCCTCCAGGCCTACATCGCGCACCTCCAGGACACCGGGCTCGACAAGCACGTCATCGCTTACCAGATCGGCGCGGGGCACACCGGGGAGTGGGTCAAAGGTCATACCTCAATGTGGCATACCTGCGGCGACTACAGCCTGCCGATGCAACGCTGCTTTCGCGACTGGCTCCGCCGGACGTATCACGACGACGTCGTCGAGCTGCGAGCGGCGTGGAACGATCCCAGCGGCCTCTTTCGAGACCGCCCAGGTGCCCTCCGCGCTCGCCCAGCTTACCACGACGCACATGGCGTTTCGCGACCCGCGACAGGAACAGGCGGTCATCGACAGCCTATCGCTGCCTTGCCGACCGCTGCGCCGATCTGATCGTCGACTTCTGCACCACCGTCAAGACGGCGACGCACGACCAGGCCTTGGCGGGCGCCTTCTACGGCTATCTGATGGAGCTGGCGTGGAACGCCGGCTTCTTCGCCGAGAACGTGGACTCACCCTATGGCACGACCCAGCGCAGCGGGCACCTGGGCCTCAACAAGGTCCTCCACGCGCCGCAGGTCGATTTCCTCGTCAGCCCCTACAGCTACGGATTCCGCGGCATCGGTGGCTATGGGGCCGCGATGCCGCCGTCGGAGTCGATGCGACGCCACGGCAAGCTCTTCATCTTCGAGGACGATACCCGCACGCACCTGGCGCCACCCGACGCAGGGTTCGGGCGCGCGGCCTCGCCGGACGACAGCGAGGCCATCCTCAAGCGGAACTTCGCCGAGGTGGTCACCCGCGGCTATGGCATCTGGTGGCTGGGCAACCCCGGGCATATCGACCCGGTGCGGGCGCCCGCTTTCGGACCCCTGCTGGCTCGGTTCCAGGAATTGGGCACCTTCGCCCTCTCGCTCGACCGGGCGCCGAGCGCTGAGATCGCGATGCTGGTCGACGATGAGAGCTACTATTACGAGTCGCTGCGCAGCGACCTGGACCTGGCCCTGATCTCACAGCAGCGTCTGTGGGGGATTCCCCGATTGGGCGCGCCCACCGACACTTACCTGCTCCAGGACCTGATCGATGGGAACCTGCCGCCCTACAAGCTCTACATCTTGCTCAATGCCTTCCACCTGGATGAGGCGCGACGGGCAGCCCTGTTGCGGCAACTCAAGCGCGACGGACGTACCGCGCTGTGGCTCTACGCGCCGGGATACATCGACGAGGCACCCGGCCTGGATTCGATGGCGGCCCTCACGGGGTTCAGCTTCGGCAGGGGCGATCACGCCTGGATCCAGACGATGCACCTCACTAACTTCGATCATCCGATCACGGCGGGGCTGCCGCAGGACCTCTCGTGGGAGACCGGTGCCAAGGTTGGGCCGCAGTTCCACCTGGAGGACGACGAGGCCACCATCCTCGGCGAGAACGTCTACGCCCAGGGACGGTGCAGGCCGGGATTCGGCGTCAAGGTCTTCTCCGGAGTGGACCTCCGTCTACAGCGCCGTCCCGAACCTCCCGGCGCCGGTGCTGCGCGGCATCGCGCGCGCCGCGGGCGTCCACCTCTACAGCGAGGCCGGCGACGTGCTCTTCGCGTCACGCCAGCTTTTCGGGGCGCACACCGTCTCGGGCGGCCCGCGCACGTTCGCCCTGCCTCGCCCCGTCGAGGTGGTCTACGATCTCTTCGAGCGGCAAACGGTCGCCGAGAACACGTCAGAGATCAAGGTGACACTGCAGCCGCGATCGACGGTGCTGTACTATACGGGGGATGCAGAGCGTCTGAATCACGGATTCAGCGGAGCGGGGCGGATGACACGGGAGAGATTCCACCTTCCGGGTATGCTCACGCCGTCCGCGGCGACCCGGAAGGTGAGAAGTCTCCGTGTCAGTAATCCGCGAATCCGTGATTCAGACAATCCGCGTCTTATGATTCTCCGCGGCGGGGCACGATGCAGATGAACTCAAACGACGGCGAGCCCGCGTTCTCGAAATGGTGGACCTCGTTGTCGGGCACGTAGATGAAGTCGCCCGCCTGCACGGGCGTCTGGTTGCCGTCCGCGTCGACGGCAAGCCCGTGTCCCGACCTCGACCTTCACCAGGTGCGGCCAATCGTGGGCGTGGTGCGGCGTCGCGCCGCCCGGCGCCAGCCGGAAGTAGCGCATCACGATCTCGTTCGAGCCGTCATCCGGCCCGATCAACACCTGCTTCTTCACACCCTCGTAGCCTGACGCAGCGGCGAAGGGAACGTCCTGTAGCTTCTTGATGATCATTGACCTCTCCTGTGAATGGAATGCGGGGCGCCCCCAAGACGCAGCACGGGGTGAGCGGCTCCTTGAGACGAAGCCAAGTATAGATCATCTTGGCGCTGCAACAAAGGGCGACATCCAGGAAATCTCTGCTACGTCGCCGTCTCCTGCCAGAGCTCGCGCATCTCCTCGCTCGTCGCCAGCAGCACGTCCAGCGGGCCGTCGGCCTCGACGCGACCATCCTTGAGCAGGATCACACGATCGGCGCGAGCGAGCACGGCACGCCTGTGCGACACGACCAGGCAGGTAGCGTCCCGTCGCGCGAAGACCCGCTCCCACAGCGCCTGCTCGGTCTCCACATCCAGCGCACTCGAGAGGTCGTCAAAGACCAGGAGCTCCGGATCGCGCACGAACATCCGCGCCGCAGCCGCGCGCTGCATCTGCCCGCCCGAGAGTTTGACGCCCCGCGGACCTACAAGCGTCTCCAGCCCGTGGTCGAGGGCCGCGAGGTCCTCCTCCATCACGGCCTTGTGAATCGCGGCGGCAACGTCGACGCCCGCCCCATCGGCGGGCATGCCCATCAGGATGTTGTCACGCAGCGTGTCGCTGAAAAGCCGCGGCACCTGGGGCGTGTAAGCACACCGCGGCGGAATCAGGAACGTCGCCGGGTCCGTCACCACCTCGTCGTTCCACGTGATCTCCCCAGCATCGCGCGGCAGTAAGCCCAATAAGGCGCGCAGCAGCGTGCTCTTGCCCGACCCAACCCTCCCGGTCACGACGGCAAACTCGCCCTGTTGGATGTGCAGATTGATGTCCTCAATACCGCGACCTGCGTCGGGATAGCGATAGGTGAGGCCGCTGACGTTCAGTGACTCAAGCCGGTGTTCGGCAGTTCGCAACGCGAAGGGGATGTCCCGAAGCTCCTTTTTCACGACGACGGGACGGGGTGCGACGAGCGTCTCGGCGGGTGCGCCCTGCAGCAACTCCGTCATCCGTCGCAGCGAGACCGTCGTTTGTTGGCCCCAGGCCGTCATGTTGCCGATGGCCGTGATTCCATACGTGACGGGGCTGAGATACGTGACGAAGAGCGCGAAGTCCCCGACGGTGAACGTGCCGTTCCCCATCGCTTGGGCGCCCAGCAGCAAGATCAGGCCCATGCAGATGTCCACGGCGCTATCGTGGATGGTCCACCGCATCTCGGAGAATATAGCATCCTTCAAAGCCGCCTTGCGCCGTGCCTCATTGATCCGGTCGAAGCGCTCCTTCGTCCGCCCCTCGGCGCCGTTCACCTTGACCGCAAGCACGTTACCGAAGACGTCGCCGATGAAGGCCGTGACGCGCCCGGCAGCCGCGCGGCTGGCAGCGCGATACCTCTGCATATAGCGACTGAGGATGAAGACCGTCACGATGACAATGGCCAGGGGAATCAGAAGCGCCAGGGTCAGACGGGCGTTCACGCGCAGCAAGATGGCCAATCCTGCCAGCGCCGCACCAAACTGGCCGATCACCTCGACCGTCCAATCGGCACTGAAGTCGGCCATGTGATAGACGTCGCCACGGAAGCGGCTGATAGCCTCACCCGACGTGCCGGGTAGCGCGCGGGCTCCCGGTCGCTTGAGGATGTGCTCAAGCATGTTCATCTGCAGCAGACCAAAGGTCTCGAAGTAGAAGGGCACCCACGCTGCCTGCCCGACGATCAGCATGGCCATCCGGGCCACGGCGATCCCCACAAGCAGTGCCAGCAGGGTGGGCAGATTGGTGCCGGCAGGGGCCGAACCGGTGAGCACATCGAACACCTGCCGGGTGATCAGACCCGGCAGCAGAGGCAGGAAGCGGATCGTCGTCCAACTCAACAGCGCAGAGTGCATATTGCCGCGGCCAGTGCCGGATGATCTTGACGGTGGCGCCCCACACGTTCATACCAGCACCTCCTCCAGCCCGGTGCGCAGCAGGCCGGCAAACCGGGAGTCAGGGTTCGCGGCAAGCGCGAGCCGGTCGTCGAACTCCACGATCCGACCGGACTCCAGGATCATGATCTTGTCCGCGCGATGGACGGTGGCGAGACGGTGGGCCACGATCACGGCCGTTCGCCCCCTGAAGAGTCGGTCGATCGCACGCTCCATCAGCCGTTCGGTCAGTGGGTCGAGTCGCGAGGAGGCCTCGTCGAGGATCACGAGACCCGGGTCTCGCAGGAAGACGCGGGTGAAGGCCAGGAGCTGGGCCTCGCCGGCGGAGAGCCCTGCGTTGTTGCCCTGCAACGGTGTGTCCAGACCCTCCGGCAGGTGATCGAGCCATGGCCCCAGCCCCAACTCCTCAACGACCGCCAGGATTGTCTCGTCGGTGATGCTCTCGTTGAAGAGCGTGAGGTTGTCCCGAACGCTGGCCTCAAAGAGATGCACGTCCTGGGTCACGATCCCAACCCGGTATCGCAGGTCCGCCAGTGGGATGTCCCGCAGATCGACCCCGCCGACCCGCACCTCTCCACTCAGCGGATCGTACAGGCGACAAAGAAGCCGCGTGATCGTGGTCTTGCCGCTGCCGGTGCGTCCCAGGATGCCGACGACCTGCCCCGCATCCAGGGACCAGCCAAGATCCTTGAGGACCAGGCCCTCGTCCTCATATCCGAAGTCGACGTCGTTGAAGGCAACGGCGAGCGGCCCGGCGGGCAGCCGCAGCGCCCGCTCCGCAGGGGGCTCCTGGACCTGGGGAGTCGTGTCAAAGAGCTCGCGAATCCGCTCGATACTGCCGGTCGCCGACTGCAGGTCGCGAAGCTGGCGGGCGAGCTGGTTGAGCGGCCACTGGAGCATCGTATTGTACTGGAAGACGAGATAGACCGCCCCAATCGTGATCTTGCCCTGCAGCATCAGAGTGCCACCCAGCCCCAACGCCAGGACCGTGCCGAGCGCCAGCACCCCTTCGGTGAAACCCCAGTTCAGCGCGACGCTGGCGACGAACGCCTTCCGGCTCGCACGGAACAGCCCGGTGATGGCCAACTGCAAGCCGCGCATCACGTAGGCCACGGCACCGTTGGCCCGGATGTCCTCGGTGCCCCCGAGGCGCTCCTCCAGGAAACCGAAGAGCTCCGAGCTGGCCTGGCGCTGCGCCTTCCACATGGGCGCCGTGATGCTGACCGACTTGCTGAGCACCGCCGCCACAATCACCGCAAAGAACAGAAAGCTGGCGCCAATCCGCCAGTCCTCCCGGAAGAGCAGCACCAGGATGCCCACGAGCAGCACTGCATTCCCCAGGATCTGGATCACAAACTGGGAGAAGAAGTTGGACAGCACGTCCACATCGCCATCGATGCGCTCGATAATGCCGCCGGGCGTCTGCGCGTTGTGAAAGGGCATATCCAGCCCCAGGCAATGCCCCGCCAGGTCGCCGCGCATCGCATTGGTGGTCCGCCAACGCACGTCCTGGGTCACGTAGGTCGTCACCAATTGCATCACCCGCCCGATCACCACAAGGGTAAAGAAGAGCGTGGCCAGGCGGATCAGGACGTCGGAGACACCGCCCGCTTGCCCGGCAGTCTGCTGCTCCGCGGTCTGCTCCGCCGCAGTCTGCTGCGCCGCAGTCTGCTGCGCGAGGTCAATGAACTGGCGCAGGATCTGCGGCGTCCAGAGCTGCAGCCCGATGCCGGCCAAGAGCAGCACCGCCAGCAGCGCCACCTGGCGCTTCAGGGGGCGCAGATAAGTGCTGAGCAGCGATTGGTATTGCCTCAGAATATCCAGCGATGATCCGTTCACGGACACCGGCGATCTCCTCGTCTGTGGTTTGAGGGCCGAACGGATAGTCTACACCCGCCGCACTTGGCGCCAAGAGAAACGCGCCACGCTCGGCGCGCCGCCTTGACTAGGGCAATCGCACTGGGCCTTCCAGGAAGCTGCATAGTGCCCTTCAGCGGCAGTCCTTCCCGGGGTCGCGAGCGGTCCTACATCGTAACGCGCTTCCCAGCTTCCCGGAAGGTTCTCTCACCGGCGCCGTCCCTGCCCAAACGGCACCTGAACCTGCAGTGAGCGCAAGCCACTAAGGCGTGGAGGCGGTCGCGGCTCGACCGCCTCCCTTACCACACTCCCGACTTCGGACTCCGGACACTAAAGTCCGGCACAAAAAACGCCCCGTGGCCAAGGCCACGGGGCGCGTCGGTAGACGAGTAGCGTCTACTCCTTAGGCAGCTTCAGTTCCTGACCCACGCGGATCAAGTTCGGATTCGAGATCTGGTCCTTGTTCATCTCGTGGATCTCAGGCCACCGAGCCGCACTGCCCAACTGCTCCTTGGCGATCTTGCTGAGGCTGTCGCCCCCTTTCACGACGTAGATGCGGGGCTTCGCGGCTTCAGCGGCTGCCTTTTGGGCGTCCGTCTGAGCCCGGAACTCCTCCAACCGCTTCTGGGCTTCTTCCTCCTTGGCCTTCAGTGAGGCCGCCATGGCCGCTGCCTTCCGGTCGGCCTCTGCCTTTGCCGCCCTCTCCTCGGCTGCCTTCCGCCTGGCCTCAGCTTCAGCGGCTGCAGCCTCTGCCTTGGCTTTGGCCTCTGCGGCGGCCCGGTTCTCCTCGATCTTGCGCCGGGTCTCCTCTATCTCGGCCTGGCCCTTGGCCTTTGCGGCGGCGGCCTTTGCGGCGGTCTCCTCAGCAGCCTTGGCTGCAGCAGCCGCCTCGGCGGCTGCCTTCTCATCGCGCTGCGAGACGGCGTCGACCAGCTTGCCAAACAGACCTTTCTTCTCCTCATCGGCCATGATCTATTCTCCTTATACGGGTACGAGATAGGGGTACGAGACGGAACTAGCGTCGGCCCAGAATAGCCTGTAGCATACCTTGCGCAAGCGCTGCCCCCGCGCCTTGGCGTGGGGTCTGTGCCTGCTGGGGTTTCGTGCCCATGATGGTGGCAAGCAGGGCGGCCTGGGCGGCCTGCGACGGATCCGCGCCTGCCTGTTTGGCCTGCAGATACGCCAGGCCCGCCGGCAGGAGCTTCCCCAGCACGTCGCCCATGTCCGGCCCGTCCTGTGCCTGCGGAACCGGCTGCGCCGGGTGGGCCTGAGCTCCCTGGGCGCCCGTCAGGCCGGTGAGTAGGCTGACCAGGTCTCCCATCTGGCCCGGTTGAGGCTGTGCCTGCGGGGCCGACGGCCCCTGTGCGCCGGCCAAACCGGTGAGCAGATCCAGCAGTCCTCCCATCTGGCCCGGCTGAGCCTGGGGTTGCTGAACCTGTGCGGGTTGGGCTTGTGCTCCACCTCCCGCCATGCCCGCGAAGAGGTCCAGCACGCTTGGCGTCGACTCCTCGGGCTTGGGGTATCCCTGGGCAGGGAGAGCACCCAGGAGTGATTGGATCAGTGAGATGCCATCGGACGCCTTGAGGTCGGTCTTGCCCGACAGTTTGTCTGCTGCCTGCAGGAGACCACGGGAGTAGTATTGGCTGGTGCCGCCGTGTCCGTTCTCGCTCAGCTTCGCGCCGGCAAGACGCAGGGCCTGGTCCGGTGGATCTGCTTGGTGCTCAGTGAGGGTATCCATGACCATTTGCACGTTCTGCAGCGTGTTATCGCCATGGTTACCGTTGTAGCCGTCGAGGGCGTTGATGTCTTCCTTATGCTCGGAAATAACCTGCGCGGCTGCCTTGAAAAGGCTTGCCAAATCAATCGAAGGCGATTCAGTCATAGACCCTCCTCTAGAGCGTCGCTCGCGACAATACCCGCCTTGCGGCGGTCGCCTACGGTGCAAGGATAGCCCTGCTTGATGGCAGGCAGTCACGCGTTAGGACGCATCCGCCACCGTAGCAGCCACTGTACCAAATTGTAGGGTGATGCGATACGAAGTCAATGGCGACTCCAGGGCGGGTGCGTTTCATCTCGGGGGAATACAGAAGATTGCTGCATCGTCATCCTGAAACGCACCCCCTGAGTCCACATGCTTGACATCGACGGCGAATAAGGTACAATCCTTGCCGAAAATACAGGTGGAGTTTCCACAGGCGGCAGTTCCCCTAGCTGGTACCAGTTAGACATCAACTGTGACACGCTTCAGACTGGTAGCAGATCGACTTCAGATTCGCAGCAGTCTCCGATGCGGGATCGCGCGCAAGCGCATATTGGCCCGCCCAAGCTTGTTAAGCCTCAAATGAGGTTCGCCCCTGCCTGATACGCTGTCTGTAAGCGGTAGTTGGGGTAGGCGTGGACACTCGTGCCTGTGCGATTGGTTAGAGTGAGGGTAATTAGGAGTATATGGCTAAGAATTTACAAATCACCCCTATCGGCGGCTTAGGGGGCATCGGCAAGAACATGACGGTGTATGAGTATGGCCGCAACGTATTGGTAGTGGATTGTGGTGTGATGTTTCCGGCGAATGATATGTACGGCATCGACTTGGTGCTGCCGGATTTCGAATATGTGGTTGAGAATCAGGACAAGCTGCGCGGTATCGTGTTGACCCATGGTCATATGGACCACATCGGCGCCTTGCCCTATCTGCTTCGTCGCATGAATGCAAATGTGCCCATCTACGGCACACCACTGACATTGGGTCTGGTCGAACGGCAACTGGCCGAGAAGAACATGCTGGAGAAAGCGGATCTCCACATACTGACCAAGGGAGAGACGGTCCATCTCGGACCTTTTAGGGTGAGCCCGTTTGCTGTGGCCCACTCCATCCCCGACGCGGTCGGATTCGTCATCGATACGCCTGTCGGCAAGATCGTCCATACAGGCGACTACAAGCTCGACGAGACGCCCGCCGGCGGACGCACGACGGATCTGCAGGCCCTGCACGAGCTGACGCAGGGAGGCGTGTTGGCGATGCTGGCCGACAGCACGAATGCCGACAAGCCGGGTCGCACCGAGACCGAGGCAGTCGTTCGCGAGACGCTCGATCGCCTGTTTGACCAGGCGAAGGGGCATCGCATCATCATCGCGACCTTCTCATCGCTGCTGGCACGCCTGCAGGAGATCATGGACCTCGCCAAGAAGCACGGGCGCAAGGTCGCCATGACCGGGCGCAGCCTGGTTGAGAACGTCGAACTGGCGCGCGACCTGGGCTATCTGAAGGTTGCCAAGGATCTCATCGTCGACATCGAGGATCGGGTAAAGCCCGGAAACCTCGTCGTCCTATCGACGGGCTCGCAGGGCGAGCCACGTTCGGCGCTAAACCGGATGGCCGACGGCAGCCATCGCCAGGTTCACATTCGGTCCGGCGATACCATCATCATCTCCGGCGGTACGATCCCCGGGAACGAGGAAGACGTCAGCCGGATGATCAACGGGCTCTTCGAGCGGGGCGCCAACGTGATCTACGGGGCCATGGCAACGGTGCACGTCTCAGGCCACGGAGGCCAGGGAGATATGCGCGCGATGCTCGAGACAGTACAGCCGCGCTATCTGATCCCGGTCCACGGTGAGCCGCGCCATCTCTACCTGCACCGGCAGTTAGCTCAGGAGGTCGGCATTCCCACCGACCGGGTCTTCATCCTCAAGGAGGGTATGCCCTGGGTCAGTGATGGGGAGAAGGCCTGGACCGAGAAGGCAATGCCGTTGGCGGACGTCCTTGTGGATGGGCGCCTGGTCGGCGAGATCGGTGAGATCGTGATGCGAGACCGTCATCGCCTGTCTCAGGATGGTTTTATCGTTGCACTGATCCCGATCAACAAGAAACGGCAGTTGGTCGGCGAACCGCAGATCGTAAGCCGCGGCTTCGTCCATCTGGACGCATCCGACGAGCTGATCGACGCCAGCCGCAAGGAGATCAAGCGTCAGGTAAAGCGTGGTAACCAGGACCTCCGGCGTCCGCTGGAGGAGCTGTTCTACCGTATGACGCAACTGAGGCCGGTCGTCCTGCCGCAGTTCATCCAGGTGTAATCCGCCAACCTTGCGAAGGAGCGTTCCGGGAAGCTGCCGGAGCTCCCGGAACGCTAGTTGCCTGCGCTACGGGCTACGTATCTTCGCAAGGTTTAGCACAGGGCCCCCAGGTAACCTGGGGGCCCTGTGCTATACTGCAGACGTGTGAGAAAGCGAGGTGCGATTATGACCCCCAAAGAGATTATCCTGGCGAACATCGCCCACGAGGATCCACCGCGCTGCGGCCTGACCTTCACCTGGGGCCGGATCAACGACATGCTCGATGGCGGCGTGGTTCCCCATGGCTATCGCCAAAAGCGTTGGGTCGAGGGCAAGGTGGAATACTACGACGACGAATGGGGCAACCTCTGGGTACGCATGCGCGAAGGCTCGATCAAAGGCGAGATCTACAGGCCCGCGATCGAGGACTGGTCCCAGCTCGACGA
Organism: uncultured Chloroflexia bacterium; assembly: GCA_963751345.1. Classification (GTDB taxonomy): domain Bacteria; phylum Chloroflexota; class Anaerolineae; order B4-G1; family SLSP01; genus PWVB01. The sequence goes on from CAVVUS010000012.1 coordinate 54,947, forward strand.
GCTACAGCCGCCCGACTACACTCACCCCGACTGCGCCGAGCAGATGAACGACCTCTTCAGCCGGCCCACCGACAAGTTCAAGCTCGCGCATATCGGTGGCTGGATCTTCGACAACGCTCGCTATCTCCGCAAGATGGAGACCTACTTCTGCGATATGGCCCTCTACCCCGAGGAGCTCAATCGCATGCACGGGATCGTGGCCGACGTGTACGAGCAGAAGATCCACCTGGCGGGTAAGGCAGGGGCCGACGGCATCATGATCGGCGAGGATATGGGCACGCAGACCGGCCTGCTTTTCAGCCCGAGGATGTTCCGCGAGTACTTCAAGGCGATGTACACCCGGCTGATGTCCATCGCGCACGACTACGGCATGAAGGTGCTCATGCACTCCTGTGGTCAGAACTGGTCCATCGTGCCGGACCTACTCGACGCCGGGGTCGATGTCTTCCAGTTCGACCAGCCTGCGGTCTACGATATGCCCAAGCTCGCCGCACTGCTCAAGGAGCGCAAAGCCGCGCTGTGGAGCCCCGTCGACATCCAGAAGATCCTGCCCACCGGCGACCGCGAGCTCATCGAGGCGGGCGCCAGGGAGATGGTCGACATCTTCGAGGGCGGCCTGATCTGCAAGAACTACACGGACCTCGCCGGGATCGGCGTGAAGGAAGAGTGGGATATGTGGGCCTACGACGCCATCTGCGAACGCGCGGGAGTCCGCGGAACAGTCTCGATGGACTGAGACCGCAACAGCTCCGGGGTTTATGGTGTGACAGGGTTTGTTACCCTGAGTTGCTCCTCAATAAGGAGTCCATCCTGCATATCTTCAGAATACAGAATCTGAACACCAGCAGAAAGGGCACTTGCTACGACTATGCTATCCCAGAAGGACAAGGAATAGCGTTGTCGGAGGCTTGATGCCTTCAGGAGTGTTTCTCTGTTTGGCTCGACTACTTCGTACTGCTCATAAAACGCTTGGATGAGCTGCTCCAGGTCAGCCTCACGAAACGCGGCTTTCTTCAAGAGATTCACACACACTTCATTGATGATCTGAGTGCTCACCACCGGGTCACAGGATCGTAACAAGGCCTCCGCAGCTCTATGCTGCGAAGTGCCCTGAGCCTCGATAAACGCATACAGCCAAATGTTGGTATCGACGAAAGCTCTCTGACGGGCCAAGTCAGGCATGAGACTCATCCCGTGAAAGTGGGCGAAAGTCCTTGAGCTGGAGAGGATGATCCAGAAGCTTATCGATAATGGTGTATTGCGACTGTTCGGCCTTCTCCTGCAAGAGAATCACACGAACGTGCCCACTGACACGACCCTTGAGTTCATCAGGGATCTCGATCGTATCGTCCTTCACAAGAGTCCGGAATTCCAGTGCTTCCATATGTCACCTCAGTAGCCGAAGCAACTATAAGCCTTCACAGATCATTATAGCACTTCCGGGGTTGCAATCCGAGAGGGCCGGCGGCCTGTTCCGAAAGGCTCTCTTGATCTTGCGCTACTCCGGCACCTGCCGGTTCTCGTTCATCCACTCGACCGCGAAGTCCACGAGCGCCCGCTGCGAAAAGAGCCGGCATTCGGCATTCCCCACCCGCCCTACACGCACATTTCCCGCATCCTCAAAGGCGTGCCCGATCTCCGGGAAGTCGGCGTCGTACCAGTAGATATCGTCGTAGGTCACCCACCGAGAGCCACCATCTTCCGTAGGCATCGGGCCGCCGCGCGTGCAGCGCTTCAGCGGCGCATATTTACAGCGATACTCCGCGAGGTGAAAGCTGGTATTGCGGTTATATCCCACGCCGATCAGCAGCACGTAAGCACCTACATCGTAGAGCCGGGCCAACGGCGAGTGCTCCCCTCTGGCTCATACTCAAAGTCCACGAGCGCCCGCTGCGAGAAGAGCCGGCACTCGGCCTTCCCCACCCGCCCTAGGCGCACATTCCCCGCATCCTCAAAGGCGCGCCCGATCTCCGGGAAGTCGGCGTCGTACCAGTAGATATCGTCGTAGGTTACCCACTCGGAGCCACCATCGTCCGTAGGCATCGGGCCGCCGCGCGTGCAGCGCTTCAGCAGCGCATATTTACAGCGATACTCCGCCAGGTGGAAGCTGGTGTTGCGATTATATCCCACGCCGATCAGCAATACGTAAGCGCCCACGTCGTAAAGCCGGGCCAACGGCGAGTGCTCGCCCTGGCTCAGACTCAGGCCGTGGTCCGACGTGATAAACGCCGCGTTGGGTCCGCGGGCGGACTCGGAGACGAAGGGATGGTACGAGCGCAGCGTCCCCTCCTGCTTCCGAAAGGTCTCAGGGATGACGCCCATATGGCGCGTCGGCGTGAGATCGGGCCGGAACGCGGGCATATTCGCGCGGATGGTGTCGTGCCAGGCTGCGGGCACGGCTGGGGCTGACCATCCCGCAGGATCGGTCAGATCGCCGGAGTGGGTGGGCATGACGAGCGTACCCTCCGGCCCCAGAGCCGACTCCAGCGCGAGGATCACCGCTGGGGCGCCGCCGACCACGTACCCCAGCGAACTCAACGAGCTGTGGACCATGAGTGTCATGCCCGGCTCGACGCCCAGCGCGGTGAGCTGCGCGGTCAGACTCGTTATCGTCAAGGGTTGCTCCATCCCATATCCTCCTGACCCGCGATTGTCAAAGCAGCGAAGGTCGCTAGACTCATCCCCATGACCTACCAAGACTACATCATCCGCCAGATCGCGATCTTCGCACGTGTCCTCAGCCGGATCCTCGGCCTTGCCAGAGACCATCACGACGAGCAAGCGTTGGACGCCGTTGAGGCGGCACTGCAGGCGCTTGCCGGCGGCGGCCTCGACGTCCCCGACGACAAGACGCTATCGCTGCCCCAACCCTTTGCCTCAATGACGACCACCTTCGAGGGTCGCGAGATCGATCTGATGACCGCGCGACTGCTCAAGGAGGCGGGCACCATCCACGCCCGGCGCGGTGAGACGAACGAGAGTTACGCAAGCTTCGTGCGGGCCCTCGACCTGATGCTTTCCGTTCAGCTCGGTGTGCGCGATATCGCGATGCCTGACTATGCGCCCGAGCGTCGAGGAATTGCGCGATGCACTGAGCGACTACGTCCTCCCCGATGGCACCTCAGAGATGCTCGTCCGGTACTACGAGCAGATGGGTGCCTACGCCAAAGCGGAGGATGTGCTCTACGACTTCCTCGACACCACCGAGGACTGCGAGCGCGTCACGGACATCGGCATCGGCTTCTACGAACGGTTGCTCGATCTCAGTGACGCACAATTGGAGGCCGGCGGCCTGCCGCGCGATGAGGTGCACGCTGGGTTGGACGAGCTCCGGCAGCTCACGTAGGGATCAGTTCTGCTGATTCCTGTGGTTTGTCATCCTGAACGAAGTGAAGGATCTATGACCTTCAGCCTATCAGAATTATCTCACCTCGGTAGCGCGCGTCGCTGCCCGGCGACAATGTCGTCAAGCAGGCGGTTCCACTTCTCATCGATCTCCTGGCGCGCCGGATCGGTATCGAACCACTTGATGATCTCACGAGCGCCCTGCACGAAGGGAATCGTCGCGACATAGTCGGGCACCAGGCGCTTGATCTTGGAGTTATCGAAGATGACGCTGTGCGTCTTATCCCCCATCACGCTGGCGCCCCAGTCCGCATCATACGCGCGGATGAGATCGCTGGGGACGTGCACCAGTTCGGGCTCGTCCACCCCCGCGGCACGTCCGATGATGCGGAAAATCTGGTCCCAGGTGAGCACCTCATCGGACGTAATGTGATAGACGTCGCCCACGGCCCTCGGATTGCCGAGAAGGCCTACGAAGCCCTTGGCGAAGTCACGATGGTGGGTCAGCACCCAAAGTGAGGTGCCGTCGCCGTGGACGACGATCGGCTTGCCCTTGCGCATGCGGTCGACGACCGTGAAGCGCCCCCGGAACGGCAGCAGCGTCTGGTCGTAGGTGTGCGACGGCCGCACAATGGTCATCGGGAAACCTTCCTCGCGGTAGGCCCGCACCAGCCGCTCTTCGCACGCGATCTTGTTCTGAGCGTAGACCCAGTAGGGATTGTGCAGCGGCGTCGACTCCGTGATCGGCAAGCTGAGGACCGGTTTGTGGTAACCCGCGGCAGAGCTGATGAAGACGTACTGATCGGTGCGGTCCCTGAAGAGCTCGATGTCAGTCTCGACCTGGTCCGGCGTAAAAACGAGCCAGTCCACGATCACGTCGAAGGTCATATCCCCCAGCGCCTCCGCCACCGTCGCCGGCTGCCGGATATCGCCGATGAGGACCTTGGCCCCCGCCGGCACCGGACGCTTTGACGTCTGTCCCCGATTGAGCAGATACAGGTCGATCCCACGGTCTACGGCCAACTGCGAGGACGCGGAACTGATGATCCCGGTCCCGCCGATGAAGAGAACTCTCATAGTAGCAACTCCTTACGCGATATAGAGGAAGCTGAAAGCCGATAGCCGTCAGCGTTCAGCCATCAGTCACTCATCCTCAGCTTACCCTTGTTACGATCTCAGGCTACGTCGCCCTGCGTCCACCCGCCATCGATCAATCGCCACATCTCCCCGGTCGGATTGCGGTCTTGCAGTTCGACCGGAAGCCGGTGGTGGCGTACGTTGTCATAGCTGTGCAGCGCGCCAAAGCGCAGCATCGAGGCCGGGATGCCCACCGCTGTGAAACCTGGATGCCCCGTCGCCGGATAGGGTCCGCCGTGGTTCATCGCCGGCGAAACCGCAACGCCCGTGGGCATCTTGTCGTTGAGCAGCCGCCCCACCTTCTGCCGCACGATGGGCGCCACCAGATCGTAGATCCCATCATCAACCCCGCCGGTGTGGGTGTAGAAGCTGCCCGTCAAGTTCCCCTCCAACCGTCGTGCGATCTCCTGCATCTGCACGACATCCCGGGCGAAGACCAGAAGTGATACCACCCCAAAGGCTTCAGTCTGCAGTGCGTGAGGTTGCGCCAGGAACTGGTCGCCCGAGACCCGCAGCAGCGTGTTGGCATACCGGAAACTCGGCCCTTCGACCTCGCCCCCGCCGACCACGAGTTCAGCCCCCGCCTCCTGGAGCTGCTCCACGGCGCTTCCGATCGTCCACACGCCGCCTTCGCCCAGGAGAACACCCGGTGGCGTATCGAATCGCGACGCGATGGCCTCCAGAAACGTCTCGGCCCGGCCGGAAGCCAGCAGGACCGTCAGCCCCGGTTTCGTGCAGAACTGGCCGGTCCCAAGCGTGCAGGACGCGAACAGCTCGTCCGCCACTGCCTCCAGCCGCTCGTCCAGGGCGCCGGGAAGCACGAAGACGGGGTTGACACTCGACATCTCCAGATAGATCGGCTTGCCCGCCGCATCCGCCGCTGCCTTGAGCTGAAGCCCGGCCAAGCGGCTTCCGGTGAAACCCGTCGCGCCTACCAGGGGATGTGAGACCAGCCGTGCTCCGTCCGCGTGGCTCGTGCGGTAGATCAGTTGCACGATCCCGTCGGGCATGCCTGTGGCCTGCGCGGCCTCGAAGGCGGCCTCGGTCAGCAGCTTCGTCGTCCCGGGATGGGCGGTATTCCCCTTGGCGATGATCGGGTTGCCCGCTGCCAGGGCTGCCACAGCGTCGCCGCCCGACACCGAGTTGAAGGCCAGCGGGAAGTTGTTGGGCCCGAAGACGACGACCGGCCCGCCCAACGGTCCGTACATCGACCGGATATTGCGCGCCGTATCGATCGTCGCGTGACACCAGGACCGCTCGCGGGCAGCCGCCGCGGCCTGGCGCAGTTGGTCCGTCGTTCGCGGCAGTTCCACCGAGCGCAGCCGCGGCTCGAATGCGAGCCCCGACTCGCGGTGGGCCAGCGCCGCAATGGCATCGGCCCGCGCCTCAATCCCATCGGCGAAACCCTCGAGGAACCGCGCCAGATCCCCCGGCGCCGTCTCTCTCAGCGCGTTGGCGGCCTCCGCGCCCGCCACGAGCGCCTCCTCCACCTCCGCCCACGCCGAGACAGGATAGAGCTCCGGCAGCGGCGTCTTCGTCATAGGATTTACGGCGGTAAACGTGCCGTTGTCGATGATGGACTCGCGCCATTGTCCGGCAATCAGAACAGGTTGTGTCGTCATCATATCACTCCCGTACCCCATTCTCCAACACCATCCCTCCCACCCCCACGCGCACCGCATCTCCCACACTGAGCGTGAAATCATCCGGAGGGACGATGCCGGTGCCGGTCATCAGGAACACGCCCTGGGGGAAGGGTAACTCGCGGAAAAGATAGTCGACCAAGTCCTCGAACGCTCGCTTCATCTGCGTGGTGGACGTCTCGCCGTAGAAGGCCCGGACACCGCCGCGCAGGATCTCCAGCGTGATCGGCAAGTCGCGCAGCGTATCCGGCGACGCAAGCTGGACGCCGGGGCCCAGGGCGCAGGAGCCTGCGTAGACCTTGGCCTGGGGTAGGTACAGAGGGTTCGCGCCCTCGATGCTGCGCGAGGAGACGTCGTTCCCCGCGACGTAGCCGACGATCTCCTGGTGTGCGTTGATCACCAGCGTCAGCTCGGGCTCGGGCACGCTCCACGTGCTGTCGGGGCGCACGCGGATCGGGTCCTCGGGGCCCATCACGCGCCACCCAATGGCCTTCATAAAGAGCTCCGGACGATCCGCGACGTAAACGCGGGCATAGATGTCCCCGGTCTCAGACTCTGCCTGGCGCGCATCCCGGCTGCGCAAATAGGTCACGCCGCTGGCCCACACCTCGTGCATCGGCTCCAGCGGCGGCAGAAGCGCGCCTTCCGCGGGCTCGCCGGTCGCCATAGAGGAAAGCACGCCCCTATACGTCGCCTCAGGCAGCTCCAGCAGGAGCCCCAGGTCAAAGGAAGGGGCAAGGAAAACGCCATCCACGGCCCAGCGGGGGCCGGCCACGCTCTGGTGTTGGGTAAGGTACATTGGAACCTCCAGTTGTCGGTTGTCTGTTCTCAGTCGGAGAGAGGGTAGGGCCCGCTCATCCGCCCATCATCGCCGCGATGGCGTCCGGATCGTACACACAGCCGCCCCACGTGCCACCGCTGGCCTGCTGCAGGATGGCCCACAGCCGCGTGTCGTCAGGCAGCCCCGGGTCCGGCGCCAGATCGGGATGTGCCGGCCGAGCCGCCAGAACTCGCGCGCCCTCGTCGGTTCCGAACCGGCGACCCTCGCAGCCGGCCAGATCCACGGTACCCCTAAGGTTAACACAATCCACTTCGATGCGGATAAGATCGCCATCGCGGACCCGCCCCAGCGGACCACCCGCCAGGGCCTCAGGCCCCACGTGACCGATGCAGGCCCCCGTGCTGACGCCGCTGAACCGGGCGTCGGTGACGAGCGCGACCTCTTTCCCCCACGACAGGTATTTCAGCGCCGCCGTGATCTGATAGGTCTCCTCCATGCCGCAGCCCAGGGGACCGCGCCCGATGAGGACCATCACGTCGCCGGGCTTGACCGGGTGTTCTGCCTGGCCCTTCACCGCGGCAATGGCCGAGCGCTCGCTCGTGAACACGCGGGCAGGGCCCTCCATCCGGTAGACGCCCCCCGCATCCAGCATCGCGGGGTCGATCGCCGTGCTCTTGATCACCGCGCCCTCGGGGGCCAGATTGCCCTGGGGGAAGGTCAACGTGCTCGTTAGTCCGCGCGCCCGCGCGGCGTCCGGGCTCATGATCACGGTGTCGGGATCGATGCCGTCTTCGGTATAGAGACGCTCGCGAAGGCGCTTCCGCCGCTCGCTCGACGACCAGGCGTCGAGCATCTCACCGAGGGGGCGTCCGTGCGCGGTTAGCGCGTCGAGCCGGAGCAGTCCGAGACCGCGAAGATGGAGCATCACCTCGGGCACCCCTCCGGCGAGGAAGACCCGCACGGTCGGATGGCCGACGGGACCGTTGGGCAGCACGTCGACCAGGCGCGGCACAGCGCGATTGACCGCATCCCAGTCCGCAACCGTGGGCCGCCGGAGTCCCGCAGCGTGGGCGATCGCCGGGAGGTGCAGGAGCAGGTTGGTGCTGCCGCCGAATGCCGCGTAGACGACCATCGCGTTGTGGATGGCATCTTCCGTGACGATATCGGCCGCCGTGATCCCCGCAGAAGCCAGGCCGGCCAAGGCCCCGGCCGACCGCCGGGCAAGATCCAGCCAGATTTCCTGGCCTGAGGGCGCAAGTGCAGCGTGCGTGAGCGTCAGACCCAATGCCTCTCCCACCACCTGGCTCGTCGCCGCCGTCCCCAGGAACTGGCAGCCGCCACCCGGCGAACCGCAGGCACGGCACCCCAGGCGCGACGCCTCGTCCAGCGATATCTCACCCTGGGCGAAGCGCGCGCTCAGCGTCTGCACCTTTCCCGCGTCCTCGCCCTCGGTCGGCGGCAGCGTCACGCCCCCTGGTACCAGGACACAGGGCAGGCTGCGCTGGGAGGCCAGCGCCATCATCAGCGCGGGCAGCCCCTTGTCGCACGTCGCAATGCCCAGGACGCCCCGCGCCGTGGGCAGCGAGCGGATCAAGCGGCGAAAGACGATCGCCGCATCATTGCGATAGGGCAGGCTGTCCATCATGCCGGGCGTTCCCTGCGTACGGCCATCGCACGGATCGCTCACGTATCCCGAGAAGGGCACCGTGCCCAGCGCTTTGAAGCGCCGGGCGGCGGCCTCCACCAGGAGGCCCAACTCCCAGTGTCCCGTGTGATAGCCCAGGGCGACCGGGGTGCCGTCCGGCGCCCTGAGCCCGCCCAGTGTCGACAGGATCAGAAACTCCCCGCCCCGCAGCGCATCGGGCGCCCAGCCCATCCCGGCGTCCTCCGTCAGGCCGAACAGATCGCCACTGGAGACGTCTCTCAGGTAATCTGCGTCGAGCGGCAGGGCGCCTTCCGGACCCGGCGCGTGCGTCGTCACGGCGTACGCCCGGGGATCCTCTGACTCCAGGGACACGGCATCGGCCACGCGTCTGCTTATCATAAACGCTCCTGTGATCGAGTGTGAGGTGCGAACGCACCCTACTATAGGTGGTTTGGGCTTGACTGCAACGACGGAGGAAATGGGGTCGCGCTGCCGCTTGTCATGCATCGATGAGGTACTACACTTGGGGCGTTTCGCTGGCACGGCGCGCGTATCACGACTAGCCTTGACACACTATCCCTGTACAACCGGAGGAGATGGATGAGCGACAACGACAACGGATCATTCGGACAACGTATTCGAGCGCTGCCACGTAATGTATGGGCGGTGAGCCTGACGAGCTTCTTCATGGACGTCTCCAGCGAGATGATCCTGAACATCCTCCCCCTCTTCCTATCCAATGTGCTCGGGATTAAGACCAATATCATCGGCCTGATCGAGGGCGTCGCCGAAGCGACGGCGAGCTTGCTCAAGGTCTTCTCCGGATGGCTGTCGGACAAGATGCAGGAGCGGAAGTGGGTGGCGGTCGTCGGCTACGGCCTCTCGGCCATCGCCAAACCTTTCTTCTATTTCGCCAATACGTGGGAGTACGTCGCCGGCGTGCGCTGGGCCGACCGTGTGGGCAAGGGCATCCGCACCTCGCCTCGAGATGCGCTCGTCGCCGACAGCATCGAGGAGAAGCAGCGCGGCATTGCCTTCGGCTTTCACCGGGCCGCCGACACCGGCGGCGCCTTCCTTGGCCTTCTGATTGCCTTATTGGTCGTCTGGCTGGCCCAGAAGAACGGGCTGACCCTGAACCGTGGGACGTTCCAGACGTTGGTGCTCATCAGCATCATCCCGGGCCTGCTTGCCGTGGCGTCGCTGGCCTTCGGCGCCCGTGATGTCGCCGTGACCTCAACGCGCGAACGGCCCCGCATCTCCTTCAAGGATCTGGGCCGTCCGTTCCTCACCTTTATGGTCATCGTCGGCATCTTCGACCTCGGGAACTCATCTGACGCGTTCCTCGTGCTGCGCGCTCAGAACGTGGGCCTAAGCGTGGTGGGTATCCTCGCGATGCTGGTCACGTTCAACGCCATCTACACGCTCGTCAGCGCACCGGCCGGCGACCTGTCGGATCGCGTCGGACGTCGTCGCGTGATCATCGGCGGGTGGCTCGTCTACGCCCTGATCTACCTGGGGTTTGCCCTGGCCGGTCGGGGGTGGCAGGTGTGGGTACTCTATGCGATGTACGGCGTCTACTACGGGCTGGCCTACGGCACAGCGAAGGCGATGGTCGCCGACATTGTTCCCGAGAACTTGCGAGGGACAGCTTACGGCACCTACAACGCTGTTCTGGGGCTCCTGGACTTCCCGGCGTCGGTCATCGCCGGTGTGCTCTGGCAGGGCTTCGGCAAGTGGCAGGGCTTCGGCGCCCCGGCGCCCTTCTACTTTGGCGGCGGGATGGCGCTCATCGCGGCGATAGCGATGGCGCTCTACCATCCCAAGAAGATATAGGGATTGGGGCTTGGGAAGGGGACTACGTCCCCTTCCCAAGCCCTGTTGCTATCGCGACCAGCGCTCGTGCACGGACGGCAACTCCGGGAAAGCAGCGTGCGGCTCCGCCTGGTACCAATAGCCGACCGAGGCGATATCGTCGGTCAAGGGCTCGAACTTGTGATTGGGCCACCACCCCAGCGCCTGAATGGTGACCTTCAGGTCCTGCTTGAACCGGATGGGATCCATCACGTGCCAGCGGTAGAGACCGTGCATCGGCACCTCACCGGGCTCCTTGCGGTAGAGCGGATAGCCGAGGAAAGGCGTGGAGTAGGTCCGCCCCCCAAACCCCCAGGCCCCGCAGAAGTAGTCCTCGGTCCCGGTGCCGCAGATGGTGGGGAACGCGTCGTCGCCATCCATATAGAACTTGATCTCGCCCTCGCCCCACCAGCCGTCTGAAAGCTGGGTCCAGGCGAGGAAGGTCCCGACGTAGTGTCCCTTCCCCCTGATACCGTCCAGGATCACGTGTTCGGGATACTCGCGCGTGGTCATGCTGCGGCGCCATTGCGCGTGGAAGGTCGCGGCTTTCTCGGGCACCTCGGTGAGCGCGTACGTGATCTGGTAGAAGAACCCGCCGATGGCCTCGCGATGCTGGTTCTCAATCGTGATCCGCGCACCCTTGTGGAAGGGCATCGGCCAGTAGCTGTTGAACCCACCCTCGGGGTTCACCGCCATCGGCAGCGAATTGACATCATAGCGGAGGCCGTGACCGTTGCAGAAGAAATCGCCCAGCGGCACCTCGATGGAGGGGGTCTCCTCACCGTCCCAATAGAAACGCAGGATCGTGTCCCGGTACGCCCTGGGATCCACCGTGATCCAGATGTGCTGGATGACGCCCGGGCCCTGGATGTCGGCCAGGCACGTCGTGGACGCAGGCTCCAGCGTGATACAGGGCCGCACCTTCCAGCCCTGGCCCAACATCGAGGCAGCGTTGTGCTCATCCGGGATGGCTTTCGCACCGTTACCTCGCGCACCCGTGGGGTTCTCCGCGGAAATCGAACGGGTTTCGGCATCGGAAAGCAAGGGCAGGCTGCCCAGACCGAAGTTCAGTTGTCCAATCGTGCTCATCAATGACCCTCCTGTGAATCCATCTATAGTCGGCGCCTGAAAGCGGGACGGAGGCTCCGCCTCGCTATTCCTATGATAGTATGGTGGATAGAGAGCACAAGACGCCGAAACTCAAACCCAAACCAACCTCTTTTTTCATTGACACCACCGCCTTTCCGTGTTAGGATGGTCGTCGTACGAACAAGCGAATATGCAGTCAGCGCCTAATGCGTACGCCTGTGACCCTTGGTCACAGGCGCCGCAACGGGGGAACCAGTTTAGGGGCGAATCGCAATCCTACAGCTTGAGCTGTAGGCGAGACCTGTAGCCTGTGCTACAGGCAGCGTAGGGCGAGCTTCTTCCGTCCGAGCCCGACAGCTAACCTCGTAGGCGTGGAAGAGGGTTACCGAGTGTATAACCACAAGGTGCCCTCGTTTTTTTTGTTGGGGCGCCTCGTTGGATCGATGAGTCCAGAGCTCAAGAGCCATAGGAGGCGAGACGTGGTAGCCAGGACAAAAAAGAAGCGTCCGGAGGACCCGCTTTCACACGGCTTTGTGGTCACCCAGGAGCTCGAAGATCGCCGAATCCAGACAGCGGAGCTTCCTGTCTCAGTGGTCAACGAGTTGCAGTCCAACGGACATCGTATCGATGATATTCGGCTCGCCGTAAAGTCGGATCTGGGCCCGGATGGGCAGTTCGGCGAGCAGTGGTTGTTGCTGGACCAGAAGGATCTACTGGTCCTGGACCGCCCGAACGGGCGGGCCTATCAGCGCTATCAGTTTGCCCTCGACGATATTGAGGATGCGAAGATCGAGCGGTGTGTCGGTAACGGCCTCCTGCAGGTGACCGTTGCACAGGAACCGCAGGTCTTGCTGCACTACTCCAACGACCTAACCGATCGCTTCGGTCGTGTCGCCCACTACCTGCAGGAGCGCGCCAAGCAGGGACCCGACACCCCCGTCCCGGATGCACAGCTCGATAGTCACGTCTGCGTCAACTGCGGACGCTATCTGGCCGATCCCTCCTCGAAGGTCTGCCCCAACTGCATCGAGCGCGGCAAGATCTTTCGACGCCTGGCCATGGAGGCGAAGCCCTATTGGGGCAAGGTGATCATCATCACCGTGCTCCTGGTCGCGGGCGCCATGGTGAACCTGGTGCCGCCACGGCTGACCGGTATCCTGATCGATCAGGTGCTCAAGGCCGGCGGACGTGCGGAGTTGCTGTTGTGGCTGGTGCTGGCGCTTCTGGCGGTGCGTGTCTCGAACGTGGCGATCACCATCGCCAAGAACTGGCTCACCATCAACGTCAGCGGCCAGTTCACCGCAGGACTGCGCGAGAAGCTCTTCACTCACCTGAAGAAGCTCCCGGTCGACTACTTCGACAAGAACCAGACCGGGCGCGTCATGACCCGCGTCAACCAGGACACGAGCGAGCTGCAGGACCTGTTCAACCAGCTCACGAACTTCGCGCTCAACCTGTTGATGGTCCTGGGCATCGGCATCGTCCTCTTCGTGATGGCGCCCTCGCTGGGGCTCTACGTGCTCATCCCGACGCCGTTCGTGATGATCGCGGCCTACTACTACTATCGCGACATGCGACCTCACTTCCGGCGCTTCTGGATCGCACGCTGGCGTCTCAACGCGATGCTCAACACCTTCCTCTCCGGCGTACGGGTCGTCAAGGCCTTCGCCCAGGAGGACCAGGAGGCAGCCCGCTACCATCAGCGCAACTATCAGATGCTGGGCAGCCAGCTCCAGGTCAACCTGGCGTGGGGCAAGTTCTTCCCGCTCATCTCGTTCGCCTTCAGCGCCGGCGGCCTGATCATCTGGTGGACCGGTGGCCAGGCAGTGCTGGCCAACCGCATCACGGTCGGCACGCTTATGGCCTTCATCGGCTACCTGGGCATGTTCTATGGCCCGCTCTCGGCCCTCACCCAGGTCAGCCAGGCGATGAACCAGTTTCGTCACGATCGCCCAGCGGACCTTCGAGCTCCTCGACGAGACACAGCAGGCGGAGCCCGAACGCCCGCTCGTCCAAGCCCAACATCTCAGGCAGCATCGCCTTCGACCACGTCACCTTTGGCTATGACCCCTACTTCCCGGTCATCAGCGACGTCAGCTTCGAGGTGCAGCCGGGTGAGATGATCGGCGTGGTCGGCCACAGCGGAGCCGGGAAGACCACCTTGGTCAACCTGCTCTGCCGCTTCTACGATGTCACCAACGGCGCCATCCGCATCGACGGGGAGGACGTCCGCGATCTGTCGATGGACGAGATTCGCCAGCAGGTCGGGATGGTGCTCCAGTCGCCCTACCTCTTCCGCGGCACGCTGGCGGAGAACATCGCCTACGGCAAGCCCGACGCCACCTACGCCGAGATCGTGCGCGCGTCCAAGGCAGCCAATGCTCACGATTTCATCACGGCCATGCCCGAGAGCTACGACACCATCGTCGGCGAGGGCGGCAGCGGCCTCTCCGGCGGCGAGCGCCAGCGCATTTCCATCGCCCGCGCCATCCTGCACAATCCCCGGATCCTGATCCTGGATGAGGCGACGTCCTCGGTGGACACCGAGACCGAGCGCCAGATCGAGGAGGCCCTGGACGAGTTGGTCAAGGGACGCACGACCATTGCCATCGCCCACCGGCTGTCGACCCTCTACAACGCGGACCGCATCATCGTCCTCAACCAGGGCAAGCTCGAGGAACAGGGCACGCCACAACAGTTGATGGACCATCACGGTGCGTTCTACAACCTGGTCCAGATGCAATCGCAGATGGCCCGCATCGACGGCAGTACGGCGACCTTGTAGGGAGGTGACATATGGCGAAAGCATTTGAAGTTGTCTATCTCGAGCCGGACAAGCTCCGGTTCGTCCGCCGCGGCGACACGTTGGGCCTGACCGTCTCTGAAGACGGCGTCAACGTGCACTATCCGCGCGTGATCCTGCGCTCCTGTTTTCCGGTCTCGGACGGTGCTGTCTTCCTCTCGGTGCGCGATGCCAATGCGGAGAAGCAGCCGGAGATCGGCATCATCGAGGACTGGACCCAGCTACGCCCGGAGGACCGCGAGGCCGTCTCCGCCGAGCTGAGTCTCTACTACCTGGTGCCCAAGATCAGCCGGATCGACGCGATCAAAGAGGAACTCGGTTTCCTCTACTGGACCGTCGAGACGGATAAGGGGCCGCAGGAATTCGTCATGCGCAACAACATCACGCATAACACGCGTGAGGTCTCGCCCAGCCACTGGCTGATCATCGACGTCAACGAGGCGCGCCACGAGATTCCCGACGTCACAAAGCTGGACGCGCGCAGCCAAAAACTGCTGGGCCGGTACCTATCGATGTAAGCATGTGAGGTCCCCAGCTACTTGATGCCGGGGACACCTGATCAGGTATCGAGGAGATGGTTGCATGGGGGCGGCCCTCTCTTTGATAAGTGCAAGCTGGCGCAGCCAGCGCGTGCGGTTCGTCTTCTTCCTCTTGTTGGCGGGGAGCTCACGCGTGGGCTCCCCGCCGGCGCGTCTGAGGCAGCCTCGTCCTTTGACACGCCCCTACATCCCCCTAGAATGAATTGCGGCCGAATCTGATTGGCCGATACACGCTCAACGCTCAGCTCATAAGGAGAGATAGCCCATGGCAAAACCCGTGACGATCACAGACGTCAAGATCATCCTGACGCAGCCGGCGGGGTCGCGGCTGGTCATCGTGAAGGTTCTCACGTCGGAACCCGGCCTCTATGGCCTCGGATGCGCGACGTTCACCCAGCGCTTCCACGCCGTGGTCGCGGCGCTCGAGAAACACCTCATGCCCTTCGCCATCGGGCGTGACGTCGCGCGCATCGAGGAGTTCTGGCAGATGGCGATGGTCCACAGCTACTGGCGCAATGGTCCGGTCCTCAACAACGCCATCTCCGGCATCGACCAGGCGCTCTGGGACATCAAGGGCAAGCTGGCGAACATGCCCGTCTACGACCTGCTGGGCGGCAAGTGCCGCGAGGCCGCGGCGGTCTATACCCACGCCGACGGGCGCACCCCTGAAGAGGTCGTCGACAACGTTCGCGCCTTCATGGAACAGGGCTACCGCTACATCCGCGTCCAGATGGGCGGCTACGGCGGCAGGGCCCAGTCCCTGGCCAAGCCCGAGGGCGCCCCGGACGGCGCCTACTACGACCCGCGCGAGTACACCCGCCGCATGCTCAAGATGATCGAGCACGTGCGCAGCGAGGTCGGCGAGGAGGTCGAGCTGCTCCACGACATCCACGAGCGCCTGCAGCCCATCGACGCCGTGCGCTTCGCCAAGGACGTCGAGCCCTTCAACCTCTTCTTCCTTGAGGACGCCCTGGCGCCCGAGGACATCGGCTGGTTCCGCGACATGCGCCAGCAGTGCGCCACGCGTCTCGCGATGGGCGAGCTCTTCAACAGCCCGCACGAGTGGAAGACCGTGGTCGAGGAGCACCTCATCGACTACATCCGCATGCACGTCAGCCAGATGGGCGGCATCACGCCCGCCCGGGCCGTCGCGCTCTTCGCCAACATCTACGGCGTCCATACCGCGTGGCACGGCCCCGGCGACACCTCGCCCGTCGGCCACGCCGCCAACCTGCACCTCGACGTCTGGGCGCCGAACTTCGGCATCCAGGAATGGTGCCGCTTCCCGGAGCACGTCTACGAGATGTTCCCCGGCCTGCCCGAGGTCCGCAACGGTTACATGTATCCCAACGACAAGCCCGGCCTCGGCATCGACATCGACGAGGACCTGGCCGCGAAGTACCCCGTCCAGGACACCATCGAGCGCTGGACCCAGACGCGCTGGCCCGACGGCAGCCCCGCCCGCCCGTAGCTCATAGACCAGTGCCGGGGACTTTCCAGCAGTCCCTGGCACTTAGGGCAAGTCACTCTCGGCCGCCGACGCCTGCCTCAGTCCATTGGATGCCAGGCATCATTTCTCAGATGGCTCCCCCGTGACTTTCATCCTCCATAGCAGTTGACATTCATCCCCTTGTGGTCATAATAGGCCCCTGGGGGTTAGCGCTCCAACATCACTGCAACGAGGAACTTTGGCTCACTACCACGATTTTGTCCCTGGAGGAGGAGAATGAAAACACGCAAACTTGGATATCTGGGCATCGCCCTGTTCGTCCTGGTCACCACGCTCGTGACAGGCTGCAAATCGGCATCCAACACCATCGTCGTCGCCACCGACGCCACATGGCCGCCCATGGAAATGGTTGACGAGAACAAGAATATCGTCGGCTTCGACATCGACCTCATGAACGCGATCGCCAAGGAGGCCGGATTCACCGTCGAGTACAAGAACGTCGCTTGGGACGGCATCTTTGCCGGGTTGGCCGCAGGCGAGTATGACGCAATCATCTCATCTGTCACCATCACCGCTGACCGTCAGGAGACCTACGACTTCTCCGATCCCTACATCAACGCGGGTCAGATCGTCGTCGTCCAGACCAGCAGCGACATCACCGGGCCTGACACGCTGAGCGGGCACACGGTCGGGGCGCAGATCGGCACCACCGGTGCGCTTGCCGTTCAGGCGATGGATGGCGTCACACTTAGAGAGTACGACGAGGTCGGGTTGGCCTTCGAGGATCTGGTCGCCGGGCGCATCGACGCCGTGGTCTGCGACACCCCCGTGGCTGCCGACTTCGCCCTGCAGCGCGAGGAGTACAAGTCCGCTCTGAAGATCGTCGGCGATGCGTTCACCGACGAGTACTATGGGATCGTCGTCCAGAAGGGCAACACCGACCTCCTGGCAAAGATCAACGACGGCCTCCACGCCGTTCAGCAGGCCGGCCTCGACAAGCAATTTGAGGCTCAGTGGCTTCGCTAGTCCGCCGGGATTCGAGCGTCGCGCGACTCTCGCAAGTGCGCTGACCTCTGAGAGTCGTCTGTCGCGATCACAATCGATGCAGAGAACACGGTCCATCCGGATGGACCGTGTTCTCTAAATGGAGCCACGAGGAGGCATAAGTGAGCGAAACGCAGAGTAGCGAACCTCGACGATCGCGCGAGCTCTGGCAGGACGACAGCGCCGCCATACCCCGCGAGCGCAGTCTGATGATCGCCTGGTGGATTGCGCTGGCCTTGGGCGTAAGCTTCGTCGTGGGCACCGTGGTGCTGAAACCGGATCCCTACGACGAGATCATCCGCTTCCTCGGTGACGGACTCGTCGTCACCTTCCAGATGACCATCGTCTCGATGACCTTTGCCCTGATTCTGGGGCTCTTCGCGGGGCTGGGGCGCACGGCGCGATCGCTGACGGTCAACACCATCGCCTCGCTCTACGTGGAGATCATCCGGGGCATTCCCCTGCTGGTCCAGCTCTTCTGGATCTACTATGCCCTCTCCCGCTTCATCCGCCTCGGCCCCCAGGTCTCGGCCGTCCTGGGCCTCACCATCTGCTATGGCGCCTATATCGGGGAGACCTTCCGGGCCGGCATCCAATCGATCCCCAAGGGACAGATGGAGGCCGCCAGGGCACTCGGCCTCACCCGCACCCAGGCCATGCGCCACGTGATCGTGCCCCAGGCCATTCGCATCGTCCTCCCGCCCGTCGGCAACGAGTTCATCGCGATGCTCAAGGACTCCTCCCTGGTCTCGGTGCTCGCCATCTCGGACATGCTCCGCCGCGGTCGCGAGTACGCCTCGCGCACCTTCGCCTACTTCGAGACCTACACGATGGTGGCCCTGATCTACCTGCTCGTCACCCTGGTCTTCTCCCGCGTCGTCTTCTACATCGAGCAGGGGATGGCGCGCCAGGGCAAGACCTTCTCGGTCTCGGTGATGCACCGGCTGGCCGGCGTGATGGTCGACTTCGTCATCCTCGACTTCGTGGGGCTGCCGGTCTTGGGCCTGATCGCGCTGGCGGTGCCCACCGGGCCGCTTGCCGTCATCGTGCCCGCAGTCGCCATGAGTGTCGTGGCCATCGTCTATCTCCTGGGCTTCTGGGCGCGGAACGGTCAGACGCCGGGCATGATGTCGGTGGGCCTGCGCGTGGTCGAACGCCGAGCGGCGCACCGCCCTCGCTCGGTCAGGCGCTGGGCAAGACTGCTGCTGGGCATGCTGCCCGTGCCGGGGTTCAGCCTCCTCTTCGCCCACCCCGTGCTTGGCGGGAGCCCGCTGCAGGACCGGCTGACGCACACGACCATAGATCGGGTCTGAGGGAGGTCATTGATGTCAGAGAACCCTATCGTCGAAGTCCGCAATCTGTCGAAGCACTTCGGACGCATCGAAGCCGTCCGGGACGTCAGCCTCGAGGTCCAACGCGGCGAGGTCGTGGTCATCATCGGCCCCAGCGGATCGGGAAAATCCACCTTGCTGCGCTGCGTCAACCGGCTGGAAGTGCCCAGCGCGGGTTCCATCACCATCGACGGCGTGGAGCTCAAGAACAACGAGAAACAGATCAACGAGATCCGCGCCGAGGTCGGCATGGTCTTCCAGCAGTTCAACCTCTTCCCGCACAAGACCGTCCTGGAGAACATCACGCTGGGCCCTACGGTGGTGCGCAAGATGGAGGAAGACGCCGCCGAAGCGCAGGCCCACGAACTCCTGGCCAAGGTCGGCATCCCCGAAAAGGCCGACGCCTACCCGGAACAGCTCTCCGGCGGCCAACAGCAGCGTGTGGCCATCGCCCGTGCGCTCGCGATGGAGCCGAAGGTCATGTTGTTCGACGAACCGACGTCGGCCCTCGACCCCGAGATGATCAAAGAAGTCCTCGACGTCATGCTCGACCTGGCGAAGGAAGGCATGACGATGCTCGTCGTCTCCCACGAGATGGGCTTCGCCCGCGCCGCCGCCCAGCGCATCGTCTTCATGGACCAGGGGCAGATCGTCGAGATCACCACACCCGAGCTGCTCTTCACCGCCCCCAAGCACGAGCGGCTCAAGCGCTTCCTCAGCCAGATCTTGCCGTAGGAAGCGGCTCGCTGAAAGCTAGATAGCTGACGGCCAATAGCCCTCTTACAGCTATCAGCACCGGCCTACCGGTGTCATGTCACCGGCGTGGTACGCCGGGATGACCTCCCTTCGACCGGCGCCGGCCCGCCCTGCGCCAACATCGCCGGGAGAAACACACCATCCACAAACCGGTCGAAGCCTGCTTTCGAAACGCCACACGTCCGAGATCCGCCAACCGCCCGGCACCGGACCGCACGCGTGATAGAGAATACGCCTCCGAGCGCGCCCTCGCCGCTCAGACTCGCCCCCCACCCGATCGACAGCGCCTGACTCACACCCGGGAAACTCGAGCAACGTCATCACCGTCATCAGCGCACCCTCCTCACCCCGATCCATCGGTACCCCAGCCCGTTTCCCCGATCATAGCCCCCCGTACCGCCCGGTCAATGGCTCAGCCGCCGCGCGCTGGGCGCCCATTCGATCGCCTGAGGCGCCAACGCCGTCCAGGCGCCACGCCTTCTGCCCTCTCGGTGCCTGGGACTTTCCGCAGTCCCTGGCACCTGCCCCCACCGCATTGCCACCTCTCCCCGAAAGCGCTACAATACCCCTCACAACCGACACACGACCATAGGAACCGTCAGCACTATGCGACTGCCAAACCGTAGTCAAGCCTACATCCCACCGCCCAAGCTGACCGACTACCTGCTCTCAGAGACCCACGCCGTCGGCAGGTCGTAGGCCAGATTCTTTCGCGCCGCCGGCTTCGATGACACAAACGCAGCCGCGCTCGCAGAGGGTCTCCTCTCGATTGCCAGGGCCGGCGCGGTCGTCGAGGTAGACCCGTCGTCCTACGGCACCAAGTTCGCCGTGGACGGCAGTTTCCAGGCGCCTAACGGCGCGCAGCTCGAACTAAGGACCATCTGGATTGTCGAGCCAGGGGATAACCGGCCCCGCCTGGTCACAGCGTACCCGGCAGGCCCAGCCTAGAGGGACAACATGATACGTGAACTAGACACCGTCGTGCTGGCGCACGACATCGATGCACACGGTCTCAAGCGCGACGACATCGGCGCCGTCGTTCATCGCTACACCGACGGCCTTGCCTTCGAGGTCGAATTCGTCACCGGCGAGGGCGAGACCATCGCCGTCCTAACCCTGACCTCTGACGACGTCCGCCCCATCGGCCGCACCGAGATCCTCCATGTCCGCGAGCTGGCACCCGCCTGACGCGCCATGACCCCACCTCCGCTCCCTCCCCCGCAGAGACGCCACGTCTTCTGAGTCCTAGAGTAGGGAATCCAGCGTCCCAACCGGTGAGCGGTAGCCGGCAACGACCATCTCCAACAGCAGCTCGTTGCCTTCCGCCAACGTCAGGTGCCCGCGTCGGACGGCGAGCACCAACACACCTACGGTGCCCGAAACCGGGATCCCATAGCGTCCGGCTACTGCGCGTGCGTCAGCGTCGTCGGTCAAGACCAGGCCGCCGCGTTCAAGCGCCACAGCCAGACACGACCGCTCTCCCGCGCCCAGCCGTCGATTCATGGCGCTGGCACGCGCAGCCTCGTCCTCCATCATCTCCACAACGATGAGATCGTCCCAGCACGCGCTCGGCAACACGCCTACATCCGCCGCAGCCCGGTACTCGTCCATCACGTCCTGCGTGGTGCATGCGCGCCCCGCCCACAGCATAGCAACCAGGTCGGCCCGTCCAACGATTGCCAGATTGGAGAGGACGGTGTTGTCGAGGATGATGGGACCTGGCACAGGAGAGCCTCACCAGGCTTCCAGGGTCTTGACGTCCTCGGCAGCGCCGACCTGATCAAACGGCGCGGCTCTCAACGGGACGTCCAACTGCAGGCAGCGGGTGCGCAGCTCCAGCCACGGGATGTTCAGCAGCTCTCCTGCGCGCGCCAAGCTGATGCTTCCCGCCAGGTAGTGCGCAAACACCAACCCGTAGCGCGCCTCGGCGTCATCTAGCGCGTCCACCTCCGCCTCGCCCAGCCCCGCCTCCGGATCGATCTCTGACCGCTCGGCGTAAAAGTGCATCACGGCTCGCAGGATGCGGTAGTCGATGATGTCCATGAGGGCGGCCTCAGGCTTGCCATGGCTCTCGATTAGCGTGGTGCGCCCGCGCTGCACATCGCTGAGCACCTGGCGGGTGTTCCGAGCGAGTTCAGTTCGGCTTACCTTCTGTTCGACCGTCATCGCCTCTCTCCTACTGTATAATACGCATTTTGCGTATTATACAGTAGTTCATCGCACCGGCGAGGCCGGCTCACAGATTCGTGAGGATTCGTGGTGATCCGTGATTCCATCCGCCCAACCTGCTTGACGAGGTTCTGTGCTCCTCCGCAGCAGCTCCCGAACCAGGTAGTTCACGCTCTCCACGCCGAAGTCGGGCTCCTGCTGGAACGGCGCGCGGACGTAGCGCGGTGGTTGTCCCTCGCCCTCGCGCACCTCGACCAGCGCCAGGATGGACTGCTCAGGGCTGTCAAACCCTCTCAGGATCTAGTCATAGGCGACGGATACCGTGCGCGCGCCTGTCCCGCCGCCCTTGACCTCGATGAAACGTAGACGCCCGTCGCCCGGACTCTGGTCCGCAGGGTCCAGGCCCTCGATGTCGTGCCCCAAGTTGTGCACGCTGACGTCCGTCGGATGGTGGCCCAGTGCGATCTCGACCTGCATCACCGCCTGCATCGCGATCTTCAGCGAATACGGTCTTGATGACCCCACAACTGTTCAGGCTCTACGGTTGAAAGGACACGGCGACCTGTGCTCTGCGACGGTCTCGTGATGCCATGGACCCAGACGCGATCGGCCTGCCGTGTCCTTTCTCCATGATACTGGAGGGGGCGGCGCCCCGTCTTCCGGCGTGCGGTCACCGTCGGATGCCGACATAGGCACGGCCTTCGTCGTGAGCACCCAAGTACAGCAGGTGACCCTGCGTCCGCAGACGGGGCACCGCCCCGTCTCTACAACGGCGGCGTAGCTGCGGAAAAGTGACCCACACGCGACCCCACCTCCAGACTTGATTGGCCCCGTTTCCTGTGCTATAGTAGGGATATGAGATAGAACATAAGTTCCATATAGCCCTGGTGGCACGATCTCCCCGATGCTCAACACTCCCAAGGAGCCCTTCCTATGACCACCCAACCCGGCACTGTCTTCCTGGAAAGCGATATTCTGCACGATGAATGGACCAAGCTGCCCCACGCCCTCATCGACCGGTTGCCGCTGATTGCCACCGCGAACGAACCCATGATGGCCACTGAGCCCCTGTCCGCTCAAGCCCCATTCATGGGGCGCTGCCATCTAGCCCGGCGACTTCATCGCCGGGCGGGCCTTCATCCGCCGGGCGGGGCCCGCTGCGAAACGAACCCATTCTTGCCACTGAGACCCCTGTCCGCCCAAGCCCCATTCATGCGGCGCTGCCATCTGCCCGGCGACTTCATCGCCGGGCGGGCCTTCCTATCCCGCCCCTTACCAAACGAACCCATTTTCCTCCCTCGTCTCCCGGTCTTGCGAAACGAACCCATTTGCCGACTCCGAGATTCCTCCTATTCTCCATTCTAACCTCATTCTGCCGACTCCGAGATTCTGCATTCTCGATTCTCTATTCTTCATTCTCCCCCTCCCCTTGCATTCCTCGCGCTTAGAGGTACCTTAAGTCATCACTTATCGGAGGTATCCTGTCGATGTCGTCTCCCATCACCAGCCGCGAGCGCGTCACCAAAGCGTTGCGTTTCGAGCACCCCGACCGTGCCCCACGCGATCTGTGGACGCTGCCCGGGATCCCGATGCGCCGGCCGGAGGCGTTGGCTGCGATGCGGGCTGCGTACCCGTCGGACTTCACAGGCCCTGACTTCAGCTACGGCCCTGCCGACCGCGCGCGGGGCATTCCCAATCAGATCGGCTCCTACGTGGACGAATGGGGCTGCGGTTGGGAGGTCGCGGAGGTCGGTGTAGTCGGTGAGGTGAAGCACGCGCCGCTGGCCGACTGGGCCGCGCTGGCCACGTATCAGCCTCCCTGGGAGATGCTGGAGGATGCCGATTTCAGCCGCGTGGACGCAGCCTGCGCTGCCACCGACAGGTTCGTGCTGGCCCCGGCCGACACCGTCCGCCCCTTCGAACGCATGCAGTTCCTGCGCGGCAGCGAGAAGCTCTACCTCGACCTCGGCTACGGCACGCGGGAGATGCTGAAGCTTCGGGATATGCTGCACGCCTACTTCATCCGCGCGCTGGAGCTATGGATCAAGACCGACGTCGACGCCATCGGCTTCATGGATGACTGGGGCACGCAGGAGCGACTGCTCATCTCGCCGGCCATGTGGCGCGAGCTCTTCAAGCCGCTCTACGCGGATTACTGCGACATCATCCACGGAGCCGGCAAGTTCGTCTTTATGCATTCCGACGGCTACATTGCCGCGATCTATCCCGACCTCATCGAGATCGGCGTCGACGCGCTGAACTCGCAGCTCTTCTGTATGGACATCGAAGCGTTGGCGCGCCAATACCGGGGCAAGATCACGTTCTGGGGCGAGATCGATCGCCAGCACCTGCTGCCCTTCGGTACCGTCGAGGACGTCAAAGCCGGCGTCCGGCGCGTCCGGCAGGCGCTCGACGACGGATCCGGAGGCGTCATCGCCCAGTGCGAGTGGGGCAACGATGTCTCGGCAGAGAACGTGGCAGCCGTCTTCGAGACATGGATGGAACCGCGCACTGCCGCCATCGCGACGGCAGAATAGCTTCGCGGCGACGGAAGCAACCCTTAACTTTTTCTGGAGGAAATACCGCTATGCTCCGTAGATTGACCCTTTGTTTGGCTATCAGTATCCTGGTTCTCACCGCGTGTTCGGCGCAGCCGACGGAAGCTCCCACAATCGAGCCCACGACGTCATTTCCGCCGACCCAACAGCCCTCGTCGCAGCCGGTTGCCCCCCGGCGCACGCCGGAGTCGGCCGCGACGATGGAACCGATCCAGGTACTTGTCGGCACACCCACAACCGCGCCGGCGCTTGGCCCGACGCCGGAGGCCACGCTGATCCCGGAATCCACCGTAACGGAAACCGAGGTTCTCACAGAGACGCTGCTCCCAACGCCGATGCCCCTGCCCACGATGGCGCCGGCGCCGCCTGCGCCCAGGACGAATCCCCTGGCCCAGCCGACGCCCGAACCGATTGTCACCAACTCAGCGCTGACCATACTTCGAGATGAGACGCCTGCGCCGCCGCTCACCGTGATCGTGAGCATGAACCGCGAGTTCGCCGGCTACCACTTCGAGATCTCGGGCCTTGTACGCAACGATGACACCGTGCCCTACACTGATCTCGATATGAACGCCACGTTCTTCCGCGCCGACGGATCGCGCTTTGGGCCGGTCCAGGTCAACGTCCAGTGCCCGATCCTGGAGCCGGGTGACAGCTGCCCGTTCCTGTTGGATACCATTGACAAGGACATCACCCAGGTGATGCTCCACCCCGACGGGCATCCTACCGACCGGAACACCGTGCCCGTCGATCTCAACGGCGTCTCGGCCTCTCGAGACGCCATCGGCTACGTGCATATCAAGGGCTCGGTCCACAACCCCAATCCGGTCATCGTTCGCGACGTCACGATCACAGGCGTGCTGATCGATCAGACGGGTGTGATTGTCAACGCGGGGGTTGATCTGCTGCTCGATCCTATCGATCCGGGCGCCTCGGCCTCGTTCGATGTCGTGATCAGCCCGGCTCCCTACGCGCAGTACCAGCTCTACGTTCAGGCGCTGCCGCAGTAGCGGACAAGCCTTATGTACTTGGTTGCCAGCACGAACGCCGGCGTTGGCCTCCCGGTGGCAATGGACCTGTTGCGTGCAGGGCGCTCGGCGGCGGATGCTGTTGAGGCCGCCATCCGCGCCGTAGAGGACAACGCCGAGGACCATTCAGTCGGCTACGGCGGTTACCCCAACCTGATCGGTGAGGTGGAGCTGGACGCCGGGATGATGCAGGGCAGCGACCGCACGAGTGGTGCGGTCGCTGCCCTGAAGAACTACCGGCACCCCATCTCCGTCGCGCGACGCGTGATGGACAAGCTGCCGCACGTCCTCCTGGTGGGCGAAGGAGCGGGGCGCTTTGCAGCCGAGATGGGCTTCGAGCCCGAGGACTTGCTCACCGACGCGGCACGCCGGGCCTGGGCCCGCGGTCTCACACCCGAGATGTCCGATGACGAGCTCGGTAGCATCGCGAGTCGGGACGATATCTGGCGCTGGGTAGAGATCGCGACCGATCCGGAGCGCACCCACGGCACCACCAACGTGATCGCTCGCGATGCGCAGGGCCACATCTGCGCCGGCGTGAGCACCAGCGGGTGGGCCTGGAAGTATCCCGGGCGGGTGGGAGATTCACCGATCGCCGGCGCCGGGTTCTATGCGGACGACCGCTACGGTGCCGCCGCGTGCACCGGCACCGGCGAGATGGCCATTCGTGCGGCGACAGCGCACAGCGTCGTCTTCTACTTGAAGATGGGGTTCTCGCTCATAGAGGCGGGCAACCGGGCGATGGCGGATCTCAACGATCTGGGCGGCCACTACCTGAGTGGGATGAGCTTCGTCGCCGTCGACCGCGAGGGAAACCATGCCGCATTCGGCAGCTACCCGAAATCGACCTATCTCTACATGGACGACGCCATGGCCGCGCCGGCAACGCTTCCCCGGACCCAGGTGTTGATCACGCAGCGTTGGGAGAAGCGGACCGCGAGGTAGGTACCGGTTGACCTGGTCCCTGGGATTTGTCATGCTGAGCACAGCGAAAGCATCTCAGCCTCGCGAGGTCACGCGGGCCAGGGCCCGATTGAGTGCCTCAATGCTCGGCGGCTTCGACAGCAACAGATCGACGTCTACAGGTATGTCATTCTCCGCTCGTAAACGCTGTCCCCAGCCTGTCAACAGGATCACCGGCGTCTCCGGCGACGCCTCCTTCACAGTCTGGGCCACCTTGCGTCCATCCACGTAGGGCATGCCCAGATCGGTAATCACCACCTCGAATGGCTGGCCCTGTTGGCGTGCTACATAGAATGCCTCCAGCCCCGACTCTCCGCCGTCGGCGAGTGCCACCGTGTGCCCTTGAGCCTCCAGTGCATCCCTCATGGCTTCACGCACCAGCGGCTCGTCGTCAATACACAGGATTCGCAAGGGCGCCGGTGGCACAGGAGAGGCATCTTCGATGATGGCCTCCTCGACCATCTCGCCCACCGGGAAGATCAGCCGCATCGTCGTTCCCCCGCCAGGGACACTATCAGCTTGCACGTCGCCACCGTGCCGCTGCATCGTACCATAAACCGTCGCCAGCCCCATCCCGCTTCCCCGCGCCCCTTTGGTGGTGAAAAAGGGCTCGAACGCCCTTGCCAGAATCTCCTCCGCCATGCCGATGCCGGTATCGATCACCTCGAGGATCACGCGTTCGGACGGATCCGGACCTTCACGCGTACGTGGTCAACTTGCCCCCCTGGGCTTGCGTCTACGGCGTTGAGGATCAAGTTGGTCACAGCCTGGCGAATCTCAGCCTCGTTTCCCATCACCGGCGATAGATCCTCCTGAAGATCAGTCTGCAGGTCGATGGTGATCCCCTGCTCCTGAGGAACATCACGCCAACGCGGGCGCGTCAACTCGATCGCCTGTTGCACT
>CAVVUS010000013.1:0-150706 GCA_963751345.1 uncultured Chloroflexia bacterium
TGTACATTGTCACGTGTCATTGACAGGGCGGCACCCACGCCTATAATGAGCGTGGCAGGAGACACCCTACAATGTACAGAAGCGCGACGACCCGGACCGGCATGATGATGCCCTGGGCCATGGTGATGAGCCATGGCCGTGCCGCGTTGGGGAGTGCCTGAGCGCCCGAGAAGATCCGTTCCCGTTGTTGACGATGCGCCTCCCCTGTGGGAGGCGCTTTTCGTTTTCCGAGCTGCCTGAACACAAAGGAGCACCATGACCGAGCCATTTTACATCACGACGCCGATCTATTACGTGAACGACGAGCCTCATCTGGGCCACGCCTACACCACCGTCCTCGCCGACGTGCTGGCGCGCTACGCCCGCCTCCGCGGACAGGAGACCTTCTTCCTGACCGGAACCGACGAACACGGGCAGAAAGTCGAGCGCGCGGCACACGAGCGCGGCATCCCCCCGCAGCAGCAGGCCGACGAGATGGTCGTCCGCTTCCAGGACGCCTGGACGCGTCTTCACATCAGCAACGACGACTTCATCCGCACCACCGAACCCCGGCACGTTGCCGTGGTCGAAGCCGCCCTTCAGGACCTGTGGGACAAGGGCGATATCTATGCCGGTGATTACGAGGGATGGTACTGCGTCCCGGACGAGCGTTACTGGACCGAGAAGGACCTGGTCGACGGCAACTGCCCCGAGTGCGGCAGGCCCGTGGAGCGCCTGGTCGAGAAGAACTACTTCTTCCGGATGAGCGCCTACCAGACCTGGTTGATCGACCACATCGAGACCCATCCCGGCTTCATCCGCCCCGAGTCGCGCCGCAACGAGGTACTCGGCTTCCTGCGCCGGCCCCTGGGCGACCTCTGCATCAGCCGCTCCGTGGCGCGCCTGGGCTGGGGTATCCCCCTACCCTTCGACCCGGAGTACGTCACCTATGTCTGGTTCGACGCGCTGCTCAACTACGTGACGGCAGCCCTCACGCCACGCCCCGTGGACGAAGCGCGTCCATACCCCTGGGAGCAGGGCGAGGACGCCCGTTTCGATGCCCTCTGGCCCCAATGTATCCACCTGATCGGCAAGGACATCCTCACCACCCACGCGGTCTATTGGCCCACGATGCTCCACGCCCTGGGCCTCCCCCAGCCGAAGATGATCTTCGCCCACGGCTGGTGGAACTTCGAGGGCACCAAGATGTCGAAGTCCCTCGGCAACGTGGTCAAGCCGCTGGATATGGCCGGCCTCTACGGCGTGGACGCCTTCCGCTACTTCCTGATGCGGGAGATGACGCCGGGTCGCGACGCCGGCTTCAGCCAGGGCCTCATCGATGCCCGCTACCGGTCGGACCTGGCGAACGACCTGGGCAACCTGTTACGCCGCCTTGTGTCGATGACCGGGCGCTATTACTCCGGGCGGGTGCCCGCCCCCGGTGAGGAGACTCCGGACGACGCGGCGCTGCGAGCGCAGGCCGAGGCCGTGGTAGCCCCCACCTTCGCCGCAGTCGAGGCACTCGCGGTGAACGACGCACTCGCCCAGGTCATGGCCCTGGTCGGCGAAATCAACCGCTATCTCGAGCAGACCGCGCCCTGGCGCGAGGCCAAGTCGGGCGATCTCCATAGGGTAGCCACCATCCTCTATACCGGAGCAGAGGCCCTGAGAATCGCTTCAGTGCTGCTCCACCCCGTGATGCCCGAGCGGATGGCCGAGCTGCAGCGCCGCCTCGGCTGGGTGGCCGGGGTCCCGCACCGCGACGACCTCACGTGGGGGCTGCTGCAGCCCGGGAGCACCGTCGGCGACGGCCCCCCACTCTTCCCAAGGGATATCGCAGAGGAGATAAGTGCCGGCGATTAGGTTTCTACCGGCGACAGCACAGTGCGCCGGGAGCTCCTCCCCGTCCTGAGGTGTGTCCGGCCCGGTCGCCGCAACAGGGGAGGGCCGGCGGGCGATCAGCCCTCCCCGGAGGACGCGGACGAACCCGTTTCCGCGTCAGCAGGTTCGTGCCACAGGGGATGCCCCCGCCTATGCATCGTCTGGCGCGGCTTCGCGAGTGGACGATACTATAGGGAACTGCATCAAAGGACTGGCACAGATGAACATCCTGGACAGGATTCGCACCTTCAACAAACACGTGATCAACCCCGTGACCCTCAAGATCGGAGGCTTGGTACACAGCCCGATCTCGGTGGTCCACCACGTCGGCCATCGCAGTGGCAAACCGTACAAGACCCCGGTCATCGTGGCACGCCTGGACGGCCGGTTCGTCTTCGCGCTGACCTACGGCGCGAACGTGGACTGGTATCGCAACATCCGCTCCGCCGGTCATTGCACGTTACGCTGGCACGGTGACACGTACGCCCTGGAGCGCCCCAAACCGATCGAGGCCGCCATAGCGCGGCCCGCGTTTGCGTTGCCCCTGCGGCTGATCCTGCGGGTAATAAACACGCGGCGCTTCTTCACAATGGTCATCTCCGAAAACCGCCCTCCGGCACATCCTCACAAGTGAGGGGAGACCCTCGCGAGGTGACCAGCCGGCAGCATGACAGCCATACCGCGGGCCCACCGGCGCCCGTTGGCAATTCCGGTTATCAGGCGCCCCAATCGCCCCCTTCCGCACATCGCCTGAAGGGAGTGTAGTATGGACGAGCAACGGTGGTTGCTGCACGTTGGACTGAATGCGGCGATGCCGGCCCCGAGGCGGTCGATCACTTCGGCCGCGCTGGCGGCGACCCCACTGACCACCCGTAGGGCCTACCTGCCGCTGGCGGTGCGCGAAAGTGAATCGGGAGAGCGATGCTGATCCTCACAAGCTTGCACACTGGCGGCCGGCCCGGCATCTACGCAGCCGAGGACGACGGCTCAGCCTTCCGTTGTGTGACTGCGGGATACCGCCTGAGCGCCTACCAGCGGCTGCGCCTTTCACCCGACCGCACGCGCCTGCTCTTCCACGCCATCCCGCCCGGCCAGGAGAGAGGCCAGTTCTTCGTCTGGCCCTTGGGCACGGACAAGCTGGGCGTGTACCGTGAGGAAGAAGGTCCCTATCCCTACGACATCCGCTGGCTCACGGACGAGACGCTGCTCTGTGTGAGGAAGGACGCCCTCTGGATCGCCAATCTTGTTACCGCCGGCCGCACCAATGTGGACCTCGGCGGCGCCTTCGTGGTGCTTGACGTCGCCCCGGGCGGCAGCCGGCTGCTGATGGTGAAGAGCCCACCGAACGACGGCAGCATCTACGTAGGAGACATCGCTCGCGAGCAAGTAAGGGAAATCGTCCGGGGTGAGGACTTCGAGCGGACCCACGCCGTCTGCTACCCCGTGGCGTGGTCGCCAGACGGACAAGCGGTCGCCTGCGTGGGCGGCATTGAGGACGAGGTATGGCTCATAGACGCAGACGGGGGCCATCCCCGCAAGATCGCCGACACCGACTACTTCTGGAGGGAGATCCGGTGGTCACCCGATGGCGGTCAGATCGCCTACACGCGCACGCTCGATGCGGGCGGACCGGCCGCCGACGTCGCGGGGGTCTTCGTCAAGGATCTGGCGACCGGTGAAGAGTCGCAGGCCTTGACCCTGAGGCACTCAGAAACCGGAAGCGACCGGTGGGGGTGGACTGCAGACGGTCTGGGCATGATCCACGCGAAGGGCGGTCCCGAGGGCGTCTCGCTTCTCCGGGCCAACTTGCAGACCGGTGTCACGGTCGAGCTGGTCAGTCACGCCGCTGGGCTGGCAGACGTCGGCGAGCTGGTCATCGCGTAGGTTCCGCGCCGTCTCCCGTCACGATCTGCTGGACCGCGGGCAGCCTGTCCTGAGCGCAGCCTCAGGATCTCGCCCGCTCTGCGACCTTTGGGGTTTTCTCGTCGAGTAGGCACCTGCTTGTGAAGGAAACCCCAAAGGTCTTGGCCGACCGTCGTAGCTTTCCCGGAGATGTCGCCTGATCTTGCACTACGCCTTGATCGGCAGCCTGGCCCCGTCGCGCAGGTACAGGGGAATCCGCTCCAGCGGCGCGTCAGCAGCGATCGTCTGCCCGCCGTCGTAGGTTTCGCCCGTCCAGGCGTCGGTCCACACCGCGCCCGCCGGGAGATAGACCTCGCGGCTGCGTGCGCCCTCCCACACCACCGGCGCGACCAGCAGATCCGGCCCGAACATGAAGGCGTCGGTGATGTCGCCGCAGGCCGGGTCGTTCGGGAAGTCGACGAAGAGCGGCCGCATCGGGCGGCATCCCTGCCTCGGCAGCCCTCGCCATCTGCGCCATCACGTAGGGCCGCAGCCGCTCGCGCAGCGCCAGTGACTCGCTGTAGGATCCCGTAGACCTCGTCGCCGAAGGACCACACCTCGTTGGGCGCGCCGGTCCCCTCGCCTCCCGGCTGGCGAACGCCGTGGAGGCGGAAGAGCGGGCAGAAGACGCCATACTGGAACCAGCGAACGATCAGCTCGCGGAACGACGGATCCTCGATATTGCCGTCGTGGAAGCCGCCGATGTCCGTGGTCCACCAGGGGATCCCGCTCAGCCCGATGTTGAGCCCGGCGGGGATCTGGCGGCGCAGCGACGCGAAGGTCGAGGGAATGTCGCCCGACCAGACGGCGGCGCCGAAGCGCTGGCTGCCCGCCCACGCGGACCGGCTGAGTGACACGATCTCGGTCTCACCCGCGGCACGCATCCCGTCGTAGAAGCCTTTGGCGTGGAGCATGGGGTAGAGGTTGCCGACCTCCAGACCGTTGCCCAGGTAGTAGTGGACGTTCTCCGGATCCACGGGCCGGATCTCGGGCTCATCCGCGTCGAGCCACCAGATCCGCACGCCGTTGTCGAAGTAGTTCTCCTTCACCCGATCCCACACAAATTGGCGAGCGTCGGGGTTCGTGGCGTCGTAGAAATGCAGGTAGAGCTTGCCCGAAGGCACGTTGTCGGAGAAGTCGCGCAGCGCCAGGACGCCGCGCTCGCTGCCCGCCAGGTAGCCGCGCTCCTGCATCTCGGCGAAGTTCTCGCTGCGAGCGTTGACCGTGGGCCAGATCGAGACCATCAGCTTGACGCCCATCTCGGCAAGCTCCGCAGTCATCGCCGCCGGATCGGGCCACAGCTCGGGATCGAAGCGCCAGTCGCCCATCAACGTCCAGTGGAAGAAGTCGGCCACAATGACCGAGAGCGGAAGCCCACGGCGCTTGTACTCCCGCGCGACCTCCAGCAGCTCCTCCTGCGTCCGGTACCGCAGCTTGCACTGCCAGAAGCCCGAGGCCCACTCGGGGAGATCGGGCGCGTGGCCCGTCGCGTCGGCGTAGGCGCCCAGGATGGCCGCCGGGGTCTCCCCGGCCGTGATCCAGTAGTCCATCTGGCGAGTCGCCTCGGCGCTCCACCGGGTCCGGTTCACGCCCAGCTCGACCCGTCCGACGCCGGGGTTGTTCCACAGAAATCCGTAGCCGCGGCTGGAGAGCAGGAAGGGAATCGAGACCTTGGTATTGCGCTGGATCAGGTCGATGACGCAGCCCTTCTGATCCAGCAGGCCGTGCTGCTGCTGGCCCAGCCCGTAGAGCCGCTCGCCCTCGTACGCGCAGAAAGTCGCGTCGAGGTGATTGAGCCCGCCCTGGAGCGACTTGAACCACCGTGCAGGCGGATCGATCACGTCCACGTACATCTCGGTCTCGGCCAGGAGCTCCTCACCGCCGGCGTCCAGGAAGCGTAGACGCCCGGCCTCTGAGAGCTCCGCCGTGATCGCGCCGTTGTACAGATGGGCTACGCCCTCACCTATCTCCGCGTGGGCCGTCGGTGCCGCCGCCGGCTCCAATAGCGCCTGCGGCAGATCGCCGCGGATCGCGGCGCCGTCCGCGGCGCGGACGCGCAGGCTGTTCGGTCCCCACGGCTCCACGCGCAAGGTCTGGTATTCGTGCCGCCAGATCAGCGTCCGGCCATCGATGATCTCGATCATAGTTGGTGTTCTCCTTCACGAACCGGTCACAATCGACATATCGATAGTGTGCTGCGGAATTGCAGAATCGGCAACCTCGTCTGCCTGGGCGCCTGTGGTGCCGGAAGAGTCATGCTCGCCGGATGCAGTTCGGTGCGCACGCGCGGTTGAAGGTCATTCGTGCTGATCGGCTGCGAGCCGGCGACCGGCGAGGTGGGGTGCAGCACGCTCATCCAGCCGGTGCCGGAAGATGGCCCTGTCGGTCTGGACGTAGTAGTCGTGCCAAGCATCGTGACTGTGACACATGATCATCGTTCCGGCCTGCTCTGCGATCCGGGCCAGATCGTCAATGGACGCGACCGCGATCGTGTGGGCATCACCCAACAGCGACGTGACATCCTCGATGGCCACCAGCAGGCGCCGTACTTCTGCTGCACGCGGGATGCCGCATCGCTCCCTGCCGTCCTCAGGGCAGAGATGACCAGCACGCCTACCCCCACCAGCGAGATCACAGTGCCGACGGCGGCGACGCTCCGGAGGGCTGAGACGTAGAAGGTCTTCTTGAGAAAGGTGATGGTGTTCGGCTCGCTGGCCGCATATGCGATGGATGCTGAGACCACGGGCGCCAGAGGATCATCCCCGCCGGATCGGATCAGCCGAAACTGTTGTTCAGTCAGCTCAAATGGTATGCGCGGGGCGAAGAACGAATCGGCAAGGAAATGCAGTCCGATCCTGCCGGCTACCTTTACCTCGGGGAGGAAGGTCACCGTATAGCTCTTCTGGTGGACACCGACGCCCAACTCCAACGTGTCAATCACGGCCTGCAACTCTGATAGAGCGAGCTCATCCGTCGTGGTGAAGGAGGCTCCCTCAAATGGGGTCTCGGGCTGCAGCTCAAACGTTCGTTTCCAGCCGTCTGAACTCGTCATCTCGACGCTGAGGCGATAGGTCCCCCCTACGACTGAGGGCTGCGCCGCCGTCAGTTGATAGGTGAACCCGATCTGGAGCCGGTCCACGACCTTGCGGAAGACAGGGTCGCCCGACCTTACAAGGCCGGCGTCGTAGATGTCCGCCGGAGCATGGGCTGTATACGTGAACTCACCTCTGTGCTGGTAATCAAGGCCGCGACTGACCAGCCGCTGAAGAGGCCGCGTGAAGGCGTACCCCGCAAGTCCAAGAAATAGCGCGCAGACGACGCCCACGATGACGAGCAGTTCGGGGAGTGAGGGGCCGCCACCGGAGGAGACGGGATGCCGCCGCGAGGGCTTCGTGCCGGAACGCTGGTTTGGATTTGTCACTATACTCATGATTGTCACTCCTAGGAGGCCGGCGACAGCCGCCATGTTGCCTGGTGATTGAAGCTGCTTGACGTACGTGCCAAGCTTCGGGATATGGACCCAGTACCTGGCGATGATATCGGCCCTCGTGGGACAGTAGGGATCGACGAAGGTGTTATGGTCGCCCTGCATGAGGAAGCAGCCTTCTTCCGTTTCCTCGATGATGCGATGGATCACCGGCCCGATGCTTGGCTCTCGGTATACAACGATGTCCCCGACCGCATACTCGGAGGCAGTCCGCAGCAGGACCAGGTCCCCCTCCCGCAGCGTAGGATACATGCTGTTGCCGCTGATCAGGATGTAGGCCGCGTGCCCGCCGAATTGGATGGGCGCGAGGGACAGCCAGAGGACGCAGATGAGGAGCCAGGGAGCCACGGCTGAGCCGAGGCTAAGCTTTCTCCGTTTCGTAAGCATATCTCTGGTCTCCATTTGCAGAAGAGCGCGGCCGACGAGGCCGCGCTCTTGCTCTCAGCATTGAGCTGGTGATTCTTGGACGTTATACCGACACTCTGCGCAGCTTACGGCGTCGGCGTGCGATAGCTACCACCAGAGGTGGCGACGACGGTGAGCTCATTTAGGGCTACTGTCGACAGACCAACCGTCGGCAGTGGTCAGATCGCATGTCCAAACGAGTTCCAGTATCGATTACGCAGTCGTACCACGTACCATCCACTGTGTCGACCTGAGCCATCACGCTGCGGCGGGCCTGCGCCGAGCGGTCAAACCCCACGTCCGTCGTGGTGGTCAGCAACCATCGTATACTGGATATTAGTGACGGGTATCCGGAGATGGCTTCCGAGCCAGAACCTGCCGATGACGCGGGTACCGTATTTGCGGCAGCGAATGCGTAGAATGAACCGGCGAGCACCAACGTGCCGACGACGACCAAGAGCGTCCGGAAAACTGATTTTCTTGCGAACATAATATCATCTCCAATTTCTGATGAGTCGTAGTTGATAGGTGATGAAGAAGTTTCAGAGAGACGATCTGAGTGGTTGTGCGATCCGACTTCTCATCGTGCGGTCGCACCGGGTATCTCTGACTACAAGAGGAATTATACCATATTATAACCAAATGTCAATGGTGAGTTTGAAAATGGTATGAGTGACGGGCACCCGCGATGGCGCCTCCCTGGGCACGCTCGTGGCCCGGTCGCCCATCGCCGCCGGAGGCATCCTCGACGGCGACAGCACGCCGCAGAAGACGCCTCGGCGGGGCGTCTCTACGAAGGCCGGTGCGCCCTCGGCCAACTCCTATGTATGCCACCACATTGACACCCGCCGCCAGAAGCCTATCATCAACGTGACGGTAAGGCCCGAAACTTGTTCCGTGACCGCCGCCCATAGCTGCCCTGAGCCGGACAAGGAGAGCGCCAATGCCTGCATTCCTCGACCCAACACAGCCGATCGCCACGTGTACCGCCACGACCTGTGAGGGCTGCCCCGCCGGGCAGCTCGTGCACTGTCACTTTCGCGGTCGAGACCTGGCCCACTTCCTGTCCATGATGCTGCCGGCCTTCGTCACCGGCGGCGCAGGCATCGCTCGCGTCGGCTGGGTGTGGCTCGTGCCCTGGGCGGCCATCGCTGTCGGCTACTTCGGATTCCTGGAGATCCGCGTGATGTGCTCGCACTGCCCGCACTACGCCGAACCCGGCACCTCTCTGAAGTGCTGGGCGAACTACGGCGCGCCCAAGCTGTGGGCCTACCGCCCCGGGCCGATGTCGCACGCAGAGCGGTTCTGGTTTGCCGCCGGGATGGTGGCCGTCTTGGCCTATCCACTCGACTTCCTGCTGCAGGCGCCCAATGGCTGCTGCTGGTAATCTTCGTGCTGACGACGGTCGCCGCAGCGACCACACTCAAGATGTCTTTCTGCACCCAGTGTATGAACTTCGCCTGCCCGCTTAACGCGACCGGTGACAAGGCTCGCGCGGCCTTCTTCGCCCGTAACCCTAAGGTGGCCGAGGCCTGGGGCGTGGAACCGTGACCGCTGCCCTGATCGCACCTTTCGCCGGGCCGGCGGACCTCGACACCGTCGGCGGGAAAGGGCTCAACCTGTCTCGCCTATTCCGCGCCGGCTTGCCGGTGCCGCCCGGCTTCACGGTCACCACCGCCGCCTATCGGGGCTTCGTGCAGCGCCAGGGCCTGCAGACCGTGATCGCCGCGGCGCTGAACGGCGCCGGCACCGAGGATGCATCTTCCGTCGACGCAGCCTCCGAGGTCATCCGTGCAGGATTCGCCGCAGGCGAGATCCCCAAGCAGATGGCAGCCGCCATTCTCGATGCCTACGCCGCGATGGGCCGCCCTCCGGTCGCCGTACGTTCGTCGGCGACGGCAGAGGACCTGCCCGGGCTCTCCTTTGCCGGGCAGCAGGAGACGGTGCTCAACGTCGTTGACGATGCGGCACTCCTGGCCGCCGTCGTCCGCTGCTGGAGCAGTCTATGGACCCCGCGAGCCATCACGTACCGGACACGCAACGCCATCGACCAGGAATCCGTCGCGTTGGCGGTCGTCGTGCAGTCGATGGTGGATGCTGAGGCATCCGGCGTGCTCTTCACCGCCAACCCCCTGACCGGCAAGCGCGACGAGGTGGTCATCGATGCAACCCTGGGGCTGGGTGAGGCCCTGGTCTCGGGGCAGGTGGAACCGGACCACTACGTCGTCGACCCGTCGGGACGTATCACCCTCAAGACGATCGGCGCAAAGGCACTCACCATCCGCAGTAGTGAGGGCGGCGGCACAGTCTCGCTGCAACAGGACGCCGCCGATCGCCAGGCGCTGCCCGACGCCTCGATTGTGGACCTGGCCCGGCTGAGCCGGGAGGTCGGCAAGGTGCTCGAAGGTCCCCAGGACATCGAGTGGGCGTTTGCGGATGGGCGTCTCTATCTCCTGCAATCGCGCCCCATCACCACGCTCTATCCCCTGCCTGACGGAATGTCGGCCGAGCCGTTGCGGGCGATGTTCTCGTTCGGGTCGGTGCAGGGCATGCTCGACCCCATCACGCCGTTGGGTCGCGACGCCATCACCGCTGCGCTGATCGGCGCGGGCAAGGTCTTCGGCTCGCACGCGACGGCGGAGACCCAGTCGCTGCTGTGGACGGCCGGGGAGCGGCTCTGGATTGACGTCTCCGGGCTGATGGGCAATCGCCGCGGACGCAGGCTTGCGCTCGCGGCGCTCAGATACGTCGATCCGGGTGCGCAGCTGGCACTCCAGGCCCTCGTCGACCAGAACAGGTTCCCACCACCAGGCGGGCTCCGCCCGCTCACAGCGTATCGCATCGTCAGAGCATTCGCCCCGATGCTCGTGACCGCACTGACTACGCTGCTTCGGCCCGAGGCTGCACAACGCCGGCTGGTCACCTATCTGGACGAGATGGTCGCGGAGTTCCGGGCGCGGCTGGCACGGACGGCGACGCTGGCGGAGCGGCTGCGCGCGGTCCGGGACCTCACCTACGGAGCCTTCCACTTCGTTCTGCCCCGCTTCGTCCCGCGTTTCGGTCCGGGAATGGCCGCGTACAACCTGTTGACGCATCTTGCCGCCACCCTGCCCGCGGGCACCTGTGACACACGCATCATGATGCGCGGGGTGCCGCACAATGTCACCACGCAGATGGATCTGCTCCTCTGGCGAACCGCACAGACCATCGCCGCGGACCCGGCAGCGGCGGCCGAGTTCCGCGCATCCACACCGGAAGCGCTCACACAGGCGCTATCTGGCAGGCGCATTGCCACCCGCGGCCCAACATGCCATCGACGACTTCCTGGAGCGGTATGGGATTCGGGGGTTCGGCGAGATCGACATCGGGCGGCCCCGGTGGCGCGAGGAGCCGTTGCCCATCCTCCAGACGCTGTGCGCGTACCTCGATATCGAGGATGCGGACCAGGCGCCCGACGTCGTGTTTGAGCGCGGCGCAAGGGAGGCAGAAGCCGAGGTCGACCGGCTCGTCGAGGCCCTGCGCCACACGCGCCGCGGCGCGCTCAAGGCTGATCCTCGCGCGGTGGGCGGCGCGGCGGATGCGGGCGCTGATCGGGCTGCGCGAGACGCCGAAGCTGACTCTGATGCGCGTCTTCGGGCCTGATGCGCGATGCGCTGCTGGATGACGGCGCGCGACCTGGCGGCAGAGGGTTTCTGGCACAGGCAGACGACGTCTTCTATCTGCACCTCGCAGAGTTGGAGGATCTGGCACGGGAACGCGCCAACGTTCGCAGGGTTTCCGGACGCTTACGTCGGACGCCGACGTCGAGTCGTGCGCTGGTGGCGTCGCGCCGGGAGGCAGCGGCCGCGCGAGCTGCGCAGGCGCCAAATCCCCCGGCTGCTGCTGAGCGACGGGCAAGCGTTCTACAACAGCGCCGCACCGGCGGAGCCCGGCGGCGATGAGACGCTCTCCAGGGCGATCCCGTCTCGCCGGGCGTGGTCGAGGGCATCGTGCACGTCGTACTCGATCCGCGTTCGACGCAGCTCGCGCCGGGCGAGATCCTGGTCTGCCCGGGGACGGACCCATCGTGGACGCCGCTCTTCCTGGCTGCCGGCGGGCTGGTGATGGAGGTCGGCGGCATGATGACCCACGGCGCGGTCGTGGCCCGCGAGTACGGCCTACCTGCCGTGGTGGGCGTCGACGAGGCGACGAACGCCTGCGCACGGGGCAGCGCGTCCGCGTCGACGGCTCCACCGGCCTGGTGACGCTGCTGACAGCTGATAGCTGAAAGCTGTTAGCCTCATGGAGTCTCTATGACCTACGTCTTCATGAAAGTGCTGGAATCCGCGCCCAGCCGCTACGACCTGGGCATTCGTCTCCTGACGCTTGGGCCAGGTCGACCGGGCCTACGACCGGCTGGTGGCCCACGTCAAACCGGGCCAGCAAGCACTGGACATCGGCTGCGGCACCGGCGCGCTCACGCTGCGCGCGGCACAGGCGGGGGCTAAGGTCACCGGCATCGACGTGAGCGCGCGCATGCTGGAGATCGCCCGCCGGCGTGTCGAAAGCGCAGGGCTGGGCGAGCGCGTGACCCTGCGCGAGCAGGGCATCGCCGAACTGGGTGGCTGGGCCGATGCCTCATATGACGTCGTGCTCAGCGGCCTGTGCCTCTCGGAGCTGACTGAGGGCGAGCGAGCCCTCGCGCTAGGCGAGGCACGCCGTCTGGTCAGGCCGGGCGGCCTGCTGCTGGTCGCCGACGAGGTGAGGCCGCGGCGCGTCGTGCCCCGTGTGCTCAACCTGCTGATCCGGCTGCCGCTCGTTGTTCTGACCTACCTCCTCACCCAGACCACCACCCACGCCCTCCAGGATCTGCCGGGGCTGGTCAGAGCAGCGGGTTTCGACATTCTGTCGACCCATCGAAACGGGCTGGGAGGGTTCATGGCGCTGATGGCCACGGCGCCGAAGTGAGAGGAGGCAGAGGATGGCGGGAATGAACTATTGGCTTGCGAACTTCGTGGAGACGCTGCTGCGGATGGCGCCCCTGCCCCACCGCACCGGCGTGATTGAGATCGGCAACCCCGACCGGCACGCCCCTGTGCTGCTGACGTGTAACTACGACCTCACCGTCAGGCGCGTCGTCCACGCCCTGCAGGGCCAGGACTGCTACCTGGTGGTTGCCAACAGCCGGGGCGTCAACGTGTGGTGCGCGGCAGCGGGAGGCCTCTTCACCCACCACGACGTCATCTCTGCGCTCAAGACGAGCGGCATCGAGGCCCGGGTTGACCATCGCGAGGTGATCCTACCCCAGTTTGCCGCCGCAGGCATCGAAGCCCGCGAGGTCGCGGCGGGATCAGGTTGGCGCGTCACGTGGGGACCGGTGGAGATCCGCGATCTACCCGCGTTCCGGGAGGGCGCGAGGCCTGCCATGCGACAGGTCACCTTCCCGCTCGGCAGGCGGCTGGAGATGGCGGCTGCGTGGGCCTTCCCGATCTCGGTCTTCGCCGCGCTGGCGCTGCTCCTCTTCTGGCGTACGGCCATCGTGCCCGTCGTGCTGCTCGTCTGGGCGGTCGCACTCCTGGTCTTCGCTGCGTTCCCGCTCTATGCCGAGCGCCTTGGCGGCGGCGATGCCGGGCCTAAGCCCCTTGGGGCTCGACTTCGCGCACGGCGGCATCCAGGCCATCCTCTGGGGCCTCTGTCTGCTCGGGTTGGTCCCCCTCACACTGATCTCCGGCTCCTTCGGCCTGAGCGATCTGCTGCGCTGGGCCATCGCGACGCTTGCGATCGTGGTCGTCATCACCATCGACCTGCCCGGCAGCACGCCTGTCCTCAAGAGCGGCCTCTATCCCGACCGCTTCCTGCACATCTCCCTCGACGAGGAGCGCTGTATCGCCGACGGCGCGTGCACGCGCGTCTGCCCTCGCGGCTGCTTCCGCCTCGACCCGGGAGCACCGGCAGTGACGCTCGTCGCCGCAGACCGCTGTGTCCAGTGCGGTGCGTGCATCATCCAGTGTCCCGCGGACGCGCTCGCGTTCCGGCGTCCTGACGACACACGCATCGCGCCGGAGGTGACCCGCGCCCACAGAACCGACCTGATGGGACATCGCAGCAAGCCAATCTGACCCAGGAGGAACCCGATGATAGACCTACTGATCCGCAATGGCTGGGTCGCCGACGGCACCGGCAACCCGCTGCGCCCGGCGGACGTCGCCATCACCGGGCGACCGCATCGAGGCCGTCGGCCGGCTCGCAGGCATTGGCGCGGCCCACATCGTCGAGGCACGCGGCAAGATTGTGTGCCCCGGCTTCGTCGACTGTCACAGCCACAGCGACAGCACCATCTTGCTCAACCCCACCGCCGAAAGCACGATCCGTCAGGGCACGACGACCGAGATCGTCGGCAACTGCGGCGACAGCCCCGCACCGCTAGCGCCCGGCGACAGCAGTGAGAGCGACCCGTTGGGCGTGGGCAGCGGTGCCCCCAAGGCGTGGTCGACCTTCGCGGAGTATCTCGACACCGTACGGCGCACCGGCATCACGCCCAACATGGCGTGGTTCGTGGGCCACAATACGCTCCGCAGGGCAGCGGGCGTGCTCGGCCGGGAGGTCACCCCCGCGCAGATCGCATCGATGCAGGCGATGGTTCGCGAGGCGATGGACGCCGGCGCGCTTGGACTGTCGACAGGCCTGGAGTTCGACCCGGGGCGCCGGGCATCGACCGAGGAGATCGTGGCGCTCGCCAAGGTCGTCGGGGAGCGGGACGGCTACTACGCCAGCCACATCCGCAACCGCGCCAAGGACCTCCAGCCCGCCATCGACGAGTTCGTCGACGTGGTGCGGCGGAGCGGCACCCACGGCCAGGTGTCGCATCTCAACGTGCGCGCCAACACCGGGGCGGCCCCCGATGCGTGGGAGCGAGCCGTCGCCACGGTGGAGGCCGCTCGCGCGGAGGGGCTCGACATCCAGTGCGACTGTACGCCCTACGTCGATGGTGGCGGCGGTCCCACGGCAATCCTGCCGATGTGGGTTACCGAGGAGGGTCCGGCGCACGCAGCCGGTGCTGCTGCGCGACCCCGCGGTGCGCGAGCAGGTGAAGGCCGACGCCGATCGCTACTGGGCCTTCCTCGTGCGGGGTGACTGGCATCGCATCCGCATCGCCAGCAGCAGCAACCACCCCGAGATTGTGGGCAGGAACTTCCTGGAGATCGCCGGGCTCTGGGATCGGGACCCTTGGGACTGCCTCTTCGACCTCTTTGTCGAGAGCCTCAGTGGCGAGGGGCGGGTCGGCTATATCGGTCAGCTCTTCACCGAGGAGCACGTCGCAGCGACGGTCAGCCACCCGCTCTTCAGCCTCAGTGTCGACGCGGCAACGGTGGCCGCTGAAGGCCCGCTGAGGACTCGCTACGTCCATCCCCTGCCCTTCGCCGGGATGGTCCACTTCCTGACCTATTGGGTCCGGGAGAAGGGCGTGCTGAGGCTGGAGGAGGCGATCCGCAAGATGACGAGCATGCCGGCGTCACGCTTTGGGCTGGAAGGGCGCGGACTGCTGCGCCCGGGCGCCTTCGCGGATGTCGTTATGTTCGACTATGCGAAACTGGAGGACGTCGCGACGCTCGAAAACCCGGTCGCCTATTGCCGGGGCATCGAGCTGGTGGTGGTCAACGGCACCGTGGTCGTCGACGCAGGTCGCCACACCGCCGCGCGTCCGGGACGCGTGTTGACGTACGGTTGAGGCAGACGCGCATCGTGTGCCGGCTGGACCGGCTACACAGCAACACCGTGGAGACGGGGCGGCGCCCCGTCTCCGGACGCGGCATCGCCACCGGTTCAAAGGGGCTTACGGCGAAGATGATACCTGCGTCCCAGGGCGCCCGCACGCCGGAAGACGCCCCACTTGCGCGTTCCAGCGCGCGACGTCTCTACGACAATGCCTTCCCGGATGGCAGCGGGTAAGTCACTCCATCGCAGCGGGGCCTTGACCGGCACATCGTCCCAGCCGGGCACCAGCTCCTCACACAGCGCCTCGGGGGACGCGGGGCTACCGCTCCCGAAATCGAGCGCCAGCGCGCCTACGATATCCGCCAACACAGCCGGGCTCGCCTGTGCCTCCCGGCCTCCCTTGGGGCCCGCCTCCAGCTCGAACTCACTCATCAGAAACTCGTCGTGTAGGTCCTCGGGATCATCCGTCTCGTCCGCCAGCACCAGGCCCCGCGCGGCAGCGCGCTGCGCCAGCGCGTGGAGTCCCACCACCCCGAGCCCGGTCGCCATAAAGCGGTAGACCCAGATGTTCGCCGGCTCGCGCCTGAGCAGATCGGCAAGCATCGTCAGACCCAGGTCCAGATTGTCGAGTTGGAGATAGGCACTCGCCAGGTCGATCAGGCCGAAGATCACGTCGTCGCCCTTCTCATAGCGCAGATTGTGAGCTACCGCCCGCTTCAGCCAATCAACGGCGGTCGCCCGAGTGGCAGGATCGTCCTCCACGAGCAGGGCAGCCTCCGCGAGATCCCTGTAGAGCGGCTCGTAGTCAAGCAGGGGACTGACCGTCGGCGAAAGTGCCACGTCCTGCAGCAGCGCCATGGCGCGTTGCTCCAGTGCCTCAGCAGACGTGGGTCCGTCGGCTGCCGCGGGAGCATCGGCCAACAGGTCAGCCACCACGGCCCGCTTGAAGTCCGTCATCGGACCGGGTCCCGCCTCGTCAACCAGGCGCCGCAGCGGCAGCGTCACCACCTGGTCAGCATCGAGCGTCACGGCGACGATGATGCGCTTGTTCTCGTGCGAGATCCACGAAGCCACGCGATAGAGATCTCCACCGGTTCGACTTGTGCGTTGAAGCTCGTCAATGATCTCCTCGGAGATCCTCTGGTAGTGTGTCGCCGCGTGCTTACCCTGACGATCCGATTTGGCCATGCACCCCTCCCCCATTGTTGGTTCGTACTCGCAGTGTACAGCGGAACGAGAGACGGGCAACGCAGCGGGGCGTCAGCAGACGCGCTTGCAGCCCGCGAGGTGACAGGTGTGGGACCTCGATATACAATCGGTGCCGGCGACAGGAATGCTTGACGCCCAACTGACGCAGAGGGTGGCCGGCGTCCGTGCAGAAATGGGTGCCCCATGGACACGGCCCCACATCGAACTGAGGGAGGCCTAGATGAGCCTGGGACAGCGTGTGCTTTGGCTGCTGGCGACGGTGTGCTATCTCGCGGCATGCGCGATTCTGATCTCGGGCTTGGTGTTCACAGTCCGCATCGCATCACAGCACGTCGATCTGACCGATCTGGGCAAGGTCCTCCAGATACTAGGATTCGACGCACTCTACCAACTGCTCGTCACCTCGATCCACGACGCGATCCTTTT
This sequence comes from uncultured Chloroflexia bacterium, assembly GCA_963751345.1. Classification (GTDB taxonomy): domain Bacteria; phylum Chloroflexota; class Anaerolineae; order B4-G1; family SLSP01; genus PWVB01. The sequence continues at coordinate 16,985 of CAVVUS010000013.1, forward strand.
TGCCGCAGGGCTCGTCTTCGCCGTCACCGTCGTGGTCAGCGTGCTGTTCACGCTCATCGGTTGGCTCCTCGGCAGCGTGCGCCGGCTTGCGAGGCGCGTAGCGGTGCTGGAATCGAGACACAGCCACGACCTGTGACGTGGGCCTTGTGTCGTTTGGGAAGTTGCCTATGATGGGTCCGTGACTGGCCAACTGCGCGCGGGCAGCTCGCGCGCCTCGAGATGCAAGCGAGGGAGCTGAATGCCGGATCTGGCAGACAAGATACCATCAAACCCTGACGTAAGCGCAACGGGCAGGACGGGCGGCGCAGGTACAGCGCTTGTGCCCGGTCTGCTGGATCGCGCACCGGACGGCGTCTTCATCCTCAACAGAGATGGCCTGCAGTACGCCAATGCCGCTCTGGCCGATCTACTTGAGCGCCCTATCGAGCAACTGGTTGATCCCGACTTCGACTGGACCCAGTGCATCCACCCCGAGGATCGCTCAGACACCGTCGCCCGGCTCGAGGATCGCCTTGCGGGTCGTCTTTTCCCCAGTCGGGATGTTTACCGCATTGTGACGCCGACCGGCTCCGTGCGCTATCTTGAGGTGTCGGTGGGCGATCTGCCCGCGGTGGCCCCGCGGCTGCTCGGCGTCGCACGCGACGTCACGGCGCGATTCGAGCTGGAGGCCGCTGCCCGGCGCACACACGACCTTCTGCGTGCCGTCTCACAGGCCTCTGAACTGCTCAGCGTCCGCCACGGTGAGGAACCCCACGTGATGGAGGCCATGGAGGTCATGAGAGTGGCGACCGGGTCGGACCAGGTCTGCGCTCAAGTGACCGAACACGCGGCCCCGCTGGATTACGGGCATATGATGCACCGTTGTATCGGCGGTCGCGGCAATGCGCGGGGCGTGCGCCTGTCCGAGCACTGGCATACGGTCCTATCCACCGGGAAGGTAGTATGCCGCACGGTGAATAACGCCTCGGAAGATGAGCGCGCGATCCTCGTCGATCTGGGCGCCGGTTCCATCCTCACAGTCCCCCTCATCGTCGACGGCGCCTATCGCGGCTTTCTTCGCTTCGACAGTGCAGATGCGGACCCGCCCTGGTCGGACGAGGAGTTGGCCTCGCTTCGGACCGTGGGCGCCGTCTTCGGCAATGCCCTGGGACATCGTGAGGCCGACCAGCGTTCAACGGAGAGTGAGGGACGCTTCCAGCGGCTGGTGGAGAACGCCCCCGATATGATCTACCGCGTGCGACTCTCCGATGGCGCGTATGAGTACGTCAGCGCAGCCTCGCGTGAGATCATGGGATATGCGCCGGAGGACTTCTACGCGGATCCACGTCTGATGCAGAAGGCGATGCACCCGGGCTGGCTCGCCATTTACGAGCAGCAATGGGCAAGGTCAGGTCAAGGTGAAATACCGGCGGTCTCTGCCTACGCGATCATCCACGGGAAGACGGGGGAGACACGGTGGCTGCACCTGCGCAACGTCCTTGTCCGCGACCCCCAAGGACAGCCGATGGCCGTGGAGGGCATCGCTTCCGACATCACCCCGCAGAAGGTAGCCGAAACGCGGCTGCGCGAGCAAGAGGATGCCCTGCAGAGCATCCTGCGAGCTGCCCCCGTCGGCATCGGGCTGAACACAGACCGCACGATGCTTCTGGTGAACGAGTGGCTCTGCAAGATGACGGGATACACGGTTGAGGAGCTTGTGGGCAAGACGACACGGCTTCTCTATGCCACGGAAGAGGAATGGGATCGCGTCGGGTTGGTCCTGGTCCCGCAGCTGGAGCGTGGGGATAGCGGGTCGATAGAGACGCAATGGCGGCGAAAGGACGGGACGGTCTTCGACGTCCTGGTCACGGCGACCTGTCTGACGCCTGAGGACTATGCGGCGGGGGTCACATTCACGGCCATTGATATCAGCGAGTTGGTCACGAGATGGCAGGCTCAAGGGCGAGGAACCCATGAGAGCATCGTCGCGACATAGACCTTCCCGGACCGTCCTGGCGCTGGGCGCCACGGTGCTCCTGCTGGTTGTCGTGGCCTGCGGCGCGCTCAACAGCGGCGCCATCGCCCGGCCCCACGGTCGACACGTCACTCGCAGCGACGGTCGCGGCGCAAGGGACCGCGGTTGCGCGCAATGGTACGATCGTCGCCGCTCTGGCAACCCGCGTCGCGGCGCTCGAAAACGCACAGAGCACATCGCCGGCGGCGCCCCAACCCGAGGGAGTGCCTTCGGGCGAACCCGAGGGAATCCCTCGGGCGACGTCGAGGGCACCGTCGAGATCGAGGGCGGACGCTGCTGCGTGGGCAGCACCGCGGGAGATACCATCGAGGTCGAAGTGGCCTTCTCGGCCACCAGCTCCGCCGGCGAGGTCACGGAGATGCGCGTGGCGACAGCCGGCATCAAGTTCGACGCCGCAGCCATGGCCGATGTGCCGTGGGAGCCCTTCGCGCCGAGCAAGAGCTACCCGGTGGCGGTGGCGCTCAACTGGACCGGATACTGGGTCAGCGCCCAATTCCGTGACGCCGCGGGCAACGTCTCACCTGTCGTCTACGACGACATCTCGGTCGAGGGCAGCCCGGCGGGCCCATAGCACCGGAGGCACCATGCACCTTACACGCCAACGACTCATCTTGATCATCGCCGTCGTCGTCGCCTGTGTCGCGCTCGACCAGGGAACCAAGGCGCTGGCCCAAGCCCTTCTTCCGCCGCGGACCCTGCACCTGCTCGGAGATCTCGTGCGGCTGCAGCTCTCGGAAAACGTCGGCGCCTTTCTGAGCCTTGGCGCCTCACTCTCCCCCACCCTGCGCTTCTGGATCTTCATCGTTGCCAGCAGCGTGATGCTGATCGGCGTGACCTTCTTTCTCTTGACGACACCTGAGATCACAACCGATGTTGTCATCGCGCTGGCGTGCGTGGTCGGCGGCGGGGTCGGCAACCTCATCGACCGCATCACGCGCCACGGCCGGGTCGTCGACTTCCTCAACTTCGGCATCGGCCCCAGGTTCCGCACCGGCATCCTCAACGTCGCCGACATCTTCGTCACCTTTGGCGCCTTGTACATCATCTGGGCAGCGCTGCTTGGCGAACCGAAGGACGACAGCACACAGAATCCGGAAATGGGGAACGGCAGCGGCTGATCCCTGCGCACGACCCCATTGCGTTCTGGCGCGTTCCTCCATCAGGAGTAGAATCCGTAGGTTGTCCTACACTTGATGAAGGAGCTAGAAAACTCATGTTCAACCTACGTGGTGATACCATCTACACGGGCACCGGCGTCCTCAACGACGGCACCATCGCCATCGACGGCGCCACGATCGTCAGCGTCGGCGACAAGGCAGAGGGTGAGCCGGCGGGCGCCTATCCCGTGATCACCCCCGCCATTATCGACGCCCACAGCCACATCGGCCTGATCCGCGCCGGCGAGCCGCGCGCCGAGGCCGAGGCCAACGACCAGATGGACGCGATGTTGGCCCACGCCGATGTCCTGGACTCCATCCAGATGGATGACAAGGGATTCATCGACTCCATTGAGATGGGCGTGCTCTACTCGTGCGTCCTGCCGGGAAGCGGCAACATCATCGGCGGCAATTCGGCCGTGATCCGCAACTACGGCAGGGACACCAACGCCGCCTTCATCCGCCGGGCGGGCATCAAGGGCGCGTTCGGCTACAATCCGATGTCAACGCGCGATTGGAAGGGTCAGCGCCCCTCAACCCGCATGGGCGCGCTCGCCATCCTCCGGGCCAAGCTTGTCGACGTGCAGAACAAGATGACCAAGGAAGCCGCCAAGGCCGGAGAAGGTAAGGGCGACGAGGTGACCTACACGGCGGAGGAAGCCGTGATGAAGTCAATGCTCGCGGGTGAGGAGCGCTACCGCGTTCACGTCCACAAGAAGGACGACATCGCCGCCATCCTGCGCTTTGTGGATGACTTCGGGCTCAAGGTCGTCGTCGAGCACACGATGGACGTGCACGAGCCGGGCATCTACGAGGAGTTGGCGGCCCGCGACATCCCCGTCATCTACGGTCCGATGGACACGCTGGCCTACAAGGTCGAGCTGAAGCACGAGGGCTGGCGCAACCTTCAATACCTGCTCGATTCGGGCGTGACCTTTGGCCTGATGACCGATCACCCGGTGATCATGCAGAACATGCTCTTCTACTGCCTGCGCCACTTCCTGCACCTGGGCGTGACCAAGCAGGCGGCGCTGGAGGTCATCACGCGCCAGAACGCCGAGATCCTGGGGATCGACGACGTCCTGGGCACCCTGGCGCCCGGCAAGTGGGGCTCGTGCGTCTGCTGGAACGGCGATCCGTTCGCGCTGGAGAGCCGCCCCGTCGCGGTCTACGCGGAAGGGGAGTTGATCTACAAGGCGGAATAGGGAGAAGCGATCAGCGGATAGCAGTCAGCGGTCGGCAGACGGGCAGAAGTAAGAAGAAGGGAGTAAGGAGTAAGCCTCCGTATGCGGGGCCACCTCCTTACTTCTTACTACATACTCCTGCTGAATGCCGACCGCTGATGGCTGAAAGCTGATTGCTGACGCTACTCCACCGTCCCCATCGCCGGCGGCATCCGGCTGTGTCCCTGTACGCCCGCCGGTGCCCGGCACCGACCTCCTTTCCTGTCGCCCAATCTGCAGTATCCTACCCCGCAATGGACATCTTCGACTGGATCTCGCGCGAACTCGCGCCCAGGCCCATGACAACCGAAGCGCTGCTCTACGATCACATGGACTCCCAGTCAGGCAGGTCGCTGCCGGTCATCTACCAGGCCTTTGACCCCGCCGACCGGGGACACTGGCGCGACCGGGGCGCAGCCCTCGATTTCGTTCTCTCGACCCAGGGCGAGGGCGGACGGGTACTCGACTTCGGCCCCGGTGACGGATGGCCGTCGCTGATCATCGCTCCCTTCGTGGGCGAGGTCGTAGGGGTCGAGGGCTCGCATCGCCGGGTCGACGTCTGCAGGGAGAATGCAGCACGGCTGGGCATGGCCAACGCGACCTTTGTCTACAACGAGCCCGGCGCGCCGCTGCCCTTCGACGACGGGAGCTTCGACGCGGTGGTCGCCGCCTCGTCGGTCGAGCAAAGCCCCGATCCCCAGGCCACGCTCGCGGAGTTCCACCGCGTCCTGCGGCCCGGCGGGCGCGTGCGCCTTCGCTATGAGGCGCTCGGCCGCTATCGCGGCGGGAAGGAGCGCGAGGCCTGGCTGTGGGCCATCGATGCCGCCACGACCCGGCTTATGCTCTACGATCGCCACATCGGATGAGGAATCCGCCGTCCAGGTCGGCTTCACCTTTGCGCTGCCGCGCGAAGCGCGTGGCCCGCGCGCTCGGCGCCGCCGACGGCGACGTCAGGTTCGACGCTCTCACGGTCGAGCGGCTCGATGCGCTCCGCGACGCGATCACAGACGCCGGGCACGTGCACGACGCGCCATCCCTCCGGTGCACACATGGTCCGCGCTGGCTCAGCCGAGATCGGGTTCGCCAGGCTCCAGCCCACCCACGACGGCATGACGGTCGCGGGAGCGCTCTTCGATCACCTGCCTGCCTGCGCGCCGTCCGGGGACGCTGGAGCGAGATCGATGCCTATCTGCGACCGGTCGTGGCAATGGCGGTGGACCTGCCCGCGCCCGCTTCGCTCGACCCCGCCATCACCGCGGTGAAATGAAGGCCCCGGAAGCGCCCCTCTCCCCGCGTCGCAAGCGCCTTGCGCTGCTCGCCATCGTCCTGCTGGCCGCCTTCCTGCGTCTCTATCGCATCGGGAGCCTGCCGCCGGGTGACGGCTACGACCCGGCGTGGTACGGTGTCGATGCGCTCCAGATCCTCCGCGGCCACCTGCCCGTCTACCTGCCCACCAACATCGGGCGCGAGGCGATGTTCAGCTACCTGGTGGCGCTCTGCGTGGCCGTCTTCGGCATCGGCCCGGCTGCCATCCACATCGCCTCCGCCCTCGTCGGGGTGGCGACGGTGCCCGCGACCTACCTCGCCGCCGACGCCCTCTTCGCCCGCGAAAAGTGGCCTGCTCCGCGACTATGGGGGATTGGTCGCAGCGCTGATGCTGGCGGTGTCGTTCTGGCACCAGAACTGGAGCCGCTACGGCGTGCGGGCGATCCTCGTGCCCCTGTTCGTGGCCCTGACCCTATGGGCTCTGGTACGCGCCGTCCGGACGCAGCGATGGCGTGGCTTCGTGCTCACCGGGATCCTGCTGGGGCTCAGCTTCTATACCTACCAGTCGGCGCGGGTGCTGCCGGCCCTGGTGGTCTGGGCCTTTGTCGTGCTCACTTGGGTCGAGCGCCGGGCGCTGCCGAGGCGCGCCGGCGAGCTCCGGACACCGCCGTGGCGAGCCAAACCGGTGCGCCGGCTCCTGATCGTCGCCGCCGCATCGCTCGATCGTCGTCGCGCCGATGGGTATCTATCTGGCAAGGCATGCCGGGATCGGATCGGAGCGCATCGACCAGACCTGGGCCATCGACCCCGAGTTCAGCTTGCGAGACAACGCCCTGCGGGTGCGCAACGAGATCGTCGACGCGTTCAACGTGATCGTCGTCAAGGGAGATGACGAGCCGATCCACAACCTGCCGGGACGCCCGGCGATGAACGCCTTCCTGGTGGCGCTGCTGTCGTGGGCCTGGTCGTCGCGCTTGTGCGCCTCCGCCGGCCTCCTTACCTGATCGTGCTGGCCTGGGTCCCCGTGATGAGCGTGACCGCGATCCTGACCCTGGGCGGGCAGCCGACGAAACGCGCGCTCGGGGCACTGCCCGCAATTGCGATGCTCGTCGCCATCGGCGCGCTCGCCCCGCTGGACCGTCTCCGTCAGGCCGCCGAGGAATCCCGTAGCAAGCTCTGGCGCGGCGTGGCAGCCACTTGGATGGTCGCGATGGCCATAGGGTTTGGCTACAGCGCCTACGCCACCTACCGCGACTACTTCCTGGTCTGGGGCAGCGACCGCAACCTCTTCACCCACTTTGAGGCGGGCCGCGACGCGATCGGGCACTATGCCGGGACGCTGCCGACGGACGAGGTCGTCTACTCGTCGCCCGAGATGCCGGACCACCCGGCCATCGTCTACAACTCCGGCGCACGACCGGGGATGAAGGGCTACAACGGTCGTCTCTGCATTGTCTACCCCGAGCAGACGCAGCACCCCACGACCTACATCATCGTCCAGCACGACGAGCAGCAGAGCCTGGATCTGTTGGCGCGCATCTACCCCGAGGGTGAGGCCATCGGGGCCGGCCCCGACTTCTTCGGTCAGCCCTTTTTCACCGCCTATCGCGTGCCCCAAGGCGCCACAGCCCAGCTGCAGCCCACCCACGCGGTGCGAGGCCTCGTGGGAGGACACACTGCGGCTGATCGGGTACGATCTCAATGCGGAGTCCGTCCGGCCCGGCGACACGCTGCAGGTCACACTCAGCTACGGCGCTATCGGCCCGGTCGATCGCAACTGGATCGTCTTCGTTCACCTGATGGGCACGTCGGACAACCCGGCGACCGGTAACGCCCTATGGGCGCAGGCCGACAGCGAGCCGTGCCAGACCTTCTATCCGACCTCGGTATGGGCGGAGGGCGAGATCGTGCGCGACACGTACGCCCTGGCCATCCCCGCCGATACACCCGCGGGGGCCTACACACTGGAGATGGGCTTCTACACCTGGCCCGACATGGCACGCCTCACGACCGCGAGCGGCCCCGATGGCACGCCGCAGATTGCGTTCACGTTCGGAGAGGTGGAGGTACGTTGAGCAGTCTACGTGTAGCTTCCGTACTTCCTGACCATCTCCATTGCGAACGCATAGTTGTCGAACGAGACGTCGCTGGGCACGGAGTGATCGCTGTGGTAGATGTAGCCGCCGCCCACCATGCCGGCGGTGACCTTGGTGCGGATCTCCTCCTCGATCTCGGCACGGCTGACCCGCCAGCTTGCGGACATCGACGTTGCCGATGAGAACGAGGGCGTCGCCGTAGCGCTCCCTGAGTGCGCGTACGTCCATCCCCGCCTTGGCCTCCAGCGGGTGCAGGCCGGCGAACCCCGCGTCGAGGAAACCGGGAATCAGCGGCAGCAGATTGCCGTCCGAGTGTAGCAGCGTCTTGAGCCCATCCTCCGCGAAGCGGTCGCAGAGCCGCTTGTGGTGCGGCATCACCAGCGAGCGGTAGAGCGCAGGCGAGATCAGTGGCGCGGTTGCGTAGCCCAGGTCATCGGCCAGGAAAGCGCCGTCGAAGGTCATTCCCCGGCCGAGCATACCCTCGTAGACATCGATGACGAGCTGCACCTGATCTGCGTAGAGCGTATCGATAAAGTCAGGGTCATCGAGCATCAGCATCAGCATCTGCTCCATCCCAATGCGCATCCACGTGGGGTGGAAGCAGGCGTGCGCCGCGTAGCAGACAAAGCGGTCCTCGGCACGCGCCCGGCGGTAGGCCGCCACCAGACCATTGGAAATCCGTGAGGCGTCGAAGGCCATTCGGTGTCGGTGTAGACGCCAGTCATCGGGCGTCTTGATCGTGAAATCGAGCCATTGCGACGTCCACCCCTCGGCCACGTGCAGGTCCCGTCGCAGGGCGCCATCGCTGTCCCAGTAGCGGCGCATCGTCGGGCTCTCCTCCAGCACACGCTCGGGGAACTGCATCGTGAGATCGCCCTCCAGGCGCACGATCTCGTCGGTGCCGAAGTAGGCGTTTGGCGAGACACCGGCCGGGAGCCCCTCCCCGCGCCAGCGGTCGATCGTCGTCTCCCAATAGCCGTCGAACATCGGAACGCGGTCCGGCTGCTGCCCGGACAGCACCCGCGCCACCCGCTCGCGTGATGTCATCATGGGTTACCACCAAAGACTCTTGCGATTGCCGTCACGTCCTCGACGGCGGCCTCCACGGCGCCGGGAGCGTAGATCTGGATCCATGGCCAGCTTTGGCCCAGGCTCCGGCGCTCGCCGCGCATCGAGAGCCCGGCGATCTCGCGGTGCGCCACAATGATCTCCTGAGGCGTGACGACGCCGTCCAGGGCACCTGGCCTGGCGTCAGGATCCGCGGTATGCGAAGAGGTAAGCACAATCAGGGGCAGCCCGCCCAGCGGCGCATCGCCGTGGAATGCGGTGTCGACCTGATCCAGGCTCACCCCCAGGTGCTTGACTTCATCGATCGCCGTATCGTAGTATGCGCGATCCAGCACCAGCGCGAGGTAGGCGCTCCTCACATCCTGTGGCAGCATAGCCACCCACGCCGGCGTTGTCATGCGCCGTGCAAAGGGGCGCACAATCCCGAGTAGCCCGGACGAGGTGAGGAACCGCATCTGCTCGTACCCATCCAGCCTGCGGCGCCACATGCCGCTATACGTCGGGGAGAGGAAGACCTCGGTCCAGGGGTCGACCAGCACCAGCCCGGCGAGTTCGTCAGGATACTTCGCCGCATAGAGCTGGGCGTGAACACCCCCCAGCCCGTGGCCGACCAACACGTAAGGCCCGGCTTCGCCCGAGGCCTGGAGCAGGGCGTGCAGTTCGGTCGCGATCTCGTCGGCAGTGCGTGCGGCGGCCACCGGCTCGCTCCAGCCGTAGCCTGCCCGGTCGTAGAGACAGACGCGGAGCGTACCTTCCAGATCACGCTGAATGCCGACCCAGTCAAGCGAGAAGTTTGCCGCGTCCGCATCGATCACGACGGTGGGACCGCCATCCTCGGATTCGCCCTGGCAGTCAATGTGCATCTGATGTCCGCTAACGTCGACGAGTCGACCGGGCGCCGGATACGTGGTACGCGTCTTGAGGACGGACAGGCGCTGACTCGCTACCAGCAGGATCGGGATGATGACGCCGATGACGACGCCCACGCCCACGATCCACGCGATGAGTTTGGGCAGCGGCTGGGAACGTGCCCACTCGAATGGTGTACGTCTGGCCATAGGAGACTCCCTTCCTGGCGGTTCATTGCATGATAGGAAGGCGCGTCGGCATGTCAAATTGTGGTACCGGTGAGCAGTCATGAGCCGGTGGCTCCACTCCCGGAGCGACCTATGTCGCTACTACCCACGCCGACGTGCACCGAATGCACATCAGGTGTATAACAATCTGGCAGCTACACGGAGGGACACACATACAAATGACAGATACTCAGCGTGAGAGAGAGGCGCTGATGCGCCGCATGATGGGCGTATCCGGCGTCGACGCGGTCCCGCGCCTCTGGTGCCCGCCGATCACCCACTACACCGCCCAGGGCGCAGTCGACGTACCCCGCATGGCCGCGCATTGGCGCACAATGACGCCTTACGTCGGTGGGTTTCTGGTCCCCGGCTCCACCGGCGAAGCGTGGGAGATGGCACCCGAAGAGGTCTCAGAGCTACTCGACATCGCGATGGAGCTCGCAGTTGAGCTCGACACCCGGCTCTTGGTCGGCGTGCTGCAGACCGACGTCGACGCCATGCACGCCGTCATCGACGAGACATTACACGCCCTTACGGCCACCTCGGGCGAGACAGACCCACTGGCGGCGATGACTGCGCGCCGTGTGGCCGGCTTCACCGTGTGCCCACCGAGCGGGGCGGATCTGGATCAGGCCGAGATCAGGTCCGCGCTGGAAAGCATCTTGGATCTTGGCCTTCCGGTAGCCCTCTACCAGCTTCCGCAGATCACGCAGAACGAGGTCGCCCCGGAGACGTTTGCCCAGCTTGCATCTCGCTACCCGAACCTCCTGCTCTTCAAGGACACGAGCGGGCACGACCGCGTGGCGATGGCGGATCGGGGCACCAGCGGCGTCTTCCTGGTTCGCGGCGCCGAGGGCGACTATGCCCAGTGGCTCGAGGAGACGGGAGGATGTTACCGGGGGCTGCTGCTGAGCACGGCAAACGGTTTCGCGCGCGAACTCCACCACGTGATCGCGCTGCTGGAGACCGGCGACCTGACCGCCGCAGGGGCACTGTCACAACGGATCGCGCAGGCCGTCAACGCGGCCTTCGAGGCCGTGGCAAGCGTCCCGGAAGCGAATGCTTTTGCGAACGCCAACAAGGCAATCGACCACTTCCGGGCCTATGGTCGTGCAGCGATCGAGGTACAGCCGCCGGTGCTTCACGCTGGCGTGCGGCTGCCCGCTCACGTCATCCGCGAGGTCGGCACCATCTTGGAAGATCACGGCCTGATGCCCGCTGAAGGCTATCTCGCGTTATAGAAGACGTGGGTGCCGGGGAACTGCGGCGAGCTCCCCGGCACCCCGAAACGACCTCCGCGGCGTCCCGCCTAACGCCGCAGGGCCAGCGGAAGGTAGACCTGGTGAAGGGATGGAAGCTGAACCACGACCAGCGGTGTCGCCCCTCCGTCGTACTTCACCATCCCATGGGTCGGTCACTCCGGTGGCGTCCCACGTGGGTGAGAAGGTCGCCACTGCCCCCGGTTGGACGTCGATCAGCGCCCCGGTCAGCACGGCGGTCGCATCTGCAGCGGAGAACGAAGCTGGTGTAGTGGAGCCGTGCGGTATCCGCTTCGGCATCGGGGACGGCGTGGGATGCATCACTGTTGGCCGGCTTGGTCTGCGGTTCCATACGACCAGCATAAGCCGGCACTCTCTCACCACTCTCTCGGAGATGGCGCGGAGGCGCGTGCCAGGGGTGACAACGGAGAGATAGGGTTCCGCTCAGCCGCGCAGAACTGCCAAGTCGCGCTGGATCGTGCGCGGGCTGACATCGAGAGCGCTTGCCAGATCTGCGACGGTGGGCACACCACCCTGAGCGCGGGACTCGGTCAGCAAGCGGGCGAGCCTGGCACGGCGAAGGGCAACACCACCCCCCGCCCGTTTGAGCGCCACGTCGGTAGGACCGGCGTCCACGGTCCACGCCACGGACAACTCGCCCCCGCCACGCTCGCCGCGGAGCCGCACGGTCTGCACGCCCGCGCCGGAGGGAGGTGCAATGCCGCACTTCCGGAGATGGTGCATCAGTCGTCGCGTTGTGGGATTGCGGTGGAAGTAGGCTTGGCGCGCCGCATCGTCCACGAAGGCCGCCGCGCCACCCACCAGCAGGCTATAGGCTTGCTCGAAGTAACGCTGAGCTTCCCCCTCCCGCCCCTTGGCCGCCAGCGCCATGGCGTGCGCGTAGAGGATGTCGGGCACCACCTCATCACTGACCTCGCCCTGGTCCAGCGAGGACATCGCCAGCCGGGTGAGGCGCAACGCCTCATCTGCCCGATCAAGGCCCAAGTGGGCCAGTCCCTGGTATGCCAATAGTTCGGGCAGGTAGCCCAGTTCGCCCAGGCGATCCCGGGCCATGTGCGCCTCCTGCAGGTGCGTCACCGCATCGCTGTACCGACCGTCCACCCACGAGATGTAGCCCAAGATCGTCTGCGCCGCCGCCGCCCAGTGAGCCTGCTCGTGGGCACGGAAGATGTCCAGCGCCTCCCGTCCGCTCTCCAGAGCGTCACCGGCCAATGCGTCGTCATGGTAGATCCGGCTGGCAGCCAGATTATAGAGGCTGATACCCAGGCGGACGGGCTCGCCGAGCCCTCGGCTGATCTCAATGGCCCGCTGCATAGTGGCCAGGCTGTCTGCCGAACGCCCCAGGTGGTTCTCGACCAGCGCCAGCCCTTCCAGCGCCGCAGCCTCCTGACGCGGCAGGCCCAGGTCGCGCCAGAGACTCAGCTCCTGTTGGGCCGCCGCCAGCGCCTCGGCCAACGCGTTGGTATGAGAGAGCACGATCCGCAGCCCACGAAGGGCCGCCGCGGTCTCGCGGCGCAGCCCGTGCTCAAGAGCGATCGCGTACGCCTCGCGGAGGCACGCGTGGGCGCCACCGTACCGTCCCTGGTCAATCCGCCGCTGACCGTCCAGTAGGAGTGCCTGGGCCATCCAATGATGGAACCCGCCTGAGCGAGCAAGTACGAGCGCTCGCTCGATGCTCCGCGCCGCGTGTCCCCCCTTGCCCAACTGCTGTTGCGCGCGGGCCAGGATCAGAAGGGCTTCCACCTCGATCTCGACGCCCTGGCCATCGGGCCCGTGGGTTCCGGCCTCCCGAGCCATCGCCAATGCCTCAGCGGCCAGGGCACGGGCTGCAGCGGCATCGTAGCGACCCAGCGCCAACTGCGCCTCGCGTAGCCGTCTGTCCATTGTAGCGGCACACAAGTCCGCGCCCCGGAGGAGCGCGTCCGCGCGCGCGAAGTCCTCGTAGAAGAGCGCCAGGTCGATGGCCAACAGCCGCACCTCATCCCGGTCGGAGTCGGGACGCGAGCACAGGACCGCCAGGAAATCCTTAACGCTCGACGCGTCGCCCCGCGCCAGCGCGGCTCTCGCCTCTCGCAGCAACTCGGCCGGCCCCTTATCTCCATCGGGAGGGTAGCCGTCGCCGTGACTCTGCTCACCGTCAGGAGGGCAATCCTGGTCAGGCTGCAGACGACCTGAGAGCGCACCGGGCAGAGCCCGGATCGCCTGCGCCAGCGCGCGCGTCGCCGGTTCGGGTTCGACCCCAATCTCGTCGAGCAGGAGAGCCACACAGCGCTCATAGGCAGCCAGCGCGGCCCCTCGGCGCCCCAGCGTCTGGTAGCCGCGCATGAGCGTGCGCAGCGCGCGCTCGTCGAGCGGCTCGCGCTGCACCAGCCGTTCTGCGATCGGCAGCAACGTCTCGACGCGGCCCTGTTGCCGAGCATGTCGCACGCTCTGTGCGACAAGTCGACGTAACAGAGATAGACCGCCTCTCGCTCTTCCAGCAGCCAGTCGTCGTAGATGCCCTCCAGAAGATCACCACGATAGAGCGCCAAAGCCTGCAGCCAACCATCCAGCATCTCACCGGCGGCTGCTTCGCGAAGGACGCGCAGATCGAGCCAGATAGCGTCCGGGGGCAAGTGTACCGTGTTAGGGGTGGTTTCCAGGGGAAGCGCCGGCAGCCACTGCCGCGCCTGCCAGAGAGTGTGGCTGAGCCGCTGCCGAGCACGCCGTTCGGGCACCTCGGGGAAGAGCACGCCCGCCAGGCGTACACGCCGCCAGGGGGAGGGACGCAGGAGGAGCGCTCCGAGCAGCCCCTGCACGCCGGTGGGCGGCGTTGCCAACCCCTCGCCATCGACCGTGGCTGCGAATGCGCCCAGAAGGTAAACGTGAAGCCGTGCGACGCTGGTACGATGCTCTATCATCGTGCCCCGTTCTTCGTACTTCAGTGAGACAGAAGAAAGGCCCGCTACACCGCCACAGCGCATCCATACATAAGATCGCTGCGACATCGCCGCACATACTATAGAAGAGATGCACGCGGCGTCAAACGCAGGGTGTACGCATCTGGGTCAGAAATGAGTCGGTGAATAACGCTGATGACGCTTCGTGCTTGTGTCTGCGTTGTAGAGACGCCCCGATGGGGCGTCTTCCGGCGACGTGACAAGGTGCTGAAGCCGTGGCGCGCCTCGCCGGAGACGTGGCGGCGCCACGTCTCTACGAGATGCGTACGCCCTGTCGTCAGGCGCCGGCTGAGGCTGCATGTCAGAGAGCCGGTGCGGGCGCACCGGCTCCTATCCACACCAACGGGCGGTCGACCTAGCCCTCCTGGGTCTCGGCACCCTCCTTCGAAGGCCCGACGAGCTCAGCGACCCGTGCCTGGATGGCATCCAATTGGATGCGCAGCCAGCCGGCCTCCGACTCGAGATCCATCACTTCCTGCTTCGCCGCGATCTCAGGGGGTATCGGCCCCCAGTCAGGCGGTGCAAACCGCCCCCACCCGGGGCCGGCTCCCCATCGCGACCAGTGACGATGCTGCCGTCCAGCGTGACGATGCCGACCATGGCCACGGCCCCACCGCACTCCCATCCCGGGCCCTCCTGCCCCATATCCGGGCGCCTCACTGCCCGCGCAGTATCCCATCCCGCGACCCGTGCGCGGGCCCTCACCTTCCGGTCCTGTTCTATCGCCTCTTGGCATTTCTATCCTCCTGCACTTTCTGAGTGTTGATTACCTACTACCACCGGCCGCGACCGCGACCGGCACGTCGTCCGCGTCTGGCTGACCACGGCATCCATCCCGCAAACCGACCGAGGAAACCGACGAACGGTCTCTGCCGGCCACCCGCCACAGCGTAGGGGCGGCCATCCTTGGTCTCAGCGGCCGTGCAGGTTCCACGGCCACGCCCTGTCAAGGGTCCTTCACCTTTCGGCCCTGATCCATCGAATGCTGGCATCTGCTCACCTCCTTGGTGCATCATCTGATCCGCAAGACTACGACCTAGCCCTTGCGCCGTTCGTACGCCTCCAGCAGCCGGTCGATGGCGGCCTTGCTCTCGTGCAACTGAGTCATCCAGTCCGCCAAGACCTGCTCACCATCCGGTGCGATAGCGTAGACTCTGCGGGGCGGGCCCTGCGTCTCGCCCGACTCCCAGTCGGACGTCACCCACCCCATCTCCTCCATCCGCTGCAGCATCCTGTAGACCCGGCGCAGCGAGACCGTCTCCAGGCCGAAATCGTCCAACTGCTCCACCAGGGCGTAGCCGTGCGTGGGGCCTGCCAGCAGTACACAGAGCAGCGCCGGCTCCAGCATATGGCCCGCACGCCCATATCCGGGCCGCGGCCCGGGGCCCCTTCCGTGTCCATGCCCATGTCGTCCGTGACCCATCATCATTCTCCGCCTCCTGTATCTCCTCATTGACTACAGTATACAAGACTATAGTCGCTATGTCAATAGTGAGTTGCCGCCGATTTCCTGCATGGATTGCCCTTGACATTCGACGTGGAAGCAGTACAATCATATTCATAAAACTGAATCTTATTGAGAGCCCGAGTCACAAGCTGGAACGGTGAGGGCTCAGCCAATTCGGAGGTCGTCTTTGCGATGGCAAGCAACTGGTATCCTATCATCGACAGTGAGCACTGCGCAAGCTGCGGCACGTGCGTGGAGTTCTGTTCTCACGGTGTCTTTGCGATGGACGACGGCGGCCGGCCGCAGGTCGTCAATCCGGATCACTGTGTCGAGTTCTGCCTGGGTTGCTCGAAGATCTGCCCCTCTGAGGCAATCAGCTACTTCGGCGATACGAACGCATAAAGGGCGGTACACCGCCAGGAGGTCTATCATGGGTAAGAAGGGTCTGTTGTTGTGTGTTTGTCAGGGCACCTGTCCCTCGTTCCACGACATGAACATTTTCGAGGTGGGCAACGCGATTCGCCGCGAGAAGCTGGTGGATTACGCCGCCGTACATCCGCAACTCTGCGCCAGAGACGGTGACCAATTCCTCAAGTCGCTGCTGAGCAGTGCCGACGACGAGGAGGAGACGGACACGCTCTACGTGGCGGCGTATGACCCCGACATGCAGGTCAAGATGTATCGGGATGCTTTCGAAGCCGTCGGATTCGAATCGAGCCGGCTGCACGGCGTGGATATTCGCAACAAAAACACCGAAGAGGCCGTCCAGGCAATCGAGCGACTGATCGCCCAGGACTCCGCCTAAGTTAAGGCCGGTGACGTGCCACGAGGGCGGCGAGTGCCGCCCTCGTGGCATTCTGGGACCCCACAGCCCGCAAGTGCGACCCCTCTGATCTTGGCGCTTACCTCATTGGGGGTGCCATAACTCCTGAGACGGTGCCGTGTGCATTGTCGTGGCAGGCATCCTCAACCGTACGTCGACCCAGGAGCTATGGTAACCCACTTGGCCTTCGCAGTCTAGGCATTTGGTACTCTTTTTTTTGCTGCTGTTCGCGCTATTCATTGTTCGCCAGAGCCGGGAGGCCTCCCGGACAGCAGGGGGAGCCAGGCCCGCCGGTCGAGGTGGTCCTGTTCTACGGCGACTGGGGCTGCTCCGAGTGCACCGGCACGAAGGAGAACCACGTTGCTTCGACCGGCTTCGTCCAGATCGGCGTCGATTCGGGCGCCGAGGCCCTCAGCTTCCTGAGATCGCTGGCAACCAAGTACCCGAACTCGAGGTGCACGCCTACGAGGTATGGATGAACACGACCAGCGCGGCGCCCTTCAGACGTATTGCCGCGGCATACGGCGTCGAACCTTCCGGCGTCCCCATGATCTTCATCGGCGAGCGCACATGGCAGGGCTTTGACAAAAACACGGCGGATGAGGTGACAGCCTACATAGAGCTATGCCTGGACCGCGGCTGCCCGGATCTCGCCGATATTGGTCCTTGACCGCGAAGGCTTCCGCCCTAGAATGACTGGGCCTATTGTTCTGGGTATCGCGTGAGATAGCCGGGCGTCTGCGCAGCCGGATACGATGCAGCAGCTCGCAGACAACCGAAAGGGAGGCCATTCTATGAGCATTGTGTCAATCGTGAAGGTGCACAACAGCCGTGTGGATGATGCCGTACGACAGGCCGTGGACTTGATTGACGGTATGTCGATCCTCACACCAGGATGCAAGGTCCTCATCAAACCTAACCTCGTGAAACCCTCCCCCTCTGGTTCGGGCATCATCACAGATGCGCGGGTGACAGAAGCCGTTGTCCGGTTCGTGCTGGAGCACAAGCCCGGACGCGTGATCATCGGCGAGGGCTCGTCGATCGGCTACGATATGCCGGGACGGGTAGACTCGCTGACTGCAATGGAGGTCAGCGGCACTGCAGATGTCGCGCGCAAGTATGGCTTGGACATGGTGGACCTCAACCGTGACGAGGTTGTAGAGGTGCACGCGCAGGATGCCTACGTGATGGAGACGTTCGGCGTGGCAAAGACAGCCTGGGAGGCCGACGTCATCATCGATCTGCCCGTGCTCAAGACGCACTCGCGGACAGGCATCACCTGCGGGCTCAAGAATATGAAAGGCGTCCTTCCCGGCAACGAAAAGAAGCGGACGCATCGGCTGGGTCTGGATCGCGGCATTGTAGACCTCAACCGCGTGATGAAGCCACACCTGACGGTCGTCGATGGATTGGTCGGACGCGGGGGCACACACACTCGCGATGAAGACCGGATGACGCTAGACTGTATCGTCGCCGGGGCTGACGTGGTGGCCGTCGACGCCGTCTGTGCGACGATTATGGGCTTCGACGTTGACGAGATCCTCCACATTCGGCTCGCCGATGAGGCCGGGATCGGCGAGGCGGACCTCGACCGCATCCATGTCTACGGCGAACGGATTGCCAGCGTCGCCCGTCCCTTCCAGCCCTACGTCGAGGCGGCCAAAGAGCGCTTTGGCGACGCGACGATCATCGAGAAGAACTCATGCACAGGCTGCTGGGGGGAGATGGAGAGCGCCTTCCTCTACCTCAACCAGGCCGGGTTCAGCGACCGGCTCAAGGAGATCATCCTGGTGATGGGCACGCCCGACGAGATTCCCGACCTCGATGGCACACCCGTCATTGTGGGCAAATGCCCCAGCGACTTCAAGAGTCTGGGGGTCTGGGTGGGCGGCTGTCCGCCCCACGGCATCAAGATTACCGACGCTGTCTGCGATGCCCTCGGCCTCGATAAGGAGGCAGTCCACGCGGTGATTGAGCGCCTCCACCAGGCGGAGGCGCAGGCGAGCTAGGGCGCACAGAGAACATAAGAGCCACAGAGCCCGGTCCTGATCGGACCGGGCTCTGTTGTCGTCTGACAGTTCGAGTCATACAGCCTACTCGGTATAGAAGTGAGACCTAAGTTGTTCCTCCGGCACATACTGGCTTGCCTGCCGCAATATGGCCCGCACCGTCCCTGCATCCAACTCTGTATGGAGTGGGACCGTCAGCGTCTGCCTCTGTCCGTCGAATCCAATGCGCCTGAGCTTTACGTGGCTTCCTCTTTGGGATAGCACGACAAAGCCAAGTGTCTCGAAGATTCGGAGCACCTGTGAGCCGGACAGGCGGCGAAGCCTAGGCATAGATCGGTTCCAGCTCCATTGTTACTAGAACGGGAGGATGAGGTGCCAGGCCCATGTCCGCCAGGTCTTCGCCCTCCAGATGGAGCTCAATCGCTTCCCGAAGGTTCTGGATTGTCTCATCCAGAGTTGCGCCCTGAGTCACAATGGCCAGGTTCAGACACTCTGCCACGTATCCTGACTCATCACCAGGGTAGACTACAGCCTGAATGGTGTATCGCTGCGCCAAGTTTCCTCCTCTGCTTCCCGAGCTGCTACAGCATTGTACCGCATGCGGGGCGCGATGTCGACAAACAACAGCCTACCGTGAGCGCGTGCTGCATCCCTCCCCCTAGCGCGGTCCCACAGGCCGTTTCGCCCGCGCCGGGAGTCCCTCGCGCAGATCCGGCGCCTGGCTGGAGGCGACAACCCCGTGTGCGACGTTAAGCTGCCCTACCGTGGCCACGTCGATGTTGTTGTAGAAGCCTCCCTGGATCTCGTGACTCTCCAGCACGCCGCCATAGGTCGTGTCGGCGTCGGTTGAGTCGACCTGGGCATAGAGAACCGTGCCCTGGGCCAGTGGCCAGCGGACACGGCTGTAGCTCTCCCAGAAGTAGGCATCCCCCACGTGCAGCGTCAGGCTGTCGCCCGGCATCAACGGCAGCGCGCCTTCCTCGACACCCCAGACGAGCCCCTGACTCGCCAGATCCTCCCAAACCTGGTTGACGCCGGTCGGTGCGGGGTCCGGGTTCACGTAGAGATCGACCCAAAAAGCATCGACCACCGGCGCATTGCCGCGGTTGCGGATGACGACCTCGACGGTGTCGGCGTCGGCGCGGATCTCGTCCACGATGAGATCAGGCGCCCGCAGGTAGTCCTGCATCACCACCGGGAGGTACACGGTCGCAGGCGTTCTGCTCGTCACTATTTCCACCTCCAGCGGCCCAAGGGTGGACACATTGCCGGCGGCATCCTGCGCCTCGATGAAGAACGTGTAGGTGCCATCGCGCGTGAAAAGCACCGTGTCGGTGTAGGCCCACGCCCCACCCACACGCGGGATGCGCGCACCGACCTTCGACCCGTCCGGCGCGACACCCATCAGGCGCACGGCGCTGACGCCGCCCGCGTCGGCCACCTCACCCGCCATCCGCAGCGGCCCCGCAGGCGACACCGGAACGTCAGGCCACTCGGTCACAGTGATGTCGGGTCCGGTCGTGTCGATGATGAGCGTCAGGTCGAGCGCCGTTGAGCGGTTGCCGACCGCGTCGACGCCGTAGACCTGGAACGACCGCTCGACGTAGCCGCCCTCGCCGATTCCGATCGGCGCAGCGTCATCGAAGACAGGATAGTACCAGCGCCCGGTACGGGAGCCGGTGTCCTGCGGCACGAGAATCAGGCGACCCTGGAGGTATTGGCCTTCGGCTGCTCCGATGTCGGCACCGCACAGCGATAGCGTCCAGGTGCCCGCCGCCTCTTCGCCCAGGAAGGCCTGGAGGGGCGCGGACGGACGGGCGAGCCGCGCGTAGGCAGGCGCCGCCGGGATCGTCACCCCGCCCCGAGTGCAGCGCCGATGATGCTGCATCGCTCAGGAGTACGTCGTAATTCGCAGCCGCGTCTCGCCCGTCAGGGCTTATGATCTCCACCTGGGTGTTGGCGGGCGAGGTCAGCACGCCGACCAGATCGTCGCGATGTGTGTGGCTGATCGTCAGCCCCACCCGCACCTCGCCGATAGCGAGGGCATCGGTGACGACGAAGGTCCGCTCGATGCACGCCGTCCCACCTCCGGTGACGGCAGGGGCGACCGGCACGTCATCCACCACCACGTCCGCCGGCCCGGGATCGAGCTGCACGTCGGCCGGCGCGCAGACCCCGGACTCGCAGACGACCACCTCCCCCAGCCCGCGGTTGTCCTCTACCGTGCCGCGCAGCGCGAAGGGCGTCTCCCGTACGAGAAGTGCACCTGTTCCTTGAGCAACCTGCTGCTCAGGCGCCACGTTGAGCGCAACCACCGGCGGCACGCTATCCACGACGAAGGGATAGGCGCTCGACCACGCACCGACCTGTCCGAAGATATCGGTCGCCCGGATCTGGACGCCGAAGGCATCACCGTCCTTGGGGACAGTGCCACCGTTGAGTGCCGTGAGATCCCAGGGGCACGACCAGCCGCCACTCTGAGCTGCCCATCCCGTGCAAGTCCGCGTCTGCACGCCGTTAGCGGGCGTCTGAACGCGCAGGGCCACCGCGGAGACGCCCGAGGCGTCGTACGCGTAGCCGCTGAGCGTGGTCGTGCTTGTCGGCACCAGGTAGTCAGGCGCTTGAATGCCGTAGAAGGTCGGCGCGGCGGTGTCCAGCGGATGGTCGATCCAGACCCACTCCACGGGCGGCCCGCCCTCAGGATGGGCCTGATCGTAGACCAGCAGGTCGAGCGCGGCCCACGGTGCGGACCCGGCCCCGGTCACACCGTGCAGGGTCACGTTCGCCTCTCCACCGGCGGCAACGTCCCCCAGCGTGATCACCTGCCGGTCGGCCGCACCGCCCAACAACTGCAGGCCGTAGTGCGCCTGGGCCACGAGCTTCACATCCTCGGCGGTGACACTGCCGCGGTTGTGATACGTCAGGGCATAGGTCACAACCTGGCCCGCCCCAGTTGCGGGACGTGGGTATTGACGAAACTGAAGCCCGTACTGACGTCTGCAGGCGGCGTGCCGAACATCGGGTCCCAGAGCCCGGCCAGGCCGTCGCCCAGGTAGCGGGCAACGACGCCCTCCGGCGCCATGGTCACGTCGAGATAACCGTCCGTGTCGGGGCTCTGCGCAGCGGGACAGACGCCCGCCCCGAGCGCAGGCCAGAGATAGCCGCGGGCCAGCGCGAAGTCGGCCTGCCCGGCAAGCGCGGGCCCGGCAAGCGTGCTGTTGGCCGGATTCTGGGGCGGCATCGCCGCCCACAGCCGGAGCCCCGCCGTCCGAGGCGCTTCGTCCTCACTGGCGAAGGCGACCAACCCCAGGCTCCCGCTTCCATCGGAAGGGAGCCCAAGGAGGTCGATATGGCAGCGCAAGATGGGTAAGCCCGTCCCGCAGGGCGGGGTCATAGGCGAACTGCGCCGCCGTCAGCTGGGTCTGTGTCACCCAGGTCGACCCGTCCCAACGCCAGAGCCACGCGGTCTCGTCGTCGCTCACCCGGACCATCAGGTCGGCAAGCATCGCGGGCGCGGGATCCCCGGCCCGGCTGACGCCGCCCGGCAGCGTCGTGGGGGTACCCCCGGCAGATAGACGTGTGTCTCGGCATCGTCGACGTAGGGATTAAGCGTCTCGCTCGTCCCGCCCGCCGCCGTGTCAAGGTAGACAAAGAGGTCGCCGTCGACATCCCAGTCGGCCCCCGCCCAGGCCAGACGCAGCGTGTCCGTCGTCCAGGTCGCGTAGAATCGCTGCTCGGGCGTGGACGAGGTCTCCGCTGCGCCGCTGCGCGCCGCGCGCCGGTCCACACCGACGAGGTTGCACGGCTCACCCAGCCAGCCCTCATCGGACGAAGGCGCATAGGCGGGCGTCTGCTCGTAGTCGACCGTCACCGGCCCCACCGTCTGCACCGTCCGGTTGCCGGAGGCGTCCACGACGACGACGTGGGCGAAGAGGTGCTGCGCCTCCCCCACCCCCTGCTGGTGTCACGCGGCCGCCGGGCCGTACGTGGTCAGCGAACCGTCGGGATCGGCGGACGTCGTCCAGCCGGCAAGGTAGCCCATGACATCCGGACTCGTACTTCCCGTCCAGGCGATGTCCAGCGTCGGCGCCAGGACGTCGCGGATCGTCGCGCCCGGCGTGATCACGGTCTGAACGCTCGACGCGTTGAGGTATGACAGCGTGACCGTCACGGGCTCCG
Source organism: uncultured Chloroflexia bacterium (assembly GCA_963751345.1). Lineage (GTDB taxonomy): Bacteria > Chloroflexota > Anaerolineae > B4-G1 > SLSP01 > PWVB01. The sequence continues at coordinate 39,562 of CAVVUS010000013.1, forward strand.
GCGGCTGGGCATCCACCCAGACCGTCGGCTCGTCTCGGTCGTGTTTCCGGCAAGATCCGTAGCCCGTGCGTACAGCGTTGCCAGGTCGCCGTCCGGCGGAACGTTGCTCCCGGTCCAGGCCGCCCCGGCGAAGGCATGGGAGGCGTCGGCACCTCGGCGTCGGTCCAGGGGCCATCGTCGTAGCGCACCTGAAGCGCGGCGACTCCGAAGGTATCGGTCACCAAGCCGCGCACCGTAACGTACCCCGCGCCGGTGAAGTCGGCGCTGGAGATGACGTCCGTCGTCAGCAGCACGGCCGGAGGCACAGTGTCCACGGTGATGGCAGGCGCGGGAACGGTCTCCGTGGTCGTGCCGCCTGCCCAGTCGGCGATCTGCGCGGTGATGGTGTAGACGCCATCACCGGGCGGCGTCCAGCTCGTGGTCCAGAGCGTCTCAGTAACATCAGCCGTCGCCCAAGTCGTCGTCGAGATCGGCACGCTGTTGACCGTCACCGTGAGGGCCCTCAATGCCTCGGGAGCGTAGGCGTGACCCGTGATTTCGATCGGGTCAAGCGTAGCGTAGGCCATCCCGTCAGGCGGCGAGAGAACGGCGCTCTGTGCAGCGCTTTGGCAAGGCACGGGCGTGCCAAGGGCGCGAGCGCCGCCCCAGCCGCGGGCATACCTTCCTCGAGACAGCCAGGAGCTCGCCGTCTGAGGCGCTACCGCCGTCTGAGGCGCTATCACCCCGCCCGGCCCGGCGCTCACCGACGCGCACTGGCCGAAGATGTCGCATGCCGTCAACGTGTAGGGCGCGCTAGAAGCCTCCAGGCCGCGCCCAATGGGGCTCAACGCCACCAGCCGCGTCTGGCTGTAGATCGCCGTGTACCACGGCTCGTCGATGTAAGCCTCGGTGTCGGTATAGGTGCGGTCCGTGCCCTTGACGTCGGTGAGCGTGTGCCCGAGCAGGTTGTAGTCAGATACTGAGAGCCAGTAGATCAAGCGGCTCGACGTCCAGGAATACCCCTGCACCGAGATGCACACCTGTGGCGGCGCGGTATCGATTTCGCCGGACCACACATTGGGGATCAGCCGCGTGCGCCCGAAGCCGTCAGTCACCTTGAGGTCCACCTGGTAGGGCCCCTCGAGGCCCGCCATATCGAAGGTCCAGCCGCTGGCGGGTGCCCCGGGTTCCGCAAGATCTGCGTCCCGCCAACGCTGGGTATCGGCCAGCGCCTCGATCTCGTACGACGTGAGCGCGCGGTCGTAGACGACCACCTCGTCGAGCGCACCCTGGAAGAAGTTGGTGGGAACTGCGCCCTCCGCCCCCATCGTAAGCGGCACCTTCCGCGAGTCCGTGCTCTGGCGGCAGGCGTACCCGATGCCCACCAGTTCACCATTGCGGTAGAGATACCAGCAACCGTCGTCGGTCCAAACACCTGCCAGGTGCACCCACGACCCGACGTCGCCCACAGGGACATCGTAGGTCGCGAGGTCGTTACCGTAGATCAGATCGACCATGCCGGCCTGGTACTGCCCATCCTTGATGCGCAAGGTGAGGCTGGCCGGCTCGTTCTCTGCGCCGGTACCGCCGACGCCGTGGAAGAAGATCGTGCGCGTACCGTCAATCGCGTCAGGGCGGACCCAGGCCGCGAAGGTCACCGGCCTGCCGAGCGCTACCGACCCCAGCGTCACGCTGTCGTCGGTGCCGTCAAAGGTGACGGCGCCGTCGACCATGCCGGCTTCCCCGGTGGCGGGACAGCCTGTGCCTTGACAATATCCGGGTTGCGACAGCGACCCGAGGTTGTCGAAGACATTCGTGCTCCCTGCGGCCTCATCAAAAGGCAGATAGGCCGGCAGATCCTCATAGAGCGCCGCGCCCTTGGCGTGGCGGAGGCCGATCGAGAGCTGCGACACTCCGGCAGCCACCGATTGCGCCAGCCCCAGGATCGCATCGTCGGCCAGCGCCCGTTGGTAGATGCCAGTTCATCCAGTGCTCCGGTGAAGTACGCCGAAGCCCCCGTCTGCGACTGTCTGCCGATAGCGACATCTAAGCGAACCGGAGAAGGCATCGGTAACGGTCGTGCTGTCGACGCGGACGCCATCCAGCAGCAAGGCGATCTCGTCGCCCTGTTTGACGGCAGCAGCGTGGTGCCACGCCCCATCGTTGACCGTCGACGGCGAGTTGACGATGGTCCGCGTTCCGGCGGGCCGGTAGGTGAAAGCCAGATGTCCGTCCGCGTCCAGGCCGACCCAAAGGCCGCGCGACACGTCACCGGGCGCCGTCGCCGCAAAGATCGTCTGCGGCCCCGGTGAGGACGTGTTGAACCAGAAGGCGATCGTCGCGTCGTCCGGCTCGAAGGCGTGAATGGTCTCCGTCGTCGTCGCCGTGGTCGTGACCACGCGATCCTCGACCATCAGATAGTCGCTGCCGCCGAAGTAGGCGGCCTCTCCAACGCGACCGACCTCGCCGGCCCTCGGACAGGCCCCCTCGGCACAGGTCGCCGTCATCTGGCGGCCGGACCCATCGTCGAACGACGCGCTGCCCGTGGGTTCCTCGAAGCCATAGGCCAGCACGCGCCCGCTGGGATACGGCACGTCGGCTACTGTGCCCGCCAGGATGGGCGTCTCGTCACCAATGCCGATCATCAGCCCCGAATCGTCGTCCGAGCGGGTGACGGCCACATCGGGCGCCATCCCGTCGAGGGAGACGACCTCCTGCTGCCGCGCTACGGTATTCGCGACCGCGTCCTTTGCCTCCAACTTGAGCGTGTACCTTCCGTCCACATCCTCGGGCACGGCGTAGGCGACCTGCCAACGCTCACCATCCACCGCCGCCATCTGCCGCCCCCCAAGCGACACGCCGTTCTGGTCGAGGAGATCGATCCACACGCCGGCGACGCCGGCATCGCCCCGATCGCGTACCCCGCCCGAGAGCCGGACGACCTGATGCGTCCGGGTCTGTGGCGTGAAGAAAGTCACGGTCGATGCGCCCAGAGGGAGCTTCAGGTTGTGCCCCGAATCCATCCAGAGCTGTACCGCGTAGTGGCTGCCGACGATCTTCGACGTCGGAGCGAAGGAGAAGCTCACGTCCTTCTCGGTCTCCCCCGGCTGCACGTCGAAGGTGCCGATCTCCTCGTAGTTGATGCTGACGATGAATGACGCGACGTCCCCCGCGTACATCTCATTCTCGAACGCGAAATGCATGTCGACGCGATCGACCACGTCGGCGTCGATGTATCGATAGCCGGTGGCACTCGCACTGCTGTGCCACCACCCACCGGAACCCGTGTACAGGGCGTCGCCACTCGCGGGGAACGCCGCCGTCGCTACAGGCACGTCGACCTCGTCCACGGCCGTCTCCACCGGCAGCGTGCGCTGAGTGGAGGCGGAGTCGACAGTGACTGCAGGCGGGCTTCCATCGACCTTGAAGGTCACGCTCGCGATACTCGATCGATGGCCGACAGTATCCCACGCCCGCGCCTCGATCGTGGTCTGTCCCTCGTGCGAGGGGGTGAAGTAGAAGAGCCACGCGGCGCCATCGCGTGTCGCATTGTGCCACACGCCGCCATCGACCCGGTACCAGACGCGTTCGACGGCCGACGTGGCATCCTGAGCCTCGATGGCGATCACACGTTGGGGCGACATGTCGACGACGGGGGCCGTGAAGTCGATGGCAACCGTCGGCGCCTCGGCATCGACCGTGATGCGATGATCGGCGCTGACGTCGACCCACGAGACCTGGTAGTTGTAGAGCGCCTCTACCTCACGCTGCGAAAGGACGCGCCCGTAGACGGCCACTTCGTCAATCTGCCCCGCGAAGGGCAGCGCAGGGCCCGTGCCCCACCCCGCTGAGCTCGTGGCGCCGATATAGAGCGGCAGCCCCGACTGGCAAGCCCAGAGCGGCGGATCGAGCGACGCGTCCCGCGAGCCGTTGACATAGAGCATCAGGCCATCGTCGCCATAGGTGAGCACGACGTGGTTCCACTGATCCTGCAGGAGCGCGTCCGGCGTGCTCGTGAGTGCCTGGTGGCAGTCGTCATACTGCAGCGTCGTGGCGTCGGGGGCGATGAAGAGCCCAAGGCTTCGCACCGAAGCCCCAAAATCCTCGCGGGTCAGCAGCGTCTGGGAGATCTCACGCCGTTGGGTGGGTTTCACCCACATCGCGACGCTGTATCCGGTCGACGGAATGCTCGACCCGGCGTAACTCAGCTTATCATTCATCCCGTCGAATTGGAGCGCCCCACGGATCCAGCCGTCGGTGCCGCTCTTGGGACAGGTGTCGGTGCCGTTGATGTCCAGGTCGCAGGTCGCATTCTGTGCCGCGCCGGCCTCATTCAGGAAGGAGGTCGCGCCCAGGGACTCGTCCAGGTGCAGGTTGAGCACCGGGATCTCCTTGGTCAGCGCCGCGGCCTCACCGGCTGACAGGGCGCTGCGGGTGACGACCACGTGGTCGAGGTACCCCTCGAAATAGTCATTCCCGGCCGCATTTGCCTGCCCAATCGTGAGATCGGTGGCGCCGGCAAAGCCAAAGGTCGTTCGAGAGCCCGACGCCACCAGCGTACCATCGACGTAGAGCTTCTGCCCACCGACCGAGCTGCCGATCGTGTGCACGACATTGTGCCACGTCCCGGCCGAGAGTGCGTCGGTGCCGCAGATCGTCTGGGAGGCCACCTTGGCGCAGAGCGTACCCCCATTGAGGTAGATCTGCGCCTGCTGGCTGTCGTCGTCCACCACGGAGAAGAGCCCGCAGTTGGCGCACTGGTCGCCGTAGGTCTTGGTCTTGTACCAGAAGGAGACGGCCGCCTCGGTGTCAGGGACGTCGACGTCGACCTGGATCCGATCGTCAACGCCGTCGAGGTGGACGGCTTGGTTGGCGCGTCCGGCGACGCCCGGTCACAGGGCAACGACTCCCGTCGCAGATCCCGGCGTCGCCGTTGCCCGAATCGTCGGCAAAGACACTGGCGCCGGGTGGCTCGTCCAGCCGCAGCTCCAGCACGCGGATGGCGCTCTGGTACAGCTCCTGGACCTCGTAGGGATCCAGGGCCTGCCTGTAGACGCGGAGGTCATCAAGGCTGCCGTCGTAAAACTCGTTCCGGACTGACCAATAGAGCGTGCCCTCACCGTCGTTGGTGTAATCCTGGGAGTAGGTACCGACCTGGTAAGGCCAGAAGGACCGGTTCACCTCCAGATCGTCGTCCCCCCGGGCGAGCTCGTTGATGCTCTTGTCGAGCTCGGTCATCGTCACAAAGTGCAGCCAGTCGCCGTAGACGGTATAGGCGTAAGGGAGCGAGTAGGTTCCCGGGTTCACGTCGAGTTGCGCCCAGATGCGGTGGCCGTCCACGAAAGCCGTTGTACTCCGCCGAGCCGGAGCCATCGCCTTCGTCGTCGACCACGACCTCGTCGAAGATGACAGTGCTGGCGCTTGAGGCACGGCCCACGTCCAGTCCGCTGGACGCGATGTCCAGCGAGCTCGACGCGTAGGGCTTCGTCCCCGCGCACGTCGCGCTGGATCCAATCGCCTTGCCGTTCCGGTAGAGCGTGAGGTTCGTGCCATCAAAGACCGCAGCGACCTGCTGCCAGGTGTTGAGCTTGAGCACATTACTGCTGCTGGTCACGTCGCAGACCTGGCTGCCGTTGCCGAACGACGCCTTGATCTCTTTGAGCGAGGTGTCTACGTAGAGACCGGGATAGCTGCGCTCCGGGGTATCGTGGTCGTCCTGGCCAAAGACCCCGACCCAGCCATTGGAGGCGGGCCGCGGGTTGATCCACGCAGCGATCGTAAACGTGCCCTCGTCACGGTGCAGGTTGAGGCTGTCGTCTGCCGCAGAGATGGTCAGATAGGACGTCTGGTCGAAGTCCGCGGCCTTTCCGACGACGCCCGCGATTCCCGCGTCGGGACATTGCGTACAGGTGACGGCGTGGTGGTGCGAGGAGCTGTCCCCATAGTTCGAGGCCGACGAAGCGTCGAACCTCAGCTGGAGCACCGGTTCCTTGAACCGGGACCGGATGTCGTCGGCGCCTAATACCCGCGGGTAGAGCTCCACCTCGTCGATGAAGCCTGTGAGATAGTCGGTATCCGCCGCCACGGCATAGCCAAAAAGCATAGCATTCTGCCCGCCGAAATCCGACGACGTCAAGGCGCCGTTCGCCCGGCGCTCACCGTCGACGAAGATCGCCTGTCCTCCCTGCGCGCCGCCGAAGGTGTAGGCGACGTAGTGCCAGGCGCCGGTGGCGTAGTCGATGCCGTTCGTGCAGATCGTCTCGGTCGTGCTGCGCCCCAGCCGGGCGCAGAGGTTGCCGCCGTCGAGATAGAGGTCGCGGTCGTGCTGCGCCGTCCCGGCCTTGATCGCGGAGGCGATGCCGCAGTTCTTGCACGAGGTCTTGAACCACAGCGAGAGCGTGTAGTCCTCCTCCGAGGCGTCGACGCCGCTGGTGACCCGGTCGTTGCCGCCGAAGTTGAGCGCCCGCAGATATGCGCCATCGGCGCCGGCTGTCGGGCACGCAGCGCCGCTGCACGTGCCGTCGTGGCCCGCGAGCGAGGCATCCGCGAAGGTCGTGGCGCCCGAGGCCTCGTCGAAGTGTAGCCACAAATCGCGCCCGTCGACCACGGCCTCGCGGATGTTAGCGATGATCGCGCCCGCGCGGTTGGTCAGGCTGATCTGCTGTGAGATCGCCAGCGGATCGACGGTCACGTTGCCGGTCAGCATCGTCTGCGCCAACGGCCCCAACTCATAGGGCTGTGGGACCAGAGTAGCGTCCTGCACGGCGGGTGGGAAGTCCACCTCCAGCAGGCCAAGCGCGTAGCGGTCGCGCAGCTCGTTGGCGACGGTCGCAGTATAGGCGACGGTGTCACCGGGCATCACCAGCCCGTCCTCGTCGCTGACCTGGGACTCGATCGTAAGCACGGTCGCAGGGCCCGGCACGCGGGGGTTCATCCCGTAGACGCTCTCCAACTTGTCGATCAGGCCGTCACCGTCGGTGTCGGGCGAGAGCGGATCGGAGGTCACGCGCGTGATGAGCGGCGCCACCCGATGGCGCGAAACCGTAGACGAACTCCCATCCTCTTCACCTCGTCGCCATCTTTCAGCCCATCGTGATCGGTGTCGGCGTGCCTGCGGATCAGCCCCGTATCGCACCTCGTCGTAGTCGGAGAGGCCGTCGCCATCGCTGTCCGCCAGCGTCGGATCGCTGCCCCACCGTACCTCGTAGAGATCCGAGAGCCCATCGCGGTCGGTGTCGGCCGTGCGGTCGCTGGGATCGTTGCCACCGAAGGCCTGACTGATCAGATCATCGCCGTCAGCATCCATCAGTGCGGGGAAGCGCGTCGAACCCGACTGGCCCCACGCCAGCGCATAGCCGCCGTCCTTGGGCGTGAGCGCGAAGAAGCCGGAGACCGTCGTGGGCAGGACGTCGAAGACTAGGCCCAGGTCCAGGTGGAGCGAATCGCTCTTGTCGCGCAGGTAGCAGACGGGGATCGCGGGCGGGGTCAGAAGCGGGTTAGGCACTATGAAGCACTCCTGCGCGTTGATCGCGTGCCCCTCGTTGAGATAGGCGGGCACATCAACGTTGATCCCAGCGGGCGTCAGTAGGAAATCGTAGCCGCTGGCCAGCGTCGTCTCGTGCTCGAAGGGATAGTCGCCGGACCACGTCAACGGATTGGACGTGGTCAGTCCCTGGAGCAGATCGAGATCTTCCTCCGCCGCTGCGAAGCTGTAGGCGAAACTTGACTCCTTCAGGTACTTGTTCGCGTACTGCCAGCCATAGGTGTAGGCTAGCGGCGAGATCGGCCAGTGACGGTAGAGTTTCGTCGTCACGTCAGCACTCAGTTTGACCTCGTTGCCCTCGACGAAGCCGACGGTCGGATAGGTGTCGCGCAAGTCCAGCGTGAAGCCCTGGACCTGCAGCCGATCGTCCTTCTCAAGATCGACGATCGGGTTTTGGCTGTAGATCAGGAACTGGACCAGCTTCGACAGCGCGCCGGAGATCCCCGCGCAGATGTAGTCGCGGATGATGGTGCCGCCGATTTTGTCGGGGTCGTCGGCCTGGAACTCGTCGAGACCCGTGACCGTGCAGATGATGCCGATCACGGCATCGATCAGGCCGATGATGGCGACGATGATCTGGCCGACGACCGGGATCAGGCCGATGGCAAACATGATCACGGCGACGATGATCCCCGCGACGACCGACGCCAGCGCCTGGTCGAACCCAAGCGAGGCAAAGCGCACGCCGCCCATGATCATCTGGGCGACGAAGAAGCCTATCGAGATCGCGGCTGAGATGACCAGCCCGATGATCGCGGCGACGTTGGCCGCCGACCGCAGATCCACAGTGGCCGTCTCGATCGCGTTGCGCACGCCATACTGAAACTGACCGGTGAGGTTCGCCTTGTAGAGCTCCAGCGCCGCATCGAGCACGTCCTTGACGGCCATCGTGAAGTCGATGGCCTGGAGCGCCGCGAAAACGATCTCCTCGCCCGAGGCACCGGAGAGCACCGCGTAGGTGATGATGACCACGGCACCCGCAACGGCTGCGCCGGCGGCAAAAGCAACCCCTGCAGGCACCTTGTTGCCGTAGAACTCGAGGTCGAAGATGTTGTCAATCCACGAGTCCTGCAGGTTCTTCTTCGCGCCGCCGATGGCCGCGAGCAGCTTCTCGCTCGTGGTACCCATGTACGTCAAGCTTCTTGGCAGCTTGCGCAGCGCGTCGATCGCCCCGCTGATGATCTGCTTGACGAGCCTCAGGGGGACGTTGGTCACCCCTTGCCAGCTCGACGACAGCCCCGAGTCGATGACACCATCGTCGCTGCGGTCGAGAACCACGTTTCCGGCCTCTACCACACCTGTCACGCCGCGATAGAGTGCCAGGTAATAGCTCTGGCTGAGGATGATCCGGCCCTTATTCTCGTAGCCCTCGGCGTCACCCTCAACGCTCGCGAAGAGGTCGCCGAGGTAACTCGCCATGACGTCCCAATACTCGTCGATCGGGTACGCCTCCCACCCACCGGTCGCGTCGTAGCGGTAGGGCGCCCAGTTGAGCCCGGCGATCACCTCGTCGTAGACCTCCGAGGGCGAGAGCGAGAGGCCGAGCGCGTTGTCGACGACCAGGCCGTTGAGCTCCTTCCCCATACCGGTGCTGCGGAAGTGCTCCTCGCGCGCGTAGAGAATCGTCGGCGCGCTCACCTTGGGCACACCGTTGGCGTCGAGGAAGTAACTGTCAAGGATCTGCGCCGTGTGCGTCATCGGCAGTTCGGCCAGCATGGACTGGTCGGGGAACGAGAAGGTCTCGACGTTGAGGACCTTGAGCGTCGGCGTGATCCCCCACCGCTCGTCAATCGTCGCCGTCGACGTGAGGTCGAAGCGGCGGGAGATCTCGGGCACGGTGATGTCCCGGTGGACGACCGGCGCCCTCACCGCTGGCGCGCCCGGTCACAAAGGTGTCGCTGAGGTTCGTCGCAACCTGCCACAGCCACCGCTCGTAGGTGGGATCGCGGTCGGGCGAGTTGGCGTTCTCGAAGACGGCGGCGACGTCGACGCCGTGGTCCTCGCGCACCGTCAGCCCCGTCAGGTACCAGTCATCGTAATAGGAGTGGAGAATGCGCGGTGGATTCGACTTCCAGTTGGCATCGTCCGCGCACCAGGTCTCGGCGAACGCATCGCCCAGAGTCTCGAAGTCTGTCCCGTCGGGTGGAGCGCAATAGTCCGTGATCGCCTCGACGAGCCAGACCAGGCGCACTGTCTGCGCTCTACCGAAATCCACCCCGTCGGGCCGGTAGAGGATGCGCGATGAGAAAGCCACGGGACTGTCGCCGTTGGTGTCGCGAACCAAGGTGACCGGCGCGTAAACCAACAGTGAGGGTTGGTCATCACTATTCTTGTACCGGACCGACATCTGGAGGGCGTCGGTCGCTGCCGTGTCGAGCCACGTCGTCACCGGCGTGGTAGCCGAGAGCGACGGCGCGTTGGGTACGACCGGCAGGTTGCCGTGGTGATCTGCGTCAGTGTAGGGGATCTCAATCTCCAGCATGGGAATCAGGCGCATGTCGCCCTGATCGTCCTTCTCGCCCACCGGCTCGCCCAATTGCGCATTGACGTCGGCGAAAGTCGAGTCGTTGACCCGCTTGATCTGCCCACCTCTGTCGCCCGACGGCCAATCGAGCACGCTCAGACTGTACCAGAGGTGATCGGGGTTGGTCGGGCGGAGCTGGAAATCCACAAAGACAGGCGTGTCGACCGATTGGCTCGACCAGGTAAGATCCAGGTCAAGGCCGCCATCCTCCAACCCCTGGACGCCACCCTCGGCATTGCGCCCGCCCCCCATCACGGTCGTGCGCGCAGGATCGAGCATGTCGGGCACGCCGTCGCCGTCGTCGTCGACGTCAAAAGCGTCCGGATCACCATCCCCGTCGGTATCGGCGCAAGCGCTCCCGACACCGCCGGGGTTGAGATTGCTCAATTCGTAACACTCATCCAGGTCCGAGATGCCATCGTGGTTCGTGTCGGGATCGTTCGGGTTCAGATACCAGCGCACCCCGTAGAGCTCGAATCCTGCCACCTCGACGCCATCATCAATCTGGTCGCCGTCCGTGTCGGCCCGGCAGGGATGCGTGCCCAGGTCGATCACCTCCACGCCATCGGAGAGACCGTCACCATCGGTGTCGGCCGCGGCCGACAGGCAGGCCACGTCGCCCACGGCGCAGGCCACGCCGGAGTCCGTGCAGGCGTCCGCCTCCTCGGCATCGGTCAGGCCGTCGCCATCTGTGTCAGCCGCCATCCCAGGCGCATCATCTCCGCTCCCCGGCGCATTGTCGGCCAGCAGTGTCTGCAGGGATGCCACGCTGGGAAGGCCGTTCTGCACGGGCGCCCCTGTGGTGGATGTATCGGCAGAGGGTCCCGCGGCTAGCGGGTCTTGGTGAGGATCAAAGTCAGTCGTCGTAGCCGCCGCTTGTGCTTCATCTGCGGCCTGCGACCGCGCCATCTCGTCGTCATACGCGGCAGCCTGAGCGTGTTGGTCGGCCTGGAATGCGTATGCCTTCTGCGCCTGAATCTGTGGTACCACGATCATCGACAGGATCAGCAGCCCGACCAGCCCGGCGTAGACCGTGCGCGAACGCCGCCACACGAGCACGGCCACGAGGAACGCCACCACCCCGCCGAAGAGCCCGGCATTGGTGCCTACCCGCGCCAACTGGTGGGCGGTCGCTGAGGGCAGCCCTAACGGTCCCGTCGCGATCTGCTCTGCCCAGCCACTGAAATCGGTGGTGATCGTCGCGTCGACCTGGTCGCGGCCGGTGGGTGGGAAGTGCGCCTTCACGATCTGGCGCAGCGGAAGCCCCGAGGTGTCGAGCCAGATCTCGCCCTCGCCGGTCATGTCAGCGTAGAAGCTGGGGGTGTCCAGGTCGACGCCCGCCGGGAGCTCTCCCTTCCGGCGGAGCTCATCCTCGAGCTGGCCGCGCATGTGCGTCGCGAAGGCGGTCCCGTCGACCGTGAATGCGTAGCGCGTGAAGGTCACGCCGCCGCGAGACTCGGTGCCCAGCAGTCGCACGTCCGAGGCCCCGGCGAGATAGCCGAGGAGATCGTTGCCCGGCGCAAAGAGTGACGTACCGTTCTCGATCTCGCGCCACGCCTCCTGACCGACACGGCCGTAGGTCGTGCCTTGCTCAACCTTGAGCTCGACGCTGCCGTCCTGGTTGGCGACACTCCCGTCGCCGGACCAGAGCCGCATTCGCATCGTCTCGGCCGCGAGGTCCGTCTCACCCTCAACGTAGATACGATCCTCGGTCGCCGCCTGCCCGGCGTTCTCCACCCGTAGCGTCGGCCACGTGCTCTGGACGATGTCGGTCGTGTAGCTGTAGGCACCGATACGCTGTGCCTCGCGCCACGCACGTTGAACCACCGCCCCAGCATCGTCGACGGAGGCGCCAAAGGTGGGTTGGGCGATGGCAAGCCCGCACAGGGCAAGCATCAGGAGAACGAGGATAAGGTAGATGGATCGTTTTGTCATCGGATGCCTCCGTCTTTAGCTTCCGGGTTGCTTCGGTACGGCCATATCGTCTGAATCACGGATTTCGCGGATTGCACAGATTTCACGGATCGGATGCTCGCTCCCAGCTCGCTGACGGACATGCGCATCGATGGCGTTCGCGCCGCGCACAGCGTTCGCGCCGGATCTGTGATCCGGCGCTCTGCGACGGGCAGTGCCGGCGAATGCCGAACGTATCTCTCGTGATCGAGAGCTCTGCGGCGACCCCTCTCTCGGATCCCGCCCCGCCAGCCACGCCGCTCCCCCTGACGTTCGCGCCGGATCTGTGATCCGGCGCTCTGCGGCGAGCACGGCGCCGGCAAATCACGTCCGGCCCCGACATCCGGATCACTCGCCACGCCTCAGCAGTGGCAGGAAGACCTCCCACGGGCCGTGACCCGTGCCGTGGAAGAGCGCATACTCGCCGGTCTGCGAGACCTGCACGACCAATCGTCCCATCACGGGATCGGCGCTGACCCCATCGATCCCATCGGACGTCCACGCGGTGCCGCTCCATCGCCTGAGCTCGACCTCGGCCCCGTCCTGATCAGCGAACTCGTCGGTACCGTAGGCGATCGTCACGGTCAACGGACGCCTGAAGGCGATAGGCGACAGCGGGGCCTCGTCTCGACCTGCGGTCAGTGCAAAGGCATGCCCCGCGAATCCGCCCGGTGGAGTGGATGCCGCCGTCATCGGAATCGGCACGCAGCCGATCGTCGTGGAGACGGCGACCGCGCCTGCAGGAACTTCCACGACGGTGGGATGCCCTTGAGCACTAGCGTGGATCAACACGCCCCCAACCATCGGGCCGACCTCGATCTGGAAGATCTCCGCAAGGACATCGACGGTCACCACCGCAGCGTCGTCGAGGCCATCCTCATCGCGCGCCGTATACGTGAAGACGTCTCGCCCCGTGAAGCCGGGCGCGGGGTCGTAGGTGACCACCCAACCGTCGGTCGTAGCCGTGCCGTGGCCGGGCGCACCGATGGCGCTCACCTGGAGCGCCGTTCCCTCCGGATCGACGTCACCACGCAGCACGTCCAGGGACGCCGTCGTGCCCGCCAGCACCGTGAACGCGTCGTTCAGGGCAAACGGCGGCGTCGGGCGGTTGCGCCAGACCGCATTCGGCGCCAGCAGGCCGTTGTTCGTCCCGGTAAGGGCGTCGAGGTCGCCATCACCATCCAGGTCGCCCAGCGCGACCGACAAGGTATCCCAGTCGCCCAGCGCTTGCCCGGTGTTGGCGAAGACGCCGGAGCCGTTGTTCTTCCATATCTGGTCGGCCGACTGCGTCACCAGTGGCGCACGGGCATTCCCGACAAAGGCATCGAGGTCGCCGTCGGCATCGACGTCGCCCAGCGCCACAGCCCACGTCGCGCGCGCACCCAGTCGCCGCCCGCTGTCCACAAAGGCACCCGCTTCGTTCAGCCAGACCTCGTTGGGCTGCCCGTCCATGTTGCCGACGAACGCATCCGCATCACCATCTCCGTCCAGGTCGCCCGTGGCTACCGCGAAAGTGTCAGCCGCGCCAAGCCGCTGCCCGCTGTCGACAAAGACGCCGGCTTCGTTGAGCCAGACCTGGTTCGGACGGTTGTTCGCGATGCCGAGGAAAAGGTCGAGGTCACCGTCGCGGTCGAAGTCGCCTGTTGCCAAGCGCCCGCACCGGCTCGTAGCCGAGGCGCGTGACCGGCGATGAAGGTCCCCGGTGTGCCGCCCTGCAGGCCGCCGTCGTTCAACCAGAGCACGTTCGGCTGGCCGACGTCGCTCCCCGTCACAGCGTCGAGATCGCCATCCGTGTCGACGTCCAGCAACACGACGGCATAGGTGTCCGTGTTGCCCAGCTCCTGGCCGCTGTCGGCAAACCGGCCCGCCTGACCCTGCGCCGTCTGGTTCATCCAGACCGTGTCGGCGCCACCGTAGGTGCCTACGAAGGCATCCAGGTCGCCGTCGCCGTCGAGGTCACCCAGCGCCACAGCCCAACTGTTCGCGAGGCCGAGTGCCTGCCCACCATCAGAGAGCGTGCCCGTGCCATCGTTGAGCCAGACGGCATCCGGCGCCCCGTTGCGCACCACGTAGCCGTCGAGGTCGCCGTCGCCGTCGAGGTCGCCCAATGCCACGGCTTGCGTGTCAAGCACGCTCTGCGGCCGATCATCAGGTAGTTGTAGAGACGCCCCGGTGGGGCGTCTTCCGGTAGGGCCTCTTCGGGGCCTTGCAGGGCTGCAGCCGTCTCCACCGGGTAGAGATCCACCCGGTCGAAGACTCCCGTGCCGCCCGCTACCGGCGCGCGGAACTGCCACGAGAAGGGCGGCAGGGCCCGGCCGTCGGTGGACTGCACGTCGCCGGTCAGCGTGGCCTCCACGACCTCACCCGGCCGGAAGCCGGTCGAGGGTGTGAACGCCGTCTGAGGCGCGAAGTCAACGACGCCAAACGAGAAGACGTCGTAGGGCGTGACCCGTACCCCACGTGCCCCGGCGTAGCTCCCGGTCTGTTGGCCGCGAACCAGGAAGCTGGCCGAGGTCAAGGTGTTGCCCGCGATCGGGCGCGTGCACGTGGCCGATGCCATCGTGCCGATCTCAAAGACCCGGAACGCCGGGTGCACCGTCGCGTCAAAGGAACGCGTGGTCACAGAGAGTCCGTCGGTCACGCTGATGGCGACCGATGTCACCCCGAACGTGGCGCCCGTGGGCGTCAGCGTGATCGTGCCGGTGGCGGCCGGGCTCGCATATCCGACCACGGCAGGCTGCACCAGCGTCGTATCCGCCACGGCCGCCGTGACCGCGAGCGGCTGGCTCTCGTAGGGCCCCGGCCCGATCCCGGCCAAAGCAACCGCAATCGCGGGGCCGTCCTCGTCGAGCGTCTGGCCGCCGATCGCGCTCACCGTGGGCGGGTCGTTGACCGGGGCAACGTAGACATCGAACGTGCGCACGGTCGACAGCAGCCCATCGGTCACCGTCACGTCGATGGTCGCCCAGCCGTTCCGGTCAGGGGCGGGCGCGAGGATCAGCCGGCCCGTCGTATCGGGATTGGTGTAGACCACCGTTGGCTGGGGCACGACTGGCGGGCGAGCGCGAGCGCCGCGGTCACCGTGACCACCTCGCTCTCATAGGGGCCGGGGCCGATACCCGACAGATCGATCGTCTGGGCCGGGGCGTCCTCCTTGATGAGGAGCTTGGCCAGCGCGTCCAGCGTCGGCGGATCGTTCACCGGCACCACGGTCACCGGGAAGCTCTTGACCGTGGTCGATAGCCCATCGGTGAGCGTCACGACGATCGTCGCCGTCCCTTGCAGATACGGAACGGGCGTGATCGAGACCGAGCCGCCCGTGTAGGTGCCCGGGCCGTTGTCATAATAGATGACCGGCTGCGGGATCAGCGCCGTGTTGGTCGAGCTTGCGGTGAAGGCGAGCGCGGGCCGCTGCTCACTCTCGTTGGTCGGGCCGTAGCTGATCGCGCTGAGCGGGACGTTGTAGGTGCCGACGTTCTCGGCGACCGTGACGCTAACCGGGACCGTGAACTGCGGAGGATCGTTGACCGCCGTGATGTCCACCTGGAACATCGACGAGGTCGTGGCCACCCCGTCGCTCACGGCGACGGTGAGGAAGGCGACGCCGAACTCGTCGGGCGTCGGCTTGAAGACCAGATCCGCCGTTGTCTCGGGGCTCGTGTAGACCACCGTCGGCACCGGCACGGCGTAGGGCGCCACCTCCGTCCGCTGGACAGTCACGGTGAGCGCCTGGATCTCATTGAAGGCGCCGCTGGAGATCCCGGTGATGTGCACGGTCTGCGTCGGGGCATCCTCCGGAATCGCAATCGCAGGATGCGCGTCGACGGTCGGCGGATCCTCGACGGAGGTCACCGTGACCGTGATGCGACCCGTCACGGTGAGCCACCCATCGCTGACGGCATAGTCGAAGTGGTCGAGGCCGTAGAGATCGGTGGCGGGCGCGTAGTGCACGACGTTGCCGGCAATGCTCGCCGACCCGCTGATGGGTGTCCCGACCGAAACGATCGACAGCGTCTGCAGATCGGGGTCGTGGTCGTTCGCCAACACCGGGATGTCGACCGCCACATCCTCCAGGGTCGATGCCGTGTCGTCAACGACCACGGGCGCAGAATTGGCGCCGCCGACGTCGACGGTGACGGTCGCCGAAGCGGTCAGGCCGCCACTATCGGCGACGGTGTAGGTGAAGACCTCCGACCCGTAGTACCCCGTGGCAGGCGTGTATAGGATGTGTGTGGTGCCGCTAAGGATGGCGGTTCCACCGTAGTTGGGGGTCCCCACGGCGACCAACGACAGCAAGGTCGCCATCGGCGTCACTGTCGTTGGCGAGCACGCCCAGCACGTTGCCCACCGAGTCCGGAACCACGATGAAGTGGTCGTCCACGGCCGAGGGGGCGTTCTTGTTGTTGAACCAAACCGTGTCCGGCTCGCCATAGTTGCCGCTGTTGCCAACGAAAGCATCCACGTCGCCATCGCCGTCGAGGTCACCAAGGGCGACCGATGTCGTCCCTTCCTTGCCCAGGGTCTGCCCGCTGTCCACAAACACGCCCGTGCCATTATTGAGCCAGACGCTGTTGGCCACGTCTGACTCGCCACCGCGACCCAAGAACGCGTCCAGATCCCCGTCCCCATCGACGTCGCCCAGGGCGAGGTCGACAATCCAGCTGGGCAGCGATGCCCCGCCCTGGGTGGTGAAGATGCCGTCGGTATTGAGGCGCACCGGGCTCGACCCGTTGGCGAGGAAGAGATCGAGGTCGCCATCCCCGTCCAGGTCGCCAAGGGCCTCGGCCCACACGCTGGACGCGCTTACCTGCTGGCCACTGTCGGTGAAGTTTCCCGCACTGTCGTTGAGCATCAGCACAGAACCATCGGCGTACCGCCCAAGGACCATATCCAGGTCGCCGTCGCCATCTACGTCACCCAGCGCCACGTCGTTAGTCGATTCAGTCCCGAAGCGCTGGCCGCTGTCAATGAACTGACCGGGCGTCCCACCCTGAAGGCCGCCCGCATTCAGCCACACCTCGTCCGCCGCACCTCGGTTGGTGACGGCGATGTCTTCGTCGCCGTCACCGTCCACGTCTCCAAGGGCGATCGCGGTCACATCATCGGTGCCCAGCGTCTGTCCGGTCGTCGTGAAAGCACCGTTCGCGTATACCCATACCTCCGCACCTGCGGTGGTTCCCAGCACGAGATCGAGGTCGGCGTCACCGTTGAGCTCCCCGAGTGCCACGGCGGTCGCGGCAGGCAGGGGTGCGAGACTCGGGGTGAAGACGCCGCCGGTGTTGAGGTAGAGCGTGGTCGTGGGGTAGTGCGCGGCGACAGCATCGAGGTCCCCGTCGCCATCCACGTCGCCCAGCGCCACACCCATCGTGGCCTCGCTCCCCAATCGCTGGAAGGTATCGCTGAAGACGCCCGTTCCCTCGGTCACTTCGCCGCGGAACTGCCAGACGTACGGACGCAGCCCGCTGCCATCATCTGCCTGGATATCGCGGCTGAGCACCGCGACCAGCTCCTCACCCGGTTTGTAGGAATCAGCTGCCTGGAAGCTGCACATCTCAGGCCCTGCACCGAGGGCATACGTTCCTGCATAGACACCTGTCTGGCGTCCGCGCAACGTGAAGGTCCGTGTCGAGACGGTGGACATGTCCAATGCCTTGTCGAAGGTCACAGACACGACGCCGTCTGCGGCAATCTCCCGCCCGTTCCCCGCAGGCGAGGTCGTCACCACCTGGAGGGGGGCGACCCAAACGATGGCAGGGCCCACTTGGTTGTTCTCGGACACCTGGTCCGTGATGCAGCCCACGTCGGTCTGAGCGTAGATGACGTGCATGCCCGACGTGGCGAAGCCCGGATGCGTGAAGGTGAGGGTCACCACCCCGCCCGCAGCCAGCACCGGCGTCGCCTGCTGTGCCTCACTGCCGCTCCCGGCGTCACACGCCGTGGGGGCCAGGTCACTGTAGATGGCCGTGGAGAACGGCGTATCGACGTCCCCCGTGCCCCGGTTCGCGACAACCACCGTGACCGCAAGCGACGAGCCCAGGCCTACGGTGTCGCTGCCGACGGCGAAGTCCTCGATGGCCAGATCGCGGAGCCCATTGCTCCACACGGAGACGGGATTGGCCGCCAGAACCATGTCCAGGTCGAGATCGCCGTCGACATCTCCCAATGCGATGTCCCGTGCCTCGGCTGCGAAAGCTTGCCCGCTGTCGGCGAATTGCCCGAGCGTCCCGCCCTGTGCTCCGCCCTGGTTTAGCCACAGGCGGCTCGGCTCGTATGGATCGCCGACGGCAACTGCCATATCGAGGTCGCCATCGCCGTCGACGTCCCCCAGAGCGACGGCAAGACTGGCCCAGGCGCCGGGGCTCTGCCCACTATCGGTGAAAACACCGGTGCCATCATTGAGCCAGACCATGTCGGTCTGTTGATCGTTGGCAAGCACGACATCGGCATCACCATCGCCGTCAACGTCGCCAACCGCGAGATCGCGCGTGTACCGCACCGCGAGCTGCGAATGATAGACGAAGTTACCCGATCCATCGTTCTTCCACACCTCAGTGTAGCAGGACAGATAGCCTGCGAAGACCGCATCCAGGTCACCATCGGCGTCGAGATCGGCCAGGGCAACGGCGACATTGGCCTCATTGCCCAGGTTACCGAGCGCCTGCCCACTGTTGGTGAAATGCCCGGACCCATCGTTGAGCCACACGGTGTTGGCGCTACCGTTCATAGCGACGATCAGGTCCGGATCGCCGTCGCCGTCCACGTCGCCGAGGGCGAGCCCGCCGGTGCTGCCCGATCCGAGGCTTTGGCCGCTATCGATGAAAGTCGCGCTGCCATCGTTGAACCACACCTTGTCCGCCCCCGGACCGTAGCCCAAGACCAGGTCGAGGTCGCCGTCGGCATCGAGATCGCCCAGGGCGGCTGAACGCACGAGTCCCGTGCCAAACACCTGGGCCGTGACGACGTAGCGCCCCCCACCACCGTTCAGCCAGACCCGCGTGCCGTCGGCCATGAAGTCGCACACCACTGCGTCGAGGTCGCCGTCCGCGTCGAGGTCTCCCAGAGCGATCACCTGACGCGCCCCGTCACTCAGGACCTGCCCGTTCGTCGCAAAGAGGCCGTTCCCGAGTCCGGCCTCTGCCGTGAACTGCCAGACCGTGGGCAACACAGGGCCCTCGCCGCTGAGGTTGAGAGTACCCGTCGTCGCGCTGGCCATCACCAGCTCGCCCGGTCTGAAGGGTTCGGTCGGGGTGAAGCGCGCGGTGGCACCGCTGATGTCGTAAGCGCCCTCCCGAAGGCCGGTCTGCTGGCCATAGACCGCGAAGGTCCGGGTCGAGACCGTAGCAGGATCGAGCACCTCGTCGTAGGTGATAGCGACCGTGGTCGTGCTGGGTACCGCAACGGACTCACCCAATGGCAACACCGCCGGGTTGCCGGGGGCAGCGAGGATACGCGGCGCAGGCGCCGCACGTGTATCGTGGACAACCGCGCTTACGACGAAGATCAACCCCAACGCCAACAAGAAGGGCACAGCAAGGCTGCCCAGAGATCGCGAGGTTCGCATCCTTCGCCTCCTGCCTTTGAGATCCAACGTAGAACAGTAGAATTGATGAAGGGCTAAGTAAAACCAGCAACGCGCCGAGTCTCGAACGGCCCGGCCCGCACCGGATCTAAGATCTGCCTGCAGGACGATAGGAAGCCGACCCTTCCCGCCACCTCCTGGATCAGCCGCCAATCTAACTATAACACTACCATCGAATCGTCGCAATTCGTCCCGACCTGAAATGCATTCCATCTGATTGCCGGGGCGCATACCGCGTGTATCATGAGGTCAGAGTCAATGCGTGATGCAAGGAGGGATCGATGGACATAGAACCTGAAGCGGAGAAGATGGCCGACCAAAGATCAAACTTCAACAACCCCGATACGTTCTCGCCCGTGACCGTGTCCGAGATGGTCGGCACGATCGCGCTGGGTCTTCTCTCACTCATCCTGATCTTCGCCCTGCTGCGCTCCCAAGCGCGCAACCGGAAACTGCTGGAAAAGCTCGCAGCGCGGGCAGCCGTCGCCGAAGCCTAACGCAGGATCAGAATAGCCCTCCGCGAAAGGCTATTCGCCGTTCGGGGAAGACAGCGCGCGTCGGAACGCGACAGCGCGTCAGAACCGATGGCAGCGCGTCAGAACGTGACAGCGAATCGATCAGAATGCTGCAGCGTGTCAGAACGCTGCGGTCACCGGCTGCAGCACCACCGACCTCGCTTCCACCCGGCAGAAGACGGGGCGCCGCCCCATCCCTAAGGAGATCCCTCACAGAGCACGGAGACCCACACCCCGATAGTTGCTTCATGTTGTGTGCGCGTCACAACTATTTGAGTAATCACCAAAATATTAGATCATTTACGCTTGACACACCTCATTTCTTATGCTATCATTCAAATGAATCTTAGGGAGGAAGATCATGCGCAAGATCCTGGAACATTGTCCTTCGTGTGGTAGTGACCTGGCGGTCACCCGGATGAGCTGCCCGACCTGTGGCACGGTCATCACCGGGGCGTGGGCGCCCTGCCACTTCTGCCAGCTCTCGCCGGAGCACACCCGGCTGCTGGAATCCTTCGTCCGCTCCCGCGGCAACGTCAAGGAGATGGCTCGCGAGCTCGACATCTCCTACTGGACGGTCCGCAAGCAGGTGGACGAACTCATCGAGGCGTTGGGCTACGAGCCCGCGCCTCCGACGCCCGAGGACACCTCGGAGCGCCAGATGGAGATCCTCGATCTGTTGGAGCGAGGCGAGATCAGCCCGGATGAGGCAGCGACCCAACTGGCCGAGCTGAGGGCCAACTAGGTGTAGGGGAAGACGCGCACGCCGGAGCCGAGTGACGCACACGCGCCGTATAGTGACGAACAAAGGAGCATGAGATGAGCGACCAAACGATGAAGATCCTCAAGATGCTTGAGGATGGCAAGTTGACGGTGGAGGAGGCGGATCGCCTGCTCGCCAAGATCCAGGAGATCGAGGCCAAGGAGGCCGCGGCCGAGAAGGGGCCACGGCACCAGGCACATACGGGCTTCCAGATGCCTAACTTCGACGATCCCGCCGATCCCGCCAGATTCCCGACGTCGGTCGGATCGTGGGCGACGCGATGCGCGACGCCTTTGGGAAGGGGTTCTCCTTCAACCAGGGTCCGGGCACGCCGCCCGGCCAGATGGGGTTCAAAGGCGCCCGGTTTCACGGTGCACGGCTGGAGCACACGGACTTCAGCGACGCCAAGCTGGACAAGAGCACGCGGTTTGAGGGCGCCAACCTCGCCTACGCCGATTTCAGCGACGCCGATCTCCGCGGGGCGGATCTGAGGGGCGCCGACTTCAGCTACAGCGACTTCTGCGACGCCAAGCTGCAAAATGCGGACTTGCGCGGCGCGAGGTTGAGCAAAGGCACGTACGTGGACGCCGACTTCCGCGATGCGGATCTGAAGGGCGCCGACCTGAGCATGAGCGACCTGACCGACGCCGACTTCAAAGGCGTCAAAGAGCCGGGGCTCATGCCTGCGAGGCGTGAGCATGGTCGGGCTGAAGTACTACGGCAGCCCCGATGAGGGAGCCCCCGAGCACGAAGAGGCCCCTATGCACGAGGAGGGAGAAGCCGAGGCCTGGGAAGCCCAGGTCGAGGCCGCAGGGGCTGCCGCGGAGGCCGCTGGAGCCATGGCGGAGGAGGCCG
Source organism: uncultured Chloroflexia bacterium (assembly GCA_963751345.1). GTDB lineage: Bacteria > Chloroflexota > Anaerolineae > B4-G1 > SLSP01 > PWVB01. The sequence goes on from CAVVUS010000013.1 coordinate 61,273, forward strand.
CACGCCGGGCAGAAGTGGCGGCTGAGGAAGCCAAGGATGATGACGAAGAGTGGGGCGCCGAGGGAGACGACCCCGATGGCGAGACTTCCGCGACCTAGCGCGGCGTGGCGAGGAGACGGTCAGCCTTCAGGCCGTCTCCCCGTTCGATCTCGGAATGTGAGGCGGGCGATGGATGAGTTACCGAGGTATCGGACCGAAACGCTGCTCGCGACCGATGCCTGCGCCCGGGCGCGGCTCCACGCCGCCGCAGACCGGGCACATTGTTCGGACGGGCCGCGAGCCGACCGACCTCGCCGTTGGGTCTCTGCTGGTGAAGGTTGGCAGGGCCATGGTCCGGGCCGGCGTGAGGCTGCAAGCACAGCAGGGAGGCTGACTTGCCGGCGGGCGCAGGCTGACAACGGCAGGCTGGCGTCAGTAGATCCGGGGGATCAGCTTCCACGTCTTCTCCGCATAAGCGGCGTAGCCGTCGAAATTCTGCTGCAGATAGCGCTCCTCGGTCTCGATACGGGTGATCACGCCCACGAGCCCCAGCAAGACCGAGAACCACACCAGCCGCACTGCAAGGAAGGTCGGACAGGCCAGGAAGAGCAGCAAGTTGGCCAGATAGAGAGGGTGCCGGAGGGTGGCATAGAGCCCCGTCGTGACAAGCCCGCCCGCCTTGCCCTCTTCGAGAAACATCGACAACTGGACGCCAAGGTCAAGGTGCGCCCGCACTCGCACGACAGTCGCCGCGGCAAAAAGCGCCACACCCGCGGCGAGGGAGATGGCCCCGGGGCGCGGCTCGTCGAGAAAGACGTACTCGGCGGCCGACCCGATGATCACGAGCCAGTATGGCGCGACGATCAGCCACGCCGAATCTTGCGCCGGCCTCCGTGTCACCGTGCCGGTCTTGGTCATCGCCCAGGTCTCGGAGAACCGGTAGACCAGGACCAGGACGATGTAGGCGATGAGGGCGAAATCCATGCGGACCTCCGGGTGAACTGTCGGTTGGACGGTTGGCCGGCAGATTCACACGATGCCACGTCACCACGTGGGATAACATCCGGTAATCGACAGCTATACGAGCTTGAGGACGATGGCGATGGATACGCCAAGAAGCAGCAGCCAAATCGCCAGGATGACCGCGCGCCGCCACCCAGTTGCGCGGCTTGCCGTTCTGCAGCGTCTCTGCCGCCCTCTCGCGGCACTCCGCCATCACCTCAGCCGGGATCATCTTCAGTGCGAGGGCAATGCCCAGGGGTACCAGGATCAGGTCATCCAGGTAGCCCAGCACAGGGATGAAGTCCGGGATGAGGTCGAGCGGGCTGAACGCATAGGCGACCACAACCGCGCCAAAGGCCTTGGCGTACCACGGCACGCGCGGATCCCGATAGGCGAGATAGAGCGCGTAGGTCTCGGCCTTGAGCGCCCGCGCCCGCTCGCGCAGCCGGGAAATGAGCAGCGTTCACGAAAACTACTTCTCCCCACGATCACGTAGTTGCGCGAGACGGTCGCGAGCGGCAACACCTTCTCCAGGCGGGCGACACCTGCCGCCAGCGCCTCGTCGGAGATGAGGTGCAGACAGGAGTACGCCCGCTCGCGGAAGGCCCGTGTGTCGGTCAGCACGTAAGGATGCTCGGCTACAAAGGCATCCAGGATCTCAAATCCGGACCGCCGGTGCAGGTCCAGCAGCCGGTCCACCGAGGGGTACCGCGCCAACTCGTGCGGGACCGTCTCCGGGAAATAGCCGGAAAGGATCGCCCGCGTGCGAATGGTCTCTGCGGAGTCGGTAGCCGTCAGCAACATTCCCCCCGGGCGCAGCACACGGGACGCCTCGGCGAAGGCCGCGTCGAGATCGCCGAGATGGTGCACCACGTCGACGGAGAAGGCGAGGTCAAAGCTCCGGTCGGCGAAGGGCAGCGCTTCCGCGCACGCCAGACCCAGGCAAAGCGCGCCGCCGAGTGCACGCCCTTGTGATAGCATGCCCTCGGAGGGATCGACGCCCCACCCCATGCAGCCCGTCTCGCCCGTAAGCGCTCGCAAGTGGTTTGCCGTGCCACATCCAATCTCCAGCGCCCGGCTCCCGGCCTCCTCGAACGCCAACAGCGCCACCAGCGCGCGAAGCACCCCGCTCTGGACGCCGCGGTGGCGGCTGTAGGCGGCGGCAATGGAGGCCGAGTAATGCACTCGACATCGGTTACCTCATGGTCGGCTAGTCGGTATAACGTGCGAATGTGCCGACGCAGGCCTGCGAGCGGGTCCCTCATACCCGCGGCCTGAACGTGTCGGTCCGGAATATCACCTCACACGCGACCCCACCTTCGGTCTCAAAGTGGATCTCGCCGCTGAGCTGGCGCTCAGCCAGGGCAAAGATGGTCTGCAGCCCAAGAGAGGGGACGCTGCGAAAGTCAAAGTCCGAGGGGACGCCCTGCCCGTTGTCGGCCACGCGCAGCGAGACCAGGCCGTTGCCGTTCACCCGCCGCAGGCTGATGTCGACTCGGTGCTCCTCCCTCCGACTTGAACGCGTGCTTGTAGGCGTTCGAGAGCAACTCGGTCAGGATCAGGCCGCAGGGGACGGCGGCATCGAAGAGCACCTCGATGCTCTCCGCCTCGACGTTGACGTTGACGTCGCCGGCGAACGCATGGTGGCTTGCCTCGACCAAGGGCACGAGGTCCTCGATGTAGGCCCGGAGATCGATGCTGGACAGGTTCTGCGTGCGATAGAGCTTCTCGTGCACCAGGGCCATCGCCTGGATACGGCCCTGCATCTCCTGGAAGACGCGGATGATGGCCTCGTCCTCGGCTCTCCATCGCCTTGAGCTCCAGCATCGCGCTGATGACGCTCATGTTATTCTTTGTGCGATGGTAGAGTTCGCGCAGCAGCACCTCGCGCTCGGCCAGCGCCTCACGCAGTTGGGTATCCATCTCGTGGTGCTCGGTCACGTCATGGAATTGAGCAGCAAACTGCTCAGGCCGCGTGCGATAGGCCACGACCTGGAAGTACCGGCCGAGTTCGCTCGAGTAGTCCTCGAAGGACTGCGGCTCGCCGCTATCGACGACCTTGCCGTAACGATCGATCCAATACGCCTCTATGTCGGGCATGACCTGCCGGACCGACCGGCCGATGATGTCGTCGGCGCGGAGACCCGTGAGGCGCTCGAATGCAGGATTGACCTCCAGGAAACGATAGTCCACGGGAGCGCCCTGGGCATCGCGGATGATCTCGTGGACCGCAAAGCCGTTGATCATCTCACGAAAGAGCATCCGATAGTGGGTCTCACTCTCCCGAAGCTGCGCGTTGGCGTCGGCAAGCTCCCGCGTGCGCTCGGCAACCCGCTGCGCCAGGTCGGTCCGTGACTCCAAAAGCATGTGATAGGGCTGGCGAAGATAGGCCTCAATCAGGGCGCTGTAGATCGCCACAAAGGCCACGATCTTGAGAATGTGCCCCACAAAGTTCGAGAATCCATAGACGTCGACGTAGAAGATGAACGCCAGCTCGGATAGGATGGTGCGAAATGAACGAGACCATCAGCCAACGGTACACAGTGCGCGGGAAGTCAGCCCGGTGCCACCACAACGTCGCTGCAGCGACCAGCAACAACAACGCAATCACCACTTCGGCGATCTTCTTAAAGGGCGTGAGACCGACGCCCTCGACGTAACAAACCGGGAAAATCTGCCACCAGACGATGGAGGCGACGAGCAGCACGGTGATCGAGGAGATAGACCGACATAGTCAGGGCGATGTTAAGGCGTCGTTTCAGAAAGATGGAGGCAACGACCAACATGATCGCCTCAAGTCCGCGGGCCGCGATCCAGAGCTGCGTCGCGACGTTCGACCCGGTGAACGGCATTATGCCCATGCCCCGATAGGCCAGCGTATGGATCAGATCGATCACCGCGATGAAAGGGAAGCCGATACCGATCAGGAGCAGGTAATCGTGGGCCATCAGCCGGCGGGCATTCCAGAAGACTGTGAAAGCCGCAAACGCGACGGCGATGCTGAAGATCTCGGCGACACTGTGGAAGAGCAGGTAGTCAAGGGTACTTACCACATAGAGCGCGGCGGCAAGAAGCAGCCCGCCGCGAGCGAGATGTAGGCTACGTTCTTCCTGGTGACAAGCCCCTGCAGACTCATCCAACCTCCTGGCACAGAGTGATTCAGACGAGCCGACAAGCCTGTCACGTCCCATTCGGGCATCCCTCCGGTCAGCGCTCCACAGGCCCCATCTCCGACCGCTGATTGACACTCCCATCGCCCATCTTGACGTCGATGGCTCACGTGTCATCAGCCCATTCTATGGTAGAATACTATATCATGATTCTTGGAAAGCCACACACTTGCGTAAGCGTAGGGAATGCATATCCTTCCGAGGAGTCACTGTGAAATGACCAAGATACTTGTCGCCGACGACGACACAGTGATGCTCGGGCTGTTGACCACACTGATGGAGTTGGAGGGCAACAAGATCGCCACGGTCACGCGGCCGGGAGAGATCATTCCCGCGGTGGAACGGGAGCAGCCGGATCTGATCCTGATGGATTACCATCTGGCCGGCGGAGACGTGCTGGAGACCTTGATCGATCTCAAGTCGCGCGAGGACTTGGGGAAGATCCCGGTGCTCGTCGCGTCGGGGATGGATCGCGAAACGGCGTGTCTCCGTGCTGGGGCCAACGGTTTCATATTGAAGCCCTTCCGCCCGGCACAGCTCCTTGAGCGCATGCGGGAGATGCTCGCGACGTAGCAACTATTGGAACCCATTGTGCTGTTTGTATTGGAGGATTGTAGAGTGTAATGGCAAGACGACGAAGGAAAAAGCCGCAGACGAAAGAAGAATGGTACACGATGGACCTGCACGTGCATACCCCGGCATCTGCAGACTATCAACAGGAAGGCACCACGTTCCTTGAGGTGCTGCGCGAGGCCGAGCGCAAGGGGGTCGATATCCTGGCCTTCACCGACCACAACACGGTAGCGGGATATCGGACAATGAACGATGAGATCGAGAATCTCGAGTTGCTTGAGCGGCTGGGGAGGCTCACGAACGTCGAGAAGCAAACCCTACAGGAGTATCGGCGTCTGCTGGAGCGGGTGCTCCTTCTGCGGGGCTTCGAGTTCACCGCCACGTTCGGGTTCCACATCATCGGGATCTTCGATTCCGAGATACCTCTGCGAGATCTGGAGTTTCTACTGCTGAAGCTGCACATCCCCGCGGATCGTCTGGACGAAGGCGCCACGGATGTGGGCGCGACCGCCGACGTATTGACCGCCTACCAGCTTATTGCGCAGGCCGGCGGCATTGTCATCGCAGCACATGCCAACTCCTCGAACGGTGTGGCCCTGCACGGGATGCAGTTTGGGGGGCAGACGCGCATCGCCTTCACCCAGGACGAGAATCTGCACGCCCTGGAGGTGACCGACCTCGAGAAGACAGGGCGGAAGACGACCGCGCGCTTTTTCGATGGGTCCAAGCCCGAGTATCCCCGCAGGATGCGCTGTATTCAGGCCTCCGACGCACATCGCCTCACCCGCCAGTCGGATCGTACGCGCAACCCCGGCATTGGTGATCGAATGACGGAGGTGCTGCTCAGCGACCGCAGCTTCGAGGCGCTGCAGGAGGTCCTCCTCGGAGAGGATTTCGCCCGCACGCGGCCCTACCGTCGGCAGGCGACGCCCGTGGATTACGTCCAGGCAGCTCGGGAGGAAGGGCCAAACATCGTGCAGGAGTTCCACGAGCGCTACAGCAGCCGTGGTGGCTACCGGGACGCGATCATCGCCGATATCTGCGCTTTCGCGAACACCAACGGGGGCACCCTTTACATCGGCGTTCCCCAGGATGCCAAGAAGCCGCCCACAGGCGTGGGCGCCTCCCCCACCCGCGTCGTCAACCTCTTCCAGCAGGAGGTCCAGGAGCGGGTTACCCCGGAGCTTCAGATCACGGCGGACATCCAGGAAACACAGGGCATCAAGGTGGTGCGGATCGTCGTGCCCAGGGGGCAGAAGCCCCCCTACGCGATGGATGAGAGCGATATCTTTATCCGGAGCGAGGCCGAGACCACCGTGGCGGTTCGGGATGAGATCGTCGAGCTGACACGGCGGGGCCTTGGCAAGGGGTCTCCCACGATGCAGATGGAGCCGAGATCCCACTGTGGAAACGAAGCAGGATGATCAAGAGACCGTCAGCAACCCCTCGCTGGACCCGCCGCGCACCGGCGTTGAGATCGCCGAGACCGTCGATAGGAATAACACGTGCTACTACACGATGCGCGATCTGCGCAACGGCAGTCTTGTGAACAATGTGACCAAGCGGTCGGCGCGTCACCTGTGGCGCTACGCCATTGAGGAGGCCGAGGACAACCCGGTCGATCCGGCCCAGGTTCGGTGGTTGGACGATATCGGGGTCTGGAAACAGCGCGAGTACCGTGGCCGGGTGCGGTGGGACCTTGTGCAGCGGGATGGCGACGACCTCCGGGTCTTCTACGGGGTCACCGAAGAGGGTATCCACGACAAGTGGACCGCGCTCGTGGGAGAGGAGTAGCGACGATGTCGGAAGACAAAATGAGGGTCGCCATCCTGACGGTGAGCGACCGGGCGGCAGCAGGCACCTACGAGGACCGCAGCGGGCCGGCCCTGGCCAACCTGATGAAGGAGGCGCTTCGAGCCGAGATCGTGGAGACGGCGATCGTGCCGGACGAACGCAGCGAGATCGCGGAGCGGCTAAGGCAGTGGGTCGATACGGACGATGTGGACCTCATCCTGACGACGGGTGGCACGGGCTTTGCCCCGCGTGACGTGACGCCGGAGGCCACGGCGGACGTGGTCGAGCGCCTCGCGCCGGGCCTCGCCGAGGTGATGCGAGCGGCCTCGCTCCAGGTCACACCCTATGCCATGCTCTCGCGCGCGATAGCGGGCATCCGTGGGCGGACCCTGATCATCAACCTGCCTGGAAGCCCCAAGGGCGCGGTGGAAAACCTGCGCGCCGTGCTCTCGGTGCTGCATCATGCAATTGCCTTGCTGCGCGAGGAGCCATCGGATCGGGCACTCCACAGCTTTCGCTTCGTTCAACGCGAAGCCTGATAGGAGTGACCATGCGACTGCTTACCGTATCCGAGATGCGGGAGGTGGAGACCGCGGCTGACGCGGCGGGGCAGAGCTACGCCGAGATGATGGCCCTTGCCGGGGCCGGCGTGGCGCGGGCGATTGTCGCACACGAGCCCATCGCCGGTCGGCACGCGCTCGTGTTGGTGGGCCCGGGCAACAACGGAGGCGATGGCCTGGTAGCTGCGGGACACCTGCAGGAAAGCGGGGCCGACGTCACGGCGTATCTGGCCAAGACGCGCGACCCCGGAGGAAGATGAGGTCTTCAGGGCTGCCCAGGATGCCGGCGTGGTCGTCGTGGATGCCGTGGACGATAGCGACGGCGCGCGCCTGCGTGACCTCGTCGCCGGAGCCGACGTGATCGTCGACGCGCTGCTCGGCACAGGGGCAACGCCCCCGCTCCGGGGCACCATCGCCACGATCCTAGAGACGGTCAACGAGGTCCTCTCGCTGCCCGAGCCTCACCCCCTGGCGCCCGTCCGCCGTGCGCCCGAGCCCCAAGCCCATCACCCGCTCGTGGTCGCCGTCGACGGCCCCTCCGGCCTCGACTTCGACACCGGTGAGGTGGATTCGATGACGTTGAGCGCCGATCTCACCGTGACTTTCGCAGCGCCCAAGTGGGGCCACGTGCGCCTGCCCGGTGCTGCCCGAATCGGTGAGCTGGTAGTAGCGGATATCGGCATTCCCAACCAGGTTGAGATCCCCGCGGGGCCCGAGCTCGCGACCCCGGACCTGATCCGGTCGTGGCTCCCCAAGCGCCCGATGGGATCCCACAAAGGGACCTTCGGCAAGGCGATGATTATCGCGGGCTCAGCAAACTACACGGGTGCCGCGATCCTCTCGTCGACGGCTGCCGTCCGCGCCGGCACGGGCCTCGTGACGCTCGCCCTGCCCAACCCGCTCCACGCAGCCGTCGTCTCGGCTATTCCTGAGGTGACCTACGTGTTGCTGCCCCACGCGATGGGCGTGGTCGACGAGTACGCGGTGCCCGTGGTATTGGAGAACGTCGAGGGGTATGACGCGCTCCTGGTGGGGCCCGGTATGGGCAACACGGACGAGTCGCGCGACTTCCTCAGGTCGCTGCTGCGGCCCCGAAGTGGCAAGCGGTCGACGGGATTTCTCCACCCCGAGTCCGATGCCGAGCCCGAGGCGCTGCGATCACTGCCGCCGTTGGTCGTCGATGCGGACGGACTCAATATCCTCAGCGAGACGGATAGCTGGCCCAAGCTGCTTCCCGAGGGCACCGTGCTCACGCCCCATCCGGGCGAGATGTCGCGGCTGACGGGGCTGAGCATTGGCGAGATCCAGGCCAATCGCCTGGAGATCGCGCAGACGTGGGCTAACACGTGGCAGCAGGTGGTGGTCCTGAAAGGGGCCTTCACCATCGTCGCGGGACCCGGCAGGCAGCCGGTGGTGCTGCCCTTTGCCAACCCGGGGCTCAGCTCAGCGGGAACCGGCGACGTCCTGGCGGGCACGATTGTCGGGCTGCGCGCACAGGGCGTGGCCCCCTTCGAGGCCGCCGTGGCGGGCGCCTTCCTGCATGGGCTTGCCGGCGAGATCGCGACCGAGCGGCTGGGAGCCGCGGGCACCGCTGCGGGCGACGTCGCCCAGGCACTGGCCGAAGCCGGGCGGCGCCTGGCATAACGAGGAAAAAACCTTGCGAAGGTTTCGGGAACCTTCGCAAGGTTGGCCGGCGACTACTCCTTCAGGCTCATCGCGAAGCGGTAGCCCAGATCCTCGCCGCGTTCGAGCTTCTCGTGGGTAGCACCACCCGGGAACTCCCACTGCTCGAAGAGGTCCCACTTCAGCCCCTCGGCGAGCTTGGCAATCTCCTTGGCGGCCCCCCCACTCCATCCGAAGCTGCCGAAATAGGCCAGCTTGCGGTTCTGGATGCGTTTGCGGGCGGCGATATCCAAGACGTGCGCCATCGGCGGGAAGAGCTCGGCCTCGTACGTCGGCGCCCCGACCAGCACCCCGCTGCGCACGTAGAGTGACGAGAGGATGTAGCTGGCGTGGATGTGGCGTACGTCGAAGATCTCCAGGGGCACGCCCGCCCGCGTCACACCGGCTGCCACCGAATCGACCATCTGCTCGGTGTTCCCGTACATCGTCCCGTAGAGCAGGGTCACACCGACCTCGGGACCTTCAAGCGCGTAGTTCGCCCACTTCCGGTAGAGCTCCACGATGCGTCCGGGGTCGCTGCGCCAGATCAGCCCGTGGGAGGGGGCGATCACGTCGATGGGCACGTCCTTGAACTTGTCGATGGCACGGACCACCGGGCGGGCGTAGATGGCGATGATGTTGGCGTAGTAGCGCAGCGCCTGTTCCTCATAGTACGCTTTGTCCTTGCACTCGTCGTCGAAGACGACGCCCTGGAGCGCGCCATACCCGCCAAAGGCATCGCACGAGAAAAGCACCTTCTGCGTCATCTCGTACGTCATCATCGTCTCGGGCCAGTGGACCATCGGGGTGATGTGGAACTGGAGTTTGTGCGTCCCCAGGTCGATGGTATCGCCCTCATCGACGATCTGCACGCCCTCGTCGATCTGGAAGAAGTTGGAGAGCAGCGGTGCCGCCCGCTTGGTGCACACGATCGTCGCCTTCGGCGCGATCCGGCGCAGCGAGCGTATCACCCCCGTGTGGTCGGGCTCCATGTGGTTGATAACAATGTAATCGATAGCGGCAGGATCCACGACCTCCGCGATCTGGTCGATCAGCGCGCTGCTCTTGAAATCCTTGGCCAGGTCGATCAGCGCGTTCTTCTCGCCCTTCACCACGTAGGAGTTGTACGAAATCCCCTCGCTGGTGATGGGCCAGAGTCCCTCGAAGAGATCGGTGGTGCGATCGTTCACGCCGATCCAATGGATGCCGGGCTTGACCTCAATTGCTGTCATGCATACCCTCCTGTGAAGAACGTTAGCGCGTTGACGCGTCTGAACGTATCAACGTGCTAACGTTCCAACGTGTCAACGTGCCCTCTCAATGATTTGGCGATATCGTGAGGACGACGATCCCCGCGACCGTAAGCGCCATCCCCAACGCCAACTGCCACGTCAGCCGCTCGGTCCGAAAGATGACCCCCGTGAGCGCGCTGAAGAGCGGCGAGGTGAATGCGATGGGCATCACCTGCGTCAGCGAACTCGCGCCGCGAAGCGCGGCATAGAACGAAAGCATGCCGACGGACCCGGCCACGATGCCGCCCCCGATGACCATCATCAGCAGGGCACTGGGGCCGGCCTCGGGGATCGACTTCCACTGTGGAAAACTGACCGCGCCGAGGATGAGAAAGGCGACAGCGGTACGGATCGTGATGCCGACCTGTGGCGAGAGGTTCCCGAGGGTCAGGCCACGCTTCTCGAAGTATCCTCCTACGCCCCACGCAATTGCCGTGATCAGTGCGAATACTTGAGGTTTCATTCCAGGCCTCCATAGATCCGGTGCCGGACGCCCTCACCGACAGGATCCGCGTTAGGCGAGCCTGTACGCGACGCCCGGCACCCGTTGAAGTCGTTGAATCGCCGTCTAGTTGGTCAGCGTCCAGGTCAGGTCCGACGTAAGGTCGGCGCCCTGCTCCTCGCTCAGCGAATTGCCGTCGCAGTCTGCCACCTGCAGGTCGTAGGTGCCGCTCGTCACATAGAAGATCCGCGTCGAACCTGGCTGCAGGCTCTCCTTCGAGCCCATCCAGTCATCTCCCCATTGGTCGCTGGTGGACGGGGAAATATAGACGTAGCAGACCTCCGTGCTCGATCCGTTGTCGATCAGCAGTCGGATATCGGCGCCGGTGGTGCCGACATCGACCGTCGTGTCGTTGGACACATCCCACGCCGTCGCCATCGTAGCCTCATCGCATTTCTCGACGAGCACGTCGTAGGTGTCTTGACCCATATTGAAGGTCTTGCTGGCCCCGGCTGCGATCGTGTCCTGCCCACCGAGCTGGTCGTCGCCCCAGGTATCCTGTGAAGTGGGCGAGATGAAAACGTAGCATATCTCGTCAGGCGTGTGGTTGGCGACCTTGACGTCAACCCCGCTCGTCGAGGATCCCCCACCACCGAGAGAAATGCTGCCACAGCCAAGCGCCGTCACCAACAGCGCAACCGCCAACCAGGTCAGTACAGAGCGTTTCATCCCCATCCTCCTATTCATCGATCCGGCCTACTGTGGAAGCGCCGGCAATATCACAGAACGCCCGGCGTGGCGACCATTATACTGGATGCCCGCAGGGCACACAAGACCACGGAGACCCGCGCAATGATCTCAGTGCCGGGGACTTTCCGCAGTCCCCGGCACTTTCTCCAGTCCCTGGCACTTTCCGCAGTGCCTGGGACTTTCTGCAGAGTCCCCCTCGTATCGGAGCGCCAATCTCGCGCCGGATGCCCCGGGCGCACCTCGCACGACGCCCAAGATAGCGTATCGGGCGGGGCCGGGTAGAATGGCCGGTATGCGAATCGCGATGATCACCGGGGAATACCCGCCGATGGAAGGCGGCGTGGGCGCCTACACCCATCAACTGGCGACGGCGCTCGCCACCGCAGGCCACACCATCGACGTGTTGACGTCGCCCGCCAAAGGTGGCCGCACGGACGTTGTCCGGGAGGGCGCCGTCACGGTCCACCGGTGCATCACGAGGTGGGGTCTCCAGGGGATCCTCCGGACCCGGCGCTGGATCAGGCGTCTGTCACCTGACGTCGTGAACGTGCAATACGAGCCTGCCGCCTACGAGATGCGCGCGGGCATCACCTTCGCCCGCGCGCTCGCGAGCACTCAGGGCGGCGCCCCCCTTGTCGTCACCTTCCACGACCTGCTGCCGCCCTACCTCTTCCCCAAGGCCGGGCCCTTGCGGCAGTGGCGCGTCTGGCAGTTAGCGCACGGCGCAGACGGCATCGTCGTGACAAACCGTGAGGATCTGGCGCGGCTGGGCCGGGCGCTACACGATACCCCGCCCCCCACCCGCCTCATCCCTATCGGGAGCAACATCTCCGCCTCGCCCCCGTCCGGGTACGACCGGGCGGCATGGCGTGCGCGATACGGCTATGGGCCCGATGATCTCATCGTCGGCTTCTTCGGATTTCTGAACCGCACCAAGGGCATCGAGACGCTGCTGGAGGCGCTGGCCATCCTGAACGCAGGAACCCGTCCGGCCCATCTGCTGCTGATCGGTGGGCGCACCGGCACGAGCGACGTGACGAATGCCGCCTACGCGGATGAGGTCGACGCGTTGATCGAGGCGCTTGGACTGAGCTCACGCGTGCACCGCACGGGCTTCGCTGAGGCGACCGACGTCTCCGCCGCCCTGCTCGGCGTCGACATCTGCGCGCTGCCCTATCGCGAGGGTGCCAACCTGCGCCACGGCACCCTGCACGCCGCGCTGGCCCACGGATGTGCCACCGTGACCACGGCTGCCGCCGACCCGGCGCCCGAGCTGCGCGATGGGGAGAACGTCGTCGTCGTCCCGCCCGGCAATGCCGTGGCGCTGGCGGACGCTATCCTGAGGGTAGCGAAGACCCGGTGCTGCGGCAGCGAATCGGCGACGGGGCCTCTGCGCTCGCGGCCAGGTACACGTGGCCGCGGATCGCCTCGGACACCGCGGCGTTCTTCGAGGAGCTGCGCCCCGCGGGGTGAGTTCCCCACGGGCGTCCTCCCCCCTGTCACTCGCGGGCTCGGGAAACTGGCAAGAGCAGAGAGAATCTGCACGCGCCGTGGTAGAATAGGCCTATGAGCCAACAGCCACCCCGAGCCCTGGCCATCGTCCTGATTCTTTTCGCGATCCTGGGCACGCTCTACAGTGTGGTCACCCCGATCTTCGAGGCGTCCGACGAGCTCTGGCATTACCCGATGGTCGAGGTCATCGCGAGGACGGGCCAATTGCCCGTCCAGCCGACCGAGCCGGGCACCAGCAGCGGTCCGTGGCGTCAGGAGGGCAGCCAACCCCCGCTCTACTACGCACTCGGCGCCGCGCTGACGTTCTGGATCGACACGAGCGACCTGGACGTGGTGCGACAGCCGAACCCGCACGCCCGCGCGGGCGAGATCACACCGGAGCGCGACAACGTCAACCTCGTGATCCACAATCCTGCTGCCGAGCGGTTCCCGTGGTCGGGGACGGTGCTGGCGGTGCACATCGTGCGGCTGCTCTCGGTGGCGCTGGGCGCATGGGCCGTCTATCTCACGTGGGCGCTGGTACGCGAGCTCTTCCCGGCGCAGCCCTGGCTCGCGCTGACGGCAGCCGCCGTCCACGGGTTTACGCCTATGTATCTCTTCATCAGCAGCTCGGTCAACAACGACAACCTTATCGTGCCCCTGAGCACGCTGGCGCTGCTCCTGATGGTGCGCCGTGTGAAGCAGGCGGGGCAGATGCCCCGAGCGTCTGCCTCCGCGTATGCCTACACCGGGCTGGGGATCGTGATCGGGCTCGGTCTGCTGACCAAGGCCAGCGGGATCGCGCTGGTCGCCATGGCACTGGCGGCGCTGGCCTGGGAAACGTGGCGGCTGCCCGATAGATGTCGGCTGGGGGAGACGGGCCGCTTTTCTGGGCAGCCGGGCGATGGTGATGTTGGTGCCCGCGACGGTGATTGCGGGCTGGTGGTTCGTCCGCAACGTCCGGCTCTACGGTGACTTCCTCGGCTTCAACGCCTTCTACGCCGTCCTGGGAACGCGTGACGTCCCGGCGGACCTGGGCCAGCTCTGGGCGGAGCGAATGGCCTTCGCCTCCGGCTATTGGGGGAGTTTCGGCGGGCTCAACGTGCCGATGCCCGGCTGGATCACGACGGTACTCAATTGGGCCGCCATCGTCGCCGCCGCCGGGTTGGTATTGCGCTTGGGCACCTGGCTGCTTGACACGTCGGAGGGCACGTGGGTCGAGAAGGTATGGCCCTTTGCCTGGTCGAACGCCACCGCCGCCCGCGCGCTCGCGTGGGCTTTCCCCGTGGGTGTCTTCCTCTCATGGAGCCGGTGGGCAACCGTCACCTGGTCGTCGCAGGGTCGCCTGATCTTCACCGCCATCTCGATGTGGTCGCTGGCGTTGGTCCTGGGGCTGACCGCATGGCTGCCCAAGCGCACCGGGAGAATCCGGCGCCTGCCCGGCATCGCCCTGGCGGTCGCGCTCCTGGGGCTGTGCGTCGTGGCGCTGCCCGCGTGGATCGCCCCGGCCTACCGCCCGCCACAGACCACGGCCATCGCACCCGCCGACCTCGGGCTGACGCCGCTGGACGTACGGTTTGGCGATGACCTGGAATTGCTGGGCTACGCCGTCGAGACAAGCGCCGTGGCGCCGGGGCAGCCTGTCGAGGTCCGCCTGATGTGGCGGGCACTGGGACCGACGCCGACGTACCGCTCGATCTTCCTTCACGTGCTGGGCCAGGGCGATCGCATCGTCGCCCAGCGGGACACCTTCCCCGGACACGGCTTGCTGCCCACGACCCAGCTTGCCGCGGGACGCACGTGGGTCGAGCGCCACGTCCTCGCGATCCCGCGCACGGCCTACACGCCCGATGTGCTGACGCTCGCCGTGGGCGTCTATGAGACCGCCACCGGAATACGCACGCCGCCCTCAGGCCCATCCATCGCGGAGGGGGCCGACAGTGCGCGGTTCGGTGACGTCGCGCTGAATGCCACGACAGGCGAGGCCGCACTCGGCGTGCGCTTCGGCGACGGAATCGTGCTGGAGGGCTACACGCTAAGCGACGTCGTGGTCGCGCCGGGCGCGGACCTGACCGTGACGCTGAACTGGCTGTGCACCGCCCCGGTTCCCGACGACTACACCGTCTCGGTGCAGGTCATCGACACCCAATGGCACAAGGCTGCGCAGTTGGACAGTTGGCCGCTGGACGGGCAGGCGCCGACCTCGTCGTGGCAAGTGGGCCGGCGGATCTCCGAAACCCGCGTGCTGACCCTCTCGCCGGACGCCGTGCCGGGCGCCTACGACCTGCGCATCTCGCTCTACCGCCCCGACGGGAACGGTGATCTGATCCACCTACCCGTCTCGCTTGGCAATGCCGAGATGCCGTCCAGGGACATCGTGCTGACGACCGTGCGGGTGCGCTGATGCGGCGCCGGCAGACGTGGCGGCGCCGGCGGACGGGGCGTCGGGGGGCCGCAGGATGAGGGCAGCCGCACGCCGGATCGCGCCCTATCTACTCCTCGCCGGCATTCTCGGCCTCTTCTTCTGGCCGGTCTGGCTGCTGGGCGCCTCCTTCCCCGTCGGCGGCGGCGATCTCTGGGGACAACTGCTGCCCGTCTGGACCTACGTCGGGCACTTCCTGCGCCACGGCACGCTCGCGCTCTGGTCGACCCAGATCATGGCGGGCGACCCCATCATCGCCGAGCCGCAGTATGGCCTGCTCAACCCGCTGAACTGGTGGCTCTTTGTCGCCGGTGCCTTCACGTCCGGGGCGCTGCCCAGGGGGCTGGTGCTGGCGCGAGGCCTGCTCCCGCTCTACATCGCCGGCGCGGGGCTCTACACCTATCTGCGACGCTCGCCCATCTGGCGGCTCGGGCACGGGGCCGCACTGCTCGGCGGCGTCGCTTACATGCTCTCCGACCCCTTCATCACGCACCTGGGCCACCCGCAGATGAACGACGGGATGGCGTGGCTGCCGTGGGCGCTGCTCTCGGTCGATCTGACGATCCGGCAGCGACGATTCCGCCCGCAGACGGCGGCGGTGCTGGGGCTCGTCGCGCTGTCGGGCCACTACCAGACAATCCTCTTCACCGCAGGCGCAGCGGCGCTCTACGCGCTCTGGCGGCTTCTCGGCCAACCGCGGCGGACGTGGACGAGCCACGCGGGGCGGCTTGGGCTCGCCGCCGTGTGCGCCGCCGCACTCGCCGCGCCCCCGTTGCTGGCCAGCCTGGAGCGCTACCCCTTCACGGAGCGGTCGATCCTGCAGATCGAGCCGTGGACCGGGTACAACTGGCCTCCGGCGATGGCCATCGACCTGCTCGCCCCGGGGTTCCACGGGCGGGGCACGGTCGGCTTCTGGGCATCGTGGGCCAGGGTCGAGGGCGGCTACGCCGGGGCCGTCGCGCTCTTCCTCGCAGGGCTCGGCCTGCTCTATGGGCTGCGTCGCGGGCGTACGTGGATCTTCGCGGCCATCGGTGCCCTGGGCACGCTCTTTGCCCTGGGATTCAGCGGCCCGCTCTACCCCATCCTCACGCACATCGACCTCATCGCACGGATGAACAAGCCCGCGCGGGCCATCTTCCTGTTGTCCTTCGCCATCGCCGTCCTCGCTGCCGCCGGTGCGGACGCGCTGCGCCGTTGGTTCGTCGTACCCGATTCATCGGTCTCTGCCGCGGAGCGCCCGGCGATAAAGTCGCCGGGCTACAATGCTGCGCCCGATGAATCGGGCTTCCGGATCGCGAGCGCCGAGTCAAGCCCCGTTCACGGGGCGCCACCCCATAGCCCGGCGACTTCATCGCCGGGCGGCTTCGATTGCCAACGGCCCGGTCACCGCGCACAGCGGAACGACTGAAGTCGTTACTACGAACCTGGGCTGCCGGCCTGCGCCGTTGGTTCGTAGTAACCGATTCATCGGTCTCTGCCGCGGAACGCCCGGCGATAAAGTCGCCGGGCTACAATGCCGCGCCCGATCAATCGGGCTTCCGGACCGCGAGTGCCGAGTCAAGCCCCGTTCACGGGGCGCCACCCACTAGCCCGGCGACTTCATCGCCGGGCGGCTCACCGCCGGGCGGGCTCCGATCGCGCGCGCTCCCACTCGCCCTATGGTCCGCACTCCTTCTCGGCGGCGCCATTCTGCTCTCGACCAAGCTACCCCAATGGCTGTCCCAGGTTCCCGGCGGCCGGCGAGCCGATGCCGTCGAGGCCCTCGTCATCGCAGGCATCGCGGCGGTCGCCGTCGTGGCCCTGGCGTGGGCCGTCGCCGGGCGACGCCGGTGGGCGGCGACGGCCCTGCTCCTGCTGCTCGTGGGCGAGATGATCCTCACCGGCTCCGGGGTCGAGCTCGAAGCCGACCGGCGACAGCCCGCCCGACCCTGTGATCACCTATCTCCGCACCGATCCCAACTGGTATCGTGTCGACGTCGACGCCTCCGCGCGCGGGCTGCTGTCGCCATCGGTCCTCGTCAACGAGGGCTTCGACGTGCCGCAGGGGTCGGGCAATCCGATGGAGCTCTTCTCGTACACCCAGTTCTATTGGGCGATTCCCACGAAGGGATCGCCGGCCTACCAACTCCTCGGCGCCAAGTACATCGTTGTGCCCAAAGACGCCTTGCCGGGCGGCGAGGGGATCTGGCCCGTCTTCACCGATGCCCCGCTGGTGGACGTGCACCTCAACACCAACGCCCTGCCCAGGGTCTGGCTCGTCTACGATACGCTGCCCGTCGACACGATCGAGGCCGCCAACGCCGTCGTCTTCGACCCGACCTTCGAGCCTGCCCGCGTCGCCACCGTCAAAGGTGGCCCCGATCTGAACGGCGAGGGCACGGGATCGCTGGAGGTCGCGGCCTACGGGGCTAACCGCGTCGACGTGATCGTGCGCACGTCGGAGGACGGCGCTGTTGGTGCTTATCGGACATCGACTATCCAGGTTGGATCGCCGGAATCGACGGTAACCCGGCCCCGCTCTACAGAACCGACGGCATCTTCCGCGGCGTCGTCGTGCCTGCGGGCGAGCACCGCGTGACGATGCGCTACCGGCCCGTGCCGTTCCGCATGGGCCTCGGCCTCGCGGCGATGGCACTGCTGGTGATGGCGGTCGTTCGTGGCCGTTCTGGCGGGCGGACTTCTAGCCTTGTCCCCTGACACGTGGTACAATGCACCCCATGGATCACAACCCCACCATCATCAAACTCGGCAGCACGATGCCGTCACTGGCGACCCGGCACGGAGACTTCGAGGACTGGGTCATCAGCGGGATGGGGCTGACACGGGATGATGTCCGGGTCATCGACCCTACCCAGGGAGAAGCACTTCCACCACCCGACGCCCTGCCGGGCATTGTGCTCACCGGCTCGCACGCGATGGTCACCGACCGCGAGCCCTGGAGCGAGGCAGACGGCGGGGTGGCTGCGGGAGGCCGTGCGTGTCCGGCGTGCCGGTCCTGGGCATCTGCTACGGTCACCAACTGCTGGCCCACGCGCTCGGCGGCGAGGTCGGTGACAACCCGCAGGGCCGTGAGTTTGGCACCGTCGACGCATATCTGACGCCGCAGGCCGCGGACGACCCGCTCCTCGGCGGGCTCGGCAAGCCCGATCCGGGTGCACACCAGCCACACGCAGACGGTCCTTCGCCTCCCGCCCGGCGCCCGCCTCCTGGCGACCAGCACGCTGGACCACCACTTTGCTTTCGCCATCGGGGACGTCGTCTGGGGCGTGCAGTTCCACCCTGAGTTCGACGCCGAGGTGGTGCGGACCTACATCCGCGCGTTCGGATCCATCCTGACCGCGGAGGGACAGGACCCCGACAGGCTAGCCGCCACGTGCAGCGACACACCGTATGGGAGCATCATCCTGCGGCGGTTCGCCGAGATCGTGCGCACGCCGGTCACGCGCCGGTTGGGGGCCACCGCCGGGGAGGCGCGGTGGGCATAACACGCTCGCCAACTTCGGGGCGTCACGAGGCCTCTGAGGTGAACGCTGAACGCTCGAAGCTGCTCTGGATCCCCGCCGCAGCAGTGCTGCTCGCCTACCTGCTCCGCACGTTCTCGCTCGACCTCCAGTCGTTCTGGATCGACGAGGTGCAGGCCTTCTACTTCGTGGATCACTCCTTCAAGGAGACCGTCAAGCTCCTCATCTCGCCTGAGAACAATGGCCCGCTCTACTTCCTCCTGCTCTGGGGATGGCGGCAGATCGGTGGCGCCTCCGACTTCGCGATTCGCTATCTCTCCGATCTGCTCTCGGTCCTGACGGTTGCGGTCCTCTGGCAGTTGGCACGGACCTGGTTTGGGCGGCGCGTAGCCGGGCTCACCGCCCTGCTGCTCGCGATCTCGCCCTTTGCCGTCTGGTTTGGGCAGGAAGCCAAGATGTACGCGCTGCATATGCTGCTCGCGGCGCTGAGTACGCTGCTCCTGATCCGCGCGGCGAACCGCAACCGTTGGACGCTGTGGCTTGCGTACGGAATCACGCTCAACCTGCTGGGGTACAGCCACTTCTTCGGCGCCTTCACGATCCTGGCCCAGGGAATCCTGCTCGTGGTGACGCACCTGCGCAAGCCGGAGATCAGAGTCACTCGCAGCTATCTCGTGACGATGGCCATCGTCGCCCTGCCCTACATCCCTGTGGTGCGCTTCGCCTGGCGCCTCATACCGAACTTCAACATGCAGGACATCAGCAAGGGCTTCGTCGAACTCAAGTATATGCTCCAGGAGCTGGCCTCGGAGTACATCTTGCGGGTATCCCGGATCTACGTGCCGCATCTCTGGCCGTTGATGGCCTTTGCCGGCGTGGCGCTCGCCCTGGGACTCGTGCGGGCCTGGCGCACTGGCTGGCGCCGCGCGCTCTGGGTCGCCGGTCTGATGGTCCTGCCGGTGGCCATCTTCTATCCGATCTCATACTTTGTGCCGGTCTTTTCGCCGAAGTACCTGAGCGCCACGTTCCTGATGGTGACGCTGGCGTTCGGGTTGGCGGTCGATCAACTGGGAACGTGGTGGCGCCCGCTTGGCTGGCTCGGGCTGGCCGGACTGGTCGTCCTCAACGGCTGGGTGAACGTCCGCATCCTCACAGATCCCTACTACCAGCGCACGGACTTCCGGGCAGCCGTGGCCTATATTGAGGGCCACGCGGCGCCCGATGATATGGTCATCGCCTACGCGCACTACGTCGACCGGGCGATCAAGCGCTATGAAGTCGGCTCGCTGCCCGTCGTCCGGTTCCAGGGCGACGCGTATCAGCCCGAGCCCTTCTATCAGGACGTGCTGGAGAACCAGAATCAGGTGCACACGCTGTGGCTGGTGCTGCACC
Source organism: uncultured Chloroflexia bacterium (assembly GCA_963751345.1). Taxonomy (GTDB): domain Bacteria; phylum Chloroflexota; class Anaerolineae; order B4-G1; family SLSP01; genus PWVB01. The sequence continues at coordinate 81,263 of CAVVUS010000013.1, forward strand.
AGGATCAGGCGATGGCGCCCCAGAACCGCCTCCGCGATGCCGCCGGGCTGCTCTACCCCCAGATCACGGGCGTCTACCCCAACGACGGGCAGATCGCGGTCCTCGGCTTCAGCGTGCAGTGGCGCCACGACCGGTTGCCCGAGAGCGCAACGCCGGTCGAGGCCGGCTTCGCGAACGGCCTCGCACTCGTCGGCTACGCGGTCGACACGCAGGCGCTGCAGCCCACCGACGACCTGCTCCATCCGCCGAGCAACTGGATCCACGTCACGACCTATTGGCAGCGCTGGGGCGATGCGCCCGCGCCCGGCGACTTCACACCCTTCGTCCGCCTGGTGGACGACCAGGGCGGGGTCTGGGGCGGCGAGCTCCAGCGACCGCCGACCGTCTTCCATCGCGATCCGCCCGAGGACTGGGATGCGACGACGATCGTGGAGGCGCACTACGACGTGAACCTCAACCCGGTCACGCCGCCCGGCACCTACCACCTGATCGTGGGCATCGAGGACGGGTCGGGGGCGCAGGTGCCGGTCCGGAACGGGGACGCGGCAGCCGGGCTGACCGCGATCCAGATCCTGCCATGACCGGCGCTCGGGGTCGCCGGCTCGCCGGGGAGCTCACTGTCTTGCTCCTCCTCGTGGCCTTCGCGCTGGGCATGGCCCAGGTCGTGCGGGCGTCGATCACGTTCGACGAAGGGCCCCACCTCGCCATCGGCTACGCCACACTGCGGACCGGCGACTTCCGGCTTCAGCCGGTGCACATCCATCCACCGCTGGCCAACGTGCTCGCGGCGGCGCCGCTGCTCCTCCAGCACGATCTGCCCGACCCCAGGGCGGTGGACGGCTGGGAGGTGAGCAGCCTGTCCGCGATCACCGACGCCGTCGTCTGGGCCTACCCCAGCCCACGGCGTATCGCGACCGCGGGCCGCGTGCCCATCCTGCTGCTCGGCACGCTCACTGCCGCCCTCGTCTTCCGTTGGGCGCGCGACCTTGGCGGGCGACGCGCCGCGCTGCTGGCGCTCGGGCTCTTTGCGCTCGACCCCAACGTGATCGCCCACAACGCGCTGATCACGACCGACGCCGCAGCGGTGCTGTTCATCGTGGCCACGCTCTATGCGCTCTACCGGTACGTCACCGAGCCGCTCAGGCCCGCCCGGCGTCGCGCCCTTCTGGGCACCGGGGTTCTGCTGGGCCTCGCACAGATCACCAAGGTCTCGGCGTTGATGCTGGTCCCGGTCGTCGTCCTGATCCTCGTTCTGCACGCGTGGGAGGCACACCGGCGCGCTGGTTCGACCCTTCGCGCCGCGACACGGCACGTGGGGGCGGTATTGGGGATCGCGGCGCTGGTGATCTGGGCCGGGTACGGCTTCCAGGTCGGAAGGATTGAGGGGTTTCCCCTGCCGGTACCCGCTCCCACGCACATCGAGATCTTCCGCTCGCTCGACACCCACTACGAGCTGGGCCATCCGGCCTTCGCCCTGGGTCGGGTAAGCACGCAGGGGTGGTGGTGGTACTTCCCGCTGGCCTTCGTCCTGAAGACGCCCCTGCCGGTGCTGTTGCTGGCGATTGGTGGCCGCCATCGTCGGAACCGCTAAAGCGGTGACTACGAACGGCGCTTGGACAATGTACGTCCGGCACATCGCTTAACCGGACCGCGGGCGTCTCGCCCGCATGTGCACGCGGCCATCGGCGCAGTGCCGGGCGAGACGCCCGCGGTCCGACAAGCTACAGGCACAAGCACTGACATGTCCTCCTGGTTAGCCGCGACCACGATCGGGATCTTTCCCGTGCTCTACGCCGGCGCGAGCCTCTTCAGCACCGTGGACATCGGCTATCGCCACCTGCTGCCTGTTCTCCCGTTCCTCTACATCGCGATCGGCAGTATAACGGAGAAGACCTTTGAGGTTTACGTCTCTAGCAGGCGTCTGCTAGAGCAGGAAACCTCAAAGGTCTCAGCGTGGACGCTTCCTTCAGTGGCACCGAGGGTCGTCCTTGCAGGGCTGCTCCTCTGGCTCGCGGTCGGAACGCTGGCCACGCTCCCCTACCCCCTCACCTTCTTCAACGAGATCGCGGGCGGGCCCGCCAACGGCTACCGCGCCCTGGTCGACTCGAACCTCGACTGGGGCCAGAATCTGTGGGATCTGAAGGCGTGGATGGCGGCGCACGGCATCTCGCACGTCGCCTACGCGCACTACAGCCCGGCGCGGCCCGACACCTACGGCATTGAGGCCGACTGGCTCCCACCGGATCCGCGCGCGGTGTCGTTCGACCCGTGGCATCCTGCGCCGGGACTCTACGCCATCGGTGCGACGGTGCTGCAGGGCCCCTACGCCCCCGATCTGAACACGTTCGCGTGGTTCCGCGATCGGACGCCGGTCGCGAAGCTGGGCAACGCGCTCTTCCTCTATCAGGTGGAGGACGACCGGCGCCCGCCTGGGCGGAGCTTTGCACGCAGGCTATCAGCGCCGATGACAATCCGCCGCCGCGTGGGCGTGCCCGAACTGCGCGTGGTGCAGCCGGCCTGCGACCAGGCGTTCGTCATCCCCGCATCGGAGACGCCGGGCCTGATCGTGCTGCCGCCCGACCTGCCGACGCCGGACGTGGGCGACCCGTTGCTGACCCTGCGCAACGCCGATGGAGACACTCAGGCGATCGTGCGAAGCGTCTCCGCGGATGACGTGCGCCCTGAGGCGCCGGCACCCGTCGGGGACACCCTGATCGGCCCGCTGACCTTCCTGGGCACGACGAGTCGGAGCCTCCGCAGCAGGGACGCCCGACGTGCTGCAGATCCAAACCTACTGGCGGGTGGTCGACCTCCCCGCGCGCCCGCTCTCGCTGATGGCGCACCTCGTCGGCCCGGATGGGCGACGCTGGCCGTTGGCGACGGGATGGGCTTCCCGATCGACCAATGGCAGGTCGGCGACGTCATCGTGCAGACGCACCGGTTCGAGCCGGCCGGCGGGCCGCCGCAGGGCGAGGCGATCTCGCTCCAGATCGGCGGCTACTGGTTGGACACGCTCGAGCGCTGGCCCACGACCGGCGGCGGCGACAGCATCACGGTCGCCCTGAAATCCGAGCCGTAGGCGATCGATGGACGACTCACAGCCACGCAGGCGCGGCAGCGCCCAGAGCCATCGGAAGGGGCCCGGACGTTCTCCTGCGTTGGGCGCTCAGGCCGCGATCCTTGTGCTGATGCTCGGCTTCTTCGCCCAATTGACCTTCGGGTCGCTGGCCCTATCGCTGACCTCGGACGAACCCCCGCACGTGGCGCATGGCTACATCATGCTCACCACGGGCGACACCTGGGCGCTGAGCGAACACCGGCACCCGCCGCTGCTGAACATGCTGGCAGCCCTGCCGCTGCTGCTCCAGCCCGAGCACCCCGACCCGGCGACGGTGCCGGGGTGGCACCAGGATTTCGTGGTCTTCGTGCGCAACCTGTGGCCGCTGCTGGGACCCGTCGACCGCCAGGCCTTCGTGACCCGCGTCCCCACGATGCTGCTGAGCGTTGCGCTGATGGCGCTGGTGGCCCGGTGGGCGCGGGAGGCGTTTGGCCGGACCGGCGCGCTCGCTGCCGTCGCGGTGATGGTCTTCGACCCGGCGATAGTGGCCCACGGCCAACTCGCCACGACGGACCTCGGCGTGGCACTCTTCACCTTTGCTGCGGTCTACCTGGTGACGCAGGGAAGGCGGTCCACGGCCCGGATCCTCGGCGCGGGTGCAGCGCTGGGCGCCGCGCTGGCATCCAAGGGCTCGGGCGTGTTGCTGGTGCCGGTGATCTTCGCGCTGTTGGCGTGGCGCTGGGCTACCCAAGACGGCGAACCGCTTGAGCGCCGTGAAGGCATTGCAGGGTTGGGCACGCGACTGCGGTCTGGTCCTGCTCGTGAGCTTCGCCGTGCTCTGGGCGACGTACGGCTTCCGGCTGGAGCCCTCACCGTGGGGAAACCTGCGACTGCCGCTGGTGGCACACGCGAAAATGGTGGGCCTCATCCTCAGCGAGAAACAGCGGACGGCCTTCCTCCTGGGTGAGGTGCGCCAGGGCGGGTGGTGGTGGTATTTCCCCTTCGCCCTCGCCGTCAAGACGCCGCTGCCGCTGCTGGCACTCTTTGTCGGCGCCGGGGTCGCGTGGCTGGCGCGCCCACGCCGCCTGCTGGCGATGCCGGGCCTGTGGCTCTACCCGCTCGTCCACTTTGGCACCTCGGCGCTCAGCGGGATGAACATCGGCTACCGCCACCTGCTGCCCATCTTCCCCTTCGGTTACGTCGCCATCGCCGCCTTGGTGGGGCAAGTGATGGACGGAATCCGCTGGACCGCGGGCGTCTCGCCCGCATCCGCGCCGCGCAGGCGAGCGCCGCACGGCGGCGGCATGCGGCGCCTCGTTGCGCGGCGCGGAGCGGGCGAGACGCCCGCGGTCCGAGCCGCGGCTTGCGGTCCTCGCGGTCATCGCCCTGATCTCGTGGCAGGCCGTCGAGACGGCGACGGTCTTTCCGTTCGGCCTCGCCTACTTCAACGAACTCGTGGGCGGCCCGCGCGAGGGCTATCGCTCCCTGGTCGACTCCAACGTGGATTGGGGGCAATCATTCAAGGCGCTGGCAACGTGGATGCGCGGGGAGGGCATCGACCATGTGAGCTTGAGCTACTACACGTGGATCGATCCGGCGGCCTACGGCATCGACTACACCCCGCTGCCGCCGGCGGGCGGTGGATCCGCCACCTTCCCCCGGCGATTCGACCCGGCACCCGGCGTCTACGCGATCAGTGCCACGCCGCTGGAGGGCGTTATGGTCGCCAACCCGGACCTCTACGCGTGGTTTCGGCAGCGGGAGCCCATCGCGCAGCCCGGGTATGGGCTGCTGGTCTATGACGTGGCACCGAGCGCGACCGAGCCCACGTGGGTGGCGCAGTGTACACAGCCGGTCGCGCCGCTGACGCAGCAGGTGCTCGCGGAGGGCTTCGGGCGGACCGGCCTGCGCGAGATCGGCTTTGACTGCACCGGCGGTTGGATCCAGCCCACCGGCGGGAGCGAGGCAGGGTGGTACGTGGTTCACGGTGCCGTCACAGGGGATAGCTTTGTGTCACAGCACCTCGCCGGTAGCGGCGCGACCCTCAGCTACCGGCAGCGGGAGCCGGGGCTGCTGCCGCCGTTTGACATCTACGCGCAGCCTGCGACGATGGGGCAGCCCGAGGTCGTGCTGCCGGCCCCGATCCCGTTCGGGCCGGTGACCCTCCTGGGGTACACGTTGGCGTCGCCGGCCGTGGCGCCCGGTGAGACGCTCGACGTCGAGACGTGGTGGCAGGTGAACGAGGTGCCCGATCGACCGCTCTCCCTGATGCTTCACCTTGGCGCCCCCGGGGATGGCGCCGATCGCCGTCGGCGACGGCCTTGCAGTGCCTGCCGAGATGTGGCGCGCGGGCGACGTCATCATCCAACGCCACGTGCTGCAGATCCCACCGGGCGTCGCGCCCGGCGACGCCACGATGACGGCAGGCGTCTATTGGCTCGACTCCCTGGAGCGATGGCCGGTCACCGGCGGGCCGCAGCTCGGTGCGACGGAGGTCGGGCTGGCAAATGTCACGATAGGGCGGTGAGGGCTGGCTGAACCGGCGCGCATACCCGGACACCAAAGATGGCGTCCCGTCGAGGGTCTACGGCGACAGGAGGCCCGTGTGATTGTATGGCACGTCGATTGCCGGCCTCGTCCTATGCCAAACACAAGCCGTGAAATCCGTGCAATCGGCTGAATCCGTGATTCAGACACCCTTGCGAAGGTTTCCGCACCTTCGCAAGGGTCACTTGCACCGCCTGGCCATCGTCGCCATCCTGCTGCTGGCAGCGGCGCTGCGCTTCATCGGTCTGGAGCGCACGCCGCCTCCCTTCAACGTCGACGAGGCACTCCACGCCTACGAGGCCTACGCCATCCTGCGCACGGGGCACGACGAGTGGGGCCAGCCCTGGCCGATCACCTTCCGCGCCTTCAACGACTACCGGCGCCCCGCCACCATCTACAGCGCCGTGCCTTTCGTTGCCATCTACGGCCTGACGATCACGGCCATCCGTTCGATGGCGGCATTCTGGGGATGGCTCTCGATCGTGCTGGTATATCGCCTGGCAAGCGATCTCTTCGACCGCCGCGTTGGGGTAGCGGCGGCGCTGATGCTCACGCTCTCCTCGTGGCACGTCGGCTTCTCGAGGCTTGGCGTCGAGGCCTCCGGGCCGCTGCTGCCTACCATCATCGGCGGCCTGGTCCTGGCGTGGCGGTGGTATAGAACACGCCGTCCCGTGCTCTTGCTGGGCGCCGGACTGGTCTTCGGTCTATCGCTCTACACCTATACGGTCGCGCAGGCCCTCACCCCGCTGCTGGTGGTAGCGATTGGCTTGATCTTCTTCAGCGCCCTCCGGAAGAGCCCACAATGGGGCGCAGCCGCCATCGCGGTCGTCGTCGTGGTCGCCGTCCCGCTGGCGGTCGCCATCGTCACCAACCCCGTGACCTGGAACCGGCTCAACGCCATTTCCGTTATGGCCGACCCCCAGGCGAACGGCGGCTGGTTGGCGGTGCGGCAGTGGCTGGGCCACTTCTCGCCGCAGTACCTCTTCCTGACCGGGGATGCCTCGCCGATCCACCATATTCAGGGTTACGGTCAGCTCTATTGGATCGAGGCGCTGCTGGTGCCGCTGGGGCTGGTGAACGCTTTCCGCGCGCGGCGCGATCGTCGGGCCGGATTGCTGCTGTTGGCGTGGCTCGCCGTGAGCGCGGTGCCGCCCGCCCTGACGCGCCAGGATATGGGGTCGCCGAACTCGATGCGGGGCATCGCCGGCGTGGGCGCGTGGGCCGTGCTGTCGGGCTTGGGGCTGGCCCTGGTGGTGCAGCGGCCTTGGCGACACGTGCGGCTTCGCGCCGTCCTGTCGGGACTCGTTGTGGGAACGCTGTTGTGGAACGCGGGGATGGTGCTGCACGCCTATTTCACGGTCTACCCGATCCAGTCCGCACGCGCCTATGAATACGGCATCCGCGAGGCGATGGACTACGTGATGGCGCACGAGGACGAAGTCGACACGATCGTCCTCACCGACTGGATCAGCCAGCCGCACATCTTCGCCGTCTTCTTCGAACGCTACGATCCGGCTGCCTTCCAGGCAACTCACGCGCCCTACGGTGACAGGCTCTCGGAGAAACTCACGGCGTGGGGCGACAAGTACAGGACGGGCAACGCCGAGGAGCTCTACGAGGAGCTCGACCACGGTCTCTTCGTCGTGCGGCCTCACATGCTCACGGACGTCATACCCGAACGTGGTCATCCTCCATCCGGACGGCACGCCGGCGTTCAAGGTGATTCGCAAGTAGACGACGGCCGTTACCTTCTGGGCTGCTATGCGGTGATGCCCACGCCCTAAGGTCACACCTGGGCAACCCGGAAGGTCCCGCGCCGGGTAGGCAGTCGCGATCGAGGCCCTTCGCTAGTATGCCCATGGCCTTCAGGTATAATGTCGCCAAGGGGGCACGCCCCCAAACACCTTGACGGAGGATCACCACCCATGCACAGGAGCGTAGTCTCAGCTATCCTCATAGCTCTGCTCACGATCATCGCCCTTTCGGCCGGCGGCACGACACTGGCCCAGCCGGTCGACGGCCCAGCCACCATGATCGACCCGGATCCCGGTACCAACGGCGGCGTCGCCATCCACTCGACCGGCGCCACGAATCTGCTCACCAACGGCGATATGGACCAGCTCGGCTTCTACTTCAGGCCAAAGAACCACTACGTCGCCGGGATGTGGTTCGAGTGGTGGGCGGATTACACCGCCATCCCCGAGTACATCGACGGCGGCATCTCGTACCACAACCAGTGCTATCCGGTGCCGGTGGATGGCCACTGTCACAACAGCACCGTGGGCGCGCCCAACAATAGCTCGCAGGGCTACATCCGCTGGGGAGGCCTGTTCGCCGCGGGTATCTACCAGCCGGTGCACAACGTGATACCGTGCACGCTCTACACTTTCGAGATCTACAACCGCAACGACACGGCAAACTACCACGCCAAGGTCGCCATCGACCGGGCCGGTTGGATCATCACCCAGCCCAGCGGCAATCCTCTGGAGAACTGCCCTCCCGATGGCGCCTCTCCCTGTCCCGATCCCTACGTGGCAAGCTTCCCGAGTACCACGGTATGGTCTGCCGAGTCCCACCAGCCCGCGCTGACCTGGGCGCCCATCAGCGTGACGGCGGAGGCTGCCGCCACGACCATTTCGGTTTGGACCTACGCCCGTCCCGACTCCGGCCCCTCGCAGTCGGCCTACTGGGACTACGGGTCGCTCGTCCAGACGCCATTCCCTGATGCCACGCTCCCTGCGCCGGCCTCGTGGTATCCGTCGGACTTCATCTCCAACGTCACGACCCAGGTGAACGGCAACAGTGTCACCATCAACTGGGAGACGGGTGCCGCCGCCCCTACCCAGGTCTGGTACGCCATCTACGAGCCGGCGGCTGTGGTAACGCCCACCGAGTCGATGACCTACACGACTTACCTCCCGATAGTGGCCGCCTTCCGTCCCCCTACCCCGACCTACATGACACCGATCGACATCACGTCGACGTCGACGCAGCACCAGGTGGTCATCTCCGGACTGCCCACCGACAAAGCGATCGTCTTTGCCATCCTCTCACGGCGGCCGGACGGCACGACGTGCGACACGGTGGCCGGTGATCTGATCCAACTGACGCTCTCCACAAACGAGATGATGACCCTCCAGTCCTCCAAGGCCGCGACACTGCTCCCGGGTCCTGTCGTGCCGGAGCCCTAGCCGTGTGATGGGGGGTCGTATCGCCACAGGACGCCTTGCCGGGGCCGGCCGGTGGCTGGCCCTGGTCGCTCTGTGGTGTTTCCTCGGCCAGGCCCTGGCGGTCGCCGGTGCGACGTCGATGACGGTCGACGAGGGGCTGCACGTGGCCAGCGGCTACACGATCTGGCGGACCGGCGACTATCGCCTGATCGAGGAGCATCCGCCGCTGGTGAAACTGTGGCTGGCGATCCCGCTGCTACCGCTGAAGGACCTGGCTGACCCGACGACGCTCCCCGCCTGGCAGGAGGCAGCTAAACCGACGACGGAAAGCCTGCCGCTGCTTCAGATGGCGCAGCAATTGCTCTACCCCCACACGCCGGTCGACGGGTGGCTCTTCCCGGCACGGGCGATGGCCTCACTTCTCGGCGTGCTGCTGCTGGCGGCGCTCTACCGGTGGGCACGCGAGATCGCGGGCACGTCGGGTGCGCTCTTTGCCGTGGCCCTGGCCGCGTTCGATCCCAACTTGCTGGCCCACAGCGCCGTCGCGACCACGGACATGGGTGCCACAGCACTGATCCTGCTCTCACTGTGGCAGGGCACGCACTTCCTGAAGCGACCCACGTGGCGGTCCGCCCTGGTCACGGGAGCCCTTCTGGGCTTCGCGCTCGCCACCAAACTGACCGCACTGCTGCTCGGCCCGGCGCTCGGGCTGGCGGGGCTGATCGCACTGGCGGTCTCCCCGCCCAGGCGCCGCAGGCGGCTCTTCCGCGGCGGCCTCGCCGTGCTGGCGGCGTGCGCCATCGTCTTCTGGGCCATCTACGGCTTCCAAGTGGGCTTTGTGCCGGGGCTCCCCTTCCCGGTCCCCGCCGCCGCTCACGCCATCCCGATTCTGCGGCTTCTTGCCCACAGCGAGGGAGGACACCAGGCCTTCCTGCTCGGGGAGAACAGCACCTACGGCTGGCCTGCGTATTTTCCGGTCGCATTCCTGCTCAAGACACCCTATAGCCGGCCTGATCGCGATGGCCGTGGGTGTGGGCGGGCTGCTGGCCGGTGCCGTGCGACGGAGACAGCTCAGCCTCAATGGGCTTCCGGCGGTGTTGTTTGCCGCGGTCTACGTCGTCGCGTCCATCGCAAGTCCCCTCAACATCGGTTACCGCCACCTCCTGCCGCTGCTGCCGCTGGGCTACCTGGCGGCGGGCGCTGCCCTGGGCCGCCGAAGCCGGTTCCTCCGCCCGGGCTCCCGGTCGCAGGCCTTCGGCCTGCTGCCCATCCTGGCGATCGTCTGCGTCCTTGGCCAGGGGAGTGCGACGCTCAGCCGGACGCCGGACCTCATCGCCTTCTTCAATGTCGCCGGCGGCGGCGCCGATCAGGGGTGGCGCTACTTAGCGGACTCCAACACCGACTGGGGCCAGGGCTACAAGGCACTGGCGCGCTTCCAGAAAGCACAGGGGACCGGCCCGGTGAAGCTCGCTGCCTTCATCTTCTACGATCCTGCCCTCTACGGCGTCCGCTACACACCACTCCCGCCGCTCGGTGGCGACACGCCCGCACTCTTTCCGTCGCGCTTCGCGCCACAGCCCGGCGCCTACGTCATCAGCGCCACGCCGCTGGACGGGATCCCCACGGCCGACCCGGAGATGTACGACTGGTTCAGATGGCGCGAGCCCGACGCGCGTGTAGCCGGTGCGCTCTTCTATTACGACGTTACGCCGCAGGAAGTCGAGACGGCCTGGGTAGCGGAGTGTACACAGCCCATCGCACCCCTTGACAAGGAGGCCATCGAGGCGGGATTCGGCGCGCCTCCGGACCGCGTGCTGGCGTTCGACTGCACCCGCACTTGGGTCCTCCCCGGCAGTGGGCGCGATCCTGGGGCCACCGTGGTTCACGGAGCGTTGCTGGACGACACGTTGCGAGCCCGGCTGCATCTGACCGCTCCCCAGGCGACCGAGCCCTTCCTGGCGCGGCGGCTCGGCGAGACACAGATCACCTATCGCCAGCGGGCCTATCGCTTCGACCCGGCGTTCGCCATCTTTCGATCCGACAGGGGTGCCCCTGCCCCACCGCAGGTCACGGCCCGAACGGGTCGGGCCGATGCTTCCCTGGCCGAGGTCAGCCGGTCGCGGGCCGCGTCGCTGCCGGTCGCGCTGGACGGGCCGCTGGCCTTCCTCGGCGCCAGAGCCTATCCGGAGGGCGAGACGCTGGAGGTGGAGACGTGGTGGCGCGTGACCTCCGCTCCCACGGACCGCCCCTTCTCAGTCATGGGCCACCTCCTCGCGTCAGACGGCACCTCGCTCGGCGTGGACGACGGGTTGGGCGTGGCGCCCAACGCTTTGCGGGAGGGGGACTTGCTGATCGAGGTGCACCGGTTTGCCACACCCCAGGCAGGCTCGACCGTCTGGCTCCGCACCGGAGCCTATTGGCTGGACACGATGGCGCGCTGGCGGGTCAGCGCTCCGGATGGTGCGGACGCGATCTTCGTGGCGCTAGAGCCGGGCCGGTAGCCCATGCCCGGAGCCAACTGACAACCGGTAACTGACAACACCCAACTGTCTTTCACCACAGCCGCAACTGCATCCGCATCTGCAGCCCTGCCTGCTCCAGCTCCAGCAGCACGGCCTTGCGCTCGACCCCGCCGGCGTAGCCGAGAAGCGCCCCGTCCGCGCCGATGACACGGTGGCACGGCACGAAGATGGCAACGGGGTTCGCGCCGACAGCCTGCCCGACAGCCTGTGAGGCGTGGGGCGTGTTCAGGAGCGTAGCGATGGTGCCGTAGGTGGAGGTCTCGGCGTAGCCGATCCCGCGCAGTTGCTCCCATACCCTCTGCTGAAACGGCGTGCCGCGCAGGTCCAGCGGGAGGTCGAAAGTCTCCCGGCGCCAGTTGAAGTAGGCGAAGAGTTGGGACCTGGCTTCCACGAGCAGGTCGGTGCGCGCGGGGTCGGGGGACGCGACGCCAAAGCGCGCCATCCGGCGCAGGATCGGGTGCCCCACGCTGTCCCCAAAGCCGGCGCCGCAGAGACCCTGGTCGGTCGCCCACAGCCATACCAATCCAAGGGGCGTTTCGGTGAAGATGATGCTGGACGTTGTCAAATCGGCCATGGGTCGTCTCTCCTCGTCAATCGCCGAACCGCGGGCTGGTGAGCCGCCAGATGTCCGCGAGGTGCTGCGCCTCGAACGCCGCCCGCTGGGGCCACGCGTCGCGGTTCAGGACCAGCAGACCATAGCGTCCGGGGGCCTCGGGGATCAGCCCATAGGGCTCCCACCCGCGGGCCAGCGACAGCGACGTGATTCGGACGGCGTCCCCGACGATCGGCGCACCATCCGGGTTGCCGGCCAGCGCAATGTCCACGTCATCCAACAACATCCCCAGCAGTACGCTGTCCCGCTGTGCCAGGGTATCCTGCCCCAGTGCCAACACGAGCTCGATGGCGACCGGCTCAGGCTCACGCGGCCTCCGAACAAAGTCGGCCACGATCCCCAGACGCTCCCCCTCGGCGGGGCTGAAGAGGATGCCCTCCAGGAAGTGCGCCGATGGATCATAGGCCAACTGGTACGCGCGCATGTCATCCATCAGGCGAAACTCGAGGTTGAGCAGCGTCTCGCTCTCCGGTGTCACCGACGCCTCCCCAAGCCACGCCTGCCAATTGGCCTCCAACGCTGCCGTGTCGGGCAGGCCCAGCGCAGTCACCATCGCCTGCCATCGCGCCACGTCGTCCCCATCCTTCACGTCCGCAGAAGCAGCGCAGATACGCGGCAGCTCGTCCCACCCGTACTGCGACACGATATACTGCACGACCGCGCCGGCCTCCAGATAGCCGACCTCGTGCTGATGGGTGTAGAAATCGTCGACCAGGGCGGACAGGGACACATAGCGCGGCGACGAGAGCAGCGCGGCTGCCTTCTCTCGCAGCGGTTCGGGCCGGTAATGCCCGCCCGCGACATAGACCGCCAGTCCCTCGCGAAACATCGAGGGAGCCCCTTCACAGCCGATGCCCTTATCGAGCCGGTGCGTCAACTCGTGTCGCAGCACCGTGCCCAGGGACGTCGGCGAGTACTGTCGATCCACGTAAGAGATCGCCACCCAGTCCGACGAAGCATATCCCCCCTGACCCAACACGCGGTCCAGAAGGTAGATCTCCACTGCCTCGTCTGCCGGGCCCAGGCGCGCCGAGACATCTGCGTAGGCCTGTTGTGCCTGAAGCACAATCTGGTCAAGGTCGCGCGCCGCTGCCGAGTCGGTCAGGTAATGCAGCCGGAACCCCTGCGTCTCGGTGATCGCCCATGTGGTGTCCGGCTCGGGAGGAGGAAGCGCTGCGCGCGCCAGGAGTGGGACCGTCAGCGCCAGGCGGTTGTTCTCGAGATTGTCATCGATGACGTTCTTCGGGAGCTGGAGCGTCAACGTCAGCGCCTCAGTCGTCGCCGTCTCGGGCATCTGCGCAATCCAATAGAAGCGGGCGCGCTCCACGTTATCCAGTCCGGAAAGCTCGACGTTGGCCGTGAAATCCGTGCCATCACCCAACATCAGCGCCACGGTTGTGTCACCATCGGCACCGGCGAGCACCGGATCCACGTCCACCGAGAGGAGGTCGCCGGCATAGAGCGGCCAGGGGAAGAGATGGAAACCGGTGGCGGTCAACTGGGGATCGGCCTCAGGTGTCGGCGTAGGCGAGGGCGACGTCGTGGGCGTGAAGGTGGCTGCGGGCCGGGGGGTAGCGGTTGCTGCAGGTACGGCCGTGGCCGGAGGCACAGTGGCGGAGGCTCTCGGCGTCGAGGTGCGCGGTGGCGCAGTCGCCGTCCGGAGCGACTCAGGCAGCGAGGGAACTCCGCAGGCGAGGCTCGACGCGAGCAACGCGCAGAGCACCAGACTGAGAACGAGCACAGGCCGCCTGGCGAACGGTTTCACCTGATGTCAGCCCCTCATCGCGACAGAAGGGCGAGAAAGCGGATCATCGTATCGATGCCCCGCGTGAAATTCGGCAGGTGCAGCTTCTCGTTGGGGGAATGGAGGCGGTCGTCGGGAAGCCCGAAGCCCATCAGGATGGTCTCAATGCCCAACTCGGCCCGGAACGTGGCCACGACCGGGATCGAGCCCCCCTCGCGCACGAAGATAGGCTCGACACCGAAGGTCTCGGCATAGGCGTCGAACGCCACCCGCATCGCCGGGCTGTCGCGGTCCACAATCGCGCCGGCACCGCCATGCAGATTACGGACCTCGATCGAGACCGAGGGCGGGGCGATCTCGTGCAGGTAGGCCGTTGCCAGCCGGGCAATCTCCTCGGGGTCCTGGTCGGGCACAAGCCGCATCGACAACTTGGCGTGCGCCTTGCCGGGCAGCACGGTCTTGGCTCCCGGCTCCATATATCCCCCCCAGATGCCGTTGACGTCCAGCGTCGGCCGCGCCGTGGTCCGCTCGACGATCGTGTACTCCGCCTCGCCCCAGTCGGTCGGGACGCCCGCCTCCGCCAACCACGTCTCGCGATCGAACGGGATCTTGGCCAACTCGCGCCGCTCGTCGGGCGCCAGATCCCTGACGCTGTCGTAGAAACCGGGGATCGTGATGCGCCCGCCGGCGTCCTGCAACTGCGCGATCATCCGGCAGAGCGCGTTCAGCGGGTTGTTGACCGCACCACCGTAGATGCCCGAGTGGAGATCGAAGGCCGGCCCGGTCACCTCGACCTCGAGGTAGGCCAGCCCCCGCAGGGCATAGACGATGCTGGGCATATCCGGTCCCAGGATGTGGGAATCCGAGATGACGGCGACGTCCGCTGCGAGCAGATCGCGATGGCTCTCCACGAAGGGCGCAAGGCTCGGGCTCCCGATCTCCTCCTCACCCTCGAAGATGCATTTCACATTGACGGGCGGGGTCCCGGTGGTCGCGTGATAGGCCTCGACCGCCTTCACGTGAATAAACGCCTGGCCTTTGTCGTCCGCTGCACCGCGGGCAAAGAGGCTGTCACCCCGCACCGTTGGCTCAAAGGGCGGTGAGGTCCACTCCGAGATGGGATCCGGCGGCTGCACGTCGTAGTGGCCGTAGATCAGGACCGTGGGCGCATTGGGCCCCGCGGCCGACCACTCGGCGAAGACGATGGGGTGGCCCGGCGTGGCCATCACTTCTGCACGGGGGAAGCCCGCCGCAAGGAGCTGGTCGCGCAGCCAGCGCGCCGCCGTGTTGACGTCGCCTGCATGGGCCGGCTGCGCGCTGATGCTCGGGATGCGAAGGAAGGCCTTGAGCTCGTCAAGGAATCGCTCCCCGTGTTCGTGGGCGTAGGTCAGGGCGTCATCGGTCATAGGTCACCTGTGTTGGAGAAAGAATGAGATCCTTGGGCTTTTTCCTAGGGCGGACCTTGCCAAACCGGCAAGCTCAAAGGTCTTTCGCGCGCGGCCTCAGGCCGCAGGCACAATCGCCTGGGGCGCGTCGTTCGCCGGGCTGTTCACAAACGTCGACACCGGGTAGGCCGTCATCGCCTCCGCCGGATACGGCACCAGCAGGTCATCCAGCGCGCCGGACCGCACCTCGGTTGGGTCAAGCCAGCGATCGTAGGCCTCGCGCGGCAGGATGACGGGCATGCGATTGTGGATCGGCGACACCAGCTCGTTCGGCTGGGTGGTGAGAATCGTGCACGACATCAAGGGAGTATCGTCGGGACGCCAGATCTCCCACAATCCCGCAAAGGCGAAGGGCTCGCCCGAAGCCAGCCGCACGTACATCGGCGTCTTCGTCCGGCTGCCGGGCTCGCTCCGCCACTCATAGAAACCATCGGCCAAGATCAGGCAGCGGCGGCGCCGGTACGCGGCCCGGAAGGCCGGCTTCTCGGAGGCCGTCTCCGATCGCGCGTTGATCAGCCGCGCCCCAATCGAGGGATCCTTGGCCCAGAACGGGACGAGGCCCCAATGGAAGAGATTGACCGTGTTCAGACCGTCGTTCGGAACCGCTGCGACATCCTGCGTCGGAGCGATGTTATACCGGGGCGGAAGCGCGCCCGGAAACTCAAAGTCGGGAAACGCCTTCAGAAGATCGCCAAACTGCACCCAAAGGGTGAACCGTCCACACATCGTACTACCCCCTTTCTACTGCACCGGAACCGGCGGCGACACCGGCAGCGGCGAGAGCGGGACCCCGCCGGTGGCGTCTTCCCGCAGCCACTGCTTGCCGTCCACCGAAACACCATTGGCCCACACCTCCCAGTGCAGGTGCGAGCCGGTTGAGAGCCCCGTGCTGCCCACCGCCGCAAAAGACTGCCCCCGCTTGACGTAGTCCCCTACCTGAACGTCGATCCGCGACAAATGCCAATATCCCGTCACCAGCCCCCCGCCGTGGTCCAGCAGGACCGCGTTCCCGCGCGTCGTCAAGGTCTCCGCCAACACGACCACGCCGTCGGCGGGCGCCAGGACCGGCAGCCCCGTCGCCGCCGGGTAATCGACGCCACTGTGGTATCCGTCCACCATGCCGCCATAGGAGCGCCGTCCCCCGTAATCCGCAGAGACCGGCGGCAAGCTCTGCAGCGGGGCGGAGAGCGGCAGGTCCCAGAGGCGCTGCGGCGACCGGATCGCCCGCCACGGGACCAGATAGGCCTCCGCGGCGGCCATCACCTCAGGGTCCATCAGTGGCGCCAGCTGCGGCGTAGCTGCGATGACCTGATAGCCGTAGCTCCCGGGCGTCACGTCAATCGTCAAGGAGAAGTCGACTTCGTTCGCGCCGGAGACTAACTGCACGTCCAGCGGATAGGTCCCCGGATCGACAAGCGCGGAGACGCCCACCGGCACGTAAAGCCGGGAATCGCCATCGCGATAGCACGGCTCGCTCTGACCGAGCGCTTCAACGTGGCAAAAGGCCACCCCATCCGTCTCGATCATCAGGAATGCCGTCTGTCCTCGCACCATCGGCTGGGGCGAGAGCGCCACAGCCTTGATAGGATAGGGCAGACAGGTGTTGACTCCGTGTGTCAAGGAGAGCGGTTGCCCTGCAGCAAGCGCGACGGCACGCGGGGCACGCCAGAAGGGCACGCCGGCATCGAGCAATACGTCGGGGGAGACCCCGAGCCCCCCGGCGTGCGAGACCACCGAGCGGATCAGCCGGTCCGAGCCCCGGAAGGCCACGACGCTCGCCAGATCGCCCACGCCTAGGAGTGCCTGAGCCGCCGCCACGTGGGCCGGCGGGAGGCCCGTTCGATCGAGCCAGCAGCGCATCCACGCCGGATCCGGCGCCAAGCGGGCCGTCCGCGGCCTGCGCCAGAACCGGGCGGGCCGCCGCCAGCGTCCCGAGCACCACGAGCACCACCATCAGACATGCCGCAGCTCGCGCGGTCTCTCGACCTCGCCGACGATTCACGCTTGCCCCATTCACTCGCCTGGATATCGACCCGAACACAGCATTCACTTCACTAGACGCCCTATCTTGGGACCCTTCCGGGCACGTCCGCTATATCAGCCGTCGTCCTCGCTGAAATCTCTGGTCCTCTACCCAGCCATAGAGTGCTCCCAGCGCAGCCGTCGCAAGTGCGGTCAAGGGCAGCAGGATGAGAGAGCCCGTCACGATCGTGCTCACCAGTCCTGCACCGAGTCCCACGAAGACACCGGTCCGCAACCACTTTCGCAGGAAAAAGCCGGGCGGAGCCAGGCGGTGTGCGACCACAAAGTGCTCCTCGATGCGGCGCAGCTGCGCCCCCTGATACTGGCGTTGAGCCTTGGATCCGGGCAGCTCGGGGAACTCCTCCTCCAGGCGCGTCAACGTGTGCTGATAGCCCTGGCAGACCTCACAACTCTCCGAGAACTCCCGGATGCGGTTCGCCACCTTCAGCACATAGTCGATCCGGTACTTGGTCCACTGCTTGGCTGTCAGAGCTTCCCGCTGCGCCTCGACGGCCGCCTCCAGCTTCCTGAACCAGATCTCATCCTTGTACATGTCAGTCCCCCGCCCAGATGACCCTTCGTGACGTCGACACGAAGGATTCTACCCCTGGGACGGCGGGAAAGCAATTCGGACGGGGAGTCTGGAGTGCCGGGGAGCTTGCGCCGCAGACGGCGTGTACAGTCCTCGGCACTTGGGAGCACATAACTCGGTCCGAAGCGAAGTCCGTGTCCTCACCCTGCACTTGCGAGGATTCCGCCCGGTATCGATAGGCCGTCCGCGAAATCCGTGCAATCGTCCCGCTTCTGAGCGGCCTAATCCGTGATTCAGACAGACGCAGGCGCCACGCGTCGGGCCACGGGATACGCAAGAACCCCCAAGCACCAGCCGGGCCTAAGGATAGAGCGCGTCGACGTCGACCTCGGTGCCCCAGATGCGTTCGCCGTCGAGGTCGATCCAACTGCCGGTCTGTACCAGCGTAAGCCGGTCGTCGGGGATGTCCACGAACTGCACCCCGTTCGCTACAATGGTCGCCGGGCCGTAGGCGGGCTTCTTGATGTACGCCGCCAGGGCCGCAACTTGCGCCCGGGTCACCGTCACGTCCTGCGCCACCACCTGCGACAGATCCTTGCTCGCGATGCCGAAGTTGGCGTCCTCAACGGAGACTCCGGTGGCCGTGAGCTGGCTGGCCTCGCCGACGGACAGGCCCTTGTCGCCCAGATTCACCATCCGCACGTCGCTCACCGTGATCTGCGTGCCGCTGACGTCGATGCCGTCAGCCCCGATGTCGTGGAACGACGAGCGCACGATGTCGCCCTGTGAGAAGTCCGAATCGAACGCGTCTGAGAATGTCGAGGCGAACTCCGTGTCGGCGAAGTGGAAGGTCGTCCGGATCGTGTTCAGCCCGTCCTCGGCTTGGGTGCCCAGGATGCGGCAGTGGTCGAGCGAGATCGGGCTCTGATAGAACGTGATGCCGCCGGTCAACGTCCACCCCGGCAGCGAGACCGCGACCGTCTTCTCGACCGTCACGTAAGCCCACGTCGAGGGCGCCCCTGCGTCGATGGACGACGATACCGTGCCACAGATCCTCCGATGGTCCGAGCACGATCGGGGCGTCTTCGGTGCCGTCGAACTGCAGCGGGCCGCGCGCCAGCAGATAGGCGTCGGGCTCGAACCGGAGGGTCGTGCCCGGAGCGAGTCGCAGACCGTAGCCCTCCGGGAGGATCAGGCTGCCGCTCACGGCGTGGGTACCCGCCGGCATCGTGAGCATCCGCGCTGCCGTGTCATCTACCTTCAGGTAGGGGTGCGCGGCCAGCGCCTGATCGAGTGTGGGCGCAGGAGGAAGGGCGCCCTGCACGATCGAGGGATACGACGCCATCACCGGGCGGGTCACGGTCTCCGTGAGCCCCCACACACGGGTCACCAGCTGGACTGAGTCCGGATCCACCTCAGGGGGCAGCACCACCGACGTACGCAGGCGCGCATAAGGCATGAACTCCGCATCGGGCGACAGCGCCCTGAGAACCAGATCCTCGCCGGCGTCCTCGACGCCAACCACGTTTCCGGCGGCGCCGGGCGTGGCCCAGTCGGCTGCGGCCGGATACCAATCCGGCCCAACCTGCACGCCGTCGATCTGCACGGGAAGCCCCAGCAAGTTCCCGACGTCGAGCACGAGCGTGTCTGTCGGCACGTCGGCCGGCCGGTAAGCATAGACCATCTGGGGCGGGTTGAGCCAGTCGCGGAGCGAGGCCGCCCGCTCGGCAAGCGCGTCCCAGGGCGCGTCGAGCACCCCGCCCCCGTCGGGCGCGGTCACGTCGCCAAACTCGGGAAGCAGGCTCGCGCGCACCGCCTCGAGGCCACCACCGACGTCGGCTTGGAGTGCCGCAAGGTACGCCGGATCCGTGAACTCCGCCAGCGCCTCGACGTAGGCGCGGCGCAACCGGGCGTCCCCATACGCCAGAAGCTCCCGCCGGCCCGCGAGCTTCGTCACGTCCGCCACGGCGCCATCCTCCAGGGCTTGCGCATCAAAGGCGATGGGTTCGAGCCGCGTGGTGATGGGGTTGTAGTAGAAGCGCAGATTGTGCCAATCGAGCGCGTGGTTCGCCCCCCAGAGGTCGGCGAGCGCCCAGAAGCGCGCCATCCGGTCGATATCGAAGACCTCGGAGGCCGGCAACTGCCCCGCCCACCAGGCGCGCAGCTTGCCGACAGCCGCATCGCGGGCCGCCGAAAGCGTCGGATCGGCATCGACGCCGCCCGAGTCGAATTCGTCGATCACGTGAAACTCGGTGATACCCGGCGGCGTGACGAAGTCGTTTTCGTAGGCTGCCCAGGTCTCCCACAGCAGATCCTCGTTGTAGCGGATGATGACGCTCTCGCGGCGCCGCTGCGACTCCAAGAGCTCCTTGGCAAACCCCTCCTCCACGGCATAGACGCCCATCGTCTTCCCGTTCTGGACGACGTGCGCGAAGCTGTATCCCACCGTGAGGATATCCTCGCGCCGCAGGGCTTGCATAAAGGCCCACTCATTGGCGTACGTACGCGTCGAGGGGTCCTGGATCGAAAAGACGCGCATCCCCATCACGGCGTCGCCACCCTGTACCTCAATACGATAGGACCACTTGTCGTGCGCGAAATGGTCACCCCAGTCGCCCTTCAGGCGAAGCTGTACCTGCACGGGGTCGCCATCGCCGACGCGCACCGTGGCAGGGACGAAGTCTGCGTTGGTGGCCAGCAGGATCCAGTTCTTGAGCGCGTCCTCGCGCTTGGCCTCGATCTTGGCAAAGTCATCTGGCGCAATGTCGATATAGAGCGTAGGAAGGGTGTCCCCGGCCTCCGGCGAAGTCGGCGTGGCGGTCGGCAGCGGCACAGGCGTCGGCGCAAGGGCGGTGGCGGTCGCTGGGGCCTGAGCTGCGGCCATCGAGTCGGGGATCTCATTGGCGTGCCCCGCGCGGGCCAGAAGCCAGCCGCCGGCGAAAGCCAGCACAATCAGCGTGACCCACCCCACACGCTGCCCGCGTCCGGCGGCATGTGCACCGCCCATCGCGTGTCCTGGACCACCGTCAAGCTGCGTACCCATTTCGCGGGCCTCCCTACAGATCCGGCGTGGCCATCACGCCGTGGACGTACTTCGAGAATCGATCGACGCGCGCCGGGAAACAGGAGACCGCTGCGCTCAGACGCCGCATCGAGGCCGGCGTCACCGGCGCCTTGAGTTCGACGATGACCACGTCCTCCGTCCACACAGGGCGCCCGAGATTCGGCAGGCTCGATACCCGCTGATCGTAGGTCGCCAGGCCCAGTGTCGACGGTCAACCGCAGCTCGCCGTCCGGGGTTGCGTAGTATGCGCGCCGGTAGCTGTTGATGAGGATCGGCACCGGAAATCGCGAGAGCCAGTCGATCCCCGCACCATTGAGGGCAGCACGCAGATCCTGATCAAAGGTGGCCCAGGATGCTGACGCAAGATCAAAACACGGAGGTCAGCGGCACGATCTCCTTCCACCCGCCGCTCCCCTGCCTGCGCTTCAGCTCGAGCTGGGCCTGCTCGATGGCGCCCAGATCCGGGCCGTACCAGCGCAAGCGCAGCTTGGCGCGCTCGGCGATGCCCGCCAGGTTGGCGTTCAGCCCCGCGTAGTCCGCGGTGTCGAAGTAGAGGTTGTTCACCCGGCGTGCAGGATAGGTGCGACGCCAATGCACGGGATGCAGCCGCACCCACGCGTCGACCTCGCCGAGCAGCACCGCCGGCACGGGAATCTTCACCTCGATCCGGGGCGACGTCGTCAGAATGTCCACGTGCCTAACTGCAGCGTGGCCTGTGGTGGAAGACGCCGTGAGCTTACCGCGAATGGAGCTCATCGGCCCTCATACCACACCCGACCTGACTTCCGGGCCGACCCGCGGACCGTAGATCCGCCCGGAACGGATAGGAATGCCGCTGCGCCACCGGTTCGCGCCGGATCTGGCCCCAAGATCTGCCTGGGCGTGATCCGGCGCCGTGCTCGAGCCGGCCACCAGAGGCGCGGGCATCCGCTCGGATCGCGCACGTCATGGCTGCGCTCCGGCGTCCACGGGCACCCTGACGATCTCGTCGAGGCCCCATAGTCGCGTCGTCAGCACAAGGCTGCCCAGCCCCGGATCGACCGTGGCAGGCAGGGCCGCCAACGGCACGGTGACCCCGACCTCGACGGGATCGGCACCCACCTGCGCTGCCAGCACGACGGCACCGGCCCCATCGACCAGGCCATCACCGGTCGCCCACGCGGGATCCAGGGTCAGGCCGCCCTGCTCCCCAATATCGAGCCCCATGACCTCCACCGGAAAGGGAAGCACCGCGCGAAGCTGCAGGCGAATCGCGCCGATCTCCTCAGATGTCGTGGCGACAAGGGTACGCGACGGCTGTATCTCGGCCAGAATGGCCGACCGGCGCTTCGCCAGTTCGGCTTCCAGGGCACCCGGCGCGCCGCCCAACGCCACGTAGAGGGCGTCCATCTCAGCTTGAGGGATCAGCGAATCCGGGTATCCCGGCTGAGCATCCACGGCCAGCCAACGTGCGGTGGCCTTCTGGATGTCGGGATCGTCCGTGAAGCTCGGTGGCAGGGGGGTATTCAGGTCGTAGCGCCATCCGGTGCTGGCCGGATGCAGCCCGCCGGTGGCCGGATCGTAGATGAAGCCAAGAGCCCGCCAGTCCGGCCGCAGCACGCCATACCAGAGCGCCGCTGCCGCCACGAGCTGCCCCATCTCATCCGGATCCAGCACCTCGGTCGGCGCCATCTCTCCCCGCTCCAGCGCCGCGACAAGCTCGGCGGCGCGCGCGGGCGCAGTTCCGGTCACCCCTCCGGTTGCGTCGAGTGGCGTCACCGTCATCGCCGCGTAGGCAAAGCTCGCCTGCGGCGCGGCGAGCCCAGCCGCGGGCAGCCGCCTCGCGTCAAACGACACCAGGACGCTCCCGGGCGAGACCTCCGCGCCCGCTGACACCGTCTCCGCCATCGATGCCTCCATAGCGTAGATGCCCCAGCGGCTCCCGTTCACCTGGACTTGGACGAACCGCCGTTCAGGCACCGGGAGCCCTGCAGCATCGAGCGATCGCAGGAATCCCATAGTCAGGACACTACCGGCATCGGCCGGTCGAAACGTCGCGTGTCGGACGCCCAGGAGCCCTCGGCCCTCCGTCGAAGTCACCTCAAAGGGAAGGGGCCCGGATGGCACGCCGGGCCAGCGAGAGGGGCACAGCGTCGCGCCGCCCGAGTCCCCGGACATCGCGACGGTCGCGGCTACGCAGTCCGCCGGGGTCACCGCGCTCTCTCCCGCCGGCAGGCGATCCTGCGCAGCGCGCCACTGCTGGTAGGCTGTGAAGTCGACGCTGACCTCAACCGTGGGCATGTCGCTGCGGGCCCGCCACGCAGCCAGTGCCAGGCGTGGATGCCGGAATGCCAGATCGAGCGAGGACGCCACACGGCGTGGCTGGCCCACCATGCCTGCAGCAGCCGCCAGCGTGAGAACCACGATGACGCCACCGACCCACCACCCCCTCCACCTGGCAGCCGGCTTCTTTGCCGCCTCCGCTCTTGTGATGCGCACTCAGTCCCCCAGCACGTGCTCCTGCTGCAGCAGGCTGATCTCCGCCGCAGCAAAGGACGTCTTGAGGTCGGCCACGAGGTCGTTCGCCGTCTGTGGGTCAGGGCAAGCGATGTAATAGGTAAGCTGGAGCGTGCCGTCGCGGCTGTCGAGGCGGCGGAAGTCGATCACGTCGACGTGGTTGAGCAGACAGGCGTTCACCTGGCTGAGCGAGGCCGAGCCATCGTCATTGACCAGCACGTTGAGATAGAGGTTGTGAGCGCTGCGTCTTGCGCCCCAACGCCATGCGCACGGCCATGTAGGCCATCAACACGGCGACACCGACCACGGTGACCCAGCGCTGCTCGGCGCCCACGCCAAGCCCGATGGCAATGGCGATGAAGAGGAACATCAGCTCCTCGGGTTCCTTGATCGCCGTCCTGAAGCGCACGATGGAGAGCGCACCGACCAACCCCAGCGAGAGGGCAAGCGACGACTTCACGATCGTGATGACGATCCCCGTGGTCACCGTGAGAATCGGCATCAGCGCCGCGAGCTTCCGCCGGTTCGTGATCGCCTGGCCAAAGGCCTGATAGTACCATGCCACGACCAGGCTCAAGGCCAGCCCCAACAGCATATCGACGGCGAACGTCGCCAGGGAGGCGGGCGGAAAAGCAATCAACTGATCTATAGGCATAGTCTACCGTCCCGGAGAATCTGAGATGAGAGCGAGTAAGACCGGTATTATAGCACGCCCGCCCGGTGCGACATACAGAATCGGGCCACGCCGCGGAGGCTCTTCACCTTTGTCGGCGCCCGGCCGACACTCCTCAGGAACGGCCCTCACGGGTTCGTTCCATGCGGATCTATGATCCGCCCACGGCAATGCACGACACACCTAGCGCAGGGAGCGCAGCAAGCAGGTGACGCGCAGGCCACGCTGCGACGGGTTGAGCGCGCCCGGCGTGACCGCCCGGGCGACGCCGTAGCATTGCGCGTCGCCGGAGGCGCAGGCCGGTGGATCGACGACCCAGTCGGCCAGCGCGTCGTTGCTCCCTGTGCCGGTGAAGACTGCGCCGTCGTCGGCACCCAGGCGGCTGAACGGATCGTCGAAGGTCACGCCGTCACGGAGGACACCAAACGTGGCCGGGGTGACGGTGCGCCCCTCGGCAACAAAGTCGACCCCCACGTCGTCGTCGAACGCCGAGGTGGGCCCGGGCGCGAGCAGCACGACGTCGTCGTTGGCCGTTCCAATGCCGAAGCCCGGGTCGGTCGTCGCGTCGAGGGCGCCGTTCCCCACGTAGAGCACCATCACGCCATCACGCGCATCCAGGTCGTCAGTGGGGAAGGACGCTGCGTTGAGCGGGCTCTCGGTTGCCACAATCAGGATGACGGTCCCGCAGGGCACAGAGGCCAGCGTGTCCGACGCGGGCAGGATCAGCGACCCCTCGGTGGTATCCGCCCTGGTGGCGTTGTCGGTGATGCGCCATCCGCGCAAGTCCTGCCCGCCCGGCGCACGAACCAGGAGCTCCAGCCAGTCTCCCTCCAGAGGTCGCCGGCCGAGCGAGGGGTAGCGGGTAGCATCGTCATTGATCCATAGCTCGTTGATGATCACGTCGTCCGGTGCCGGCGTGTCTCGAGACACGCGGGGCCGAAAGGAGACCGTGAGCGACAATGGGCTCGACAGCGTGAGGCTGATCTCACTCACGCCGGGCGCGATATCGATGGCCGGCGACGACATCCACTCACCGACCTCGTAGCCATCCTCGGGCACCGCTACGACGTCCACCGCCGTCTGGCGACTGTACCATCCGTCCCACGCCGTTCCATCCGGTGCCACGTGCGTGCCGTTGACGTAGAGAGCTCCCGCGTCGGGCGGCGTGACCGCGAGATGCAGGGACGTGTCAATGGACGCTTCCTCGGCGACAACAAGAGGCCGCTCGTCGAGAAAGACTGAAAACGCCCGGACCTCGTCGTCCCACGCCGGCACGCCGGGCCACCGGCCGCGCTCCTGCCCGTAGGCCTGTGAGAGCGGGCCGGAGAACGCAGCAAGGTGGCGTCCCACCGAGGCGGGCAGCAGGACCGTGTTCAGCAGATCGGCCAACCGCGCCGTGTAGCGCTGCCGGTAAGCCGGATTGGCCATCAGTGCCTCGTGAACCGTCGTCAGGTCCGGCGCCTGAGCGACCTCACCGGCCGACCCACCCTCGAACGCCCAGAACCAGCGCCCGCCCTGCGGCTGGACGGCGATGATGCTGCCCGCGGGCAGATCGAAGAAGTGCGAGAGGATGGCGAAGTCGATCAAGTTCTCGATGTCGACGCGGGCCACAGCCTCGGCGTAGGCTGCGTCGCCAGAGAGATCACTGCTCCCCAGCCACTCCAACAGCGCCTTCCAGTCGGCTTTCGAGCCATCGCGGGCATCGCCCTCCTGCACGACGTCGGCCTCGCCGATGCCAAGATCGTCCGCCAGATAGAAGCGGTCGACGCGCTCGGTCAGCCGGTAGATGCCCCACGAGCTGCCGTTCAGAAAGAGCCAAACGAAGCGTCCCTGTGCCGCGGGCAGGTCGAGGTCGCGGCAAAGCTCCGCCACCACCTGATCGCGCATCGGCGGACCACGCCATGGCACCCGTCGCGGCGTGGTCCCCCGCCTGGAGGAGCAGCCGCTTGTAGCTCTGTGCGTCGGCAGCCTGGTCGGGAGGATTCGGGAAGAGCGGCGCGTCGAGCCTGGCCTGTCCGTACTCCTGGCGCAAGTAGAGTCGCAGCGTCTGCTTCGGTGCGTCGAGGGGCTCCCGCCCATCGATCCGCACGCCGGCGGGCACGGCCCACGTCGCATCGCCGTCGAAGCCGGTGATGTACACAGGCCGCTCCCATGCCTGCCCGCGCCACGAAGGGTTGGCGAGCAGCCCTCCCTCCTCACCCCAGAGGTCGGCAGGTTCGGCCATGATGGAGATGATGGGCAGCGCAGGCTGGTAGACCGACGGCATATGAGGCGCTAACGACCGGGCCTGCGACGCCACCATCGACCTCGATGGCACGCAGGACATGCACGCCAGGGGTAGCGCTATCCAGCCGTATCGGGCGGGCATAAGGGGTGCCGACGGTCGCCGACGGCGTGCTTCCATCGAGCGTGGTGATCACGCGTCCCGTGGGCTCCGAGGGGCGCAGCACCACCGCGACGTCGCGTGCGTAGACACCGGGCGGCGGAGACAACGTGACCGCGCCTCCCGCGGTGCCCGCGTCCGAACCCACGGCCTGGCGCGAAAGACCCTCTGCGGCGAAGAGAAGCACGGCGACAGCCGCCACCAGCCCCCCGAGCCCCACCGCTCTTCGAATCGTGGAGCTCATCGCGCGCCAACCCACGCGGGCTCACACCCCATAGTCCGGGGCGTCACGCATCTCAACTCCAATCGAGCCCACCGACCGGGTCGCGCCCACCCGCGCTGGCCTTGTCCGCCGTAGGGACAGGGCGGCATTCACCCGTGCTGGCCTCTTCCGCCGTAGAGACGGCGCCCCGCTCACCCGCGATGGCCTTTTCCGCCGTAGAGACGGGGCGGCGCCCCGTCTTCTGCCTGCAGCACACCCGGCGCGGGGCCGCACGCCGCCCTGCCCCATAGTCAGGGCCATCATCGTACCGCCAACGTCTGGAGGACAACGCGACTGTCGGCTAGCGGGTTCCCCGAGCTGTCGTGCGGCACCAGCCGGTCGCCGCTCTCCAGCAAATAGAGGCCCACCGCGACCTCGTAGTCGCCCCTGGCCATGTCAGCAGGTAGCGCGAGGATATGCTCATCCCGGACATACTCGCCCGGCGCCCACCCGTCGGTCGGATAGAAGCCGTAGACCGGCACGCTGTCATCCTGGGTCACCAGCCCGCCGGCGCCGTCGAGGACGTGAACAAAGACGCGGTAGCTCTCAACGACCGGTCTGTCGGCCGACCAGAGTAGCACTACGCGAAAGGATGAACCAACCGCGACCCGCTGCGGCATGTCATAGCCCAGGAGCTGGATCTCGTCGGGGGCACCGCCCCCGCCCGGTCCCGAGAAGACGTAGCGGACAGTGTGATCCATCGGAATTGGCGTCGCACTGGCATCGGGCGGGTGCACCACCTCGGTGAGGGAAAGGGCATCCTGCGTCTGTCCGCCTTGCGCCTGGTACGGCACGAGCCTGCCGCTGGGCTCCGCCAACTCGACGGTAATCCGGTACGTGCCCTGGGGCAGATCGTCCGGCGGCGCCAGGACATAGCGCGCCGTCAGACGGGCGTCGGCCAGCGGGGCGATGCCGGATGGCGCAAGGCGGGCCTCGCTCTGTGCCCAGGTCTTGCCTGTGGCGGCCTCGACCAGCCGGACTGTGACGCGCAACGGTGCGGCGTCGCGTCCCGGCACGTCATCCCAGAAGAGGGTCAGATCAACC
This sequence comes from uncultured Chloroflexia bacterium, assembly GCA_963751345.1. Lineage (GTDB taxonomy): Bacteria > Chloroflexota > Anaerolineae > B4-G1 > SLSP01 > PWVB01. Next base: position 108,838 of record CAVVUS010000013.1, read on the forward strand.
GGCTCGCCGGGCGTCACCCGCGGGCCGGCGACCCGAAACGCGCGCAGCACGACCGCCTCGCTGAGGAACTGCCCGGTCATCTCTGTGGTGGCACCGGCATCGAAAGGCGAGGGCGTGTAGGCAAAGAGGGTCGCTGTGCCTCCCGGCAGCCCGGGCGCGGGCCATGCGGTCAGCGGGCGGTACCGATCCACAAACCACGGCTGCGCGATCACACCATCCCAGGCCACGCCACCCGTCGCAAGGACGTAGTCGGGACGGGCCGTGTCGAGCGCGGCGAGCACGTCGTACGCGTCGACCGTCACCGGCAGCGCCACCGCATCGCGATCGGCGAAGCAGCGCTCGACGCCGGCGGGCACGGCCACGCTCTCCTGGGGTAGCGCCTGGGCGTCGAGCCAGGCAGCGACCGCGCCAAAGTCCGGGGTGCCCGAGCAACCGGGTGAGCAGCTCGTCGCACCCAGCACCAGCAACGAGGCGCCGAGCAAGGCCACGACGGCCCGCACGAGGAGCGGGCGGATCAGGGCTCGAAGGGGTACAAAGGTGTTCACACGGCGCATTCTACCGCTCCAGGGCATTCCGAGCAAGACTCCGCCCCCGCCGAACCCGACGCCTCAGGTTCCAGGCACGGCAGAGCGTCGGTGCCGGGGACTTTCCGCAGTCCCCGGCACCTGGAGGCCCAGCCCCGTTCGCCCGCTGGACTCGTTACCGGGGGACAGGCAACAGCACCCCTTTCAGATGACTTCGCCCCCGTTCTGAAATGTTAGTATGTGAGAGGCAGGTGAGAGAGGACTTGAGGCGAGGGAAGGGCTAAGCTAGCAGCACTGGGCACAGCCTGAGGTCGAGGGAGCTGTCTTCGGCCGCGGGCCGGGCCTGGCTGGCACACCAGAGGTTGCCCCAGGCGGAGCAACTCATCCTCAGACAGCTGCTCGCACGCGTCGATTTCTCAGAGAAGCAGATCCATGTCGTCGACAGCGAGATCCCACGTTCGGTGCATGGCAATCGTCGCACCGGGCGTACCATTCTTGAAGGCCACGCGGATAGCGCACCAGGTTTGGTCGACCTCACCGATCACGTTCTCCGGGATGGAGATCGTCTAAGCACCCGGAAGACTGCGTTTGTCGGTCGGATGCTCGCTCGATCCACCGTCCCAGAATGGTTCCAGGATCGGTTCTGCCTCGTTGATGGGTACGATGGTCATCGTCACTCCTCAGTTTGTCAGGATCCCTGTTGGCTTCCCGTCCAGGCTCACCGAATTGGCCTCCCGCCAATACGTCCGGAGGCCTTCCTCTCCCTGATCCGCCAACCAACTCGTCAACTCGTCGCGATCCCCAACGAAGTCATACAAGGGCACACCTGAGCCGCACGATGTCTGCACGAGGTCAACGTGCATATCGATGATCTGGCGTGGACCCGGAAGCTGAGGGAAGCGTGAGATCAGATCGGCCCAATCGTCATCCTGTGCATGGACCGATCGGGCGTGCCCATACAAACGCAAGATAAGTGGGTCACCCTCGAATGCGCAGAACATCAGTGTCATCCGTTCGTTCTCGATCAAATGCGCCGCGGTCTCGTTTCCGCTGCCGGTTAGGTTTAGCCAAGCTACGCGGTTGTCGCCCAGGACCCGTAACGTATCCAGCCCCTTCGGTGATACGTTGACCCTCCCGTCTACAGCGGCTGTTCCCACGAAGTAGATCCTCTGTCGTCCGATAAATGTCTTCATCTCGTCGTTCATTGCTGCGTATCGTTGACCCATCGCTATTACCTCCAAGTGATCGTCGCTGTTCATATCTGGCGACCCAAATATAGCTTCGTTCTCGATGCAGTCCAAGCTGCTGGTGCTACCGACCTCTTCCCGGCGCGGTGGGCGTGTTCCAACTTCGGGGCGACACCAGCGGTTGAGGCAATGCGAATCCTGTGAGGATTCTGTAAGAGCCAGGTTCCCGATCAGTACTAAAGGACTGGGCAATAAGGTGACTCATTTTGACTTCTAGCGAGGGGGTTTTACACTCAATCATGATTTGTTGTGAGGCAGTCTTGGCAGAGCCCCAATGGACAAATCAAGGAGGTTCTCATGACGAGTACTTCTTCTCGGAGGAACGGGCGTCTTTGGGAAAAGTGCAGCAGCTCTCCTTGCCCGTGAGAAAGAGATCACCGAGATAGCGGTTGCTAGCAGGCATCTCGATACCGCACAACGAACCGCATCAAATATCGGTGACAAAGCGCGTGCAGTGTGCGTTGACATCAAAGATCTGACCAAGCTTTCGTCTATCGCAAGTGATTACAGTATCATCGTTAATGCTGCCGGACCCACGTCTGAAACACAGTTGCCCGCGATCCGGGCGGCTATTGAAGCGGGTGTCCACTACTGCGATCTGGGTATTCTCGGGCGAACTGCAGAAAAAGCACTCAAACTGAACTCACAGGCGCAGGCGAAAGGTGTGACCGCCATCATCGGTACCGGCTGGTGTGCTATTCGGAGTCTGATGACAGTGCACGCCGCACACCAACTTGACGAAATCGACGAGTTGTTCGCCTGCTTTCAATTCGACTACTCCCAAGGAGGATTCTTCTCGCCTGGAGAATTTCCTCGCCAGGGTGCACAAGCACGGTCGCGTAGAAACCAGCGCTGTAGATATCATGGAAAGTGCACGCGGTCCCGTCAAGATATATCGAGCAGGAAGATGGCTCTCTATCGAACCCATCGAAGGTCCAATGGAAATCTTTCATCCGGCGGGAACCATGATCACCGCCTATCCTTTGGATTCCTCGGAGGCGGTAACCTTACCTGACTACCTGCCTGGGGTGAGAAACATATCCATCTTGATGAGCTTCGTCCCGCCTCCTCTTAACGAGCTCATATTGCAGCATGGCCACCGGATGGTGAAAGGTGAAATTGATCCGGCCAGTGCAATCGTGGCATTCTATGAAGCAGCTTTGGCGGACAAGGAATGCTGGCTCGCAACTCCACACGGTTATCCTGGCGGGTGGTGGATGTGGGCTGGTGTGACAGGGCGGAAGAACGGGCGGAAAGCACGATATCTGTGCTGGCCGGCAATGTTTCTGGATTGGACAAGCGTTCCCCTCATAATCGTAGCTCTGCGTATTCTAAGGGGGGAAGTATCTATGCACGGAGTCCTGCCACCTGAGGCGTGTTTTGAGCTTGGATCTTTCTTCGAGGAGGTAGCTAAGTATGTGGGCGAAGAACACCGTGGGAAACCCCTGTTGATCGAGCGCTTTGACTGGCTGGAATAGAAGGTGCATATCCGCTAGATCACACAAGCGCCTCAGACCTGCTGCCGAAATGGCGAAATGCGGTAAGCTTGGGGCAGGGATTCGCAGCAAGGGAGGGTATACCGATGAAAGCAGTACGTGTACACGAGTTTGGCGGGCCGGAAGTCATGGTGTACGAGGAGATCGAGACACCCACGCCGGGGCCCGGCGAGGTGCTCGTCAAGATCGAGGCCGCGGGCGTGAACTACGTCGACGTCTACCGTCGCAAGGGAAACTACAAGGGAGCACTGCCCTTCACCGAGGGCGAGGAGGCCGCCGGGCGCGTGATGGCGGTCGGCCCCGGTGTCACCACCGTCCGCCCGGGCGATCTCGTGGCCTACGGGACGTCCCGCGGAGCCTATGCGGAGTTCGCCGTCGTTCCCGAAGCGAGCCTCGCCGTGGTGCCCGAGGGCATTAGCGCGCGCCAGGCCGCCGCGGTGATCCTTCAAGGCATGACCGCCCACTACCTGGCCACCAGCACCTACCCGCTGCAGGAGGGCGAGTTGGCGCTGATCCACGCTGCAGCCGGCGGCGTCGGAGGGCTGTTGGTACAGATCGCGAAGCGCCGGGGTGCCATCGTCTTCGCAACCTGCTCGACCGAGCCAAAGGCCGAACGGGTCCGGGGGCTGGGCGCCGACGAGGTCATCCTCTACTCGCAGACCGACTTCCACGCCGAGGTCATGCGGCTCACCGAGGGGGCCGGCGTTGACGTGGTCTACGATGGCGTGGGCCAGGCCACCTTTATGAGCAGCCTGAACTGCCTCCACCCACGCGGAATGATGGTGCTCTTTGGCGCCGCCAGCGGGCCTGTGGCGCCGCTCGACCCTCAGGTACTCAACCAAAAGGGGTCGCTCTACCTGACGCGTCCCACCCTTGGCAACTACGCGGCTACCCGCGCCGAGCTTCAGCAGCGGGCGACCGATCTCTTTACCTGGATGGCGGCAGGGGAGCTTGACGTGCCCATTGACCGGGAGTTTCCATTGCGAGAGGCGGCTGCGGCGCACCGGTACATCGAGGACCGCCGCACGATGGGGAAGCTGCTGCTGATTCCGTAGGTAGGTCCGTCGCTCTCGAAGAAGACCTTTGAGCTTTCCTCGTCGTGCCGACACCTCGTCGACGGGCAAAGCTCAAAGGTCTCGCTGCTCACTCGACCTTGTAGAGGGTCGCCCAGTGGCCTCGCATCCGGAAGCGACGCATCCGGCTGAGCACCTGCTCGGTGTACTTGCCGGCCACCTCGACAAGTGTGCGGTCTTTCTGGATATCGATGGCGCCGATGCTCTTGCCGGGGATATCGGCCTCGCCGGCGATAGAGCCCACGACGTCGCGGGGACGCACGCCTTGCGCCTCCCCAAGATCCATCGCGAGCCGCACCATTCCGCCGCTGCTGCGCGATCCTTCGGACCCGCGGCGTCGGCCACTGCGCCGGCTGTATGACGAGGTCCGCGCGCCCTTGACCTTGCTGCCGTCGCGAGGATTCGCGCACTTCCGCGATTGGCTCGATGGGCAGGGTCGGCTCCCCGGCCCGCGCCAGTTGGATCGCCGCGGCGGCGACAGTCTCGGGCGCGAAGCCGAGATCGGTGAGCTGTTTCACCAGACCGTGCTCCGACTCCTGAATCTGCGTCACCGCCTGGAGCATCTTCTGCAGGAACTTGGCGTCGCGGTGGGCGAGAACCCGTTCCTCCGGTGGCACCTCGGCGCGGTCGATGGTCTGAAGCGTAAAGGCCTCGATATCGCGGAGCCGGCGGCGCTCCCGCGGCGTAAGCAGCGTCAGCGCGATGCCCGCCTTGCCGGCGCGCCCCGTGCGCCCGATCCGGTGCACGTAGGCCTCGGGGTCGGTAGGCACGTCGTAGTTGATGACGTGCGAGATGTCCTCGATGTCGAGCCCGCGGGCCGCTACGTCGGTGGCCACCAGGATCCGGATCTGACCCTCGCGGAAGTGGGCCATCACTCGCTCGCGTGCAGCCTGCGGCATATCGCCGTGGAGCGCCTCGACAGGGACGCCGCGCGCAAAGAGCTGCTCGGCAAGCTTGGCCGTGCCGACCTTCGTACGGCTGAAGATCAGGACCCGCGTCGCCTCCTCTACCTCCAGCAGACGGGTCAGGGCGGCGAGTTTGTCGCTTTCGTAGACCAGGTAGTAGCGCTGCTGGGTCGTCTCCAGCGTCACCTGCTCGGGATCGACCGCGATGGTCTCGGGCGTATGCATATAGCGCTCGGCCAGGCTGCGGATCGGCTTCGGCAGCGTCGCCGAGAAGAGCGCGGTCTGGCGCGTCTCAGGCGTCTCGCTGAGGATGGCCTCCATATCTTCGATGAAGCCCATGGACAGCATCTCGTCGGCCTCGTCAAGCACCACCGTGCGGACCGCGTCCAGGTGGAGGATGCCTTTGCGGATCAGATCGAGCATCCGCCCGGGCGTGCCCACGACGACGTCAACGCCGCGTTCCAGCCGCCGGATCTGGCGGTCGTAGGATTGGCCGCCGTAGATGGCCAGTACGCTGACGCGGCGGTGTTGGCCGTAGTCACGGAATGCCTTGGCGACCTGCATCGCCAGCTCGCGCGTGGGTTCGATGACGAGCCCCTGCACGCCTCGCACATCCGCCTCGAGGCGGTGTAACATCGGCAGCGCGAAAGCCGCCGTCTTGCCGGTGCCCGTCTGGGCCTGGCCCAGGACGTCGCGCCCGGCCAACATCGCCGGGATCGCCTTGTCCTGGATCGGGGTCGGCGTCTCGTACTCCAGTTCATCCACGGCCTGCAGCAACAGCGGGTGCAGGTCAAAAACCTCAAATGCTTCGCTCATCTCGTACGCTCACTTCCCAAGAAAAAAGGCTCTGCCACTTCCGGCAGAGCCTCGCTTGATTCTCTGTGTCTCAAAACAGGTGTGTCTGCAGCACCTATTATACCACGTTTGGCGCGTCTGCCATTTACTCCGCAGGTTCGGGCAACCGCACGCTCCCGTTCGGGAAGCTGCCTGGCGGTCGGTTTGGTCGAATGGTGCAAATGTGATTCTGAGCCGAAGGTGAGGAGTTCTGCCGCGCTCGATGGCATCTCGCCTCTTTTCGAGCTCAGATGCTCCGGCAGACCTTGGCGACCCGCTTGGCCATCGCGATGATCGTCAGAATGGGCGGGTTGCCCAGAGATTTGGGCAGCAGGCTGGCATCGGCCACATAGAGGTTCTCGGGAAGCCGGTCGGAATGAAAGCTCACGGCTTCCTTTGTCGTAAGGGGTAGCATCCCTCCCGGATGGCCGGCGATCGTGGTGCCCAGGAACATGTCCGCGTCACGTGCACCACAATGGTGCAAGATCTCCCTACAGATCGCGACGCCCTCATCCAACCTACGCCGGTCGTGGTCCGTGAGGCCCTTATCCAACCTATGCCTCGAGATGGTGCCGAGCCCATCGTCCGCCAGCTTGATCATGATCGACAAGATATCACCGGCGGGCAGCCGCCAGTCCCGGTTGAAGAAGAAACTCAGGTGGTCGAAGTAGGGAGAGAGGATGATGTGCTCCCGGGTGGAGACGAATGGCATCGTGACATCTCTGTGCTGGTTACATCCAGGCGACCTGGCTGCAACACACAGAACCGGATCGACAAATAGGCGCGGCTCACACGCGATGCCGGAGTTCTGCAAAATCACCGGCGTGCCCAGCCCGCCCGCAGCCAGGACGACCAGGTCAGAGGGATAGAGACGACGGCCCCACGCCGTTCTCGCCCAGACCCCGATCGCGCGTGCACCCTTGATCGCCACGCTCTCAACCTGGCGACCGGTGATCACCTGAGACCCCTTCTCCTCGGCGACCTTGAGGAATCGACGGCTGTCCCACTTCACCCCGTTGGGGCAACCCAACTGACACCGACCGCAGTGCATACAGCGCTCATACTCCCCCATCTTGGGCGTCGGCTGCGGCCCCAGGCCCAGTTCCTCGAAGATCGCGAACAACCGCCGGGTGACCTCGCGCCACTTTGCCTGGTGCGCAGTGGTCACCGGCACCTCGCGATAGACCTCCTCGAACTCAGCGTCCAGGTCGATCCCCAGGGCTCTCAGATCCGGGTCCAGGCGCAGAGCGCTTCCTGTGCACAGGGTGGTCGTACCGCCCAGCCCGACGCCGTTGACCAGAATCATCTCATCGGCTGCGCGCCGGGTCTTGAATGCCGGCATGGCCAACCGGATCTCGCGCTCGTCGAAGAGCAAGCCGAACTGTCTCAACTTCTCCAGCTCTCCCAGCCCCGCGCCAAGAGGTCTGAATTCCCTGCCGGCCTCCAGCACCGTCACATCATAGTGGCCCTGGAGTTCCTTGGCCACGGTCGCGCCACCCGCGCCACTGCCCACCACGATGGCCTTCCTCACCGATCGCTCTCCTTCGGCGGCTGCAGCATCGCCCTGCAGCGCGGTCGGCCCTCCGTAAGCCGCTCCGAGAACGCAAGCCGGCGGCCCCCCGAAAGGCCCGAGAAAACCCCATCGTCCAGGGCAGAGATCAGGTCACAGATCGGACCGGAGTAGACCTCGGCTAAAGTAGCAGCGTTTCACCGTCACATTGCCCTGGAGATCGCCCTCCATGTCAACCCCGATTGCCCGGTAGAGTATCTGCGCCAGCCTCATCGTCTCCGCCGTCCTATGGATGCGCGACCATCTCCGAAGCCTTGCGCCCAGGGGATAGGCGTTCCGGTAAAGCTGCGTCTTGAGAGCAGCTATGTCATACCCGTCCCTGAACGCCTTATCGGCCTGCTCCATGGTGAACAGGGCGTAGCTCTGCAGGCCCGCATCGTGGGAAAGCCGGGACAACGCGGGGCCCGCACACCCGAAGGCATCCGCCGTGGCCTCACACAGCTCTGCCAGGAGGACACGACGAATCCATACCGGGAGGCCGGTGGGAAGCATACCCAGCAGGATATTCATCGTCAGTAGCCTGCGGTGTTGGCGATCAACAAGACCCCGAAGTCATACAGCAGGGCGCGACAGCCACATCCAGCGCTTTGATCAGCACCAAAAGGATGCCGGCGAGGATGGATATGCCCACAACACCGGGAAGCCGGTCCCGAATGGGCTCTCGCCGCGTCCGGCCCTCGACGAATGGCATCCCCAGGCCGGCTCGGCTGGCGAACCAAAGGCCGGCGGCTCCCAAGGCTGCATAGATCAGCAGGTTGATACCCGCGCTGAGAAGAAGACTCAAGATGCCGGGGGACGCCGTAGCCGTTGTCGTCAGGAGATACGGCTGGATGGCCAACACCGCCGGAACGAGCAGCCCTACCAGAAGCAGGTAGGCCCTCACGTTGAATGGTCGCTTGACCTGCAGCAGAAGGTGTCTCATCGTCTCCTCACTTATACTCGAAAAGTGCCTCTGGGTACCCTGCGGTCTCGTCCGTCGTGGGACGCGGCAGCTCTTCCATTACTGTATCCCTGCTTCGCCGACGTGGAGGATGGATCGCGATGGCCTGACGCCATCGTAGAGCCCCTCCAGCACATCCTCCAGCCGCTGGGCGATCGCCTGACGTCTCAGCTTGAGATTGCCGGTGAGGTCGCCGGCCTCGACCGAGAGATCGTTTGCCAGCACCGCCCAGCGCTTGACCTGCTCGGGGTGCGACAAGCCGCGGTTGATCTGGCCGACCAGGCGGTCGATGCGTTGCCCGGCGTGCGCATCCAGCACCTTGTCGTGGATCCATAGCAGGGCGACACAGTAGGGTCGTTGCTCGCCGACAACCATCGCCTCGGTCACGCCGGGGATCTCCCTCAGACGCGACTCTACCTGTGCCGGCTGGATGTATTTCCCGTACGACGTCTTGATCAGCTCCTTCTTGCGCCCGGTCAGGATCAGGCTCCCCTCCGGCGAGAGAGTGCCCAGGTCGCCGGTCGCCAGCCATCCGTCCCGGAAGGGCTGGTCGGTCTCGTCCTCCCCTCCGAAATAACCTGCCATCACCTGCGGTCCGCGCACCAACACCTCGCCGTCCTCGGCCACGCGGATCTCGGTCTGGGGAAGCGGTTGGCCTACCGTCGCCAGATGATTCGCTCCGAGGCGGTTCAGTGTGACGAGCGGAGCTTCCGTCATTCCGTAAGCGTTGTGAATCTCGATGCCCAAGTCTCGGAATTCCTTGAGCAGCCCCTCGCCACAGGGCGCCGAACCGACGATCAGTTGGGCACAGTGGTCGAGGCCGGCCTTGCGCAAGGTCCGCCGGCGAACCAGGGCCCCCAGAGCGCGCTTCTGGAGTTGGTCCACAGGCCGCTCGCTCGGCAGACTCAGATATCGGCGCCCAATCGGATTGGCAGCCAGTGCCTCCCAGATCTTCTCATAGATGCGCGGCACGGAGAAGAAGATCGTCGGACGCACGCGGGGCAGCATCCGCTGGACATCCTTCAGGTCCTCCAGGAAGTAGATGTTGACCGGCGCCGGCACGTAATACGGGCAGTAGGTCGCCAGGATCCCTTCGACGACGTGGTTCATGGGCAGGAAGGATAAGTAGCTGGCGGGCCTGTTGCGCGGCCCCCAGGGCATCAACGACGCCATAGTCTGCCCTATCCAGCGCAGGTGCTGGTGCTGGAAGCTCACCCCTTTGGACTGGCCCGTGGTGCCTGAGGTATAGCGCAGCGTGGCCAGATCGCCGAACTCTACCGGCGCCTGGAGCGGCACCGAGCGCCCCTCTCCCCGGGCCAGGAATGCATCCCAGGTCATCACCTGCGGAATCGGACCTGCGGGCACAGGGCCCCGGCAGAAGGAGACGATCGGCAGGTCCGTCCGGATTTCGCCCAGTCGCTCCAGGATTTTCGGGGCACCCACGAGCAGCAGCCGCGCACCACTGGCCGAGAGGATGTGGTCGATCTCCTCCGGTGGGCTGGTGTAGTACAGCGGGACGCTCACTGCCCCGATCAGGCCGATGGCTGTGTCGAGGGTCAGATAGCGCGCGCTATTGAGGCCGACAAGCGCGACCCGTTCTCCCGGCAAGACACCGAGCGCGACCAGTGACCCGGCAGCCGCCAGGATCTCGCGCCGCATTTCGCCGCCGCTGTGCTTGACCAACCTCCCCTCCACGATGTCATAGTAGCTGAGCGGCCGGGTCCTGCTTCGAAGGCGGACGAGAAGCTGCTCGTGGACCGTCCGTTCCGAGCCGTGCATGAAATTGTGGTCAACGGCGTACGCAAGTAGGTGGGGCACGAACTCGCGCCAGTCCAGCCGGTAGGGACCCAACAGCCGGTCGACGTTGTCTCGCTGGAACTGCTTGCGCTCACTGAAGTAGGGCAGGAGCGCAAGCATGCTGCCGAGCTCGCGCAACCAGGGCTTCCGGCGGCCCTGCGCCGGGGTCACGGCGTGGTCCGCGGATCCTCGGTCGGACCGGACGTGCTTCCGGGGCAGCGGCAGACGGATGAATAGCGGCCTGGGCAGGCGCATCCCGAGGCGCTCGCGCGCCCAGGCCCGCACCAGCCCTAGCAACTCGCCCACCTGGGGCAGCGACCCGGTGGGCGCCGTAAGGTGAAAGGTCAGCCCTTCGGCCTCGGAGCAGAAAGTCAGGCGTGCGATGGCCTCGGCCACATAGTCCACCGGCACAATGTTGACCCGTAGAGATCGGCCTGCTGGCACGATGGGCAGCTTGCCGGTGAGATAGAGCCGCAGTGGGAAGTAGACTGTGTTGAAGGTCCTGATCTCTCCGGTGTCCGCGGCACCCACGATCATCCCCGGGCGGAAGACGGAGACCGGCAGCTTGCTCCTCACCGCCTGCACCAGACGTTCGGCTTCGTACTTGCTCGCCTCGTACGCGCAGTTGAAGCCATAGGCTCCGGTGAGGTCCGCCTCTGATATCGAGCCACTCCGCCCACCCGCTACGTAGGCAGTGGAGACATGCGCATAGCGCTCCAGGCCGTGATCGAGATGCGCAAGATGGGCCAGCTCCAGCATGTTGGCCGTCCCCTGCACGTTGGTCTTGCGCAGTTCGTCGATCGGCCCATCCAGGCGGAGATCGGCCGCGCAGTGGATAATGTGCGTGACGCGTTGCAGCAGGCGGACATAGGTCGCTTCATCCAGACCCAGATGTGGCGATGAGACGTCGCCCGGCAGTACCTCAACTCGCACTCCTTCTGTGACGGCACTCGCCAGTTCCGGCCAATCCCACCAGGCGCGGGACAGACGGTGGGCTGCTGCCGTCGGGTCTCCGGCGCGCACCAGGGCTATGAGGATGAGACCCCTCTCGTGGACGAGCCTCCGGGCAATCTGGGCTCCCAGAAAGCCGGTCGCGCCCGTGAGCAGCACACAGCTATGCAATGTGCTGTCGCTCATGCTGCCGCCGGAATGGGCACGACCGGACTGGACACAGGCTCCCAGCCCTGCGCCCGGACGAATTCCCTGAGCAGCGAGCGATTGCGCCGAGCGTCACCCAGGTGTCTCTCATAGCCGCAACGCAACGCATCTCGGACGCACGATGGGTCCTCCAGCAACCACTCGACGCGCGGCCGTAAGGCTTCGTAGACGTCACCGGCATTCGGCTCGACGAAGAAATCCTCGTAGAGCCCCAGCTCCTGATAGATGGTCTGCAGACGCAGGTCGTGGCCGACAGCGATCTGCGGGACCTGCGCCGCCAAGGAGAGCACGCAGGCGTGATAGCGGGAGGTCACCAGCAGGTCAAGACTGCGCAGGATGGAGGCCATCTGCGAGGCATTGTACTCACGGGAGCAGAAAATCCGCGCTCGGTCGGGATGGGTCATATAGCCGTGCACCTTTTTGAGCAGGGCCTCATCGAGGGATTCCATGCCGATCAGCGCAACCGGCTTGCCGTACCGTGCGATCACCTCATCGGCTAGGGCCGCGTAGCCGCGCGCCAGCGTATCTGTGGCACGGGTACGCTCGGGCGAGCGCGTGAAGTAGTACGGCCACTTGTAGCAGTTGCCCTTGGGACCCCATGGCCGCATGATGACCGGCCATTGGTAGAAGTCCACCAGCGCCATACCCACCACGCCGCGCCAGGCCTCGGGCCAGGTCCTGGAGAACAGGCCCTTGTCGGCGGGGTCAGGCCGAAAGGTGAAAGCGTTATCGGCGGTCACGTCCACGGGCGCGGTGACGCCGAGGGAGCGCAGACGCTCCGCAGCCGCCGCCGAGCGGGTGATGATCAGCGAGGTCTTGCTGGCCTCACGGCGCACCAGTTGCCGGTTGAAGGTCGACTTCACCTCACCCGCGTCCACCGCGTAGGCCAAACAAGGCTTGCCCATTTCGTGAGCGCAGCGTGTCGTCCACAGATAGGCCCACAGCATCGCGGACGTCCAGGTATCCATATAGGTGCTCCCCTCCACCAGCATCACCAGATCGCTCTCACGAACGAGGCGGCGAGCAGCAGCGAAGAAGAGGGTCGGCATGGGGGCGATGCGCAAGTTCGGCCCCTCCTTGATGTACCGCCGCAGGTTTGGCGGATTAATGCTGGGGACCGTGATCACAGCTTGTGGACCCAGCACCTCGCGCACATTCTCAATGTCGGCTTGGAGCAATGCCTCTGCTCCGGTGTTGTTTGCCCCGTTGTAGCCGAGCATCAGCACCCGCGGCGCAGGGCGCGTAGCAGTCGGCGGCGCGCTTCTCGCCCCCTCAGGCCATTGGACCGGTGATCCGGCCAACCCACTCGAACCGGAACTTGGAGTTCTCATATCGTCCCTCTATGCTTTCCTACCTGACTTAATCATAGTCTAGCGCGGCGCGAGGTGGGTCGCATCTGCCAAAGGGGATACTCGCGGGTTATTTGCACGGTTTAGAAGCGAGATCGATACGGAATCAGCCGGTCAACCCTTGCGACGTAATCCTGATACTCCTTGCCAAAGACATTCGCGAGGTGCTTCTCCTCTGCGCCGATGAAGATCAGCACGCCTGCATATAAGAAGACTGAAGGGACGAAGTAGACCCAGGTGAGCGTGATCAATGCGACGGCCGGAAGGACGAATAGGGCGACACTGGCGTAGATGGGATTGCGGACGACGCCGTAGGCGCCGGTGGTGACCAGTCTGCCTTTGGGGAAGCCGGCGAGCAGCTGGACGACCGCCGCTCCCCACAGGACCAGCCCCGGAACGAGTAACACATATCCCACGGGTCTCAGAAAACTGACGCTCTCGGGCAGTGCTGCGACCCGGGGTAGATACGTGCTGACCAGGATAGCGCCTACCAACGACGGGAGCATAAAGAGAATGATCTTCCCACCCTGCCCCACGATGCCCATACCGTGCTGCTTCCTGAAGATGCCTGCTATAGCGTTCATTGTTCTTCTCCTGTTTTCACTCGATCTGCCGGAATCATCAATGTGAGCCTACTGCTCGCGAATTGCGAGACTTCAACGCATGCGAACGGGGGAACCTCCTATTCGCCAACAACAAAAACCGGAGGCTGGACCTCCTTCAGGCAGTTGGTGTCCACCCCCTCAACCGTGCCGAGTTCAACGAACTGGGCCTCGATGGACCACCGACAACGGATCTCTGAGCCATCGGACAGCCAGTGCCCCTGGTAGGGCTCAACCAGCGCCAAGGAGTTCGGCCATAGGTCCTTCGACCCGGCCATATTCTCGGGTGGGCACTGTGGATCCCATGCGCCATTCAGGATCAGGACGGGGACATCCGAGTGTGGCTGAGTGCTCGTGCCTTCCGGCATTTCGCCTCGCGGCGTAAGCTGGCAGGCAAAGGCGTGGTTCTGGGCCAGGCTGACGTACCAGCCCTTGAGATAGCTGCCTTCACTGAGTTCGGCCACCACGTCAGGCTCGAAGACGGCCCACTTCTCGTAACAGCGAATCACGTGCTCCATCACCTGTGAACCCCAATCGCCCGGCCCATACCTGAGGTAGAAGTTGACGATGCCCGTCCACTCGTCGTCTGCGTAGGCTCTGTGGACCAGGCCCGGTAGGCCGGCGGCTTGCCTTGAGTCCAGCATCATCACGCGCAGCACCTCGGCCAACAGATCACCGGTGAACGTGATGCTGTCGGAGGCCGGGTCAGCCGGTTCTATGACCTTCGGTTCCCGGCCGAGGCGTTCGAGCAGCCCGGCAAGCTCTGTCCGCAGCCCAGGGTACGCCGTATGGCAGGCGCTATCCGCCTCGCACTGCGCGAGCAGCAGGTCCATGGCTCTCTGGCCATTCCTCGCCCACAGCTCAAAAAGCGGCGTATCGAGCAACGTTCCCCCCGAGAGAATGACGCTCCGTACATGCTCTTCGTGCTGACGCAGGTAATACTGGGCCGCTGTGGCACCGTAGGAGTGACCAAACAGGTTGATCTTGTCGTAGCCGAGTGCCTCGCGGACCTCATCCAGATCATCCATCGCTACCGACGTCGTGTAGAAGCGCGGGTCCATGTGCTGGTCGATCTCTTCGAGCACCCCGCTAGCCCATTGCTCTGCTGTGCGCTCCATCTCGGCCTGCGAGAGCCCGGAGAGATCCGGGCCCGGCGGGATCACCACCCGGTTCGAGCCCCCCGTGCCCCGCTGGTCGACAAAGACCAGGTCGTGGGCATAGGCGAGATCATACGGGAACTGCGGCCCCTTGGCCGCATCTTCGGTGGCCGCGACGCCCGGGCCCCCGGCCAGGTAGAAAATCGGGTCGGCGGCCGGGTTCGGGCTCTGCGCCTTGATAACGGCTACGCGAAGATCGATCGTGCGGCCCATGCTCGAAGTGCGATCTTCGTAGACCCGCAGGGCGCCGCAGAGCGCCGGCGTACTACCAAGGGTACAGGGCTCAAGATCGATGGTGGACCCTGGCGTTGGTGCAGCGGTTGCAGGCGCTATCGCAGCAGCAGACGGGCCACAACCCATCAGCAGGCTGACCCCCACGAGGCAGATACGACAATAGGTGAAACGCCGCTCACCACACTTGCGCATTTGGCTCTCCTCACCGGCATTTGCTCACAGGGTAACGCGCGATGAGGAAATTCGCATCTGCCAAACGGGATATCCTTGGGTTTATTCACCGGTCCGTCCGGGTGTGCGCTAGCATACACCTGCACTCGCCTGGGCGATGGACCGCGTGGAGCTAAGCTAGGATACCGAGCTGCCTGGCGCGCGCCACCGCTTCTGTACGATTGGCGACGTCGAGCTTGCGATAGATGCTCGCCGTGTGAGCTTTGACCGCTGAGCCCCTCCCACTTCTGGCAAAGCTCGAGGCCCGAGGACACAAGCTCGCGAGCCTCGTCCAGCTGGTTTCGCTCTCTCAGTAGATCGCCATAGTCCCTTTGAGTAGCGTCCGGCCAGCGTAGGTAATGGCCCTCCTCCTGCGCCAGCAGCTGCAGGCAACGCTCGAATAGTTCCGCCGCACGAACGAGCTGGCCTTGATGGGTCGCGATCCGCCCCAGCGCGTCCATGATGCTCGCGGTGTAGAAGGTGAAGTGATTCGCTTGGCTCAGGAGGGCCTCTTCCCACACGGCGTTGACCTGGTTGTAGTCCCCCTCATAGGAGTGGGCAACGCCTCGCTGCGCAAGAGCTTCGACCATCGCCTCGCTCTCCGCGGGCACCAGACGTGTCACCTGTTGGCTGGCCTCGATAATCCACGCAGTGTCTCCCAGTAGCGAAGCGGTGTTGCACTGGATGACGTAGAGAATGCCCAGGAGCTCCTGCTGACCTTTCACAGCCGGCGTGGTCTGGAGGTCACGTTCGGTAGCTCTCAGCCGCTCCTCGATCCCGGTCAGTTGACCGGTCTCGATCGTGGCAACAGCTTTGACCACGCTGGGCCTCGAACCAGCCTGCGGCCCGTTGGTTGGTGGATGCCCATACGGTTTGTGCCTGAGAACTTGCCAATGAATCCGCGAGCGTCCTCGCGATCGCGCATAGAGAGCGCCGCCATCTGCAACCCGGCGATCCACCCTTCCGTACGCTCTTCGAGCGCTGCGACCGAGTCGGGCTCCAACCCGAGGCCCATAACGTCGTTTAGGACCTGGCTGTCCGCCTCATCCAAAGAGAGCCAGGCTACCGGCGTTTCGGAGCCTGTAACACACGCTGCCACCAGGGCAGTCTTTCCGAAGCCCGCGGGCGCGGTAACCAACGTCAGAGGGCCACGCAGGCCTTGCGCACTCCGCGCCTGGAGTCGCGGTCGGGGGACGAGCTCTCGCCGGGTGAAGGGCAGATGTAGCTTCGTACGGATGAGCGCGTCAGACGCTTCCATAGGGCTGAGTATACACCTGCCCGGCACCGTGGGAGCGCTGCATAGGGATGGCGGTCACATCTTGTAGAGACGTGGCGGTGCCACGTCTCCGGCGGGACAAGCTCCGGACACCGGACCTTGTGACGTCGCAGAGAGACGACCCGGCAGGTCGTCTCTACATTCAAATAGCCAGCGGGCCGTCCGCGCGGTCGCGCAGATACGCTCGCCCCATGGGCCCGGAGCGAGTCGAGATGGCTACGCCCTCACGACATAGGCCAGGCCGGGGCCAGCTCGTGGACGACGAGGGAGCGGACCGCAGCATCGCCACCCACGGCGTAGATGCTCAGGCCATGCTTGTCAGCGGGCAAGATCACGCCGAGCGGCAGCGCCACCTGACCGTCGTTGCCGAAGATCTCGATCGAGGTGCGGTCGACGAGAATCTGCAGGCGGATGCAGCCATTGATCGCCGGCAAGGGCACCGTGCGTCCCTCACAGATCAGGGCAGCCCCGGCAACGTCATAGCGCACCGGGATGCCACGGATCTCGAGGCCGACCTCGCGCGCGGCGCCGACCGCGAGTCTCGGCGCGGATGTCGAAAAGCTCGCCCTTGACGCCCACCGGCACGGCGTCGCCATCCCGCAGGGACTGGTCCGGCCAGCACCGCGACTCCCGGTGCAGCCGCGCCACCTCGCGCACCGGCTCGCTGAAGAGCCGCACACCCTCGGGCGTCGTGCGCAGCGTCAGCTCGCACGGGAAGGTCATCGACTGGTTGAAAGGCATGCCCGGTAGATCCACACGCAGCCACGCGATCTGGATTCGCCGCCCGTCGTCGTCCGGGATGTCGCTCCAGGTCTGGGCCGCGTACGCATCGCCGCCCCAATTGTAGCGGTGGATCTCCCCTTCGGGGGTGAAGGTCTCGCCGTCGAAGTCCCCGAGGACATAGCTGCCATCGGCGCCCCAGAAGAGCCAGCGCGAGTCCGCGGGGTTGCCGTCGACTGGCAGCTTGAAGATGTCGGGGCATTCTGTCGCCTCGCCGAGCGTGAGACTGTCAAGCTGCCGCCACGTCTTGAGGTCGGGCGAGCCAAAGAGCGCGTAGTCGTGACCGTCCAGGTAGAGGGCCATCACCCACTGCCCGCTCGGCGCGTGCCGGATGACTTTGGGATCGCGGTTGCTGCCGGCGATGTGCCCGAGCACCGGATTCCCGGCGTATTTGGTCAGCGTTCGTCCACCGTCCACGCTATAGGCGATGCTCTGGACGAAAGGGTCGCCCGCGCACGTGTAGATGCAGACCAGCGGGGGCCGGCTGCCCACCTGGAAGCCGGTCGTGTTCTCCCGATCGACGACGGCGGAGCCGGAGAACATGGTGCCGAGTTCGTCGGGGGCGAGAGCGTCTCCGAGCTCCTCCCAATGGACGAGATCGGGGCTCACAGCGTGTCCCCAATGCATATTGCCCCACTTCCAACCATAGGGGTTGTGCTGGTAGAAGAGGTGGTATTCGCCTTCGTAGAAGACAAGGCCGTTAGGATCGTTGTTCCACCCGCGCTGTGACGAGAAGTGGAACTGTGGACGGTAGGTCTCGTGGTAGAGGCCATCGGGGTCAACGGGCGTATCGGCTTGCGTCGCTGCACCCAGGAGCGATCCGGGATCCTCGACGTCGTCGATCGTCAGCGCGAGGTCGTGGCCAATCCATGGCCGGAGATCGACGGCTACCCAGAAATCGGGAGCCCCCTCGGCCAACTCGATGTCGAAGGCACGGACCTCCTCGCCTGCTACCGAATCTGCAGACGGGCTGGGAGAATCTGCGGGCCTGCAGACGAATCTGCAGGCGGGTCTGTAGGGGGCCTGCAGACGAGATCCGCACGCGCCGCATCGGCGCACCATTCTTGACGGGCAGCCGAAGGTAAGGTTCCGGCTGAGAAATGCGATACGTCCTGGTCATGAGCGTCTCCTTGTCTCTTGATCCGTTCCCACGGGCCCGATGGCTGGATATCTTCCTGACAGGCCGGCGACGCCTGCTATCGCGCGCACCGGAACCCAAGGTACTTGCTGCGGGCGGCGGGAAAGGCTGCACCACGCATCGTTGCCCGTATGTTGGCCAAGTTGTACTGCCAGCTACCCCCGCGTATCACTTTGGTCGTTCCCTCCGCAGGGCCGGGAGGATTCTCCTCTGGCGAGAAGCCGTAGTAGCCTGCGGCATACCAATCGTTGACCCATTCCCAGACGTTGCCGGACATATCCAGCGCCCCCACCCAGCTTGCCCCTTGTGGGAAGCTGCCGACCGGCGCGGTGGCGGGAAACTCATCGCCACACCAGTCCGCCGCGCAGTTCGCATATCCCTGCAGCGGCTCATTGCCCCACGGGTATACATTTCCCTCGGGGCCACGGGCGGCGTATTCCCACTCCGCCTCTGTCGGCAGTCGCGCCCCTACCCATGCGCAGTACGCATCTGCATCGAACCAGGAGACGCCGGCAACCGGCTGCGTATCGCCGTTCAGTTGCCGGTCACCGGCGTAGTCCGATGCACTGCAAACGCCCGCCGCGACGCACGGGTCGTACTCCGCGTTGGTGACCTCGGTCTGGTCCAGCCAGAACGCATCCAGGGTCACATCGTGCGCCGGACGCTGGTCGTCCGGCGCCGAGATCTCTGCCCATCGTGAACGTCCCGGCAGGCACATAGACCATCACCATCCCATCCTGGGTGCGCACCGTGCTCGAGATCACGTCGACCGCCGGCCCTGGGGATGGCGTCGGCGAGGGCGCGTTCCGTCCGAGACACCCTACCACTAGAAGCCCGATCGCTACGAGGGAACTCAGGATATAGAGCCGTCGATAGCGATCCTGTAAAGTCCGTCTGCCACGCAAAACCATCAAGTCATTCTCCTCCGGAAGGTTGATCGCACGCTACATACGGGCGAGTCGTTGGCTCCAACCCACCCAAGCACCGGATCCATCAACTCCTGCGTCAAGCCGTTCACGTACCCTTTATCGGTGACGGCGCAGATCTCGGCATCGAGGACGCCGATGCCGGCAAGCCGCGTGGCTTCGATCGACCGCAGCGGGTCCGGCAGGCCGAACGCGACGTACGGTGACACAACCTCGCCGACGACCACGAAGTCATCGCGCTTGAGCGCCTCCTCGATCACGTCGTCGCGCAGGCGAACGACTCGTCCAGTTGCTGAACTGCCGGCGCGCCGCGTCCATCGTGACCACCCCGGCCTTGAAGAGAAGTGCCTCCGTCATGCGCCCTCCGTTGTCGATCCAGTGTTGAGGGTGATTATAGGTGCGGGGAGAGGAATACAAGAGCGGGGGCCCATATGACCGGCGAAAGGGCAGCGGTGCTCGCGAGGATCGTCGCGACGCCCGAGTCCTACCGCGCCACGGGGAACGCCGCCACGCGCTCAAGCTGCGCAGCGTGCCGGCGCTCCACCCCGCACTGTCGTGCGGGGTGCCTAAGGAGTCGCGCCCAACAGAGCGCGTGCCGGAAGGAGCTGTAATCCGCCGGCACCGGGCCGGGCATATGCCCGGCCCTTTGCGTTATCCGTGCTGTGCCCGGACCAGCGCGTTCTCGACAGCCTGGAGATAGGCTTTTGAGGTGAGGGTCGCACCGCTGATGGTGTCCACCTGCAACGATTGCGCCTCAATCACGCGATCGTAGAGGTCCTGGTGCTGCGTATTCCGGCTCCCCGGGTCCTCACTGACCACCATCTGAATGTCGGCGACCTTGCCCGAGGCCACGGTGACTCGGCACTCGTTGGCCCGCCACCGATACATCCCCCCGCTGTACGCGCCCTGATACGTCCCATCGTTCAGTTTGCCGAAGTCGACGGCGTCAAGCGGCAGGCTACGGGCCTCTTTGTGCTCTCTGGCAAGGCAAGACCACCCAATGCCACCACCCACCCCAAGAACCACCACTACCACGAGTGCAATTACCCAACCGACCATTTTTCTCCTCCTTGCTATCTGGTGCGACGGCATACGCCTTGGGAGCAGTTCGCCGGTCGCATGTTCCGGGCGGTACTGTGAGCCGCCCGGACCTCGCCGGCATACGGCGTCGAGTCTCGCCCGGGCAGACCTCAGGACCGGAACCGTCGCGAAGGGCGAGGGAAAGCCCATTAACACAAGGCCCGTATCCGTCGCTAGACCACAACCGCCATGCCCGGGCCGCACGCGGGCTGGAAGTACGGCCTTAGCTCCCGTGTCACGTAGACCCGCAGGCTCGCATCCACGAAGATGGCTTCCGCGCGAGCGTACCCCTCAAGCAACTCGAGCCCCCTCTCCAGTCCGGCAACGAAAAGGGCGGTGGACAGCACATCCGCCACAATCGACCGGTCGGTGACGACCGTGACGCTGATCAGACCCGACGCTGCCGGATACCCGGTCGTCGGGTCCAGGATATGGTGCTGCCGCTTCCCGTGACCGTCGGTGTAGAAACGCTGATAGTCGCCCGACGTCACGACCGACCGATCCGTGACGGCAAGCACCCCCAACAGCGCACCCTCCTGCCGGGGATGTTGGATGCCGATCTGCCACGGCGTCCCATCTGGCTTGTGCCCCACCGTGATCACGTTGCCACCGAGATTTGCATAGGCCGACGCAATGCCGTGATCCCTGAGCACTTCCTTGGCCCTGTCACCGGCGTACCCCTTGCCGATCCCGCCGAGATCCACGGCCTGCCCGGCACGTCCGAGCTCGGCGCTCATCCTCCCGAGGTCCAATCCGAGGTCCCGGTAATCCACCAGGGCCAAGCCCCGCGCAAGGGCGGCAGTATCGGGCGTGGTCCGCGTCTCCCTGGCCCGGTGCCAGAGCGCGATCACGGGCGACAGGGTCACGTCAAAGCACGCGGGGAGCCGGGCCGAGGCCTCGACCGCCCCCGACAGAACGTCGAAGGTATCGACGCTGACATCCTCGGCCCCGCGCCCTGCGGAGCCGTTGACGCGACTGATATCGCTGCCGGGCAGGAAGCGGCTGAGCAACCGCTCGAGACGCGCGACCTCCTGAATGACGGCGGTCAGGCCATCCCGGGCTCCCGCACCCGAGGCCTGGTAGCTCATCACCGTGCCCATCGCGCGCTGCGTCGCGCGCGCAGTCCGGCTCTCGTCAGACGGTTCGCCGGCCCATCCCGGTGTCTCGTCCGACCGTCCGGTGCGCGTCCGGTCATAGGGTTCCCGGGCATGCTCCATCCGTCATGTACCGCACGCCACTTCGCTTCGTCATTCGGTGTCTTTGCCTGGCCCTTCCGCACGTTTCGGTCGCGTCATTGTGCGACCATGACGTCGTGCAGGGCCGCGGTGATCTCTGGCGGTCAGATGAGATCGCGTCACGGTCGGTAATGCGGTAGGCCGACGTGTCCTTCCGCTCCGGCTTCGGCTCAGGCGGCAGCAGGTCGGCAACGTGCAGGTCCACCAGACAGATAGGCGCTTTGGCGAGCCGCTTGGTCAGATCATCCTTGAGCTTGGCGTTCGGGCCATCGGCACCGCCGCTAATCGAGACAAAGCCGTACCTGTCGATCCGCCCACCGAGCTGCTTGAAGCAGGCGCGGAACGGAGACGCGACGTAGCCCATCCAGACCGGCCCGACGAAGAGCACCAGGTCGTAGCCCTCAACTCCGTCGACCGGAAGGTCGATCTTGGGCGTCCGGTTGAGGATCATGTCCCAC
This sequence comes from uncultured Chloroflexia bacterium, assembly GCA_963751345.1. Lineage (GTDB taxonomy): Bacteria > Chloroflexota > Anaerolineae > B4-G1 > SLSP01 > PWVB01. The sequence continues at coordinate 130,827 of CAVVUS010000013.1, forward strand.
GTAATCGTGCCCATGGTCCGCGGGCGCGACTCCGTGATGGCGGCGTGGTCGGCCCCGATCGCCGTGGACAGGCTCTCGGCGAGAGCCTCGTTGTTACCGGTCAGTGAGTAAGAAATGACGATGGTCTTCATAGCAGCCTCCACATCGGTCTACGGGTGAGAGGGGCATCCGCAGATGACCGAGACCAGGGTCAGGTTGAGATCGCGCACACGCTCCAACACGCCGTGAAGCGCGGCCTGATCGGGCAGCAGGCCCGACAGCAGCGTCACGTCTCCTTCCAAGTGCGTAAGCTGCAGTCCCGCGAACCAATCCGACCAGCGTTGGTCGAGATGGCCCCTGATCCTGATCTCGTAGTATTCCGGCAATGCCGCCTCCTCGATTCGTTACGGACACAGTGTAACGGACGGCGAGGCAGCTCGCATCTGCCAAAGGGGATATCCGAGGGTTTATTTGGTGGGTCTAGGCGACAGCAGACTGTCGGCGACAGCAGACTGTCGGCAAGGGCGGTCCGTCGGTGACAGGTGACTACCGGCGCGATTCAGGAGAGGATACGAAGCTGTCGTGCGCGGGCCACCGCTTCCGTGCGGTTGGCGACGTCGAGCTTGCGGTAAATGCTGGACGTGTGCGCCTTGACCGTGCCGGCGGCGACGACAAGCTGCCGGGCGATCTCCTTGTTGGTGCTCCCCAGCGCGATGAGGTGGAGGACCTCCATTTCGCGGTCGGTCAGTGGGTCGACCAGAGGGCTCATCGGCAAGGCACTTTCCTGAGTCGGCGCGCCCACCTGCGGTTCGGCCTCAAAGTGCGAGAGCAGGTGTGTGGTGTAGTCTCGGGCATTCCCGGGGACGGCGCGAGCCAGCCAGTGGCCCAACAGCAGCTTCATAGGCTGGCCCTCATCCAAGAAGAGACGCACGTAGCCTCCGGGTTGGGCCAGGTCCAGGCTGCGACCCAGAGCTGCCAGAGCCTGATCCGTAGCACGGATCCGCTGCAGCGCGATCGCCTGGAGGAGCAGGATCTCAATGACGCGAGCAGTCCTCCCGGACGACTCGGCTGGCGTTGCCAGGCGCGATAGGAGCGCGATAGCCTGGTTGGGCCTGTCGAGCGCGATCGCGACGCGTGCCCGGGTGATCTGGATCAGTTCGACCTCGAATCTGGACACGTCGTCCGGGCTCGACGGCTCTGTGTGATCTGCGGCCCAGCGCGCGGCACTTGCCAGGTCTCCTTCAGCCAGCTCTATCTTGATGCTGGCGACCTCAGCGGCATATCGGGCCTCGGAGAAGACGGGCTGCGTCCGCACGACCTCCACCGCGCTACCCACGGCTCCCGCAGCATCCGCGATCCGCGCTTGAGCCGCCCATATGCGCGCCATCGTGATATGGGCCAGGACCAGGTCATCGGACTTTCCCCAGAACGGGAGCTGCGCCAAGGCCCGCTGGACATGGTCCTCGGCGGCGTCCAGGTCATTCCGCTCACACAGCACTTCCGCGAAGCCCATTTCCACAAGGGCCTTGGCGCCAAGATGCTGTCCGCTGGCCTCAGGGATTGCGCGGGCGGCGACCTGGTAGGTGTCGTACGACTCTCCGAGAAGGCCCTGGACAGCATAGAGTCGCGCCAGGAGACAGGCCGCAGCCACGGTGTTGATCACCGCCCCCATCGCTCTGCCCAGCTCCACCGTCTCCTGCAAGATCGGTTGGGCCCTCGCATAGTCGCCGCTCAGGAAGTACTCGTATCCCAGCGTGATGTGCGTGTCCAACTGCAGGGCGAGGTTGCTGTCGGGCACGTCCTGTCTGGCTGCCAGGCAATACGCGATGGCCCGCCGGATATCGCCGCGCATCGCCGTCACCCGGCTCTTGACATAGGCCCACAGTCCCCGCATGGCACGGGCGTCGGGCTCGCCCTCCGTGGGAATTCGCGTCTCCGCCACGTCGAGCAGAGCATCAGCCTCGTCCAGCTCCCCAAACCAGGAATGGCTGTAGGCCTCGTAAATACAGAGCCAGGGCCGGCTGTGGACGAGTTCCTTGCTCAGCGTGCCGGTCCAGGCACGCAGCCAGGCCTGCTCGCCTCGTCTGACCAGCTCCATGTAGTTCTGCTCGATGCAGCGCTCGACCCGTTCATCGTCCGCGGCCTCCGACGCATAGACAATGGCCTCAAGGATCGACCCGTGCTGGGCGTGCCAATCTGAAGCGCGGGTCCTGAGCTGGGCCAATCGCTGTGCGCCGAGGACCCTCTGAAGCTGCGCGCGGAGCAGATCGGCGAACAGGTGGTGGTAGCGGTACCAGATCCGCTCATCATCCAGGGGCACGAGGAAGAGATTGGCGCTCTCGAGGTACTCCAGGTTAGCCGCCGATCGACCCACCGACAGCGAGATTGGGTAAGCCGAGGTGGGGTCGCGCGACGTTGCCGCTTCCCACTCGTCTTCCAGGACGGCATCGCAGAGCGGCGCGCTCAACCGCTCCAGGATCGACGTTCTCAACAGGAACTGCTGGATCTCCTCGGATTGGTTGGCCAGCACCTCCTCCAGCAGATAGTCCAGGATATAACGATTCGTGCCGGAGAATCCCTCGATGAACGAAGTCACGTCCTCGCGGTTGCGCATAGAGAGGGCCGCCATCTGCAGGCCGGCGATCCACCCTTCCGTGCGCCCTTCGAGCATCGCGATCGATTCCCCATCCAGACCCAGGCCCATCACCTCATTGAGGAACCGGGTTGCCTCCGGCTCTGTGAAACCGAGATCGGCAGCCCGCAGCTCCACGGTCTGTCCGCGCGCTCGCAGACGGGCGAGGGGAAATGAAGGGTCCGATCGGGTGGCTATCAGCAGGTGGAACGACCTCGGACAGTGCTCGAGCAGAAAGGCAACGATGCTATGCACCTCCTGGCTGTGGATGAACTGGTAGTCATCCAATACCAGAACAATGTCCTCGGTCGCAGCATCCAGGTCGTTGATGAGGCTGGTGAGAATGAGGGCCTGGGGCACCCGCTGTGCCGCGTCCAAAAGCTGTGCGGCCTCGCGCCCCACCGCGGCGTCAGCGGCCTGCAGAGCAGAGGCAAGGTAGCGGAGGAAACGTCCCGGCTCATTGTCATTCCTGTCCAAAGACAGCCACGCGACAGGCATGCCGCAACCGGGGACACACGAGGCCACCAACGTAGTCTTGCCGAAGCCCGCGGGGGCAGTGACAAGAGTGAGCGGGCCGCGTAGCCCCTCCGCTACCCGCGCCTGGAGCCGCGGGCGAGCGACCAGCCCCGGCCGGATGTAGGGCAGGTGCAGCTTGGTGTGAAGCAGTCGATCAGCGGTCTGCACGAAGGCCCTCCTCATCCACCGGAGACGTCACCAGCCCGTGAGCTTAGGTCCGCCTGCTGCCCGAGGAGCGCCGAGAGACGTGGGGACGCCATCTCACCAATAGCTCGCCGCTTGCACCACGTCCGCGTTACCGCCCGAGAGGATGATCCCCACCCGCTGGCCGCGGAAGACCTCCGGGTGCTCGAACAGCGCCGCGACCGGCACCGCCGCGGAGGGCTCGATGATCAGCTTCATCCGCTCCCAGACCAGGCGCATCGCGTCGGCGATGCCCTGTTCGGTCACGGTCACGATCTCGCTGACGTGCTCGCGGATGATGGGGAACGTCACGTCGCCCAGGAAGGTGCGCAGCCCATCGGCGATCGTCTCGCCGTTGGTCGGTGGGTAGATCACGCCGTCGCGCAGCGAGCGGAAGGCATCGTCCACCGCCTGGGGCTCTGCGCCGACCGTCCGGCACCCCCCGTGCCCGGCCACTGCCAACGCGGTCCCCGACAACAATCCACCACCCCCGACCGGCGCCATCACGATGTCGAGGTCTGGTACGTCTTCCAGCAGCTCCAACGCCGCCGTCCCCTGCCCGGCGATCACACGCGGGTCGTTGGAGGGGTGAATGAAGACCGCCCCGGTCTCCGCCAACACCGTCTCAAGCGTCCGCTCGCGGTCCAGCGGGTGCCCGCCCGCGAAGACGATCCGGGCGCCGTAGCCGCGCACCGCGGCGACCTTGACCGGCGGTGCGTCCTCGGGCATCACAATCGTAGCCTGGATACCGCGCAGCCCGGCGGCATAGGCCACGGCCTGCGCGTGGTTGCCCGACGAGTGCGTCGCCACGCCCGCGCGCCGCCTCGGCGTCGGACAGCGAAAACACCGCGTTGCACCCGCCCCGCGCCTTGAACGCCCCGACCTTCTGCAGGTTTTCGGCACTTCATGTGGCAGCTCTGCCCCAGTCATGCGGTCGAGCGTAGCGCTCGTGAAAACCGGCGTGCGGTGGACGTAGGGCCGGATCCGCTCCGCGGCGGCGAGCACATCCTCGTATGTCGGTAGTGCTGGCATCAGTTAGTCTCCCTGGCTATTCCCACCTGACCGTAATGGGGCCTCGACCGGCTCCCCAACCCCATGGGTCGCAGCTCGTCGGTCACAGATCGAGATCCCACGCCTGAAGGTCCTCATACCGGCACCGTCCATCGAAGGCCAACAGGCCGACACGACCGGTGAAGGGAATCGGCAAGGTGAAAGTCTGCACGTAGAGGTCATCCACGTAGAGCTCGAAGAAGTCGCCGCGCGCGATCAGCCGGAACGCGTGCGTCTGACCGTGCCGGATGCCGGCATAGGCGGCGTGCCCAAACGGCCCCACCGTGTCCTCACAGGTGAACGCACACGTGCCCTGCAGCTCACCCGAGCGGCCGATGACCAGCCCCGCCCCTGCGTGGGCATACACGTCGACATCGGTGATCCGGTGATCGGCGTAGGCCAGGTCGCCGGTTCGGGTGACGCCAAGCGTGTCGGGGATGATGGCACGCCCCTCGCCCGGGCGAGATTCCAGAAAGAGGCCCGCAGCCGCCGCGTGCTGGTGGCTCGCGATGTGCCCGCGGTTCTCCCACGCAGTCACACGACCCTCCACAACGAAGCCCCGGTCGGGATCGAAGCGATGGTCGATCAGGACCAGAGCCCCATCGCGCCCGGCCGAGAGGGTCACGGTATCCTGGTCGAGAGCAAGCGTATCGCGCTCGGTGCGGAGCGAGGTCGCGGGGTGAACCCAACGGAGATCCTCCGGCGGCAGCGGCACGCGATCGCCCTTGGCCTTCTCATTCTGCGGCCAATACCGGAGACGCAGATGGCCATCCTCGCAACTGAGCCGCTTGAGCGGGCCGATGCCGAAGTTGTAGCTGGGGATCTCCGGCGTCTGCCGCGCGCTGAGCCAGAGCGCCACCAGCAGGTCGTCGGGCGTCCTGAACGTATGGCCGAGCCAGGTGACGTCGTGGCGGCTTGTGCCCGCCAGGCGGAACATCGGGAGATCGGGTCTGAACGGTCCATAGGGCGAATCGCCCACAAACGTGTAGAGCGAGTATCCGTAGCTGTCGAGGTACATGCGACCCGACATCGAGAGGTAGACCTTGTCGCCGATACGCTCGCAGAAGTTGACCTCCATATGCTGCGCCGGCACCTCGCCCCAATCGATAGTCGCGGGCGGGAGGACCTCCCAGGTGAGGCCATCGTAGCTCCTGACCATCCCGGCGCCGGGCGGCCCGACATCATCCCGCACCTCCGACGATATGTAGCCGTAGAGGACATCCCGGTCGCCCTCCCGCTCCTTGAGGACCATCAGCTCATCCCAACGTTCGTGGTAGATCGCGCGGTCCGGTGCGACGTCATACTCATCACCAAGATGCTCCCAGTGCAGGAAGTCCTGGGAAGCGTAGACCTTGAAGTGCACGCCCTGCTCGGGGGACGAACAGGTAGGGTAGTAGAAGACCCGCTCCCCGACGCGCACCACGCCGAAGCCCGCGTGCGCACCGGCGATGGGGACGACCTCCCGCGCGAGGAACCGCCAGTGGACGCCATCCTCGGAGACCGCGATGTCAAGGGCGATCGGACGCCCATCGGGGTTGGTCGGGCCCCGGGTTCCCGTGCCGAAGAAGGCATAGAAGGTGCCACGGTCATAGAGGGTGAAGTTGTCCCACGCTCGCTTATCGGGGTTGGCGGTCCGGCTCACCGGCGACACGAACATATGATAATCCTCCAAGGGCAGCTACGTCCCGGACGAAACACTGCCGGCATGATAGGGCAGGCGATGGTTGAGCGCAAGCGCCCGCCCCCTCCGTCCGAGTCCCATCCCAAGCCTCCGGAGCAGAAAGCGAGGAGACGACGTCAACGCACGACCTGGAGACCCAGGTGCGCCTCAAAGGGATCGAAGTCACGATCGCTATGCAGCAACCACAGGCCGTGATCGATCGCGTACGTAGCAATCAAACAGTCGATGGTCTTCCGAACGGTGATGCCGCGGCGCCGAAGAGCGCGGTAGTTCTCGGCACTCCGCAACGCGGTCTCCACGCCGCCGATCACTTGGACGGGGAAAGCAAGCAGGGCTTGACGAGCCCGGTCGAAGTCAGACTGGCGCCGGAAGCCCTGCAAGACCTCACACAGCGTGATATCGCCCAGGCAAAGCACCTCGTGGCCCACCGCGGCGTCGAGTCGATCGGTCTGGGGTGTGACTACCCCGTTGAAGTAGTCGATCCAGACGGAAGCATCAACCAGCCACATCGTCGTTCCCGTCGGTCCGCAGCGCCGCCAGATCGCCCTCCCACGTGAGCTGTCCGCGGAGAGCGCGCACCTGTTCCTGACGCCGCAACGTGGTCAGCACCCGCAGCGCCTCCTCAATCACCGCCCGCTTTGTCTTCAGGCCGGTGAGCGCCAAGGCTTCCTCAACTAGATCCTGGTCCAATACGACATTCGTGCGTCGCGTCTCGCCCATCACAGCACCTCCTCGGATGATGTGTATATTGTACCACGATCGTGTGTATCGGGCGACGCAGGCAGGGTAAGGACGCCGGCGCGAAGCGAGGGGGCGGATTCAGGTGACGACCGCATCCTTAATACATGCACGGTCCGTGAGGAGTCAAGCGCAAGGATTGCTGCATGGTGTGGCGCGAAGGTGCGAGGGCTGGGGCGAAGGGCGCGCGTCACCAACACGAGCGCCCGTGTGAGCACGAGAGGCGAACACGGGATGGCATCCGGTCATCCTGGAGCAGCCATAGGCGCTACTCGCCCAACCCCTCCCCGTTCTCGACCAGCTCCTTCAGCCGCTGCGTGAAGCGCGCCGCGGGCGCGCCGTCGATGACGTCGTGATCGAGACTGATGGTCACACTCAGGTATCTGCGTACCTCCACACGGTGATCGACCACGCCCGGCTTCTCACCGATTCCCCCCAGCGTGAGCTGCAGCGAATGGTTGGGTACCGGGATGCCCCAGCCATTCGCTCTGCCGAACATGCCGATCGAGGTCACCAGTACCGTGCCGTAATAGTCCTTGACCATCCGGGGGGTCTTCAACAGGGCCCAGAGAAAGAAGCGTCGGGCAAATCCGGGCAGTCGTACGAACCCCCGGATGAACTTCGATTCCTCGCTGCGCTCGTGCCCTGCCTGGAAATCCCGGATCTCCTCCTCGAGCTCTCGCAGGCTCTTGTGGTTCACCCCTCTCAGGATGTGAGGCCGGATCGCCTTCTCACCGTCGACGTCGACCTCGAACAGCATGTTCACGTCCACGTCGTCAAAGACGATCAGTTGGCGGCGCCAATTGCGGTAGGCGTGCATCTCCTTGTTCTCGTCGATGGCTCTACCCAGACAGGCCAGGAAGAAGGCCGAGAAGGATAGCCCTTCGCCCGTCCGGCGTCTGTAGCCCCGGATAGCCTCGCGGGTACCGGTGATATCGAACTCCACCAGCCCGTGGATCGTGTGCCTGCGGAGTCCCATCCGCCCGCCATCGACCATCAGGAGCCGCTCCCTGGGATAGGGCAGGGCAGAGAATGCGTCGTGTTTAGCCTTCATATGTCGTGTTCCTGTTACTGAATCATCCGAAAACCTGCTGGATGACGTCCACTGCGTCGTCGACACCTTGTTCGGAGCGAATGGCCCGGCCACAGGCATCGGCACGCTGCCTGATGCCTGGATCTGTCACGGCAAGCGTGATCGCGTGGGCCAGAGACTCCGCGGTCAGGGACTTCTGCGGTATGGGGTCAGGTCCCACGCCCAACGCCCTGACCCGCGCCCCCCAGAAAGGCTGATCGAGCACAAAGGGCACGATCACGGTAGGCCTTCCGGCCCGCAACCCTTCCGCCGTCGTCCCGGCGCCGCCGTGATGCACCACCGCCGCCACGCGCGAGAACAGCCAACTGTGGGGCACAGCGTCGATGACGAATGCCCTGTCTGAGAGAAGCTCGGGACGCATGCCGCCCCATCCGGTGAGCAGCACCCCTCGTTGGCTGCTCTTGTCCAGCGCGCTCATGACGAGACGGGCCAGGGACTCCGGGTTGCGCCCGGCCATACTGCCGAACCCGATATAGACCGGCGGGTCGCCTGCCTGCAGAAATGCCGCCAGGTCGGATGGCGGCTGCCAATCGGCCTGGGCATCCAGGAAGAAGTAACCCGTGACGTGCACGGTGTCCGGCCAGTCCGCCGGATGCGGGATGACGGTGGGGCTATACGCCCCAAGCAGCGGGGTTGACCTCAAAGCACGGTAGAAGCGTCGGGCGCTGTACTTCGATAATCCGAGACGTTGTCTGAAGGCATTCACGAAAGGCCGGTACCACATCCACACAACCTGGAGCATCAGCCTGCCGGACAGAGTGTTATGCAACCCGCCCAGGTTTCTCTGGATGGGCCACGAGGGTGCCGGGAAAGCCGTTGTCGCCAGCAGGGGCGTGGGCTCGACGTTGATCATCGGGATATCCAGGGCTTCTGCGATGGATTTCCCGAAAGCACTGAAAACGCCCAGGCAGATCAGGCCTTCGGCGTCGCGACACGCAGCGTAAGCGTCCTCCGCCATTTCCATCACGACTGGGGCAATCATGGTCCGGACCGCACGAATCGACTTGAGCGGATTGCCGCCGCCGGTCTCCATGAACTCCCGTCCGGTGTCGCCCGCCATGATCCGCTGGACGTCCCCTCGCAGAGGGGTGAAGCCGACGCCGTGACTCTCCACGAAGCCCTCGAAATCCGCAGGAGCGGCGAGCGACACGTCGTGCCCTGCGCGCTGTAAGCCTTGGCCCAGGGCGATGCAGGGCTGAATATCACCGCGTGATCCTGCCGCAAAGATGGTAAGCCTCATTCTCACCCTCGTCATCCGGCAGGCGCTGCGTATAGCCGCCTGCCCGTCCTGCGACGTAGTATAGCCGATCGCACAAGCCGGCGCTAGCCTCGGACCCAGGGGGGTGCGCTGCAGCCTTGATTGGCCCAGTTTCCTCGTATAGAATAGAAAAAAGATCTATCACATCCACTGGCGGTCCACCAGATGACCACCGCCGGACGTCTGAGCTGCCTGACAATGCCGCCTGCCCACCCATCCGCTCTGCCCAATCGCTTCGCCCCTCCCCCTCGTATTACGAAACGAACCCATTTTAGAGCGGCAGACTCACAGGCAGAGTGGGACGCATCCGGGGCGCCACGGACACGATGCGCACGCTGGCATGGCAAACGACTCGAGCCTCGTTGACCTGTATCCGGCAGGATGATAGAATCCCAGCATAGCCTAAGACGCGGACCCGGACAGGGCGGGTTCCCGTCCGCAAAGGGTCAGGCCGCGTTGCCGACCTTCGCTGGGCTGCCCACCGGCAGATGCAAAGACGCAGCGCTCTCATAGGGGACTACCATGGATATACAACTCAGGGAAGTGCAGACATCGAAGGACTTGCGCACGTTCGTCACATTCCCGCTGACGCTCTATCGTGGGGACCCGTACTATGTGCCCGCGTTGGTCTCCGACGACCTCAACACACTCCGACGCGACAAGAATCCGGCCTTCGACTTCTGCGAGGCCAGATACTGGCTGGCATATCGCGAAGGTCGTGTGGCAGGCCGGATCGCGGCGATCTACAACCCGCACCACGTGGAGCACTGGCACCAGCCCTATCTGCGCTTTGGCTGGATGGACTTTGTCGACGATCCGGCGGTCTCCGCCGCGCTTGCTCGGAGCGGCTGAGGCGTGGGCCCGCGAGAAGGAGCTCACCGCGGTGCACGGCCCCCTGGGCTTCACCGACCTCGATCGCGAGGGGATGCTGGTGGAGGGCTTCGACGAGCTGGGGACCCTGGCAACATCCTACAACTACCCCTACTACCCGGCCCACATGGAGCGCTTGGGCTACGTCAAGGATGTGGACTGGGTCGAGTACGAGATCCAGGTTCCCGCCGAGCCCAACGAGAAAATCGCCAGGATCGCCGATATGGTCCTGCGCCGCTACCACTTGCGGAAGCTCCAGGTGCGCAAGAAGTCGGAACTACTGGGCTACGCGCACCAGGCGCTGCGGATGGTCAACGAGGAGTATCAGCACCTCTACGGTGTGACACCGCTGACCGACCGGCAGGTCGCGGCCTACGTGAAGCAGTACTTCGGCTTCCTGAATCCCGTCTTCACCCCCGCGGTCCTGGATGAGAACGATCGACTGATAGCCTTCGGTGTCACGATGCCATCGCTCTCGAGGGCGCTACAGAAAGGCGGCGGGCGGCTCTTCCCCTTTGGGTTGTTCCACCTGCTCCGAGCCCTGAACCACAATGATCGTGCGGACCTCTATCTGGTGGCGGTGCGCAGCGAGTACCAGGGCAAGGGCGTAAATGCCGTGCTGATGCATATGATGAGCCAGGTGTTCGCCGCCCGTGGGATCCGCACGGTCGAATCCAATCCCGAGCTCGAGACCAACGCCGACGTGCAGGGCCAATGGAAGTACTACGAGACACGCCTGCACAAACGCCGGCGCTGCTACATCAAGCACCTGGAGGCCTTGGATTCCTCGCCCTCGGCTTAAGCTGAGTTCGCCGCTATCCGGCTCTAAAGCGACAACTTGCCGCGGCCTTGTTCGCCTCCTCGATCATCGTCATTAGGGCTATCGCATTTGGACGCGAGGGAACCTTCCGGGAAGCTGAGAAGCGCGTTACGATGTAGGAGCGCTTGCGCTCCCGGGAAGGACAATCGCTGGAGGGGGCTATGCAGCTTCCCGGAAGGTCAAGTGCGATGGCCCCATCATGACATGCTTGCCGACGCATGTCAAGCGCAGTATCATGCAGATGGGGAACCCAGCACGACCCGCTCCTTCTCCGCACCCACCCATCACCCCACCGGTTCCTACCCGTGACGTTCCGAACGCATCCATAGCGAAGGAGGTTGGCATGCCTACTCCATCGGTGAAAGCATATCTGGCGGAGAACGGTGTAGCGTATGAGGCCATCCCCTATGGCCATGCCTATGCCGCGCAGCACGTCGCAGCGGAGGCGCACGTCTCCGGCAAGCAGTTCGCCAAGACCGTGATCGTCAAGGCGGACGACCGGCTGGTGATGGCAGCGGTACCCGCCGACGCGCGCGTCGACTGCGACCGGCTTAAGGCGACGCTCCGTGCGGCGCACGTGGAGCTGGCAAAGGAGCGCGACTTCAAGGGAGTGTTTGGCGACTGCGAGGTGGGCGCCATGCCGCCCTTCGGGCCGCTCTTTGGAGTGGAGGTCTTCGTCGACGAGAGCCTGGCACAGGGGCGGAGCATCGTCTTCCGGAGCGGCACGCACGGCGAACTGATCCGCATGGCGTACGCCGACTTTGCCAGGATCGTGGGGCCGCGGGTGCTCGCGCTGGCCTATCGACGATAGCCAGGCGAGACGGTCGCGGGCACACCTCGCCCCGAACGCACCCAGGCGCGTTCACGTGGTGTAGGCACAGGCCGGGCCCGCACCACGTGAACGCACAGAGCTGCTACGTCAATAGGTGATGACGCGCTGAAGTCCCTTGGCGGCTGTCACCCAGCCCTCGACCTGTGCCTGCGAGGGTAGATGGCGCACCAGGTGTTTTGCCTCGTTGGTTTCCTTGATCTTCCCGTAGAGGTTCGCGCCGTTGCGTTGTGCCAACTCGGGAACCGTGTCGACACCGGCCTCCTCCAGCAGGTCAGCATACTCCTCGCCGATCCCCTTCACTCTGAACAGATCGGCGTGATTCACCCATTCGAGGATGAGCGTCCCGCTGATCCCCGTCGCCTCGGCGAGATCATTCCTCCCCTTGGGTGTGGCCCCCCTCTTGAGGAGCGCCTCCACGGTCGCAACCCCTGCCGCGATCAGTTTCTCACCGTAGACACTCCCGATGCCCTCGACTGCTATGATATTGGTCATCTTGTACCGCCTCCCTCTGAAGATGGAACAGCCTAGGTGTACTCCAGAGCGACTGTGCTCCCCGGCAGCCTGCTGAGCCGAGACGATCGCTTCTTAGCCCTATTATAGACGCCTCAGCTACAGTGCAATACGCAGCATAGGTTAGGATTATCGCATTTAGACGTGAGAGAACCTTCCGGGAAGCTGAGAAGCGCGTTACGATGTAGGAGCGCCTGCAACCCCCGGAAGGACTGCCGCTGGAGGGCGCTATGCAGCTTCCCGGAAGATCAAATGCGATTTCCCCACGGCGTGGGCGGGCTCCGCGATACAGATGCTGCCTCGTATAGCCCTGCGTTGCATGTGTTTCCCTCTGTGCTACGATGACCCCCAACGACTGAGCGGATGGCAACCTTCTGCCGTTCGAGCCAAGACGGTGCGGCACCCTCGGCGGAAAGCTGCCTGCGACGACAAGGCGGATTCGCGATAGGAGGCTGGATGAGCACCATACAGACAGTGTCGATCACCACCCCACAGGACATGCAGCGGAGCCGCGAAGGGGCAGGATCGCTTCTTCGCCAACGCCGCCGACCTTCCCATTTCCTTCGTCTTCGACGGGACGGCCCGCCGTGGCATTCCGGAGGCGTGGCACCCAACGATCACCAGGCGCCGAATCGACGCCACCATGATCGAGACCGTCTTCGAGGGCACCGACCCCGAAACAGGGTTGAACGTCCGGGTAGAGGCCACGGAGTACAAGGACTTCCCGGTTGTGGAATGGGTCGCGTGGTTCACCGCCACCGGCCCCGACCCCACCCCGATCCTCAGCGACATCCAGGCGATGGATGCAGCGCTCGCGGGCGCCTCGCCCGTCGTGACGCACTGCAACGGCGACTTCTACAGCGCCGACGGCTACACGCCCGAGCAGACCGCGCTCGACGAAGGGAGCTTGCTCCATTTCGCGCCCCACGCAGGTCGCCCAAGTGACGGCGCCTTCCCCTACTACCGGCTCACGTTCGAGGACTGGGGGATCTCGCTGGCCATCGGCTGGCCCGCGCAATGGGCGGTCAGCTATCGCCGGACGGCAGATGGCGTACACATCCGGGCCGGCCAGGAGATCACGAACCTGCGGCTCATGCCGGGAGAGCGGATCCGCACACCGCGCATCACCGTTCTCTCCTGGTCCGGCGACGCCTCGCGAGCCGTGAACCTCTGGCGACGGTGGTACCTCGCCCACATCCTGCCCCGGCCCGACGGCCAACCGATGCAGCCGCACCTGGCTTGTGCCGCGACCGACGAGGGTGAGGAGTTCACGGCGGCGACCGAGGCTAATCAGATCCGTTACATTCAGGCCTTCAACGAACGCGGCATTCGGCCCGACGTCTGGTGGATCGATGCCGGATGGTACCCTTGCTTTGACGAGAAAGGCGAGCGACGGTGGCCGATCACCGGAACGTGGGAACCCGATCCCGAGCGGTTCCCCCGAGGCATGAAGCCGGTGTCCGACACCGCGGCCCGCCACGGCGCCGATCTGCTGGTCTGGTTTGAACCCGAGCGGGTGCGACCCGGGACGATGCTCGACACGGAGCACCCCGAGTGCCTGCTCGACGCTGAAGGCGACGTCAACCGCCTGCTCTTCCTGGGCAGTCCGGCGTGCCGCCAATGGCTGACGGACCACGTCAGCAACCTGATCGCGGACAATGGCATCAAAATCTACCGGCAGGACTTCAACTTCGAGCCGCTGCCGCACTGGCGCGAGAACGAGGACGAGGATCGCCAGGGCCTCAACGAGAACCTCCACGTCCAGGGCTATCTGCAGTACTGGGACGACCTGCTGGCGCGCAATCCCGGCCTATGGATCGACTCGTGCTCCAGCGGCGGACGCCGCAACGACCTGGAGACGATGCGTCGCGCCGTGCCGCTGCACTACACCGACTACGGCTATGGCGATCATCCGGTCAAGCTGGCCTTCCACCACACGCTCTTCCAGTGGATCCCCTATTTCAAGGAATCGACGGTCTCGTGGGATCTCGAAGGGGTCAGCCGGTTCGACCACCAGGTCGATAGCTATTCCTTCCACTGCGCGATGGCGCCGATGCTCTTCGCCACGCTGGATATCCGGCGGGATGACTACGACTTCGCACTCGCAGGCAAGATGATCGACGTCTGGCGCCGGTCCGCCGACCTGATCCTGTACGGTGACTACTATCCGCAGACGCCGTTCTACAAGGGCGCCGACCGGTGGGTCGCCTGGCAGTTCGACCGCCCGGAGGAGGGCCGCGGGCTGATCCAGGCGATCCGTCTCCCGGACGCGCCCGGCGCCGCCTACACCGTGCATCCCGAAGGACTCGACCCCGAGGCGACCTACGCCCTGGAGAACCCCGAGACCTCGGAAACGCGCGAGCTCACGGGGCGAGATCTGATCGACGACGGCTTGACCTTCGCGCTTGAGCCCCGCAGCGGCGCGCTGTGGCTGTATCGAACCGTGTAGCGGAATAGCCGAAGGGCTGAGGACCTAACCAGGTGGGGCGCACCAACTACACGTGCACCCCACCCGCTCTGGGTGCGGCCCACCTGCAGTTGGTGGGGTGCACCCGGCACCCTCATTCCCGCCGCATCTAGGCGTTCCCACCCTTCCTGATGGACCGGGCCCCGATCACGCAGGCGCAGTGGGCGACGATCCTAGTGGTCAGTCAAACTAATTAAGTGGGGACTGTCATCCTGAGCCGCAGGCGAAGGATCTCACCCTTGCGAGGCAACAGGCTCCTTCATGCCGCACGGCAACTGCGTGGGGCGCCCGTTCAGGATGACAGATCCCAAGAATCGGGTTAACCGACCCACTAGAGGTATCCGGCAGAGCTCTCGCGCCTCAACGCTGAGTGCAGGTCTTTCTCCACACATAGTTGAGCGCGCACACGCCCGGATCCCCACAATGTGGAGCGCAAGATCCTATGCTCCACTGATGACACCCCGGACGTCGCAATGTATGCTAAATATGCTCAATAGGCTAGTGCCCCAGCGTCCGGCACGTACACACGCGATGAGGGAGGCACAGACAAGACGCGCGTCGGGGTGATTATGAGTCAGCTCTTGGTGTGTGTCAAAGTCATTGACACACAGGGCTACGGTGTGCGGAGTGCTGGCAGCAAGGAAGCGGAGGCACTGGACATCCTGGAGCAACACGCCACAGAGATCGCCCTGATCTTGAGCGATCTGGTGATGCCCGAGTTGGGGGGACAGGCATTGTTCCACACATTGCAGGAACGTGTCTGGCGGGTAACCATGGTGATGATGACCGGTCATCCTATGGAGCGCGATCTGCGTGCCCTGCAGGCGCAAGGGCTGGCGGGGTGGATGCTCAAGCCGTCCACCGTTGAGGATCTGGCGTCAACGCTCGCACAAGCGTTGCAGAACAGGAGCTCGTGATCCACAGAAGTCTGATGGCGGCGACGGCGGTCCCGATGAGGAGGATCACCGAGTGAGAAACCTGCCAGTGACACATCAGAAGCAAATCCTGATCTTCACGCTGGATGAGCCGCGGTATGCGTTGCGTCTCTCGGCGGTGGAACGGGTCGTCCGCGCAGTGGAGATCACACCGCTGCCGAAAGCCCCGGCGTTCGTCGTGGGCGTCATCAACGTGCAGGGGCAGATCACGCCGGTGGTCGTTATCCGCCGGCGCCTGGGCTTGCCGCCGCGCGAAATCAGTCCGGATGACCGGTTCATCCTTGCCCGTACCTCCCGGCGCCTCGTAGCGCTCGTGGCCGATTCCGTGGAGGGCGTTCATGAACTGACGGATCGAGAGTCGGTAAGCGCCGAACAGGTCTTGCCCGGCGCAGCGTACATTCACGGTCTGGCAAAGTTGGGCGACAACCTGGTTCTCATCTGCGACCTCGACCAGTTTCTTACCTTCGACGATGAGCGAAAACTGGTGGAGGCGCTGGCGGAAATCGCGCCTGAGCCGGCGTGCAAGACACGTCAGACGAAAGGGGAGGCGGTATGACGGGCGACCTCTCCGAGGACCGGTTGTCGCAGTTGAGCGACTTCGTCGCCGCCGCGATGGGCCTGTATTTCCCCCGTAAGCGCTGGGGCGACCTCGATCGCCAGACGAAATTGGCTGCCAAAGAGTTCGGTTTTGCCGGCGCCGAGCCATTTCTGAAGTGGCTGCTATCGTCGCCCCTGACCCGAGACCAGATCGAGATGCTAGCCAGCCATCTGACGATCTCCGAAACGTATTTCTGGCGCGAGCCGCAGGTCTTTGAGGCGCTGCGCGACCGGATCCTGCCGGACTTGATCCGCGCGCGGGAAACGGGCGGCAGACGGCTAAGGATCTGGAGCGCGGGCTGCGCTACCGGCGAGGAGCCGTAATCGATCGCAATCGCGCTCCGCCAGGCGCTGCCTGCGTTGGAAGGGTGGCATATCTCCCTGCTGGCGACGGACATTAACCCTCACATTCTGCGCCGGGCGGCGGCGGGTGTGTACGGCAAGTGGTCGTTCCGCAATGCGCCGCCGGGGTTCAAGGAAACGCATTTCAGCTGCACGGAGGACGGCAAGTTCGAGATCCGGCAGGAGATCCGGCAGATGGTGACGTTCGGTTATCTAAATCTGGCGAGGACGTCTTCCCCTCGCCGATGAACAACACCAACGCCATGGATCTCATCTTCTGCCGGAATGTGCTCATGTACTTTGCGCCGGCACGCGCCCAGCTGGTCGGCCGGCGTCTATTCCGATCCCTGGTCGAGGGCGGCTGGTTCATCGTCAGCGCCAGCGAGCTCTCCCAGGATACGTTCGCGCAGTTTACCCCCGTCCACTTCCCCGGGGCGATTGTCTATCGCCGGACAACCGAGAAGGCAATTGTGCCTGCGGCAGCAGCCCAGGCGAGCCCCGCTGCCAAGGAAAACCGTGCGCAAGGTTGAACGAGGCGCGCCTCTACTCCAGCCTCCCTATGAGATGATACGCCCTGCCGCGCCGGAGAAACAACGGGAGAGGCGGCCCCGATGCCGGACAGAGCGCTCACTGTACGGGTGCTAGCCAACCAAGGCAGACTCGGCGAAGCCCTGTCCGCCTGCGACGCAGCCGTCGCCGCCGACAAGCTCAACCCCGGCCTGCATTATCTTCACGCTGTAATCCTACAGGAACAGGGTCGGGAGGCCGAGGCGACAGCCGCCCTCAAGCGCGCCCTGTACCTCGACCCCACCTTTGTCCTGGCACACTTCGCTCTGGGGAATCTGGCCCGGCGCCAGGGCAATGCGGCTGCGGCTAGGAAGAGCTTCAACAACGTACTGGCGCTGCTTCGCGCGTATGGTCCGGACGACATCCTGCCTGAGGCCGAGGGACTGACAGCCCTCCGATTCAGGCAAATCGTGCGCGCTACCCTCGAAACAGGAGATATGACATGAACAAGTCAGATCCGGCTGCACCCCACACGGACCAGAGGATTGATTGGAGCGAGGTCCACCAGCGGCTGGAGAACGCGCGCCGGATACTGGAGCAGGACACCGTTGCGTCCGCACAGGAAAGCCACACCATTCTGAGGGCGCGCGCCCATGTCCCTGCCGGAACCGCGGCATGCGACCGGCGCGCAGAATTCCTCGAGATTATCGAGTTCCGCCTGGTCTCTGAAACGTACGGCTTCGAATCGGCCTTTGTGCGCGAAGCCTATCCCCTGAAGGATTTCACGCCGCTGCCCGGCGTGCCTCCCTTTGTGCTTGGCATCGCCAACGTGCGCGGGCAGATTCTATCCATCATTGACCTCAAAAAGTTCTTCGATCTCCCCGAAGAGGGGCTAGGCCAGCTCAACAAGCTGATCATACTGCGGGACGAACAGATGGAGTTCGGGATCCTGGCTGACGAAATCCTAGGGGCGCGCTCCATTGCGCTGGACGCAATCCAGGCCGCGCCCCCGACCATCTCCGGGATCGGCGCGGAATACCTGCGCGGCGTCACCGCCGAGCGCGTGATCATCCTGGATGGGGAGAAAATCCTGAACGATGAGCGGATCATCGTACACCAGCAAGCGAACTAGCAACCCTAGCCACAGGAGTTCCTATTTACACGAAGGAGAACCAGCCATCGAGCGCTTCATCAACAACCTGTCCACAAGGGCAAAGCTCATACTGAGCTTTGCCGTTATCCTGATTCTGTTGGGGATCGTGGTCGTCACGGCCTATGTCAGCATTACGAATATCACACAGAAGTCAAAAGCGTTACGAGAGGTCCATTTCCAGATAGCCCTCGACCTTGCGATACTCAGATCCCACGAGAATGCCAACCGGGCAGGTGTCCTGGATATGTTGCTGAACAGTGACAGGTCAGTGTTGGAGGCCGACGAACAGGACATTTCAGAACGTGCACCACAGATTGACCGGCTGCTAACCGAAGTGCTCGAACTGAACACGGATCCCACCGTCGATGGCCAGCTCCAGTCATTGGCCAGTGAGTTAACAACTCACCGCGAGACACGTGAGCATAGATCAGCCTGATCTATGCCGGCAAGCTGACAGAGGCGCAACAACTGGTGACTGGAGTGGGAGCCGAAAGCTACGCGAGGTTGCTCACGCTCACGAAGGAAATGGGTGATGCCAAAATCGCGGACGTAGACACCCAACTTGCTCAGAATCAGCAGACGGCCCGCTCGTCCACCATCCTGTTCTTGGTCATCGGGGGAATCGCGGTCTTGTCGGCGATCGGCATGGTAGTACTCCTGAACCAGGCGATTGCCAGCCCGCTGACCGGCATCTCCGGAGTTGCCGCGCAGATCGCCGCCGGCGATCTGACGGTCGATCTTCCGGAAGAGCAGCGCCGCGATGAGATCGGCGTGCTGACACGGGCCTTCCGCCGGATGGTGGAGACCCTGCGCCGTTCGGTGACCGATGTTGCCCATGCAGTCGGACAGCTCGGCTCGTCAGCCAGCGAGATTCTGGCCGCAACGACCCAGGTCGCTTCCGGCACCGGCGAGACCGCCACCGCCATCAGCGAAACGACCACCACCGTGGAAGAGGTCCGGCAGGCCGCCCAGCTTTCCTCGCAAAAAGCAAAGTATGTCTCCGACAGCGCCCAACGCGTCGCCCAGATTTCAGAAGACCGGAAAAAAAGCGGTTGAAGGCACCGTCGCGCGGAATCCGGCAGATCCGTGAACAAATGGATTCTATCGCCGCTACGATCGTTCGCTTAAGCGAGCAGGGGCAATCCATCGGCGGCATCATCGCCTCTGTCACCGATCTCGCCGATCAATCCAACCTGCTTGCCGTAAATGCCGCCATTGAAGCCGCACGCGCCGGGGAACAGGGCAAGGGATTCGCCGTCGTTGCGCAAGAGATCAGGAGCCTGGCCGAACAGTCCAAGCAGGCCACGCTGCAGGTGCGCGACATCCTGAACGACCTGCAGAAGGCGACCAGCGCTGCGGTCATGGCGACGGAACAGGGCAGCAAGGCGGTGGATGCCGGCGTGACGCAATCGGCGCGGGCGGGTGAGGCCATTCAAGAGTTGGCCGAAAGCGTCAAAGAATCGGTGCAGGCCGCCATGCAGATCGCCGCCTCGAGCCAGGAGCAGGTCGTAGGAATGGACCAGATTGCAACCGCCATGGAGAGCATCAACCAGGCGGGGGCCGAGACGGCATCCAGCATGGGACAGTCGGAGACCGCCGCCAGGAGCCTTCACGAACTGGGGCAGAAGCTGAAACAGCTGGTGGTACAATACAAGGTTTAAAGGACGGTGGAAACGATGGAGTCAAAGGAAGAGCGATTTCCTCAAGCGACTGAGAG
>CAVVUS010000014.1:0-307393 GCA_963751345.1 uncultured Chloroflexia bacterium
GCCACCCATTGACACGACGCTCTCACAGGTCGTATAATGAAGGTGAGCGGAGCGCCGCGTTCAAGCCGGACCTTCCTGGTCATTTCCAAGCCGCCAAGTGGGTGCCATCGGCGAACCTTCTCACAGTCTCTGCCTTCCTCGTATCCGGCTTACCAGTGGTTGTGTGTTGTGTCACACCATGTGAAAGGAGGCTCCCCATGTGGAAACCTCGTGTGCTTTCCTCGCTGCTGTTGGTCTCGGTTGTGACAATTGCGCTGGTTGCCGTCGTTTTGGTCGCCGCCCAGGGCAGTGTGGCGAGTGGCCCGGCTTCGCCGTCGGCCCAGGCGGGCGACCCGGCCTGGCAGACGTGGGTCAATGGCGCCGCCTGGACGCAGGGCATGCAGATCACGGCGGAGACCTCAGACACGATCGAGGTCGTGAACGTGGTCACAACGCTGCCCAGCCAAGGGATCGAACTGGTCGAGACGTGGACGCCCGGCGAGCTCAAGCTCCTCGACGTACAGATCGAGCCGGGCGGATCCGCCCACCAGGTGGAGATCGGGAAGGTGACCTGGCAGGTGCCGGAGGGCGCGACCCAGGTCTACACCATGACCAAGTGGTTCCACGTCGAGCCGTGCACGTGGACCTTGACGGCGCTGAACGAGACCCTGTCCATCCCCGGGCAGCCCGATGGCGGAACGGCGGGTGACCGTCAGCAAGACGCCGCCTGACCTGTGGATCGAGAGCGACTATGAGCCAACGGTGCGGCCTGGCGATGTGGTGACGCTGACTTTGCGCTATGGCAACGCGGGCGGATACGAGAACGGAGTCTGGATCCGGGCCAATTTCCCGTCCCAGTCACCCTTTGCGTGGTCTGATCCTCCTCCGGATGTCATCGGGCCCCTGATGGCCCGCTGGAACGTGGGAGACCTGGCCGAGGGCAACGCCGGCGAGATCCTGGTCGCTATTGCCGTGACCGATACCATGCCCCCGCCGCCCACCCTGACAGTGTGGTCCGGGATCTTTGACCACGTCAACGTCCAGCGGGACCAGGTCTCTTCGGTCTTCACCGTCGAGACGCCGGTCCAGGAAGTCGCGTGGGAGAAGGTCGTGAATGGGCAGCCTTGGGACCCCAACATGGTGATCACGGCTCAGACCGGCGATACGATCACGGTGCAAGACGTGGTGCTCAGCGCCGACCCGTTTACCCTCACCGAGACCTGGGATCCGGCGCACCTATCGCTGATCGGTCAACAGATCTCGGATGGCATCGTCGTCGCGGCCGACGACCGGACCGAATGGACCGTGCCGGGCGGCGCCGGCGAAGTCACGATGTTAAAGAGCTTCCACGTCGAGCCCGGTCTCTGGGACTGGACGGTCTTGAAAGAGGTCGTGGAGGCCAACGGCGAGCGCCGCGTGCGCCTCGTGCCGATCCGCCAGCGCCCGGTCACCTTCCCCGAGGGCGAGTGGCCCTGGTACGCGCAGGATGAGATCACGGTGCACCCCGAGCCGCCCGTGGCGGGCCAACCGACCCGGCTGTGTGCGGAGGTGGTGAACCGCGATCCCGCCAACGCGCACCCCGCGCTGATCGAGTTCGCCGTGGCCAACTTCGGCATCGGCCTGCCCTTCGCGCCGGTTGGGCAGGCGGAGGCGTGGGTGCCGCCGGGCGGTCGCGCCGTCGGGTGCACCGTCTGGGTGCCGCCGAGCGATGATCATTGGTGCATCGAGGTACGGCTGATCGAGGAGGGCGAGCCGTATGCGATCAGCCAGCGCAACGTCGACGTGGATGAGCCGCTCGCCCCGAACACGCTGCACGAACGGACCTTCCCGGTGGGCAATCCCTTCGATCATCCGGTGACGATCACGCTGGGGCTGATCCCGCATATGCCCGGCTGGGGGCTGGAGCTGTCACAGGACGTGCTGCCGAACATGCAACCCGGCGAGGTGCGCGAGGTGACGTTGAGCGTGACGCCACCGGCCGATCTGCCGGAGGATGGTGCACCGGTGGTGGACGTACAGGCCTGGGTGGGGGGCGAGATGATTGGCGGGTTCCGCAAGATCTTCCGCCCGCCCGTGATCCTGCACCCCTTCCCCGACCCCCCGTACGCCGAACGCGAGATCACGGTGACGCCCTATCCACCACGCGCCGGGGAACCGACCGAGATCTGCGTCGAGCTGCGGAATCCCACGTCCTCCCCGCAGGACGTGACCGTGCGGTTCTCGTGGGCGGCTTTCGGCATCGGCCTCCCCTTCACGCCCATCGACGGGCTGCGACCGGTCTACCTGCCGCCGCACAGCGTCGTGAGGGAGTGCATCCACTGGATTCCGCCGGTGGGTGGCCACGTCTGTCTACAAGTGGAGCTGCTCATGGACGGCTATCTGCCGCAGCGCAGCCAACGCAATCTCGACGTGGACGAGCCGCTGCGGCCCCATGTGCCCCACGCACTCACCTTCCCTGTGGGTAACCCCTTCGATCATCCGGTGACGATCACGCTGGGGCTGATCCCGCATTTCCCGGACTGGGGGCTGGAGCTCTCGCAGGACGTGCTGCCCGCCATGGGTCCCGGGGAGATCCGGGAAGTGACCCTGACCGTCACGCCGCCCGCGGATCTCCCGGCGGATGGTGACCCGATCGTCGACGTCGAAGCCTACGTCGGGGGTGACGCGGGCTCCCCGCGACTCATCGGCGGCTTCCGCAAGATCTTCCGCCCGCCGATCCCGATCCACCGTCCCAAGGACCCGGTCTATGCCGAGTCCGAGATCGGCGTGGATCCCTATCCCGCTATCGCCGGGCAGCCGACGGTGCTCAGCGTCGAGGTCTACAACCCCACGGACCAGGATCGCTATGTCACCGCCACCTTCAGCATCGCAGACTTCGGCATCGGGCTGCCCTTTAGCACGGCCGACATCGCACCCAACCCGATCCGCATCTTCGTGCCGATGCACGGCGCGGCGCGCGGACACGTCATCTGGACACCACCCAACTGGGGAGGTAAGTTCTGCGTGCAGTGACCCTGGAGATGGAGGGCTACGCGCCGATCTGGAGCCAGCGCAATATCGACGTGGGCGAGCCGCTGAAACCTGGGGTGCCGCACGGGATGGCGCTTCCTCGTGGGCAACCCCTTCGCGGAACCTGTAACCGTGACGCTGGGGCTGATCCCACACATGGCCGGCTGGGGGCTGGAACTGTCGCAGGACGTGGTGCCGGCGCTGCAGCCGGGCGAGACCGCCGTGGTGACGCTGACCGTCACGCCGCCGAATGACGCCGAACTCGGCACCGGCGACCCGATCGTCGACGTCGAGGGCTTCGTCGGCGGGGAGCTGATCGGGGGCTTCCGCAAGCTCGACCGCCCGCCGGTCCCGCTGCACAAGCCGCACGAGAAGGGATACGCCGAGTCGGAGATCCTCGTCGAGCCCTATCCGCCGCGACAGGGCGTGCTCAACCCAGGTCAGCGCCGTCGTGCAGAACACCAGCGACGTGCCGGTGACGGTGGATCTGGCGTTCGGCTGGGCGGATTTCGGCGTCGGGATTCCCTTCACCACCACCGGGATGGTGCCTGCCACACGCTCAGTGACGGTGGGACCGATGCTGACGGAGACCGCGACCGTGACGTGGACGCCGGTGCAGTCCGGGCACCAGTGCCTCCAGGTGCGGCTCACTTCCGAGGGCTATCTACCCCAGCAGAGCCAGCGCAATGTGGACGTGACCGAACGCCCGCCGTGCGGAGTGACGAAGGTCTTCACTTTTACGGTCCGCAACGACTCACCGCTCGCCGTGACGGTGGACGTGGGGATGATCACGTTCAACGTGCCCGCGGACTGGCAGATCACGGTCTCGCCCAGCCCGACGCTGGCGCTGGGGCCGGGTGAAGAGGGCGTGATCACGGTGACGGTGCAGATCCCGTGCCCACCGACGACCCAGGCGGTTCAGGCGCAGGGGTCGATTGAGGCGATCCAGCAGGCTGCGGCGAGCATCCCCACAATCGACGTCGAGGCATACGTGGCGGGGGAGCTGAAGGGCGGGATCGAGATTCAGTTCGGCGAGCCCACGGGACCGCGTCTGATCTACCTGCCGCTGGTGCTGCGCGGGCCGTAGGCGGTGCGCCCAGCGACCGAGCTGGATGAAGAAAATGGGTTCGTTTCGTAATTGAGGGGGGAGAAGTAACAATGAGATCCTCTTCCGGGTTGCTACCCCTTGTCCCCGGCAACCCGGAAGAGGCGGAGGGCCTCGTGGTGCTGCTTTGGGCTATGACGCCGATTCCCTATTCCCTGATCTTCGGTATCCTACCGATAGTCTGATCTATCAGAGTTTCTGCACGGTTGTCTGTCTCCCGATAGGGACGGCGACCGTCGTTTTTCTCCAGAGAGCACAAGACGATACCACCATCTGAGAGGAGAAAAGCACTATGACGATCAAGGTCGCGATCATTGGTGCGGGGAGCCAGTCATTTGGGCCGGGGACGGTGCGCGATATGTTGTTGAGCGAGCCGCTGGCTGAGGCCGGGGTCGAGCTGGCGTTGATGGACATCGTCGCCGACCACTTACCGGGGATCGAGGCGTATGCCCACCAGGTGGCAGAGCGGCTGGGACGGCAGGTGACGGTCTCGGCAGGGACGAATCTGGACGCGGCGCTGCGAGGGGCGGATTTCGTCGTCTCGGCGATCGAGGTGGAGCGCTATCTCTACTGGGCCCAGGACTTCCACGTTCCGCGCCGCTACGGCTTCATGCAAATCTACGGGGAGAACGGCGGACCGGGTGGCCTGTTTCACGCGCTGCGCAATATGGGCCCGACGATCGAGATCGCGCGGCGGATGGAGGCGCTCTGTCCCGACGCAGTCCTGCTCAACTTCACCAATCCCGAGAGCAAGCTGTGCCAGGCGCTCAACACGCTCACGGGCGTGCGCGCCTACGGCCTGTGCCATGGGGTGGCGATGGGCCAGGACCAGATCTGCGCCTTCCTGAAGCGGCCGATCGCCGAGGTGGAAACCGCGGCCTGCGGAATGAACCATATCACCTGGTTCCAGACGATCCGCGATCGGGCGACGGGAGAGGATCTGTACCCGCTGCTGCGCGCGAGGGAGCGCGAGGCGGCGCCACTGGCGCAGTGGGACGAGCTGGCGCTGAGCCGGGTCTGCCTGCGCACTTTCGGCCTGTGGCCCTCGCCCGGGGCCAACCACATCGGGGAGTACCTCCGCTGGGCAGGTGAGTTCCTGGCCAGCAGCGTGCTCCAGTACTACTACGATCCCGCCGACGGCGAGCCGTGGGTGACCAGGAGATGTCCCGGAGTTTGTCTACTCCCTGCGCGACAACCCGACCGCGGTCCCGTTGTTCCCGGAGGCGGAAGGCGCGCCAGGCTAGTGGACCGGCCCCCGAACACCCACTCGACCCACAAGAGCTGGAACCGAGCGGCGAGGTGGCGGTGCCGATCATGGAGGCGCTCGCGTGCGGGATCAGACACGAGATCGGCGCGGTGATCGTCCCCAACCAGGGGCTGATCCCCGGCCTCGACGACGACGTGGCCGTGGAGGTGCCGGCGGTGGCAGATGGCAGCGGCGTGCATCCCCGGCAGATGGCGCGGCTGCCCGAGCCGGTCACGGCGATCCTGCGGACCCAGGGCAGCATCCAGAAGCTGCTCGTCGACGCCTTTGCGGAGGGGTCGCGCCGCATCCTGCTTCAGGCACTGCTCCTGGACCCGACGGCGGCCTCCTATCACAACGCGGTGGCGTTGATCAACGAGATGTGCGAGCTGCAGGAGGGGTTGCTGCCGCCGATGAAGTGGTAGCTGGATAGCCATCAGCGATCAGCTGTCAGCAGGCTGCAGAGGGCTGATTGCTGAAAGGCACGCACTCGGGTGCGGCAGCTAGGCGCGGCGAGCTGCGCCCGATCTCGTGCGCACCAAGGTGTGAACGCCGTGACGAGCTACGCTGACGGACTGGTGACGCGCCTGGCTTGCGCCCGCTGACGGCGGGGAAGTGGCGCCGGGCTTGGGCCGGAGGTAGCTATACCGCTGCTGGATGCAGCAGTACTCGGCCCAGCCGTTGGCCCGGCTGACCATACGGGCCTTCTCCAACCGCCAGGCCAGGAAGTTGCTGGCGCCAATGAAGCGCACCTTGCCGGCCCGGACCAGGCGATCGAAAGCCTCCAACGTCTCCTCCAGCGGCGTCGCGCGATCGTCCACGTGGGCGTAGTAGAGATCGATCACGTCGGTCTGGAGCCGTCGCAGGCTCTTTTCGCACTCGGTCACTATCTGTTGCTGCCTGCAGGCCGCCCTCGCACGCCGGGTAGGCGAAGCCCACCTTGCTGGCGACAAACATGCGCGAGCGGTTCGCGCGGTCCGCCATCCATTGACCCAACACGGTCTCGCTCTCACCGCCCTGGAAACCATCGATCCAGTGCGAGTAAATGTTCGCGGTGTCGAAGAAGCTGCCGC
This sequence comes from uncultured Chloroflexia bacterium, assembly GCA_963751345.1. Lineage (GTDB taxonomy): Bacteria > Chloroflexota > Anaerolineae > B4-G1 > SLSP01 > PWVB01. The sequence continues at coordinate 6,410 of CAVVUS010000014.1, forward strand.
CGGCGTCCACGTAGCGGTCCATCAAGTGATAGGACAGCGTCTTGTCAACACGGTTGCCGTAGTACAGGATCCCCAAACAGAGCTTGCTGACGTGCTCACCTGCGTTTTCAACAGCTATAGTTTTCATGGTCCTTAGGACCCCACGACGTCGTGTGCAAAGGCTCGGGCCTTCTCCAGATCTTCGGCATCCAGGTGCCGGCACGCTTCCACGACCCTCCCCGCGTTGCCCGTCTGTGAGAAATACCCAACCAGGATCTTCAAATCAACTCACGCCTTTCGCGGGGCGTTCAGCGTCATGCCCGGACCCTTGATCACGATGCCGGTGATCGCGTCGCCGTCGCGTGTGAAGTCGAGACGGTTGCGATCCACCCGGAAGCCGACGACGTCATCGGTCAGCTTGTAGGGCTTGATCTCCGCGGGGGGATTGCCGGTCTGCGCGATGTAGATCTTGCCATCGTGCGCGGTCACGGCAAAGGCGATGCCCTCGATGGCCGTGGTGTAGTCGCCCACGAGCGCAGAGATGACCGCGTCCGACAGTTCAGGCGGTTTGCGGGTAAAGGTGACGTTGTCGACTGCAGGCTCGATGGGGATCGAGATGGCGTCAATGTCGCCGTTGTCATTGGTCAGGAAGCGCATCTTTATCCGTTGGTCGAAGCTGGTCAGCTCCCACTCAAAGACGTCGTAGTGGTAGTGGCGAAAGGGACTCCAGTCGAGGCTGCCCACCAGGCTGGCCTGCAAGCCCGCGCCGCGACGCTCGCCAGCTCATTGCCACGTCATTGCCGCACCGCAAAGTCGGGGTAGCCCTCGGCACCATACGTCCCTATGTAGGCATCCAGCGGATGCGTCGGCGGCGCGCCTTCAACGCGCTCCTCGGACGCGGTCTTCTTGCCGTGGGCCTCCGCGACGATGATCGGGTCGGTAATGGCGTGGTACTTGGCGTTCCAGTCCCGGTCGGACAGGTCGAGGGCGCGATCGAGGCCCTCGTAGAGGAGCACGTCGCGCAGCGGCATCCCGGCGATGTTGGTCAGCGCCACGAGGCCGACCTGCTCCTGGGGAACGAAGCCGATCATCAGGCTGTGCCCCTCGACGTTGCCGCCGTGCTGAACCAGAGTGTAGCCGCGATAGGGCTCGATGAACCAGCCCATGCCGTAGGTGGAGATGGTGGTGCCCCTCAGGGCCTCGCTCACCCCACCACCGGGGATGATCGTCTGTGGCAAGTGCATCTGGTGGAGGTTGTCAGGAGAGACGAACCGGGTATCGCCCAGCCGGCCATCGTTCACGTGAACTTTGAGCCAGCGGGTCAGGTCCGAAAGGGTGGAGAAGAGCGCCCCGGCGGACCCCGGCGAGAGCTCCGTATGGGCTCCAAAGGGCATAAGGATAAGGCCCTTGGCACCACCCTCCTCGTCGCGATCGACGCGGTAGCCCTTGGCGTTGACCTGGCCCTCACGGGGCGGCTCGGGCGCGAGGTTGGTCGCGTCCATGCCCAGGGGCGAGAAGACGTGCTCCTGCATGAAGTCCTCCCAACGCTGCCCGGCGACCTGCTCGACCAGGTAGGCGGTGGCGTAGTACATCAGGTTGTTGTACTGGAACTTCTCACGGAACGAGGTGCTGAACTTGAGGTGGCGCATGCGCTTGACGAAGTCGGCGCGCGGCAGGTCCAGCCGCCACGCCGCGAGGTCGTGGCGGGGCAACCCGGTGCGATGGCTCAGCATATCGCGCACAGTGATATGCTCGGTGGCGTAAGAATCGTCAAGGATGAACTCCGGGATGTATTCCCTCACGGGCTTGTCCCATTCCAGCTTCCCCTGGTCGACCAGCAGGGCCACGCTCATCGCCGTGAACGACTTGGTGACGGAGGCCATCGCGAAGCGCGTGTCCTCGGTCATCGGGAGCTGGGCCTCCACGTCGCGCAAGCCGTAGGCGCCCCGGAAGAGGACATCGTCGCCCTTGACGATGGAGATGGCCACGCCGGGACAGTTCCAGGACGCCATCGCATCCTGTATGTAGGCCTCAAAACTCTCAAGACGCGTCATGGTTACACTCTCCTTATGGTTCATGACAGTTGTTGCTCATTTCGGCACCAGCGCGATGTCAAGGAAACGATCGCCGAATAGGTCAAGTTTCTCCTCGTAAGGCGCGTATCCGGGGGCTTCAGCGTGAATGTGGATGTTGTCGGTATCGTGGACGATCATAGGCAGGCTGAACTGGCCCTGTTCGTCCGTGACGGTGGCGTGAGGCCGGCCTTCCTGGATCTCGGAGAAGTACGAGGCGATGACCTCATAGCGAACCGCCGCGTCTGCGATGGGCTCACCGGTTGTGCTGTCGTAGACCTTGCCGTTGAGCACCATCTCCCAGGTACCCACCGGCGTCGGGGTGTCGGTCTGCAGCGGTGGAGCAGCGAGGGGTCGCCGTAGGTGTCGGGCGATGAAGGAGCGCCAAGGTCGGGCACAAGTATGGCACAGCAGGACGCCAGCAGTGAGGTTGCCACTGCCAGCGCCGCTAGGCGCAACCCTGTGAGGACAGCCCGCGCGGTGCTTTTCTGCAAGCTTTTCACTGTATTCCGCTCCGTCTGGTCCAAACTGCCGGCTTGCGCGCACGGACGTGCAGGAAGTAGGCGACGGCCTGAAAGTCCCGGCAGACGGCCGATATCGCCAACGTCGAGAACCGCGGCGACTTGATGGTTGAGGTTGCGTCACCAGTATAGCCTTGGAGCCGGTCGGACACAAAGCGGCGGTTTCAGCGTGCGGCGGCTTCGTCCTCCTCTCGGAAGGGCAGATGTCGCTAGATGTAGAGATCGCGGCGGTTGTAGATCACGTACGCCGCTGCCAGGCAGACCACGACGATGGCCGCCGAGAGCGCCACGTAAGCCCAGTCGAGGTGACCGGTGCGGAAGAGGGCGCCCGCGTCGTAGTAGCGGAAGGGCGTGAGGTACTTGAGGAAATCGAGCTTCTGCTGCATCGTGGAGAGGATGGACGCGAAGTAGGTCGCCAGGATGATGGCCACGGCGGTCGAACCGGCGCGCTTGTACTGCTTCATCGCGCAACCCAACAGCAATCCGATGGCCAGGAAGATCAGCTCGATGGCGATCATTGCCTGCATTTCGAGCGCCAGGAAGGCGTAGAAGGCCTGGTCGGGGTGGTATTGCCGCACGGCCACGACCGAGATCACCCAGGTGATCCCGCACGAAGGCGATGCAGTTGGCCAGCGCGGCCAGCGCCTTGGCGGTGATGACCCGGCTGCGCGAGACCGGGAGGACGAGCGAGAACTCGACTGTCTTATCGCGCTCCTCCTTGGAGATGGTGTCGCTGCCCCACATGGATGCCGCGATGGCGCCCATCAGGGCGAAGTAGGTGAACATCACGCCGTAGAAGCCGCTCACCGTGGTCAGATTGAAGGCACGGAGGTTCATGGCGTCGATCAGGGGCTGGGGCAGGGCATCGAGCATCGCCAGCGTCGCAGGGATCGCCGGCAAAGGCGGCGATACTTGGCCATCGCCGATGAGGACGAAAAGCGCGATGATGACGCTCCAGATCACCAGCGATTTGAAGTTGGCCTTGAGCTCACGAAAGAAGATGTTCATCGCGCCTCCTCAGGACACCGCGGGATGTCGCGGCGGATGTAGCGCCAGTAGCTGACCGCCAACGATACCAGGGTGATCGCGACATTGAGCAGCACCAGTGGCGTGTCGTAGGCACCCTGCCGGACGATGTAGGCCGGATCGAAGTGCTTGAAGGGCGTGATGAACTCCAGCTTGACGTCGCCAAAGAGCCCACTGAAGGTCGCCAGGATGTAGGTCCCGAAGGCGAGGCCGAGCGAGTAGGGCGTCACGTTGCGCACGCGCCTGACCAGCAGGGAGATCACCAGGCCAACGGACAGGAAGAAGAGCTGGAAGATTGGGACGCTGAGACAGCAGGAGGCGCAGCGTCGCGGGATCGTAGCTGCGACCGCCGCGGAAGAGGGCGATGGCAGACGAGCGTGCTGACCCAGAGGACCAGAGCCGTGACGAGCAGGCTGGTGAGGGCCGCCAGTAGCTTGCCGGTGAGGATCTGCGCGCGACTCACCGGCTTGCTCAGCAGGAAGTCCGCCGTCAGCTCGCTCTCCTCGATCGAGACCAGGCCGAAGCCGTAGTTGCCGGCCTGGATCGCCAGGCAGAGCTGGACGAAGAGAAAGACGAAGCCGTAGAAGCCCAGCACGGTGGCCATATCCAGCGCGTCCAGGTCGAAGGCGGCCCGCAGCTCCGGGGGGAATTGCGACCACAGGTCGTTGATCAGCGCGGCCTGGTCGGCGAAGGTGGGGAAGATGGAAAAGAAGAGGCACCACGATCGCTGCCACAGAGAGCGACCAGGTGAGCGTGGATCTTGAGCCGGGCGCGGAACTCATGTCTGTAAATGTTAGCGTTCATCTCTGGGCTCACGCCTACTCGTAGTAGTGCATGAAGATTTCTTCCAGCGACGGCTCCTCGATGGTCACGTCGGCCACCCGGATCTCGCCGAGCTTGTGCAGCACCGCGTTGATGTCGCCCTTGAAGAAGAAACGCAGATTGCCGTTCTCCTGCTGCACGTTGGTGACCCCGGGCAGATCGAAGGCTAGCAGGGTCGAGCCCCTCGGCCGTGATGGCCACTTTCTTGTAGTTGTTCTGCTGGAGGGTACGGATGTCGGAGATCTCCACGATGCGGCCCTCGCGGATGATGCCCACGCGGGTGCAGAGGCGCTGGACTTCGCCCAGGATGTGCGAGGAGAAGAAGATGGTCACGCCACGGGCGTTCTCCTCGCGGATCAGGTCGAAGAACCGGCGCTGCATGAGCGGATCGAGGCCGCTGGTCGGTTCATCCAGGAAAAGCAGCTTGGGGCTGTGCAGCAGGCCCTGGACGATGCCGACTTTCTTCTTGTTCCCGTAGGACAGGTCACTGATGCGGCGGTTCATCTCCAGCTCCATGGCCTCGGAGAGCTCGCGGATGCGCTGGGTGCAGTCGTGGTCGTAGAAGCTGGCGGAATACTTGAGCAGGTCGATGACCTTCATGCCCTCGTAGTAGTAGACCTCCGAGGGCAGGTAGCCGATATCGCGGCGGATTTTGGGACCCTGGGTGGTCACGTCCATGCCGAAGACGCGGGCGCTGCCGCTGGTCGGGTGGATCAGCGACAGAAGCAGGCGGATGGTGGTGGATTTGCCGGCGCCGTTGGGGCCGATAAAGCCGAAGATCTCGCCCTCCTTCACGTCGAAGGAGACGTCCACGATGCCGCGTGCTTTGCCGTAGTATTTGGTCAGGTTGGCAACTTCGATAACACTCACAGCGTCGCTCCTATGGCTGAATGGTGAAAGCCACCCGTGGTTGGCGAGAGAGGGTCGAAGGGATCGGCCGGCTCGGCTAGCCCAAGGCTCAACGTCGCAGCATAGCGCGGGGGCGCGGGTTGTCAAGAGGTATGGAAACCCTCAAACCCTCTATGCGAGCTTCGACGCTCTACCCGTGACGTCCTATACGTCAGAACCCACTGGGGTCAGGCATCGTCGCCTTCGGCCGCGTCGAGCGCGGTGATGTAGGCCCATACGAACCGGTAGGCGCGGCTCAGCACCTCGGGATCGATCTTGTCGACGGTGTCGCCCACCTGATGCCAGTAGGGCATCTCCCCGTTCGGGCCCCTGCCCCGTCAGCGTGATGGCAGGAATCCCCACGCGCAGGGCATCGGACATCTCGGTGTTGCCGCCCTTGATCTCGGAGGGGTAGGCGCCGAGCTCGGGATGGACTTGCGCGATATGCTCTGCCAGCCGGATCAACCCCGGGTCACTGCGGAAGGGCACGATGATGCCTTCCTTGGTCAGCCACGAAGGACCTGCGCAGCCCAGCATCTCGAAGACCACGGTCACCGGGTTGACGAACTCGGACCGGTGGCGGCGGAAGAAGTCAATGGCGCCGTAGTGCTGGACCTCCTCACACCCGGTGCAGACCAACCACACACGGGTGTGTTGCAGGGGCTGGTCTTGAAAGCGCTGAGCAAGGGTGAGGACCAACCCGGCTGCGGTGGCGTTGTCGTTGGCGCCGGCGGTATAGGGGGTGCGGTCCGCCTGGATGCACATCGCGGCAAGGGCGACGGAGCCGAGGGCGCTCAGATATCGTCACGGGCCAGATCCAGGCCCATTGCGTGATGGCGCCGGCGACGTAGAGGAGGGCCTGTGCCAGACTCAGGACAAAGGCCACGGTGGTGAACGTTTGGTAGACCTTCACCCAGGTGGGCGTGCGGAAGACCAGGGGCGTTCGCTGGCTGTCCACGTGACCGATCAGGATGAGGTCCTGCCGGTGCTCGCCTGCAGGCGGCGTCACGGCGACGACGTTCTGGCTCCCGGCCTTGGGGGCCAACCTGCGGAAGAGGTTGTCGCGAAAGCCCAACTCGAGGAGCTGCGAGACCAGGCTGATCCACGAGATCGCGGCGGCCAGGATGGCGCTCACGCGCCCGAAGAGCGGGTAGATCGCAAAGGCGAGCAGCATCAACACAGCCGCCAGTAGATGGGGGACGAAAATGGAGGTCGCGCTCTTGAAGCCCTCCATCTGCGGCGCCAGTCCCAATGCATCAAGGGTGTGTTGACAGTAGTCTGAGCCCGCCCTTTCGCCGGCTGTGGTCGATCCCCGGGGCCCGATATCCGATGCGAGCGCTTTGATATGGCTGAGCCAGACGGAGAGATGGGGGTCTGCGGTCTGTAGCGTTGGTGCTTCCCTGGTCGTGGTCACGTGTTCCTCCCGCGATGCTATGAGTGCTGGTGATGGATTGGGATAAAGCCCTATTGTAAACGCATCCCCTTCGCCTAGACGTAGAGTTGACCGGCCATTCCAGGGCAGCCCGCTTACCGCGCCGCCGCGGCGACCTCCGACAACCTATCAAGGGTCGCGGGGTCGATGGCGATGTGGAAGACCTCCATGATGACCTGGGTCCAGCCGTGGATGAAGTAGAGCCAGCCGTCCTCGACCGTGAGGCGGCGCTCGGCCTGCTGGGCGAGCGCCTGGTGCATGAAGTCGAGCTCGCCGCGGTAGTTGAGCTCCCACGCGATGCCGTCCAGCGGCCACTGGCCCTCGTCAGTGAGCGGCGAGCCGGGGCGGTCCTTCCCCATCCCCGTGCCGTTGATGACGATGCTGCCGGGCGGGAGCGACGCCATGATGTCGTCGTTGCGGCGCGGGTCGACGTTTTGGACGTACTCAAAGGCGATGTCGGTCCCCACGTCCTCGACCATGGACCGGACGTTCTCCAGGCGCCCGGGCGAGCGATTGACGGCGATGAAGCGCTCGGGGCGGTCGCCCGGATCCTGCTTGTTCATCAGGTGGAGGGCGATGGCCGTCCCCGCCCCGCCCATCCCGATGCAGAAGACGTGGCCGCCCGTGCGGGCGAAGTAGCCCCTGCCCGTCCGAGGGCCGTCGCCCAGGATGGCGTCAAGGCTAAGTCCCGCGGAGATGGGGTCCTTGGCCCGGCCCTCGAGCCGCCCGTCCTGCTTGGAGATGCAGGAGACCTCGCCGCAGATCCGGGCGTAGCGCCCCAGATCGTCGAACATATCCCGCGCGGCTTCCAGGACGTCGATCTTGTGCGTGGTGACGAGCGCGCCCAGCGAGAGCGGGTCTTCCTTGATCCGGCGGACGGCCTCGCGGTAGCGCGCAGGCTCGTCGTGCAGCGCGAAGTCCCAGCCCTCGATCTGCCACTCCGGATGGCCCAGGACCTCGGCCCAGCGGGGAAAGACCTGCATGATCGATGAGTGTCCGGTGGTGACGCCGATGAAGTAGAGGGTCGGCTGTGATTTCGGCTCGAATTGGGTGAGGGATCTATCTTGGCTCATGGGTTGCGCTCCTTTCGGGAGGTCTACGCCTGCTGCCACTTGGGGTTGGGGACGACGACAGGGCGTCCCTCCCGCTCGACGACCAAGTTACGGAAGCCGCGCACCTCGATCGTCCCGTAGTCGTGGCCTGCGTGGGCGGGGAAGACGTAGAAGGTCACCAGATCCTGCGTCGGGCTGACGTTGACCGAGCGATGGGCCCACCGCGGCGGCACGTAGAGAACGCTGCCGGGCACGAGAACTTCGACGGCGCTCTCGCCTTCGGGGGTCTCCATCACCATGCGACCGTCGCCTTGCAGGCAATAGTAGACCTCGGCGGTCTCCAACACCTGGTGGAAGTGGCCCTTGGTCATGAAGTACTCGTCGCCCACCTTGCCGGGGTGGACGATGGAGATGCCGTGGAGTAGCTCCCCAGCGACCTCGGGGCGACGGATCTCATAGACCTCGTAGAGGACGAGATCTTCCGCGGCCAACATCTCGGCGTAGCGGGCCTGGTCGGCGTACTGCCCCGCCATCGCGGAGAGGTGGCGCACGATGTGGTTATCATAGCGCGTGGGCACGCCGTCTGGCATCGCAACGCCGAAAGTAAAGGGTAGGTCTGACAATGGAAACTCTCCTCGTGCGGATGCGATAGGTGATAAGTCAATGCCGGTAGGGAGCTAAGGCTTGAAAAGCGGATCAGGGCTCGATGACGATCTTCATCGAGTCCCGGTCCTCCGCGGCGGCGAAGGCCTCCAGGATTCGATCCAGCGAATAGCGGGCGGTCACCAACGGGGCCAGGTCGATACTTCCCGAATCGACGATCTCCGCGGCCTGGCGGCAGTTGGCCGTGCTGCAGGCCGTTGTCCCGGTGACGGTCAGCTCCTTGTAGTGAACCAGGTTCGAGTCAAGCGTGACCGTCGAGTGACCCTTGGGCAGTCCACCGAAGAAGTTGATCCGCCCGCCAATCGCGGCCAACTCCAACGATTGCGCCTGCGCCCGAGGGGCCGGCGCGGCAACGATGATGACGTCGGGGCCCCGCCGTCCGAGGCGCGTCCGCCGTCCGAGGCGCGTCCGTCGGTCTCCTCGTCGAGCACGGCGGCCAGATCCTCCTCGCTCGGGTTCACGGTCCGGTCGGCGCCGACGTCCCGGGCCAGCACCAGCCGGTCGGCGATCAGGTCGCTGACGACCACGCGCGCCGCCCCGTGAGCCGCGCGAGCATCGTGTGCATGACGCCGATCGGCCCTGCGCCGACGATCAGCACGTTGTCACCTGAACGGAGGTCGACCGCCCGCTGACCGCGCAGGACGCAGGCAAAGGGCTCCAGCAGCGCGGCACCCGCGGGATCGATCTCGCGGGGGACCGGGATGAGGTTGCCCTGGCGAATAGCCGCCGCAGGGACGCGCACGTATTCGGCAAAGGCGCCGTCGAGCGTGACCCCCAGCGCCTCGTAGGCCGCGCAGCGGTTGTTGTTGCCGCTCAAGCATTGGCGACAGTGTCCGCACCCCATGTTGGGCGCCACAAAGACCCGCTCGCCCACGTGGAGGTCAAGAACCGCGGCACCCACGTCGGCGATGTCACCGACGACCTCGTGGCCGGGAATGCGAACCGTCCCCGGCGGATACTTGCGGTGCGCGCCGTGCACGATCCGCAGGTCGGTCCCGCAGATGCCCGCGCTGACCACTCTGAGCAGCACCTCGTCCGGGCCAATCCTCGGCCTGAGGGTGCACTCCAGGCGAAGGTCGTTCGGCCCGTGGTAGACCGCCGCCAACATCGTGCCATCAGCCATAGCCACCCCTCAGGATCTCGCTCAGATAGACCGGGCGCTCCTCCTGGAAGGATCTGGTCCCCGCCAGGACACCGGCCACGGCCCATCGCCCGTCGACGCCGCCAACCCGCGGCGGGGTGCCGGTCCTGACGCACTCGATGAAGTGCGCCATCTCGTGGATGTAGCCCCACGCGAAGCGCTGGGGCCAGGTCCGATAGATCGGCGTCACCAGCCCGTGGTCGCGGTCGGTGCAGACGACCACGGCCTGCCCCTTGAGCTCGCCGATCTGCATGATCCCTTTCTCGCCCACGATCTCGACCCTGGCGTCGTAGCCGTAGTCGCAGGGACAGATCCCGGAGATCGACCCAAGCCCGCCCCCTTCGAAACGAATGTCGACCATCAGCGTGTCGTAGAAGTCGGGGGTCTCCACACCGCGGGCGTCGCCCTTGAAGTTCGCCACCTCCACGTAGACGCGCTCCGGATTGTCGCCCATCAGCCAGCGCACACAATCCCAATCGTGGCTGTTCACCTCGGCCAGCATCCCGTTGGACTTCTGCAGGTCCCGCGCCCAGGGCGGCGGCAGGCCCGGCCCGTGGGTAAGCGACTTGACGAGCATCGGCCGGCCGATCTCGCCCGCCCGGATGCGCTCGTAGGCCGCGGCGAACTCGGGATCGAAGCGGCGCATGAAGCCCACCTGGAGCATGACCCCGGCGGCCTCGGCCGTGTCGATCACGGCGTCACACTCCTCCAGGTCCAGCGCCATCGGCTTCTCCAGGAAGACGTGCTTCCCCGTGCGGGCGGCCATGGTGGCCAGCTCGGCATGGGTGAACGTCGGCGTCGTGATGACGACGGCATCGAACGCGCCCCAGTCGAGCGCTGCCTCCAGCGAGGCGAACCGGGCATCCACGCTGAATCTATCCGCCATCGCCGCCAGCGCCTCGGGCACCGCATCGACGACACCGACCAACTCGCCGTCGGGCACATAGCGTGCCAGAGAATTGGCGTGCACGCCGCCTACTCTCCCTGCACCGACCAGACATACGCGCACCTTATCAGCCATCAATCACTCCTTGTGCCGACGGCGACCAGATCGGCGCCTGAACGTCTCGGCAAGCACCCTCTGCCAGTCGACGTAGTCCTGTATCAAGGGTTGGTAAACCTCGTTTATCTCGGGGTGCGGCCGAATCGCCGCCCCACGCCGCTCCGTCGTCTCCACGGCGGCCTCGGCCAGGTCATCAAAGAGGCCCACCGCATATCCGGCGACCAGGGCGCTGCCCCACGTGGCGAACTCGGAACGCTGCAGCCGCTGGTAGGGCACGCCCAGGACGTCGGCCTTGATCTGGTTCCAGACCGCGCTTCTGGCCCCGCCGCCGATCGCGACCGCCTCGATCAAGCCGAGATCGGGGACCAGCGTGCGAAGGATTCGGAGGTAATAGGCGTACTCAAAGGCCACGCCCTCCAGGATCGAGCGGATGAAGTGCGCCTGGGTGTGTCCCCACGAGAAGCCCGTCCACGCGCCGCGCATATCCGGGCTGGACGGACAGACCCGGCCCCCCAGATGGGGCGAGAAGCGAAGCCCCTCGGCGCCGGGCGGCACGCGGCCGGCCAGTTCCGCCATCACGTCATAGGGGTCGCGGTCGATTTCGTCTCCCGGACGAAAAAACTCGTCGCGGAACCAGCGCAGCGCCTGCCCGCCTCCGGCGACATAGGCCAGCGGATGCCAGAGGCCGGGGATCACCGAGCGCATCGTGAGCAGCGCGCGGTTTGCCTCGTCGACCACGAAGTGGTCGGTGCAACTCGCCAGCACCGAGGCCGTGCCCGCCGTATCGAGCAGCATCCCCGGACGGACGACGCCCGCGCCCAGCGCACCCGCCGCCGTATCGCCGCACCCCGCCGCGATCGGCGTGCCGGGCGCCAGCCCAAAGTCCGCCGCCGCGGCGTCGGTCACCTCGCCGATCACGTCCCAGGGGGAGACGATGCGCGGCAGCTTGTCCAGGTCGATGCCCAGACGGTCGCACAACGTCGCCGACCACGTCCCCGCCCGCGCATCACTCAGGCCCGAGAAGTGGATAAAGGTGTGATCGATGAAGGCCTCGTCGCCGCGCAAGCCGGCCATCGAGCCTGCGACGTACCCCGCGGGCGTGACAAACTTGGCGACTCCGACGTAGGCCTGGGGCTGCTCGTGCTGCCACCACAGGATCTTGGGCCCGTGGTCGCACGTCGGCGGGCAACCGGTCAGGCGCGTGACGAGATCTCCGCACTGCGCCTCGATCCAGTCGATGTAGGGTTGACAGCGCATATCGAGCCACGAATCGAAACGGGTCGCGGGCTCGAAGTTGTCGGTCACCGAGCCGATGCCGGCCATCTGGCTGTCGAAAGCGATGGCGGCGACGTCGCGGGGATCGGTGCCGCTCTCGATCAGGCATCGCCGCACCGTCTGCGCGGCCGAGCGATAGAAGTCCCCGTTCTCCTGCTCCACCACGCCGGGCTGGGGGTGGTACAGCGGCACCTCGGCGCTCGCCTCCGCTACCGGGGTGCCATCGGGGCGGTACAGGACCGCCTTGGTGGCGCTGGTGCCCAGGTCGACGCCGAGAAGGTAGGTATGGTTCATAGAATGACTTCTCGCAGTATGACGCTAGATCAAGCTGAGACCTTTGGGGTTTCTGGCCCGAGCAAGTCGGCCTTACAACCTCAAAGGTCTTTCCCGGTATTACACGTACCTGCAGGTCAAAGACGGGCGCGACCATCCGGATGTCGGCCAGGTTGTGGCCGGTCATCAGGAGATAGTGGTGCGAGACGAGGCGGCTCATCACCGCGGGCCCGTCGGGCACACGGATGACGCCGCCGTTGATGCAGTCGGAGTCGGTATACTGGACGTATTCCTCGAACTCTCCCTCGATCACGGAGAGCTCCCCCATCGTCGGGCCGAGCTTCGCCAGCGTGATCCCGCCGGTCGGCATCCGCGCATCGAGCGCCGTGGCGTTGTCATCCACGATGGCGAGCACTTTCGGTTTCAGGACCCAGGAAGTGCAAAACGGCCGCGGGACGACGCCGAGATAGCCGCAGTGCGCCACCAGGATGTGATCCTCGGGATCCTCCGCCTCGGGGAAGTTCGGGATGTTCTCGTGCTTCAGCGCCGCCTGGCCCATCAGGAAGGGATAGAGGTTGGTCATCATAATGGGGGCGCCGAGCGACTTGTGCAGGATGTATTTGGTCAGCATGGACACCGTGTCGGCCTCGCAGCCCCAGATCATGCCACGCTCCTCGTAGAGCATGGCCCAGGCCAGGCAAGGCGTCGTGTCCGAGAAGTAGGACTCGTTGAGGCAGTTCTGCCCGACGGCGACGATGGCATCGTCGGCCTCGATTTCGCGCTTGATCGCGATGTACTGCTTGACGGCGCTGCGGAGCGCACGCTCCGAGACACCCTCGGTCGGCATCTGCCACATCTTCCAGACCTCGTCGGCCTCCGCGTCGGGGATCGCCCGGGCCTGCTCGCCCAGCGCCTTGAAGCTCTTCTTGACGACGGTCAGCCCGAACTTGTCCTTCATCCGCCGGCTGCACTCGTCCTCCCACCAGTAGAAGCGCTTGAAGATGCTCGCCTGCATACCGTCGCCGGGATCATCCTGGAAGACGAGGAACTTCGCCCCGTCCAGGTCCTTACGGGCACCCAGGGCCTTGCAGATGCTCTTGGCCTGCGCCAGGTTGTAGGGGGCGATCGTCGCGACGTCCTCCGCCTTGAGGTAACTGATGACCTCCCAGTCCCACATCGAGAGCGTGCCGAACTCCGAGGTGATGATCAGGATGGGCACCTTGAATGCCTTGAAGGCCTGGAGTTGCCCGTAGGCCTCGCCCAGGAGTTGGGGAAGACGACGGCGTCGGCCTCGTCGGGCACCGGGGCGCCGAGCCCGACCGGGTCCAGGAACTCCGCCACGTCGGCGAGCAGCGAGCGCAGCCTCACCACCTGCTCGTCGAACTCCTCGTCTCTGCCGCGCTGAAAATAGATCGGTGCCAATCGAGCTTTCATCGCAACTACCTTTCCTCCATCGCGCGTACCTCAGGAGTCACTCTACAGCGCATTAGCGCGGGTCACGTGCCCGTACCAGTGACCACTGTCCTTCAAGATCCGTTCGAGCGTGTCGAATTGCGTGTAGGCCAGGCCAAAGCGGCTGCTCGTGCCGAACGCCCACTCGAAGTTATCGGCGAGCGTCCAGTAGAAATAGCCCTTCAGCGGCACACCTTTCTCGATCGCCTCGAGCATCACCTCGAGATGCTGCCGGACGAAGTCGATGCGCTTCGGGTCGTGGATCCGGCCATCCTCGGAGACCTCGTCCTTATAGGAGGCGCCGTTCTCGGTGACGTAGAGCGTCTCAAAATCATAGTCGTGGTCCAGTCGGGTCAGCAGATCGTATAGCCCCTGAGGGTAGATCTCCCAGTTTCTATCCGAGACGTTGTCATCATCCCGCTCGTAGAGCACCTTGCCGCCCTGCGAGGCGACCCCCGTCTGCGGGGCTGGGTCATGACAGACCCTGCGCGAGTAGTAGTTGATGCCCAGGAAATCTAGCGGCGGGGCCATCCGCTCCAGATCTGCGGGGAGCACCTCGGGCACGTCATCGCCGTAGTCTTTCCAGGCTAACTGCGGGTAGCCACGCCCCACGATGGGATCCAGGAACCAGCGATTGTACTTCTGATCGTGCAACTCCGTTGCTCTCCGATCGGCCTCTGTGTCGGTGGCGGGATAGGCGGGTGAAAAATCGATCACGATCCCCACCTTCGCGCCCGCGGCATGTCCTCGAATGACGGGCACCGCGGCACCGTGGGAGACCAGTACGTTGTGCGCCACCTGCAGCGCCAGCGCTTGATCGTGCAGGCCCGGGGCGTGCTCTCCGGTCAGATGGCCCAGGAGCGAGACACACCGTGGCTCGTTGTGCGTCATCCAGAACTTGACCCGATCTCCCAGCTGCGCGGTCACGATGTCCACGTAACGGACGTAGGCCTCAATCGTCTCACGCTTCGCCCAACCCCCCTTGTCCTGGAGAGCCTGCGGAAGGTCCCAATGGTAGAGCGTGGCGAAGGGCACGATCCCGGCCTCCAGCAATGCGTCAACCACCCGGTCGTAGTAGTCGAGCCCCGCCGGGTTGACGTCGCCATCCCCATCCGGGATGACGCGAGGCCAGGCAATCGAGAAACGGTAAGCGTTGACGCCCAACGCCTCCATCACCTCGATGTCCCGGGGGTACAGGCGGTAGGAATAGCACGCCGGATCGCCGGTTTCCCCCGTGAGGATGTTGCCCGGTTCGGAGGCGAACCGATCCCAGATCGATTCACCGCGTCCGCCCTCCCGTGTGGCGCCCTCAATCTGGAAAGAGGCGGTCGCCGTTCCCCAATAGAAGCCTTCCGGAAATCTATAAAGTGACATACGCTCCTCCCTATTCAGATGGCAGCCTCACCGGTGAACCAACCCACTGCCGGGAGGCAGCTCTGCCAAGTCCTCACCAAGCAATGCCTTCCGCGAGCCACGTTCCTCGATGCGGACAAGCTCTACCTCAAACTTCGACCGGTCGCCCCGGTGGAGGGCGTGGTAGACCTCGATGGGTGTGCCGTCCTGGAGGTAGCTCACGCTATCCAGCAGGAGAAGGGGCGCACCCTTCTCGACCTGCAGCTTCTGTGCCTCAGCCTCATGCGCCGGAACCGCCTCGATCGTCCGGTGCCCCCGCGCGATCTGGAGCCCATACTCCTCCTCCAGGAAGGCGTAGAGTGACTGCGCCGTTAGGTCGGCATGGAGCACCTTCGGGCAGAGGACATAGGGAAGATAGGTCGTGACAAGAACGATGGGTTCATCCTCGATAAAGCGCAGCCGGTCGATCTGAACCAGATCGGTCCCCGGCGCCAAGTCCAGGCGCGCCGCGATGTCGGGATCGGCGGGCACGAGCGCCTGCTTGAGGACCTTGGTAAGCGGCCTATGTCCCCTGGCGACCATGTCCTGGTAGAAGCCGGTCAGCTTCTGAAAGAGGCCCTCCACGATCTTGGGCTCGGCGACAAACGTTCCCTTGCCCTTGCGTCGAACGATCAGACCTTCGTACTCCATCTCGCGGAGTGCCTGCCGGATCACGGTCCGGCTGACCCCACAGGTGTCGCACAACTCCTTCTCTCCGGGAAGCTGATCGCCCGGCTTCCAGTCCCCCCGGGTAATGCGGCGCTGCAGGTCTCGCTTCACCTGGACGTAATAGGGCAGCGGGCTGTCGTAGTCGACGATGTTCGCCAGAGGCTCGCGGGGCGGGTCAGGAACGGCCATGTCACCTCTCGTGTCATCCTGTAATCCTGTCATTACAAGCATAGGCAGAGGGAGGAGGATGTCAATGGCAAAATCTGACCAGATCAGTAGATCCTAAGCGCCGTCAGTGTTCGCCAGGATTTCCCGCGCCTTGCGCATCTGCTCCCGCACCGCCGATGGCGCTGTGCCGCCGATTACGTCGTGGCGTGACACGGACCGGCGGAAGTCCAGCACGTCGCGAACCTCCTCACCGAAATGCGGCGAGATGGCCAGGTAGTCCTCCAGCGACAGGTCGCGGAGCCCGCTGCCAGCGCTAGCGCGCGACGGACGACCTGGCCCACGAGGCCGTGGCTCTCGCGGAAGGGGATCCCGCGACGGGTGAGGTAGTCGGCGAGGTCAGTCGCCAGCAGCTCGTCGCCGAGCGCCGCCGCCATCCGCTCGCGATTGACCGTCAGCGTGGCAATGACGCCGGTCAACACAGGCAGCTCGATCTCCAACGTGTCGATCGCGTCGAAGAGCGGCTCCTTATCCTCCTGGAGGTCTTTGTCGTAGGCGCTGGGGAGTCCCTTGAGCGTGGTCAGCAGGCTCACGAGATGGCCCACCATCCGGCCCGTCTTGCCGCGCGCCAGCTCCAGCGGGTCGGGGTTCTTCTTCTGCGGCATGATGCTCGAGCCGGTGCTGTAAGCGTCGTCGAGCTCGACAAAGTGGAACTCCCCCGAGGCGTAGATGATGAGGTCCTCGGCAAGACGGCTGAGGTGGGTCTGCAGCAGGGCGGCCCAGAAGAGGAACTCGGCGATGAAATCGCGGTCGGCGACGGCGTCGAGACTGTTCTGGCTGACGGCCTCGAAGCCCAGATCCGCGGCAAGCGCCTCGCGGTCGATGCCGAAGGTGTTGCCGGCGAGCGCGGCGCTGCCCAGCGGCATGACCGCGGCCCGGTGCGCCAGGTCGTCGAGCCGGGCGGCGTCGCGTTCCAGCATCCAGAAGTAGGACATCAGCCAGTGGGAGAAGAGGATCGGTTGGGCGGGCTGGAGATGGGTGTAGCCTGGCATCATCACATCGAGGTGTACCTCGGCCTGGTCGACGACGGCAGATTGGAGGTCGCGAAGGAGATCCCGAAGGCCGCCCTCGTTGCCGTAGAGACGCCCCGATGGGGCGTCTTCGGGCAAGACGTCCTCCCCCGGAAGACGGCCCACGCCCACCGTCCGAGGCGCCCCGTCTCTACGGGGAGAGATACGGTCGAGGAGGTAGAGGCGGACGTCGGTGGCGACCTGGTCGTTGCGGCTACGCCCGGTGTGGAGCTTGCCCGCGACATCGCCCTTGAGCTCGTGGAGGCGGCGCTCCACGGCGGTGTGGATGTCCTCATCCATCGGCTGGAAGGCGAACTCGCCCCGGCTAAACTCGTCAAGGACGGTCTCGAGGCCGTCGACGATCTCGCCGGCCTCTGCCTCGGTCAGAACGCCGGCCCGAGCCAGCGCCCGGGCGTAGGCGATGCTGCCGGCGACGTCGGCAGCGTAGAGCCGCCGGTCGAAGCCGATGGAGGCGTTGTAGGCCCAGAGCAGCTCGTCGGGTTCTTTGGCGAAGCGTCCGCCCCAGAGTTTTGCCATGTCGATCTCCTGTCCTATGTACGTAGTACGCCGCAGAAGACGTGCCACCGGTACGTCTCTACGACGGCTGCTAGTCGCAGGGCACCAACCTTGCGAAGGTGGCCCGAGCGGACTCGGGCTTAACCTTCGCAAGGTTTCCGGGATGAGCCTAATCTCGCTTGAACTGGCCGAAGTCGGGCTGGGCGTAGGTGGATTTGCCGAGGCCCTCGATGTCGAGCAGGGCCTTGACCTTGAGCGGGAGGCCGAAGAGGTGGATGAAGCCCTCGGCGTCGCTCTGGTCGTAGACGTCGTCCTCGCCAAAGGTGGCATAGTCCTCGCGATAGAGCGAGTAGGGCGACTTGCGACCGACGACGGAACAGGTGCCCTTGTAGAGCTTGAGCCGCACGGTGCCGGTGACGTTCTTCATGAGGCTGTCGACAAAGGCATCCATCGCGGTCCGCAGCGGCGTGAACCACTTGCCGTTGTAGACGATCTCCGCGTACTTCTCGGCAACGACATCCTTGTAGTGCTGGGTAAGGCCGTCGAGGCAGAGGGTCTCGAGTGCGCGGAGAGCGGTGTAGAGCATCGTGCCGCCGGGTGTCTCGTAGACGCCGCGCGACTTGATCCCGACGAGGCGGTTCTCGACGATGTCGACCCGCCCGACGCCGTGCTCGCCGCCGATCTTATTGAGCAGGGTCAGCAACTCGACGGGGCCGTGGACTGCACCGTCGACCTTGACAGGGATCCCGGCGCTGAAGTCGATCTCGACATAGCGCGGGGTGTCCGGCGCCGCCTCAGGCGCGACCGTGAGCAGGAACATGTCCTCCTCGGGCTCCAGCCACGGGTTCTCCAGGATGCTGCCCTCGTGGCTGAGGTGCCAGATGTTGCGGTCGCGGCTGTACTTAGACTTCCCGGTCGAGGTGACGGGGACGCCGTGGGCGGTCGCGTAGGCGAGCGCATCCTCACGCGAGCGGATAGACCACTCGCGCCATGGCGCGATCACGCTCAGACGCGGGTTGAGCGCCATGACGCCCAGCTCGAAGCGCACCTGGTCGTTACCCTTGCCCGTGGCGCCGTGCGCAATCGCGTCGGCGCCCTCCAGCTCGGCGATCTCCACCAGCCGCTTCGCGATCAGAGGCCGGGCGAAGGAGGTGCCCAGCAAGTACTGGCGCTCGTAAATTGCGCCCGCGCGCATCGTCGGAAAGACGAAGTCATTGAGAAACTCCTGGCGCAGATCCTCGACGTAGGACTTGACCGCGCCGCTGACCTTGGCCTTCTCGGGGAGCCCGTCAAGCTCCTCCTCCTGGCCGAGATCCGCCGTGAACGTGACGACCTCGCAGCCGTAGGTCTCGATCAGCCACGGGACGATACAGGACGTATCGAGCCCGCCCGAGTATGCCAGTACTACCTTGGTGATCTTCTTTGGTGCCATTGTGTGCCTCCGTAGATGAGAATAACTATTATGCAATCGGCCAGACGTCCGACGTCTGTTTGGGGAAGAGGACATCTAGCAACAACCGCGCCTCGCGGTTGCCGAAGCAATCCGGGAAGGCGTGATCCAACTCCGCAAACGAGCGGTACCCGAAAAGAAGCTGGAGGAAGACCAGACCGGGGAACCGCGCCATCCCCTCGTCGCCGCCGACGGTGGGCTGCCAAGGCTCAATCGAGACGAGGCGCCCACCTTCGAGAACGAGTTTGACGCCGTCGCGGTAGAAGCTCAGCGTCAGCGTCCCGCTGTGACCAACCAGCGCCGACGCAGCGAGGCGCTCCTCCAGCACCGGGGCGATCGTGCTCAGGAAATCGGGAACGTCCGGGACCCGAATGTACCACGCCCACGGCCTGCGGGTCCCGAGCAGCCAATCCGCCGCGACCGTGTAGGCGGGATGCTCGGTACCCAGCAAGAACCCGACCGTCGTGAAGGGTGTAGGATCCGGTGACGATGAGGCGTAAGGCGCCAGCTCGGCACCGACCGTCTTGAGATAGCGGAGCACCGTTGGGGTGACTGACCACCAGGATGTACCGGGCTTGAGCTCATACCGCGATGCCAGGAAGCTGTTGCCCCAGCGTACGTTGGGATGGGCAAGGAAGCCTACCGCCTCGCCGTCGGACGTCTCAATGATCCGCCATGCCTGCGCCGCAGCGCTCTCCGGGCTATGGCCTGACAGCTCGTAGCGCCATAGTGCCGCATCCCGTACACATCTGAGCAGCCGGCGTTGCTCACCGTGCGCGTCGACATCAGCGATGAAGTCCAGGTCCTGCACCTCGGCCGGGCGGACGTGATACCGCTCCACCTCGCCCTCCCTCAACATTGGCACGCTCGTCACCGGGCCACCGCGCCCGCCGTGAAGGTCCACCGCCATCTCGTACCCGAACTGGCGGTAGTACCAGGCGATGCCCGTAATGGCTTGCACCTTGTGGCCGCGCTCGGCGCTCCATTGGTGGAGCACCTCGAACTGCGAACGGACCAGACCACGCCGCCGGTAGTCGGGATGGGTGCCCACCAGCTCGGGGCGGCCCACACCAAACTCCATCCCGGCATAGGACCAGGTCTGGGAGATGAGGTTGGTGCTGGACACAATGGTGCCCTGCGCCGTATCCTCGACGACCAGGAAGTCGCCGACATCGAATGTCGGATGGGCGCCGGACATCAGGTCGCGGACCCACGCCCCGACGTGGACGTCGGGAGTATCCCAACCCGAATCGCTGTGGACGCGGGCATCGAAATCCGCCAGCGCGTCGGTGTCCGCGCGGGTGGCGCGGCGGAGGATCAAGCCGTCGCCCAAGTCCCTCAGATACGTTGTGTCAGCCATCGGGTCACCTCTCATGACGTATGTTCCAGGCGGATCTGTGATCCGCTTGGAACTCGTGTCGTAGCGTGCTTTCACGCCCGCGCCAGCGTCTCCAGTGCGTGAGCCAGGATCACGATCGACCTCCGGAAATCGTCGATCTGGATATGCTCCCTAGGCGTATGGTCCAGCGAGGAATCGCCCGGGCCATAGGCTACCATTGGACATTCCCAGACCGGCCCGACAGTGTTCATGTCCGAGGTCCCGGTCTTGAGCTTGAACCGGGGACGCCCACCCTCCGCGCGAATGGCCCTCAACAGAGCCCGAACGGGCGGGGTGTTCTTGTCGGATTGATAGGCCGGGTCGGAGCCGAGGAACTTGAGCTCGGCGCCGTTGCTCCACGTCTCCATGCTCGCCTGAAGGGCGTCGATGCTGAAGTCGGGCGGGAGCCGGGCCACGATGTTCATCTCGACGAAGTCGTAGAGCCCGTCGCTGTAGGTGTGCAGATCACGCAGGGCGGGGTCGAGCGTGTTGTAACGCCCGTTCTTACCCTGGTTGTAAGCGTAGGCATAGCGACGCAGCCGGTTCCAGAAATAGACGGCGTGCTCGGCGGGGCCGGGTGCCTCGCCGGCGCTGTGACCGCCGGGCTGTACCAACTTGTACTCCATATTGAGCATCCCCTTGTAGCCCAGGGTGATGCTGTCCCAGTCGCTCGGCTCGCCGATGATGGCGCACTCCGGCGCCGCCATCGTCTGGGCGAGGTAGTGCGCCCCCCAGCCGTGAGATTCCTCCTCCACGGCGCCGATCACGGTCACCCGCGCCGGCCCCAGTCTCGGCGCCACCCGCGCCGCCGCCAGGACGAAGGTGGCCAGCGGGCCCTTGGCATCCACCGCGCCGCGCCCGTAGAGCTTGCCGTCGTCCCACCGCACGGGGATGAAGCCGGGGACGGTATCCATGTGACCGAGCAGCACGATCTCGCGGGTCGCGTCGGGATTGCCGACCGTGCCCACGACGTTGCCGGCCTCGTCGCGATCGGCGCGGAAGCCCAGCTTTCGCATCTGGGTGACCAGGTACTCGGCGAAGATGTCCTCGCCCCCTGAGGGGCTGGGAATTGATAGCAGCTTCTCGAGAAATTCAGCTTCGTCCACTTCTTCCACCTTGTCTTCCTGCGCTGCTCCGGTTCCCCTCCCAAGTGCCGGGGACTGCGGACGCCGTCCGAGGCGCTTTCGCCGTCCAGGCGCTCGCCGTCCAGGCGCGTCCCCGGCACTCAAGGACACGGTGCGTCCCCCAGCCGGCTGACGGTCAGCGTCTGGGCGCGCAGGTAGCGGATCGCCGCTACGGTAGCGCGGAGCGCGACCAGGGTCGTGACATAGGGCACGTGATGCTCCAGCGCCGCGGCCCGGATGCGATAGCCGGACGTGCGGGCCAGATGCCACGGCAGGGGCACGCCGCGCTGTTGCACGCTGCCTGGCGCAGCGGGACTCACGACGCCGCCCGCTGCCACCGTAGGTGGAGGGCGTGTTGACCACGAGTTGGACCTTGTCCTGGACGATGATGTCGACGCAGTCGGGTCGCCCCTCGCCCACTTTGTGCACCTCTCGTGCCGCCACGCCCATCGCCTTGAGAACGCGTGCGGTGCCCCGCGTCGCGACGACGTCGAAGCCCAGGTCACCGAGCTGAGCGACCAGCGAGATGCCGTCACGCTTGTCCGTGTCCGCCAGGCTCACCAGCACCGTCCCCTGCGTCGGGAGCGGGTTGCTGGCCGCAATCTGCGCCTTGGCGAAAGCCTCGGGGAAGCTCTGTCCGAAGCTCATCACCTCGCCCGTGGAACGCATCTCGGGCCCAAGCAGGACGTCGGCGCCCTGGAAGCGACCGAAGGGCAGCACGACCTCCTTGACCGAGGATTGCCCCGGCCAGGGCATAGGGGCATGGCCCATCTCGTCCAGATAGGTCGCGAAGTCCGTCGACGGCGGGACGTGTGAGGGATAGGGCCAGTACGGCGCGAGCAATTCGCTGAGGGGCCGGCCCACGAGGATCTTCGCGGCCAACTTGGCCACGGGAATCCCGATCGCCTTGCTGACGTAGGGCACGGTGCGCGAGGCGCGCGGGTTGGCCTCCAGCACGTAGAGGTCGTTACCCCGGATGGCCATCTGGATGTTGACCAGTCCCACAGCACCCAAAGCCCGTACGAGGCTGGCGACCGAGGTCTCGATCCGATCGACCATCGTGTTCGATAGACTCACCGGTGGCATCACGCACGCGGAGTCGCCCGAATGCACGCCGGCCTCCTCGATCTGCTCCATCAGCCCGGCGATCCACACGTCCCTACCATCGGAAAGGACATCGACGTCGAGCTCCACCGCGCCCTCGAGGAAGCGGTCGATGAGCACAGGGTAGCCCGGAGAGACCCGAGCGGCCTCGACGATGTAGTGGCGCAACTCCTCGGCGTTGTTCACGATCTCCATGGCGCGTCCCCCCAGCACAAAGCTGGGCCGGAGGAGCACCGGGTAGCCCAACCGCTCCGCCACCTCCAGCGCCTCCTCAACCGTTGAGGCCAGTCCATAGGGCGGGCTGTGGAGGCCAACTTCGTCCAACAAGGCGCCGAACTGCTCGCGATCCTCGGCCATCTCAATCGCGGCGAAATCGATCCCCAGGAGGGGAATGTGGTGATCGACCAGCGCGCGGGCAAGCTTGAGCGGCGTCTGCCCGCCAAATCCCACGACGACGCCTTTGGGCTTCTCGTGCTCGACGATGCCCAGCACGTCCTCGACGGTCAGCGGCTCGAAATAGAGACGGTCGGCGGTGTCGTAGTCGGTGGAAACGGTCTCGGGATTGGAGTTGACCATGATGACCTCATAGCCCTCCTCCTGGAGTGCCCAGACGGCGTGGACGTTGGCATAGTCGAACTCCACGCCCTGACCGATCCGGTTGGGGCCGGAGCCCAGGATCACGACCTTCGGCCGGTCCGTCGGCTCGGCCTCATTCTCGGTTCCGCCATAGGTCGAGTAGAAGTAGGGCGTGTAGGCCTCAAACTCGGCGGCACACGTGTCGACCATCTTGTAGACGGGGCGCACGCCCAGCGCGTTACGGCGCTCGCGAACCTCGTCCTCAGAACAGTCGAAGACCTCGCTCAACTCCAAGATCGCTGAACCCCCAGGCTTTGGCCTGCGTCAGGGCCTCGCGGTCCAGGGCCTCCCAGGGCATCTCGCGCAGCGCCGACTCGAGTTGGACGAACTGCGCCAGCTCGGTCAGGAACCAGCGGTCGATATGGGTGAACGTGTGGATCTCGTCGACCGTATAGCCGCGGCGCAGCGCAGCGTAGATGTAGGCCAGGCGCTCGGGCGTGGGGTTGGCGAGATACTCGGGGATCCGATCGAAATCGAGGTCGGGGGTCGGGTCCAACTCCAGCGAGCGGACCGCCTTGCCGAGCGCCTCCTTGAAGGTGCGCCCGATAGCCATCGCCTCACCCACGGACTTCATCTGCGTGGTCAGCCGCGGGTCGGCGCCGGGGAACTTCTCCAACTGGAACCGCGGCATCTTGACCACCACGTAGTCTAGGGTGGGCTCAAACGCCGCCGTCGTACGGCGGGTGATGTCGTTGGCGACCTCGTCGAGACGATAACCGACGGCGAGCAGCGCCGCGACCTTGGCAATGGGATAGCCGGTGGCCTTGGAGGCCAGAGCCGACGAGCGCGAGACACGCGGATTCATCTCGATGACCACCATCCGCCCCGACTCGGGATCAATCGCGAACTGGATATTCGACCCGCCGGTATCCACGCCGATGGCGCGCAGTACCGCAATTGAGGCGTCGCGCATCCTCTGGTACTCGCGATCGGTGAGCGTCTGGGCCGGGGCGACGGTGATCGAGTCGCCGGTATGGATGCCCATCGGATCGAGGTTCTCGATCGAGCAGACGATGATGGCGTTGTCAGCGTGGTCGCGCATCACCTCCATCTCGTACTCTTTCCAGCCGATCACGGATTCCTCGAGCAGCACGGTATGGGTGGGGCTCTCGATCAGGCCGCGGGCCACGATCTGGGTGAGCTCCTCGGCGTTGTAGGCGATGCCGCCGCCGGTCCCACCCAACGTGAAACTGGGGCGCGCGATCAGCGGGTACCCAAGCTCGTCGGCAGTGGACAGCGCCTCGGGCAGGTTGGCAATCTGGCGACTTGCCGGCACCTCGAGGCCGATGTGCTGCATCGTCTCCTTGAAGAGCGCGCGGTCCTCCGCCAACTGAATGGCCCTGAAGGGCGCTCCGATGAGCTCCACGCCGTAACGCTCCAAAATCCCGGTCTCGGAGAGCGCCACCGCGAGGTTCAGCGCGGTCTGGCCCCCCAGGGTCGGCAGAAGGGCATCGGGCTGCTCCTTCCGGATGATGGCTTCGAGGAACTCGACGGTGAGGGGCTCGATATAGACGGCGTCGGAGAGCTCGGGGTCGGTCATGATGGTCGCGGAGTTGGCGTTGACCACGATCAGGCGATAGCCGGCCTCCCTCAGCGCCTTGAGTGCCTGGGTGCCGGAGTAGTCGAACTCCGCGGCCTGGCCGATGACGATCGGGCCTGATCCGATGATGAGAATGGATTCGATGTCGGTGCGCCTCGGCATAGTCTCTCCCTCTAAACGTGGTGTCCCTACTCGCGTTCGCCGATTCCGCCCGGCGCATTCGCCGATTCCGATCGGCGCGTAACCAGCTTGATGAATTGCTCGAAGAAGTCCTTCGCATCGTGGGGCCCCGGTGAGGCCTCAGGATGGAACTGTACGGAGAACGCGGGGTAGTCTCGAAGGCGCAGACCCTCCACCGTGCCATCGTTGAGCGAGAGATGGGTCACCTCGACCGGGCCGAAACCCAGTGGGCTGACGCCCACCAGCGGTTCCGAAGGGAGCTGCTCGGCCATGGTCGCGTCCTGATCGGGCGCCTCAGACGGCGAAAGCGCCTCGGACGGCGGGCCGTTCGACGCGCCACACAACTCGGGGCGCGCGGGCTCAAACGCCGCGTCCAGCGGCGTCCAGGCGATGCCAAGGCTCGTGGGATCGACGGCAAAGCCGTGATTCTGCGTCGTAATCACGATCTTGCCGGTTCGCGTATCCTTGATGGGATGGTTGGCGCCCCGGTGTCCGAAGCGCATCTTGTAGGTACGTCCGCCGACAGCCAGCCCGAGCAGTTGGTGGCCGAGGCAGATGCCTGCCAGGGGCACGCGGGCGCGGAGAAGGTCCTGGATCAGCCGGATGGTCGCGTCAAGAGGCTCCGGGTCTCCCGGGCCGTTGGTTGCCAGCACGCCGTCGGGCTTGAGAGAAAGCACGGTCTCCAGGTCGACGTCATAGGGCACCACGGTGACCTTCGCGCCTCGATCCATCAACTCGCGGACGATGCCGCCCTTGCGACCCGTGTCGATCACGACGATGCGGGCATCGCCTAACTTCCCGTCCTGAGGGGAGGAGAGAGAGGTCACCGCGTCGGGGCTGACCTCACCGGCGAGATTGAGGCCGTTCATCTGGGGGCGCTGGAGGACGCGGGCCAGCAGACGCTCCGCGTCGAGGTCGCCGCCATCCGTGGCAATGACACCGCGCATCGCGCCGTAGGTGCGCAGGTGGCGGGTCAGGGCGCGCGTATCGATGCCCTCAATCGCCACAATGCCGGCGTCGGCCAGATAGTCGGTGAAGGAGCGATTGGCCCGGTAGTTGAACGGCGTGCGCACCGCGCGGTGGACCACAAAGCCCGCGACCTGAATCCGGTCGGACTCGACGTCGTCCGGGTTCACACCGTAGATACCGATCTCGGGATAGGTCATCACCACGATCTGTCCGCGATAGGACGGATCGGTCAGCACCTCCTGGTATCCGGTCATGCCGGTGTTGAAGACCAGCTCGCCGAACGACTCCCCCGCCGCCCCGACCCCGCGGCCCGAAAAGCGCGTGCCGTCCTCGAGGACGAGCAGGGCGCGGGGGGTATTGCCTTCACCCATTGGAAATCTCCTTCTAGCTCTTTGCTCTAGGCCGCCAAGACCACGCTGACCTTCTCAATCACCGTCTCGATGTCCGCTTCGCTGATGACCAGAGGCGGCAGGAAGCGCATCACCGTGGCGCCCGCAGGCAGGGCCAACACGCCCTGCTCGGCCAGCGCCGCGAGATAGGCACCCGACCGCTCGCGGAGTTCCACGCCGACCATCAGACCCATCCCCCGCACCTCGCGGATCACGGAGGCGTCCAAGGCGCGGAAGCCCTCCAGCAGCCGCGCGCCCAGGTTGGCAGCGCGCTCGGGCAGGTGCTCCGCCTCCATCGCGTGGATCGTGGCCAATGCGGCGGCACAGGCCAGCGGGTTGCCGCCGAAGGTGCTGCCATGCACGTGGCCCGGGATCTCGCCGACGCGCTCGCCGATCAACGTCGCGCCCATCGGCACCCCACCGGCCATGCTCTTGGCGATGGTCATCAGATCGGGGCGGAGGCCATAGTGCTCGCCGGCAAATAGCTTGCCCGTCCTCCCGAACCCTGTCTGTACCTCGTCGACAATGAAGAGCGCGCCGTGCTCCCGGCAGAGCGCCTGCGTACCGACGAGGAACTCCTCGCTCCCGGGATTCACGCCACCCTCGCCCTGCACGACCTCGACGATCACCGCCGCGGTCTGATCATCTACCGCCTTCGCCATACGCTCCAGCCGATCGTAGGGCACGAAGCTGACGTCGGGGACCAGGGGCTCAAAGGGATCGCGGTACTCCTTGCGCCAGGTCGTCGAGACCGCACCCATCGTGCGACCGTGAAAACCGCGCATCGTGGAGATGATCTTGGTCCGGCCCGTGCCGAGACGCGCGAACTTGAGTGCGGCCTCTACGGCCTCGGTGCCCGAGTTGCAGAGGAAAACGCGGTCGAGACCCGGCGGCGCAACGCGCACCAGTTCGGAGAGCAGCTCTGCTCGCATGTCGTTGTAGAAGCCGTTGGGCGCAAGGAAAAGCCGCTCGGCCTGCGCCTTGACGGCGGCGACCACGGCGGGATGGGCGTGGCCCATATTCGCGGCGCCGTGCCCGCCAATGCAGTCAATGTACTCGGTCCCATCGATGTCCCAGATGCGCGCGCCCTCGCCCCGAACCAACACGATGGGCTGCTTTCCATAGACGCCGCTCTCGTGCTGGTCTTCCCAGGCGATAAGTTGGTCGCGGTCGGCGTGTGTGTTGTTCATGTGAGCCTCCTCGCATGAGCTTGAAGCTGATCCGCTACTTGATCACCGTTCCCTGCCCCGACAGCGCCGTCACTACCGGCTTGTCGATGCGCCCGTCGGCCAGAATCACCTGGCCCACGCCCTCCTGCAGAGCCTCCGTGGCGCCCAGGACCTTGCGCTTCATCCGCCCCTCGGCATACCGGTCGAGGTAGTCCCCGGCCTGGGCCTGGGGGATCTCCTCGATCAGGCTGCCCTCGTCCTCGACGTCGCGCAGCAGACCGGGCACGTTGGTGAGAATCACCAGGGTCTCGGCACCCAAGGCGGCGGCGATGGCCGCTGCTGCGCGGTCGCCATCGACGTTCAGCGCCTCGCTCTCATAGCTGATGGCCTGAGGCGCGATCACGGGCACAAATCCGGCCTGCATCACGGCGGTCAGCACGCCGGCATTCACCTTCTCGATCACGCCGCTGAACTCGTCACGCAGAATCTTGGTCCTGCCGGCCTCGCGGATGCGCAGGAACGACTTGCGCCGTCCTTCCAGGAGACGCCCGTCGATGCCGGAGAGCCCCACGGCATTGACGCCGAGTTGCTGGAGCCGCTCGACCAGTAGCTTGTTGATCTTGCCGGCGGTCACCATCACGAAGATCTCCAGCGTCTCCCGATCCGTGTAGCGACTGCTGTGGCCCGAGACCGAGGTGACAAACCGCGGCGGATGTCCGAGCTTCTCGGAGATCACGTTGGTCTCGTGCGAGCCGCCGTGCACCAGCACCACCTGCTGTCCTTGCTTGACGAGATCGGCGACATCCTGGCAGACCGACTCGGTGTCGACGCCCTCACCGCCCCCTACTTTGATCACGATCATGGTTGCCTCCAAGACGAAGCTCTCAGCTGTCAGCCTTCAGCAGGGAGCCTTATCAACTGTCCCTAGTCCCTGGCGTCAAGCTCAGTTAAGCTAAAGGTTGTGGTTGTCATCCTGAGCCGAGGCGTACGATCTCTGTACTCGGCGAATACTCCTTCACGTCCCCACGCAGCGTGGGCACGTTCAGGATGACAGGTCCTCAAATCAGGCTAATCCCTGGCCATAAATAGGATGTAGTCCCGGGAACTCGAGCCCCAGCTTCTCATTCCAGCCGTACATCACGTTCATCGACTGGACGGCGCTGCCCGCGGCGCCCTTCATCAGGTTGTCGATCGCCGAAATGACCACGAGGCGACCGCCCTCGGGATCGGCCGCGAAGCCGATGTCACAGTAGTTCGAGCCGGAGAGCAGCTTGGGTTCCGGATAGCGGTGGATGCCGCGGCGCGACCGCACCAACCGCACGAAGGGCTCGTCGTTGTAGTCCTCGCGGAACATACGCCAGACATCGCGCTCGTCGATAGGTTCCTTGAGCAGGCAGTGACATGTCGCCAGCGCGCCGCGCACGATGCCGACGGAGGTCACGCTGAAGTGAAAGTTGGGCTTGGCGGGATCGAGATCCAGCTCCTGGATCATCTCGCCGATGTGCCGGTGGCCGAAGGGCGAATAGGTGCGCACGACGTCGGCACGCTCGGGGTGATGCGAGGCCGGGCTCGGATGATGTCCGCCCTCCGACGATCCGACCTTGACCTCGACCACGGTCTCGCGCACGATGCCACGCTTGTAGAGCGGGCGCAGCGCCAGGTTAGTCACGGTGGCGTTGCAGCCCACACCGCTGACGTACTTCGCCCCGGCCATCTCCTCGCGGTGAAACTCGGGCAGGCCGTAGACGAAGCGCTCCAACCACTCGGGATGGGGGTGCTTGTGCTCGTACCAGCGCTCGTAGTCGGCGGGGTTCTTGAGGCGGAAGTCACCCGAGAGATCCACAATACGCTCGGCCATACCGGCATATTTGTCGATCTGCTCCCAGGCTGTCCCGTGAGGCAAGGCCAGAAAGAGCAAGTCGCAGGGGGCGAGTTCGGAGAGCGGCACGAATTGGAGGGTCGTCTGCCCGCGCAGATTGGGGTGGACGAAGTAGGCGAACTGCCCGGCGTAGGTCTCCGACGTGATCTGGACGACCTCGACCTCTGGGTGGAACAACAACAGGCGCAGGAGCTCACCACCCGCATAACCCGAAGCGCCGACAATAGCTGCCTTGATCATATCGCTTTCCCCTCCGCCACCTGAAGCACGTAATCCACAATCTTGGCCGCGATGTCCACGTCGGTCGCGTTGCGAGCGCCGTGGAACTCCGGCGTATGGTTGACCTCGTTGACCAGAAGGTCACCGTCAGCATCTTCCAGCAAATCGACGGCGACGATCCCCCCACCCACGGCCTTCGCAGCCCCCACGGACAGATGCGCAATCTCGTCGGTGACCGGGCAGGGCACAGGCTCACCGCCCAGCGCAGTATTGGTGATCCAGTGCTCGGACTGGCGGTAGATCGCGTAGACGACCTCATCGCCCGCCACCATCACGCGGATATCGCGTCCGGGCTTGTCCACGTACTCCTGGATATAGGCCACGCCGTGAAGATAGCCACCCAGGGTGCTCTTGTGCTCCAGCAAGGCCTCGGCGGCGTCACGATCATTGACCCGCGCCAGGAGCCTGCCCCACGAGCCGAAAAGCGGCTTGAGCACGACGGGGTAGCCCATGGCCTCGATGGCCGCCAGTCCCGACTCGGGCGTGAACGCCACGGCCGTCCTGGGAATCGGCAGCCCCGCCTCCTGGAGCGCGGCGCTCGTCAAGAGCTTGTCCCCGCACACTGAGATGGTCTGGTGTGGGCTGACCGTCGGGATACCCAGACCCTCAAGCCACCGCGAGATGTAGTAGGCATTCGTGTGACTCAAGCAGCGCACCAGGAACGCGTCATAGGCGCCAGGGGACGTGCCGTCGAACCGGAACGTCAGCTCGCGGGGATCGAACCGGTCATAGGCCACGCCCCGGTCGTCAAGTGCCGCGGTGATCAGTTTCTCCTCAACCCGCTTGCGGGAATAGAGCACCCCAATCTTCATGCAGGACCTCCGTCACTCGCCCCAGTCTTCCTCGACCTCAGGCGCCATCTCAACCTCAAGCGGGTTCACGGAGACGACCTCCAATTCGACGCCGCAATCGGGGCACACAATGATCTCGCTCTCCTCGACATCGGGGCTCAAGGTCAGCTCTGCTTCACACTCAGGACAGAATACGGTTGCCATCAGGAATCTCCCTTCCGATATAGTTTAGTACTGCGTACACGCGCTTTGACATAGAAAAAGCCAGTCCCTGTCTGGGACTGGCTTTTACACCCTTGTAAGCGATCTCGTGCTAGCTACGCACAGAGGCGCCGACCCAGCAGGCCTGGTTCAGCATAGCTCGAGCTCGTCGCTTTAGATCAAAAATGGTTGTTATCATTTCAACTCGTCGAAGAGCATACCATAGCTCTTGTTTTTGTCAACCCGGCGGGGCGAAAATCGTCATTGACACAGCCATACAGGTCGCTATAATGAGGATAGAACATATGTTCTACCTATAGAGTGAACGGGAGGCGAGTTATGTCGCAGCAAGTCAGGCCGTATCTGGAATATCAAGCCGACCGCGTCGAAGCGGTCCTCGCCGCCCACCGCGCTCCCGGGCGCGTCACCGGCGGGACCGTCGGCCCCCGCCTCATCCGCTTCTTCCTCAACCCCGACCCCGCCACCCGCTTCTCCGCCATCAAGCGCCTCGCCGACGACCTCGCCCTCGCCATGCGCGTCTCCGCCCTCAACGTCGACCGCGACGAACACGGCGTCGTCCTCTCCTTCGCCAATCCCGATCCCAAGCCCGTCGAGCTGCTCGCGCTCCTCGACGATGTCCTCCCCATCCCCCCGGCTACCGCCGTCCTCGGCCTCACCGACGCCGGCCTCCCCCTCCTCGCCCGCCTCTCTGCCCCCGACGTCGCCCACGTCCTCGTCGCCGGCACCACCGGCTCCGGCAAGTCCGTGCTCCTGCGCACTATGGCCACCTCCCTCTGTCTCACCAACTCCCCCGACCGCCTTGCGCCTGCTGTGCATCGATCCCAAGGGCCGCACCTTCCGCTCGCTCGCTCCTGCTCCCCACCTCGCCCGTCCCATCATCTCCGATCCCCTCGAGGCCGGCGAGGCACTCCGCTCGCTCCTGCGCACCATGCAGGTCCGCGACCGCCGCGGCGAGCTCCCCGGTGAGGCTACCCCGCGCATCGTGGTCTGCATCGACGAGCTTGCCGATCTGATCATGGCCGGCGGCGATCCGGTCGTCGAGACCCTCACCCGCCTCGCCCAACGCGGGCGCGAGGCCGGCATCCATCTGGTTGCCGCCACCCAGCATCCTGCCGCCGCGATTCTCGGCAGTCTCATGCGCGCCAACTTCCCCCTGCGCCTTATCGGGCGCGTCGCCTCCGCCCAGGATGCCTTGGTCGCTTGCGGGCGCGGCGGCACCGAGGCGCATCTGCTCCACGGGCGCGGTGACTTCCTCGCGGTCTCCGGTGGCGATCTGCCGATTCGTTTCCAGGTGGCCAATCTGCGCGAGCGCGATGTCCGCGCGCAAGTGGCGCAGGTGGGCACGCAGGAGAGCGTGTTGGCCCTGCCCGTGCGTGACGCGTCACGCGTCTCGAAAGGATCCACCCATGCGACGTAGATACGTTGAGGATGAACCAGCGGCGTACGAGCCGCACACGCCGCTGCGCGCCCGGCTGGCGCGCTTTTTCGGGCTGATGGGTGCGCTCTTCGCCATCACCATGGCCGTGATCGTCACCCAGAAGTTGAGCCACGACTCGCTGGCGCTCTTGATCGGGCTCACCTGCGGCGTGCTGGCGATGCTGCCCACGCTGGCTCTGGGGGTCTTCATCTGGCGCCGCGAGGATGCCCGCCGTGCAGCAGCGTGAGCAGGCCCAGCGCCAGCCCGCGTATCCGGCGACTCCGCCGGTCATCGTGATCTCCCCTCAGGCTTTGCCGGGATACGGCGCCTCAGCACGGCCTTCGGGCAGACCGAGGCATACAAATCCCTGGGCACCGTCCTCCTCCGGGCGGCAGTTCAAGATCGTGGGCGGCGACGACTGAACGTTGAACGTTCCTTCCGCAGCGACGATGCAATCTCGAGTAGTGCACCATTCTGCCCACTGTCTTCCCGGCAGGCAATCTGCTCGTTTCGGCGTCCTCGCATCCGGTGTACAATCGACGCAGCAGAATCGACCCCCTACACCCCAAGGAGCCTGCGATGATGCGACGCACAGAGGTGGACTTCTCAAAGATCCTACGCGACTGGGACGGTTTCGGCGTCAACTACGTCGAGGCAGCCCAGACGCGCGACTATCAGGTCGATCCCCAGGAGTACGGCGGCTTCAGCATCCTCACGGAGACACAACGCCAGGAGATCATCGACCTGATCTTCGGCGAGGACGGCCTGAAACCCGGGCCTGGTCAAGATGTTCCTCGATCCGTTCCACCAGGAAGGCGCCGGGCGCTCCGTACGATCACGAGACGACGACGCACTGGATGCGCGACCTTCGTGCGCGAGGGGCTGCGGGTCACCCGCGCTCGCGGCGCCGATCTCTCCATCATCACGACGCTCTACGGCCCGCCGGCCTGGGCGACCAAGCAGAAGTTCATCCGCGGCCGAGATCTGGACCCGGCCCATAAGGCCGACGTCGGCGAGTACCTCGCCGCCTGGGCCCGGTATCTGTTGGACGTCGAGGGCTTCCCCGTGCGGGTCGTCTGCCTCCACAACGAGGGAGAGGACTGGATGCGCTGGCCCCTGGACGGCAGCACGGCCGACCGGCCAAGCCACGACTACAATATGTACTGGCCCCCCGAGCAGGTCGTCGAGTTCCTCAAGCTCCTGCCGCCGATCCTGGAGGCCCAGACCATTTCCGACGTGGGCATCGCGCCCGGCGAGACGACGAACTGGTATCGTTTCTCCGAGTGGGGCTACGCCGCCGCCATCGCCGAGCGATCCTGAGGCCCTGGAAGCGCTCGGCTTGATCACATCGCACGGCTTCAAGGGCGCCGAGCGCGGGCGCTGGTATGGCGATTGGCGGAGCAGGGCATCGATCATCCTCCGCGAGAAAGCGTCCCGAGCTTCACGCGTGGGTGACCAGCACGAGTTGGAGCAAGATGGACGTCTGGTTCGTAGACGAGATCCGCAACAACATCTACGCCGCCAAGGTCAACGGCATCATCCCCTGGGCTTGCATTCAGCGCCCCGGCAAATGGGTGGGCGGCGATCCGAACCCCGGCACGGCCTTCGAGGTCTACGACGACGGCCACTATGAGGTGAAGCCCGGCTACTATTTCTTCAAGCAGGTGAGCCGTGCCGGCCAGCCGGGTATGGCGGTCGCGCAAGTAGTCTCCAACGACTCCGAGATCGGGCTGATCGCCTTTGCCGGACGCGGGAGCGGCAACCCCGACGCCTTCGTCATTCTCAACATGGCCGACCACGCCGTGCCGTTGGAGATCGACGTGCGGGGCACCGGCCACGCGACGTTCAGCGTCGTTCGCACAGGGCCGGACGAGGCCTACGCGGCCCTCGATGACGCTCGACGCTGCGCG
Organism: uncultured Chloroflexia bacterium; assembly: GCA_963751345.1. GTDB lineage: Bacteria > Chloroflexota > Anaerolineae > B4-G1 > SLSP01 > PWVB01. The sequence continues at coordinate 40,258 of CAVVUS010000014.1, forward strand.
AGGGCCACGTGGCCTACGAGGCGCCGGCAGGGTCCGTGACGACCTTCACCGGCGCCTGAGCTAGCGCGCCGTCCAGCCTCCGTCGACGAGGATGCCGGCCCCGGTGACGAAGCTGGAGGCGTTGCTGGCGAGGAAGAGCGTCACGCCGCCGATCTCCTCGATCTCGCCCCACCGGCCCAGCGGGATCTGCGAGACAAACGCCTGATACTTTTCGGGATCGTCGAGGAGCGGGCGGTTCAACTCGGTGCCAAAGGGACCCGGCAGCAGGGCGTTCACCGTGATCCCAAACGGTGCCCACTCCAGCGCCAACGTCCGCGTGAGCTGCAGCACGGCACCCTTGCTGGTCGCATAGGGCGTGCGCTCGGGAATCGAGACCAGCGAAAGCATCGACCCGACGTTGATAACGCGCCCGTAGCGCTGCGCCTTCATATGCGGCGCGACCTCACGACAGAGCAACCAGGGTCCGGTTACGTTGGTGTCCTGCACGCGGCGGAAATCGGCCAGCGACACATCCTCGATGGCACCGCGGATGTTGATGCCCGCGTTGTTGATCAGCACGTCGATCTTGCCGAACTCCTCGAGAGTATAGGCGACCAGCCCCTGGACCTGCTCGGGCTCGGCGACGTCGGCCGCGTAGCTGCGGCAAGGTCGACCGTAAGTGTCCTCGATCTCCTCGGCCACCACGCGAACTGCCGCGGGGTCCCTGCTCGTCACGACGACGCTTGCGCCGGCCTCCGCCAGCGTGAGCGCCATCACCTTTCCCAGACCTCGACTTCCCCCCGTGATAATCGCGACGCGGCCGTCCATTCGAAATTGATCCAAGATCCCCATCTTTCCCCCTTATTACCTGGTCGGTATGCCATCGAACCTCCGCATTGTCGACGACTCGCCGGTCGCGTCAAGCGAGCGCCGCAGTCAAGCGCGGCTCCTAGGGTTTGCCCGTGCCATGCCGCATGGTATACTCCAAAGAGATTTGCAGAAACCAGGATGACCCTCAGGAGGAACCATGGTTGACGCCGAACTTCTGGAGATTCTACGTTGCCCCCACTGTGTGAGCGGGGAGACGCGCCTCAAGGACAAAGAGGATCCAGGTGTGCTGGACCTAGTCCGCGATGACAGCTGGCTCGTCTGCCAGGACTGCGGGCGGAAGTATCCTATTCGCGAAGATATCCCCGTGATGCTCATCGAGACGGGTGAGAAGTGGATGAGCACTGCCGTCGAAGACCTGCCCGTCCCGCCGCCCGAAGAGAGCTAATGTCGCGGACTCGCAGCACTTGGCCGGTCGTTGCCGTCAGTGCAGCGGGTGTACTTTTCATTCTACTGGGCCTGGTGGCACTGGCGCTGCCCACTTCCCAGGAAGGCGCGCAGGTCTGGCAGCTCGACCCACAGCACGCCGTCACCCTGATGGATGTCGCCGGAGCTTTTGCCCTGGGCCTGGGGATTATGCTGACGTGGGTGGGCAGCCGCGTCTGGCACCACATACTGCAGGGCTAGACGACGTGGGGGCAGATGATCTCCCCCCGACCGGTGGCACCTACGGCCTTGTATTAGAGCTTGGAGGCGCCTCGCGGCTGCAGATCGGGGCGCTGGGATCGTGGACCTTTCCCGAAGGTACCTACCTCTACGTGGGCAGTGCGTGGGGTCCCGGCGGTCTGAGGGCGCGGGTCGGGCGCCATCTACGAGGTAGCGCCGCGCTGCGTTGGCACATCGACTATCTGCGCGCCGCGTCCGATCCCGTAGCCGTCTGGCTCGCGGTGGGGCTGCGGGTTGAGTGTACCTGGGCGCAGGCCCTGGCTGAGGGCCCTGCTGCTGAGATCGTGGTCCCGCGTTTCGGCGCCTCCGACTGCAGCTGCCCCAGCCACCTTTTCCGCATTGAGCAAGATACGTCTGCGGCGCTCGCGCTCCCCGGTTCCCCATATCGCCTTTCTGTGAGACCAACGGACGGCGACGCTAATCGCTGAGCGCAAGTTGCGTTTGACAACCCACCCCCACATGCTATACTCCAGCTCACCTGGGTCGTTAGCTCAGTCCGGTAGAGCAGGGGCCTTTTAAGCCCAGGGCCGCAGGTTCGAATCCTGTACGACCCACTGAAAATCGCACCCCGGCACACAAATGTGTGCCGGGGTGCGTCGTTGTACGGCGAAGTCTGAATCCTCCGTGGTTCAGGTATTCCCCCCTATCGAAAGATGGGCGCCGGCAACGCGTCGATGCACGAGGCATCCAGCTCTGCCGTAGGGTCGTCGATGAACTGAAGCCCGATCTCGAGCCCACACGCATTTGCGCGCATCACGCCATGTCCCAGGCCGGGAAACTCATAGAAGCGGCTGTTGGGCAGTGCCTCGGCGGTGCTGCGCCCCCACTCGGGCGGCGTGATGGGGTCGAACTGCCCTGCAAAGACCAATGCGGGCACGTCGGACACCACAGCCTGCGCCTCAATCGCATCGGCGGGCGCCACCTGCCACTCCGCGCATAGATCGAAATGGAACTTGGCGAAGGCGTCGACGTAGTAGTCCACCACCGGGGCAGGTAGGCCTGCAGCCGCTGCCTGGGCGTGCGCATAGGTGTCAAACGGGATCTCTTCGTGACATTGAATGCAGTAGAAGACCGCCAGGTTGATATCCGGGACGTAGGAGAGGGCCGGGGCCATCGAGCGCACGAAGTTGAGCTTATCCGTCGTGCGTGTCCTGGATGAGCGTCGGGAGATCGCCAACGGTCTCGCCCGAATAGAGCAAGAGGTAGGCAATCTCCATGAAACCGCCTCCGTCGAGCACCACGCTACCGAAATCGTACTTGAATGTCTCCGGCGCCCGGTTGAGCGAGTCCACCACCTCGTAGAACGTCGTCTCGAGGTCGGGATAGCGCGTGCGGCAATCTGCGTCCGTACGGCAGCTCTCGAAGACCACGTCGAAAGCCCGCACGGCATCGAGCGCGTATTCGCTGTAATAGTCGACCTGCGGCGGATAGACGGAGTCGAGAATGATGCTACGCACGCCTTCCGGGAAGTCGCGGATCAGGTCGAGGCCAAAGCGCGTGCCGTAGGAGGTGCCGTAGTAGTTAGCCTGTTCGTAGCCCAGGGCGACTCGCAGGTCATTGGCGTCGGCTGCATTGACCGCGCTGTTGTACATATTGAGGTCGATACCTTGTATCAACAGATCGTCCTGACACGCCAGCCAGAAGTCCTTCTGCTGCCGTATAGCGTTCGACCCAGCTCATCGGCTGACCGACCAGGTCGCGCATCAGTTCCGTGTATCCCGGACACGCCAATGCCGGCTCGGTGAACGTGACGCCGCGCTGATTGTAGAAGATGAAGTCACGATGAGCCAGGACGCCGTCAATGACGGCCTGATAGTATTCGAACTGCGCGGTCTCAAGTTGGTTGGCGCCCCCGCCTCCCGTCAGATAGATCAGGGGATCGGGTTGAGGGTCGGTGCTCGTGCTCTTGAGAATGAGGACCGGCAGGTGAACTTGGGGGCCCTCCGGTGTCGACCGGTCCTCCGGGCACGATCAAGGTGCCGCATTCGTAGACATAGCTCTCTGGGATCTCGATAGGACACGCGGACGGCTCGAAGGTCACCGTGTACCCGCCATCGGTGGTCACGACGCGCGTTGCCGGCGTGGGGATGGGCGTACCGGTAGGGACAGGCGTAGGTGTGGGTGGCACGGGCGTCGCGGTTGGCGACGCCGTAGGGACAGCTGTGGCCACCTGCACGGGTAAGGTCACCGAAGGCGGCACGCGAGTGGTTGTATTGGCTGCTGTCAGAGGCACCGGCGCGATCGGCGCCTGTTGGCATGCCATCAGCAAGAGTATCGATAGCAACCAGATCACGAATTTCGCAAACGGGGCGCAGCGTGAAGCACCCTTACCACGCCAGCAAGAATGTGCTGTCACGACTACCTCCGCGTGTTGTCCAAAACAAGAATTACAATCTTTATGAAATGTCCGCGCCATTCTAGCCGGAATGCCCCGCTTGTGCTACCATCAAGCTATCCTGATATCGAGGTCCAATCTGAATGCAGCTTTCTGCCGTGATGCGCGGCCTGCGCGCCAACTCGAGGTGGTTGCGACCAGCGCAGCTCTCGCTTGAGAATCGCAACATCCTCTACTTTACGATTGATACCGCCCTCCAGGGACTGATGATGGGCGGAGTCTTCAGCTTTATCTCCGTCTTTATCGTCCGGCTGGGCGCCACGGAACTCCAGACCAGCTTGCTCACCTCGCTGCCCGCCATCGTGATGACGCTCGCCGCCATTCCTTCCGGACAGCTCATTCAGCGCCAGCGCGACCTCGTCCGGTTCACCAACATCGTGCGCGCCTTCCACCGCGGTTCGATTCTGCTGGTCGCCCTGCTGCCCTTCATGGTGCACACCGCCTTGATCGAGGTCATCATCGTCGTGTGGACGGTGAAGGCGATCTCCAACGCAATGCTCGATCCGTCGTGGACGGCCGTTATCGCGGAGCTGATCCCGCCTGCGCGCCGGGCCCGGGTCAATGGAATGCGCTGGACGATCATGAGCGTCGTGACAGCGGTCTCCGTGGCAATCTTCGGGTTTATGCTCGACCAGCTCCCCTTTCCCCTCAATTATCAACTGGTCTTCCTGATCTCGTTCGTAGGCGGGTCGGTCGGCATGATCTACTGGGGCAAACTGCGCATGGCCGAGAACGTCCAACTTGATGCGCAGCCCCGGGCATCACGGACTATCGGCCAGCAGCTCCTGGGGTACTGGCGAAGCCTCCGGGTACCGGCCTTTGTCCGCTATGAGATCACAACGAGTGTTCTTCGCTTGGGGATGAATATGCCGATAGCGCTCTACAGCATCTACTGGATCCGACGCCTCAACGCCTCCGATCTCTGGATCGGCTGGCAGTCCACGACCAATCAGATTGCCACCATCGTCGGCTACACGTTCTGGGGTAGGATCATCAGCCGAAAGGGTCACTTTCGCTCTTTGTTGATCTGTACCGCGGGCGTGGGGCTGTATCCGGTGCTGACGGCCATGGTGCCAAGCCAGACGTGGCTCCCTATCATCTCCCTCGTCCAGGGGTTTTTCATCACCGGGGTGAACCTGGCGTTCTTCGACACCCTGTTAGCCGTCTGTCCATCGGAGCGGCGGCCCACCTACATCGCCGTGAACACGACGCTCGCCAGCCTGATGATCTTCGTCGCGCCCCTGCTTGGCTCCGCACTGGCAAGCTGGATCGATATCCGGGGCGTCTTCTACACCGCCGCGGTGATCCACGTCGCCGCGGTCCTGGCGTTCTGGATCTTCAGAGTCGCCGACGAACCGGCCTAGGGCAATCGAGGAGCGCTCTGGCTTCCGAGAGATCGCGGGTATCGAAGCCTTCCGTGAACCAACCGTAGAGCTCGGCTAGATGCTCGCGTGCCTCGGGGTGCTCCCATACACATCCAGGTGGAACAGTGCGGGGCGATGATGGTATGGACTGCGTCAAAGATAAACTGGCGGGCTTTGAGGAAGACTATGATGAGGTCCTCCCCACGGTGCCATAACCGTTGGCAACTCGGGCGCAGTTCGCGCCTATCCACGAGTCCTGAGGGCCACTCAGGACTCTTTTCTTGCACCGAAGCAGCAGTACTGCTTCCTTGCCGGGTTGGCGGAGCCCTGTACAATTCCGAGAGGCGGGCATAAGGCAGGTCCTCGACTGATGGGCTCACTGCCGGCGTCACGCCATGCTATAGTGCGCCCGAACTAACTCTCAACCGGAGCTACGTCTATGTCAGAAAGCCTGCGCATGTGGGTCGAGATCTCGTTCAACATCGCCTACCTTGTTGGTGTTTTCGTCCTCATCGTTGCCATGATCCGGCGGCAGCCCACGGTAGCCACCGAAGATCAACCTTTGACGCGACGATTCATCTGGGCATTTGTGCTACTGGCATCAGGTGACGTCGGGCACGTCGGACTCCGTGTACTCGCCTATGCAATGGGCGATCTAGGAACCCAGGTCAATCTCTTCGGGCGGTCCGTCGGCCTCGTCGGGCTGGGTGCGCTGTCAACTGCAACCACGGTGACGTTCTTCTATGTCCTGATGCTGACAGTCTGGCGCCAACGGTTCGATAAGCCCTACGGCTGGTTCGGCACCCTTTTGTTCGTCGCAGTAGCGGTCCGTCTTGTCATCATGACCTTTCCCCAGAACGCATGGAACCAGGTCGTGCCGCCGTGGGGATGGTCGATCGCCAGGAACGCCCCCCTGGTCGTCCAGGGCTTGGGGGTTGCCTACCTGGTCCTCCGTGATGCGAGACAACAACACGATCGTACGTTCGCCAAGATCGGATGGATGATCATCGCCTCCTACGCCTTCTACACTCCGGTGATTCTCTTCGTTCAGCGCGTGCCCATAGTCGGCATGCTGATGATCCCAAAGACACTGGCTTACATCGCCATTGCCGTGATCGGATATCAGGACTTGTTTCCAGCTCAGGCAGCCACGCTCACGGCGGAGCCTGTGGCATAACGCGGGGTGCTATGAAACGACGGTATATTGTCCTGTTCCTCTTTGTCTTCATCGATGTGCTCGGATTCAGCCTCATCCTGCCCCTCCTGCCGTACTACGCCCGGACGTTTGGCGCGACCCCCACTGTGATTGGATTCCTGATCTCGTCCAACGCCCTGACCCAACTCATGACCGCTCCTATCCTTGGGCGGCTCTCGGATCGCTATGGGCGCCGCCCGCTGCTCATCGTGTGCATCATCGGCACAGCAGTCAGCTTCCTTCTGCTTGGCGCAGCGAATTCGCTCTTGGTGCTCTTCATCAGCCGTCTCGTCGATGGTCTCCTCGGCGGGAACACCTCTCTGGCCCAGGCCTACGTGTCCGACATCAGCGAGGGCAAAGACCGCGCCAATGCCATGGGCCTGATCGGTGCTGCCTTTGGCCTCGGGTTCATCTTCGGGCCTGCGATGGGCGGCATCCTCAGCCGGGGCGGTAACTATGCGCTACCCGCCTTTGTGAGCGCGGGACTGGCGATTGTGAATCTGATCTCGGTCCTGATCTGGCTGCCGGAGTCACTGACGCCGGAGCGGCGTGCGGCGCTGCGCGATCACCCCCAGCACCGGACGACCGTCAAGTCGCTCATGGCCTCCTTCAGACGCCGGTACGTCGGCCCCCTGCTGACGATGAGACTCTTTTACGGCTTGGCGTTCACGATGTTCGAGACGGTCTTCTCCCTCTATGCCATCGCCCGGTTGGACCTGAATGCACAGAGCACGAGCTACGTCCTCGCCTACGTCGGCGTCTTGGTTGTGCTGATACAGGGCGGCGGCATCCGCCTGTTGACCAAGAGGGTGAGCGAGACCGCACTTACCTTCTGGGGTTTCGTCCTTATGGCTATCTCGTTGCTGGCCTGGGCGCTCGCCCCCAGTCTGTGGGTGCTTCTGATCGTGCTCGTCCCGCTTTCGTTTGCCTCGGGCGTGCTCAACGCCGTGCTCAGCAGCTTGCTCAGCGAGGTCGTGCCACAGGAGGAGGTGGGCGGCACACTGGGCCTTTCTTCTTCATTGGGTAGTTTTGCCAGGATCATCTCGCCTTCGTTGGGCGGATGGCTGATCGACGTCCTGGGGGCATGGGCCCCGGGCGTGCTCGGCTCCGCCATTGTGGCCGGTGTGACGCTCTATGCACGACCTCACCTGGCCACCATCCGGGATGAAGCCGGTATCTCCGGCGATAAGCCGGCGCCGTAGGAGCGCGATCATCCTGGTATCTCGCTATTCACCGTAGCTTACAGTTCGGAGGGCCACATATGACAGACACATCACTGGAATCAAGCCTCACTTACGCTCACGAGCACACCGATGCCTTCATCGAGCAGTACAAAGATCTGCTGTGTATCCCGTCCATCGGCACAGACCCGGCGTATCGCGCGGATGTGCAGCGTGCGGCAGAATGGATTGCCGGCGAGATGGCACGCCTGGGCATCGAGCACTGCCAGGTGTTGGCGACGGACGGGCAGCCCGCGGTCTATGGCGATTGGCTGCACGCCGGCGACGATGCACCGACGGCGCTCCTCTACGCCCACTACGACGTCCAGCCTGTCGACCCGCTCGACCTATGGGTCGCGCCTCCCTTTGAGCCGGATATCCGAGAGGGGAAGCTCTACGCCCGAGGCGTCATCGATGACAAAGCCGGGGTCTTCCTGCACCTCAAGGCCTTCGAATCGGTTATGGCTGCCGTAGGCAGCCTGCCGGTTAATGTGAAGTTCATCTTCGAGGGCGAGGAGGAAAGCGGCTCTCCCACGATGGAGCCTTTCATCAAGGCGCACAAGGATCTGCTTACGGCAGATGTCGCCGTGATCTCAGATGGCGGGTCATCCGACGAAAGCCCGTCGATGATGGCATCGGTCCGCGGCATCGTGACGGCTGAGGTCAAGATCCACGGGCCTAAACGGGATCTGCACTCCGGCAGCTTTGGGGGCGTCGTCCACAACCCCACGCACATGGTAGGGAAGATCATCGCGGCCCTACACGATGACGAGGGGCGCATTCAGATCCCTGGTTTCTACGACGACGTGGTACCCGTCTCCGCAGCGCAGCAGGCCCTGATTGAGGCCAATGAGCCGCGTGCGATAGAGCGTGCGAAGGAGGAGACCGGCCTCGAGACCTTCTGGGGTGTGCCGGGGTACTCATACCTGGAGCGCGCCACGGCACAGCCCACCTGCGACGTCAATGGCATCTACGGCGGCTACCAGGGCATCGGCGCAAAGACCGTGTTGCCGGCTGAAGCCGGTTTCAAGGTGAGCATGCGCCTCGTCAACAACCAGAGCCCAATCGACATCGCGGAGAAGTTCGCGACCTTCGTCAACAGCTTCGCCTGCGATACGCTGAAGCTCGAAGTGAAGATCCTCTCGAGCTCGTGGCCCGCGGAGACCCTTGTCAGCGGCCCGATCGCACAGGCCGTCATCGATGCCTATGCCGACACGTGGGGCCGGGCACCGCGGATGGAACGCGCAGGTGGGTCAGTACCGATCATCGGTATGCTGCAACACGTCCTGGACATCCCGGTGACCAGTATGGGGCTCGGTCACGGCAGCAACGGGCATTCGCCGAATGAGTACTTCGACCTGGCATACTTTGGCACCAATGTCGATACGGCGATCCACTTCCTGTACAACCTGGCGAAGGTAGGCCGCTAAGAAGCGATCGGGGCAAGTTCGCTGTTAATCACCGCAGCAACCATCGGGGCGATGCGCGCGAAGTCGGCATCGCCCCGCACGATCAGATCCGCGTGGACGCGCGAGGGCTCGACGTAGCGCTGGTGGCCGACCTTCGCCGATTCGAGGTAGTAGGCAGCGATGGATCTAGGGCCCTGATTCGAGATTGGGTCCCCGTGATGTTCTATGTTGCGGATCAGACGGCGCAGCGCGCGGGTATCGGCGTCCAGCTCGACGAAGAGACGTAGGTCAAGCCGCTCGCGAATCTCATCCGAGTGCAGGACCATCAGCCCCTCGACGATCAGAACGTCCGGCGCATCTTCCGCTTGGGAGATGGCATCGAGATCCTCGGCCACCTGGTGGAGGTCAATCGAGTCAGGCCGGTTGTAGTCGGGCGATCTCTGACCATTGAAAGAGAGCACAAGGGTCGGCATCTCGGGAGAGCCCGGCTTGAAGTAGCTGTCGGTGTGGATGACACGAAGGGTCATCGCGGGGCGGAGATCGGTCAGGGCCTGGCACAGTGCGGCAGTAAGCGCGCTCTTCCCGGACGCGGAGCCACCCGCGATGCCGACGATCAGGCTTTTGCCATGAGTGTGCATTAAATGTCCTTTGCGCAGTGATGTTCTCGTCTAGGGTGCGGCATCGTACTCGGCGAGGATGGCGGTCGCCCCGGCGACGTTGCCGGATAGAAGCGCGTCAACAGCCTGGTCCAACCGTGCATTGACCTCCACGTCGCCGGCGTACTGCCGGCGTGCATCGAGCAATTGCAGGGGAAGTGACAGGTCTAAGGCGTCATACGGAAAGACCTGGTCGTCGGTCACCCGACGGGTCTCCTGCACCATCTCCAGGTAGCGATAGCCGAACTCCACCGTCGGCTCGATGATCGTGCCCTCGCCGTAGTCGTTCCACGTGATCAACTGGATCACGTCGGGGTGCTGGCCTAGCGCCATCTCGAGCGTCGCACGGAACGTCTCGCCGTCGCGCGGGTCCAGATAGCCGTAGGAATCCCCCACACCCGCTTCCTTGTAGATATCCTCGAAGCCCGGGAACGCACCGCCCACCACGTAGTCCCTACGTTCGGCCTTCAGGTAGAAACTCGAAAGATACTGGTCCAATCGTTCCTCGGTCAACACACCGTTCGTGCCGGCCCACATCGGGGGCCACGGGAAACTCGACGTCGCCGCGGCCTCGGTGTGGCCATCGAGCGTGACAAAGGCGGGCTGGACGTCCAGCACGGAGAACAACGTCTCCCAGTCGGAGGCCTTGGTGAAATACTGGGGCCCGAAGGTGAGCAACACCGGCTGCCCGCCGGCCTTCAGGTAGGTCTCATCGCCGAACCAGGTGTCCTGGAGGTAGCGCATGACCTCCTGCCCGTGGGCGAGCGCGTCCTCGGCCCGCAGGTAGCCGCCGTCGATCATGTGCCCGATGGTCTGGTCCTCGTAGCAGATGGCGAACCGCAGTCCGGCTTTCTTGATGGCCTCAAAGAGCCTCTGCGTGCTCTCGTTGATGGCGCCGTAATCGTAAACGTCCTTCATCCCATACCAGTCCACGATGACGCCATCGATGCCGCTCACCTTCATCAGCAATGTCTGGTACTCCAGAATTGCAGGATCGCTTGAGTCATAGGGGCCTGTCAGCGGCGTATAGTGGGAGGCGATCTCGGGCCGGCCCGAGGCATCCACCTGCGTGGGGTCGAAATGGTTCATCGTCCAGTGCCACCCCCAGACGCCGCTGACGTCGGGCGTTTGGTACCACGGCATGGTGTGCGCCATCAGCAGTGGGCGCTGGGGCACCGGGGTCTGAGTCGGCGGTGTGGCAGGCGTCGGCGAAACCGCCGGGACCGGCGTCGCCGGTGCGGCGGTCGCGTTACCGGGTGTCACCGGCAGGCTATGGCATCCTGCGATCACCGAGCCCATGGTGAGAAGGCAGAGCCCTCGAAACAGCCCCTGTAGCATCGCCGGCCTCCTTGAAATAGCCCTTCCCTCGTGCCACATTTGACGCGCCACATCGTCAAGATATCATCGCCATGAATGCCTGGAAGACGAATAGAGCCGGATTCTACGTTGGTTCTATACTCAACACAAATGACGCTAAGCCTTGCGAAGGTTCAACGAAAGCCCTACGCAAAAGAGGAGATCTATGCCAGAGCAAATCAACTCACCCATCGTCCTTGAGAACGACTCACTGCGGCTGACCTTCGACCGCGCGACCGGCGCCCTGACCGGTCTGACCGCCATCGAGACCGGGTGGACGCTGCTCGACCGCCCGCACCTGGGCCTGTCGTTTCGCCTGCTGGTGCCGCTGCGACGATCGGATGAGGATCTACTCACCGGTCGCCGCGACAACGCCGTCCTGGGCGAAAAACAGACGGTCACGTCCGTCCGAGTCGCCGAGGATGACCAGAGCGTCACCTTCGTGTGGGACGGTGTGACGTCGGAGCTTGGCGGGCCGATGGACATCAAGCTTACCCTGCAGGTCACACTCTCCGCACGGCAGGCCATCTTCGCCATGACCGTCGAAAACCATTCCGAGCACATCGTCGAGAACGTCTACTGCCCCTACCTGGGCGACGTGGCGCACCCCGAGGGCGCGGCGTGGTTCAAGACGTTCATCTACCAATACGCTACGGCGAACGAGTGGTCGCTGTGGCCGACCTTCCAGAACATGCGCGGTTATTTTGGCGTCGACTTCCCCACCCAGGTCGCCCAGTGGAGCCCGGGCGTCGGCGCCCCGATGTCACCCTACATCCTGCTGCGCGACGAGGATCAAGGGCTCTACGTCGGCGTGGCCGAGCCCAGTGCCGAGCTCGTCGCCTGGCACGCCGAGCTGCGGCCCGGCTACGGCAGCTCCATCGACGCCCGCGTATCGGGGGGACAGGTGCCGAATACACGTACGATTTCGGGAAAGGATATCGCCACGCGGTTCGCGGCCGTCCACATTCCCTATATCATGCCGGGCGAGACCCGTGCGCTCACGCCGGTGGCGCTGGAGGCCTATCAAGGCGGCTGGCAGCAGGGCGTGGACGTCTACAAGCGGTGGCGCAACACGTGGATGACAACCCCCGAGCTGCCCGCGTGGGCCCGCGACCCGCACGCCTGGCAGCAGATTCACATCAACTCGCCCGAGGACGAGCTGCGCCTCCCGTTCCGCGATCTCATCAAGGTCGGCGAGGAGTGCGCTCGCCACGGCGTCAAGGCGATCCAGCTCACAGGGTGGACGATCGGGGGCCAGGATCAGGGCAACCCGTCGCACGATCCCGACCCGCGCCTGGGCACCTTCGAGGAACTCCGCGACGCCATCGCCAAGGTCCAGGCAATGGGCGTCAAGGTGATCCTCTTTGCCAAATTCACCTGGGCCGATCGGGCGACCAAGCGCTTCCGCACCGAGTTGGTCAAGCACGCGATCAAGGACCCCTACGGCGACTATCAGATGCACCCCGGCTACGAGTACCAGACGATGACCCAGCTCCTCGGGATCAACACGAAGCGCCTGATCCCGATGTGTTTCCTGAGCGAGAACTATCTGCAGGTCTGCGAGGAGGAGTTCCAGAAGACGCTCGACCTGGGCGCCGATGGCATCCTCTTCGACGAATGCCTCCACCACGGCCCGGCGCTGCTCTGCTTCGACGAGAGCCACGGCCACCGCTACGGCGCGCCGGTCTATGCCAACGACCGGCTGCTGATCCAGCGCTTTGCCGAGATGGCCCATCGCCAGAACCCCGACTTCCTCTTCGCCGCGGAGGCCGCCTACGACTGGGAGTTCGAGGCCTACCACGCCTCTTACCACCGCAGCGAGAGCAAGCGCCACATCCCGCTGAGCCGCTATATGCTGCCCGACGTCCCGTTGATCACGGCGGTGACCGGCTTCGACGACCGGAATATGGTCAACCAGTGCCTGCTCTACCGCTACGCCATCAGCTACGAGCCCTACAACTTCAAGGGTCACCTCGACGACTACCCGCTGACGATGGCCTACGGCGAGCAGATGGACGCCCTGCGCACGGAGCTGCGCGGCTATTTCTGGGACGGCGAGTTCCGCCACGAGGTTGGCGCGACCGTCACCGCCGAAGGCGAAGCCGCACCACCCGTACGCAGTCTTCATCAACCGCGAGAACGGCAAGCCCGGCGTGGCCGTCGCCAACTACGACGAGGAGGAAACCATCACGGTCCGCGTCTCGGCGGACGACGGGTCCCCGCTGACTCGCTACCGGCTCGTGGACGACCCGGTGTGGCAGTCGACGAAGGACGGCGTCGTCCTGCCCCCCTGCTCGGCGGCGGTGGTCATTGCGTAGGCTCTGACCCCGCCGCCTCGCGTTCGAGGATGGCCCGCTTGCGGTCGAGGCCCCAGCGGTACCCGCCAAGGCCGCCGTCACTGCGCACCACGCGGTGGCACGGGATGGCGACCGCAATGTGGTTCGCGGCGCACGCTTGCGCCACGGCGCGCGCTGCCTTCGGGCTGCCGATCCGCGTGGCGATCTCAGAGTAGCTAGCCGTCGCGCCCGCAGGGATCTCCTGCAGCGCGGCCCAGACCCGCCGCTGGAAGGCCGTGCCCTGGATGTCCAGCGGCAACGATTGCCCACGGTCGGGTGCTTCCAGCATCGCGATGACCTCGTTCACCATCGTGTCGAGGTCCGGGTCGTCCGTCCGCAGCTCGGCCTCGGGAAAAGCGGCGCGCATCCGCGCATCCAGCGCCCCGGGCGAACCTCCAAGGTCGATGCGGCAGATGCCCTGATCTGTCGCCGCCACCAGCACAAACCCAAGGTAACATGGTGCAACCGCATATCGAATCACGATACCCTCCCCTCCATTCCGGTATTCCGACGGCTTCATCCCCAGCGCTGGGGCATCTGTCGCATAAAAGCGGCTCGCGGACTCGTACCCGGCGTCGTAGATGGCGTCGGTAACCGAGGCCTCATCCTGCAGACCGGTTCGCACCCGGTCCAGCCGTTTCTCCATCGCGTACTGCTTGGGCGAGACCCCAACGATCTCTTTGAAGAGCCGCTGAAAGTGGTAGGGACTGTATCCGGTGAGCTCGGCCAGCTCGCGCAGCGAGGGCGCATGGTCCGCGCTCTCGATGAGGCGGCAGGCCTCCAGCACGGCGTCTCGTCCGGGATCGGCGGGCGCCCCGGTCTCGCGAGGCGTGCAGCGTCTGCAGGGGCGGAGGCCCGCCGCCTCGGCCATCTGCCACGTGTCAAAGAAGCGCACGTTCTCGCGGTTGGGCAGGCGCGAGGCACACCCCGGCCGGCAGTAGATCCCGGTCGTCACGACGCCGTAGACGAAGTCGCCGCGGGCACTCTCATCACGCCGGACAACTGCCGCCCAACGACGCGACACTTTCACTTGATTCTCAGCTCTTGCCATCGTCTCTCTCCAGAAACGCTACCCTCTGTACTAACGTTACAGTCCTCAGTATACCGATGGGGCAGACGAAAGCTATGCGTTTCTTGCGGCGCAATTATAGGCAGCGGTCGCAACAGACAGCCCCGGCACGCGTACGCGTGCCGGGGCTGTCTGCAACCTACACCGGGAAGACTCACACCGGCGCCAGCGTGCCGGCGAAGATCAGCCAGGCCAATACTGTCTTCGCGACCAAGCTCAAGATGATGTACACACGTTCGCCGAAGAGATAGTTCCCCCAGCGTCCCACCTTCTTGTACTGGAGGACCATATTGACCGCGAAGGCGTTGAAGAAGACGAAGATCGTGGGGATAATCGTATACACGAAGGCCGGTGGCTTCGCATCCCCGGAGGAGAGCGCGCTCAGGAAGTACATTACGATGACGACCCAGGGGATGATCCCAGCGATGCTCCCGTAGACGAACGCCGTCCAATCCGTGCGCTTGGTCGTCTGATTGTGGAGCTCCATCATGATCCCGAAGAGGTTCATCATCGCGTTGAGGCCGAACATCAGGATCATGCTGCCAAGATCCCAGATGCCTGTGAGCATGCCAATCAACACGATCATCAAGCGATGAACTGAGTGCATACTCGTAGAATCGAATGGGATTCATACCCCGCTTCAGGTTAGCGACATACCGTCGGTATCCCACTGTGGATAGGTAGAAGTGCGCCACCGCCGAGATCAGCAGGAATACGGCGACCGCCGGCCCGAAGCGCAGCTCGTAGATGAGCTTCGGATCAGGTACCAGTGAGAACGACTCCCTATCAAACCGCAGGAAGTTGGTGAAGATCGGGTAAGTCGTGTCATTACTGAGCACGATCATGAGAATCCCCTGCACCAGGTGCAGGAAGCCCATTACAACGTTGAACCTTCGCAACCCAGTAAATGTCTTATCGGCAGTTTTATCGTTCATTGCTAGTCCTCGCCCTTCTCTTGTCGTGAATGAACCCAAGTATAGCACAATGGAGCATGTTTGTCAATATATTGAACATATTTATTGGTCAATATGTTAATCAATAGCCTTTGAGGCAGATAGGGCGCGATGCCACAATCGCGCAGTTTGGTTGACAACGGCCTGGATATCCAATACAATGAGACCAGTTACTTGGATATCCAAGTAACATCCACCCATGTTTCCGTCGGAGGGACCATGAATCGGGGCAATCCGCGCCCGGCAGATAACTCGGCACATCTGATCAGTACCGCCCGGCGAGCCATCAACCAGTTCTTGGTTACGTCAATGGCGGCCTACGGGCTCGAGGGGTTAGCTCCATCGCATGGAGATATCATCGCGACACTCCTCCAAGGAGACCCTATGACGATGAGTGAGCTTGCCGAGCGTATCCACCGCGACCGATCCACGGTCACGACCCTCGTCCATAAGCTGGTCGATCGTGGCTATGTGGCATTTGGGGATAACCCTGAGGACGCGAGATCCAAACTCGTCCATCTGACTGAGGCCGGACGGAACTTGAGTACGGTATTTGCGTGCATCTCACAGGAGCTCGCAGAGGTCACGTGGCGCGGTATTGGTGATGAGCATCGCCAGGTCTGCCGGGAGGCGCTCAAGCAGATCATCGGCAATTTCACGGAATCAGTCGAACCTGGAGAGGAGCCTTGAGATGAAGAACGTTGTGTCCCTGGTGATGGTATTGCTTCTGGTGGTCACCGGCGTGCTCGGCTGCAAACCAGCCCCAAAGGATGAGCTTGTCGTGGGCATGGAGCTGGCTTATCCACCCTTTGAGACCACGGATGAGCAAGGCAATCCCGATGGCATCAGTGTACAGATGGCTTACGCCCTGGGCGAATACCTCAACCGCCCCGTGCGCATCGAGAATATGGCGTGGGCCGGCCTGATTCCATCCCTCACAACCGGCAAGATCGACATCATCCTTTCGTCGATGACGATCACTGAAGAACGGGCAAAGACTGTGGCGTTCTCGGACCCCTATGCCAAGTCGCAGCTCTCCCTGTTGGTGAACAACGACTCACCCGTCCAGGTCTTCGATGATCTCGCGGCACCCGGTCGCATGTTGGCAGTCAAGAAAGGAACCACGGGCCACATTTTCGCACTCGAACACCTACCCGAAGCAAACATCGTGGTCTTCGATAAGGAAAGCGCCGCTGTCCTTGAGGTGGCTCAGGGTCGGGCCGACGCCTTCATCTACGATGCACTGACCGTCTACCGCAACGCGCAGGATCACGCCACAACGCACGCCGTCTTCACGCCCTTCCAGGAGGACTACGAGTACTGGGGAATGGCGCTGCGCCAGGAGGACACCGAGCTCTTGCAGCAGGTCAACGCCTTTATCGCAGACTATCAGGCCAGGGGCGAAATCAACAAGCTGGCCGACACCTATCTGGGCGAGATCAAGCAAGTTTTTGATGCTCAGGGCCTTTCCTTCTTCTTCGACATCGGCGATTAGGCAGTGCCATTGGTCGTGAAGTGCACAAAGAGGGAGATGCCATGTCTGCCATCTTCGTAGCCAACGCGGACAACCCACGAACGAGCTCTCTGGCACGTTGGGTGAACATCCTGCTGGTGGGTGGCTTTATCGTCGCCATCGCGTGGGCCTCCCTCGCCAGCCTCAACTACACGTTCGACTGGAGTGTGATCTGGCGGTTCCGCGCGAAGTTCATTCGCGGGTACGAGATGACGCTCTTTATCTCCTTCTTTGCCCTCTTCCTGGCCCTGCTGATCGGCGCGGTTGGCGCACTGGCGCTGGAGGGCCAGGTGCTTTTCTTCAGGTACCTTGCCCGCGCTTACGTGGAGGGCATTCGCGGTACGCCCTTTCTGGTCCAGATCAACTTCTTCTACTTCATCATCGCCACGGCGCTGGGGATGAACAGCAAGATTCTGCTGGGGATCGTCATTCAGT
Organism: uncultured Chloroflexia bacterium; assembly: GCA_963751345.1. Lineage (GTDB taxonomy): Bacteria > Chloroflexota > Anaerolineae > B4-G1 > SLSP01 > PWVB01. The sequence continues at coordinate 57,692 of CAVVUS010000014.1, forward strand.
CCATCTTCACCGGTGCCTATGTGACCGAGATCATCCGCGGGGGCATTCAGAGCATCCCGCAATCTCAGTGGGTCACGGCACGCGCGCTGTCGTTCTCACGATGGCAAACCTACCGCTTCATCGTCTTTCCCCAGGTCCTGCGACGCATCCTGCCGTCGCTGGCAGGTCAGCTTTCGTCCCTGGTCAAGGACTCGTCGCTGCTTTCGGTGATCGCCGTGAGCGAATTCACCATGAACGTGATGGAAGTGGATGCTCTGACCTTCAGGACCTTCGAGAACCTGACCTTCCTGGCCTTTGGGTACCTCGCCATCACGATCCCTATCTCGCTGCTCTCAAAGCAACTGGAGAAGAAGTTCTTCTATGCGTCTTGATATCGAGGACCTGGTCATGACCTATGATGGCCAAGACGCGCTGAATGGGCTATCGATATCCCTCAAAGATATCCATTCGCTCGTGGTCATCGGCCCTTCCGGCGGTGGGAAATCCACGCTGTTACGCGTTCTGGCGGGACTGGAGAGGCCTAACAGAGGGAAAGTGATCGTCAACGGCACACCGCTCGTCTTCGAGGAGAAGTGGCTGCGCGGCTACCGCAAACAAACGGGGGTTGTCTTCCAGGCCTACAACCTCTTCCCGCACTGGACCTCGCTGCAGAACATCACCGTGCCGCTGGTAAAAGTCCACCGGCATGGGATTCGATGCAGCGGAAAAGCTGGCATTGGAACTGATGACGCAGTTCGGACTGGCAGACCACGCGCACAAGACGCCGGCGCAGCTCTCGGGCGGACAACAGCAGCGCATCGCCATCGCTCGGGCCCTCGCCATTCAGCCGGCGATCCTGCTGCTCGATGAACCAACCAGCGCCCTCGACCCTCAACTCACCCACGAAGTATTGGACATGATCCTGGCTCTCAAGGAACAACGTCGCGATCTGATCTTGGTGACCCACGAGATGGCATTCGCCCGGATCGCTGCCGACTACGTGCTTTACATCGACGGGGGCAGGTTGGTGGAGCACGGATCGGCTGACGTCCTTTTCACGAATCCCCAGACCCCGGAACTGAATGCGTTCCTCGAGCACATCCTGTCCTGATTCCGTTGCGGGACTTCGGACAATCGATGCTGGGTTTGACATTTTCCAGAGTCACCTTTATACTGTGCATAGTTCTGGAGGTATCCGATACGATGGTGAGCGACAACAACTCCCTGCACTAATACCCAACCTGTAGGATCTCGCGCGGGTTGCCCCGCGCCCGGTTTCTCCTACGATTGGGTAACGCCAGTACGGTGCGTGCCTACCGGTGGCGCTGATGGTGTTATGGGAGCACGTTGTCGCAGTGCGTCTCTAGGGGCTCGCCCCTACCCGTATCAACATTGAGGCCGTGGACGTCTGTGACGTCCGCGGCCTTTTCTTTTTGCCCGGACACACAAAGGACCATCGATGAAACTACCGATCAAGCGTTACTGGGCCCTGTTGCGAACCTATCTGCGCCCGCAGCAGCGTCGCCTGATCCTGCTCGCCGTGCTGCTGGCCCTCAAGATCGCCTCGCGTCTGGTGAACCCACAGATCATGCGCTCCTTCCTCGATCAGGCGATGACAGGCACCGGCACGCCGGTGCTGCTCCGGGAGGCTGGGCTCTTCTTCGCAATTGCCGCGGTCACCCAGGTGCTCACGGTCGTCAGTGTCTCCGTCGGTGAGACGGTCGCGTGGACCGCTACCAACGCGCTGCGCCTAGATCTGCTGCGCCACTGCCTCGGCCTGGATATGACGTTCCACAAAGCGCATCGGCCCGGCGAACTCACCGAACGCATTGATACCGACGTCGACGCACTCTCCAACTTCTTCTCACGATTCGTTGTCAACGTCATCGGAAACGGCGTGCTGGCGATCGGCATCCTGGCGCTTATCTTCGGGCAGGGCTGGCAGTACGGTGCGACCTTCACGATCTATGCCGCCATCGGCCTGCTCGTCCTGATGCGGCTCCGGAACTTCGCCACGCCCTTCTGGACCCGGCTTCACGAGATTCAGGCGCAGTTCTACGGGTTCCTCGGCGAGCAATTCTCAGGGACCGAGGACGTCCGCGCCAATGGCGCACAGGGCTACGTGATGCGCCGATTCTACGAGTACCTGCGGCAATGGCTGCCGATCAACCGCAATGCCAGTCTGGCCGGATACTCCGGTTGGATGACCAACGCAGCCCTTGTGGCTGCGGGTGAGGTGCTGGCCTATGCGCTACCGGGCTACTACTTCTTCCGTGGGCAACTCACCATCGGCCAGGCCTATTTGATCGGTGACTACATGGGCCTGCTCTTCGGACAGATCGCCGAGCTCCGCTGGCAGATCACGGATCTGCAGCACGCCGAAGCCGGGATCAACCGCATCCACGCGCTTTTCGGCCTCCGTTCCGCCCTACCGGACGGTACGGGCGGGCCACTGCCCCAAGGTGCACTCTCCATTGCCTTCAGGGATGTCTCATTTGCTTACGCCGATACGTTGGGAGCTCGCCGCTCGGCGGATGCCCACCGACGACGATGGCGCGGACCCAGTCGAGGCACCTGCCCAAAAGGCCGCCCCACCGACTTCAGACGATCGCGTTCTGCATCACCTCGATTTTGACCTTGCTCCGGGACGCGTCCTGGGGCTGCTGGGGCGCACGGGCAGCGGAAAGACCACGCTAGCGCGGCTTCTGCTGCGGCTCTACGACCCCACCGAGGGAGAGGTCCACGTGGGCGGGCTGCCGCTTACGGAGGCCTCACGGCGCGACGTCCGGCGGCGAATCGCGCTGGTGACACAGGAGGTGCAGCTCTTCCAGTCCAGCGTGCGCGACAATCTGACCCTATTCAACCCGGCGATATCGGATACGGCGATCGAGGACGTGCTCGGGCGGCTGGGGCTTGGTGAGTGGCTGGCGATGCTGCCCGAGGGGTTGGACACGGAGCTCGGCAGTGACGGCGGCGGGCTCTCCGCCGGGCAGGCACAACTACTGGCCTTCGCCCGCGTCTTCCTGGCAGCCCCCGACCTGGTGATCCTCGACGAAGCATCGTCCCGGCTGGACCCGGCAACGGAGCAACTCATCGAGCATGCCGTGGATCTCCTGTTGGCCGGGCGCACCGGCGTCGTGATCGCACACCGGCTCAACACAGTGCAGCGAGCGGACGAGATCCTGATCCTGGAGGACGGGCATATTCGCGAGCACGGCGAGCGGGCGCACCTGGCTGCCGATCCCGACTCACACTTCTATCATCTCCTGCAGACGGGTCTGCAGGACGTGCTGGCGTAGAGAGGACCGGAAATGACTGCCATTACACAGAAGTCACAGTTCGGCCGCGCAGCCAAGGCCCCATCGAAGGCCGCCCTGAGCACAGGGCAGATGGTGTGGCGCCTGATCGCCTACAGACCCTGGTGGTCCGCCGGCTTCCTGGCCATCTGGATTGTGATCCACATCATGGAGTTGACGCCGCGCATCGGGACGAAACTCTTCTTCGACACGCTGACCGGCGACAAGCCTTTTCGCTTTGGGATCACGGGCATCGTCGTCTACACCCTCGTCACGCGGGGCTTCCACATCCTCACGATCGGAACCGGCGCCATCGTGAGCGCCCGTCAGAAATTCGGTGTCGGTTCCCTGTTACGCCGGAATCTGCTCGCACACATCCTCAACCGGCCCGGCGCGCGGGCGGTGCCCGGCGCGCCCGGCGAGGCGCTCAACACCATCCGCGACGACGTGGGCGAGATCGAGTCCACCATGGGCTGGCTCGCCGACCAGATCGCGATCTTCACGTACACGGCAGTGACGCTCGGTCTGATGATCAGCATCAACGCCAGAATCGCCCTCCTCTCCCTGCTCCCGCTGGCGGTCGTCATCCTGATCTCGCGGGCGATGGCGACCCACGCGGAGCGCTACCGGCAGGCCAGCCGGGCTGCCACATCACGCGTCAGTGGCGCGCTGACCGAGATCCTGAGCGCTGTGCAAGCGATCAAGGTGGCCGGGGCGGAGCCCCACGCAGCATCATACGTCGACGCTCTGGGCAAGCAGCGCCAGTACGCCATGGTACGAGATCGCTCGCTCAATCAGATGCTCTACTCGATGTGCGAAGAAGCGGGTGCGCTCAGCACGGGCTTCATCCTGATGTTGGTCGCAGGCGCCATCCGAGACAACTCGTTCACGATCGGCGACTTCGCTTTCTTTGTCACCTGCCTGGATAGCTTCACGATGCTCATCGTCGAGGCCGGTGGCTTCACCACGCGCCTCAAGCAGGCGGGGGTCGCGTTCCGGCGCCTGATGGAGTTGATGGAGAATACGAACACTGACAGCGCAGAAGACAAGGGCGGGAGCCAGAAGGAGGCCGGCGAATCGCTCGTGGCTCACCGGCCGATCTATCTGCGAAGCAACCTGCCCGCGATATCGAAGCCGGAGCCGGCTGTCGGGAGACCGTCTTGACTCGCTGGCCGTGCAGGGCCTGGCCTATCACTATCCGACTAACGGGACCGGATCTCCCTTTCGCATCAAGGATATCGGCTTCTCGCTACGCAGAGGTGACTTCGTCGTGATCACCGGACGCATCGGATCGGGCAAGACCACGCTGCTGCGGGCACTACTGGGACTTCTGCCGGCGCACGAGGGCACGGTCCTGTGGAATGGCACGCCGGTGCTGGACCGGGCCGCGTTCTTCACGCCGCCGCACAGCGCCTACACCGCCCAGATCCCCACCTCTTCAGTGACACCTTGCGCGACAACATTCTGATGGGGCTGCCGGAGGATCGCGTGGACCTGGCGCGTGCGCTCCACCTCGCGGCGCTGGACCCTGACGTGGAGCGCATGCCCAACGGGTTGGAGACCGTCATCGGGCCCAAGGGCGTTCGGCTCTCCGGCGGGCAGCGCCAGCGTACCGCTGCCGCGCGCATGTTCGTGCGTGAGCCGGAGCTCCTCGTCTTCGACGACCTCTCCAGCGCATTGGATGTCGAGACGGAGCGGACGCTGTGGGAGAACGTCTTTGCGCGGACCGGCAGCCAGGGCGACGCCACCTGCCTGGTCGTCTCGCACCGCCGACCGGCGCTGCAGCGCGCCGATCAGATTGTGGTGCTCAAAGACGGGCGGATCGAGGCCAAGGGCACGCTCGACGAGCTCATGGCGACGAGCGAGGAAATGCGCCAGATCTGGGGATAATCTACCACTGCGAGCTCCAATTCTGCTAACATGCAGGATACGGGAGGGCAATGGCTATGGAGGATTACGCGGATCAACCTCGGATAGAGCAATCAGCTTTGTCCGACCAAAGAGAAACCAAAGTCTCGTTCAAGGAGGTCAACTGGCGCCGTCTGCTCGGCTACCTGAAGCCCTACCGTGGACGGATGGGCCTGGCGGTGCTGTCGTTGGTGCTCTCGACCGGGTTCGGCCTGGCCTTCCCGGCCATCATCGTCCGACTGCTCGATTCGGTGACGAAGTCGCAGAGCCTCAGCTCGCTGAACATGCTGGCCGGCTTGCTGATTGCCATCTTCCTGGCCCAGGCAGCCTTCAGCTTCGTGCAGTCGTACCTGTTGGCGTACGTCGGCGGGCATATCGTCTACGACCTGCGCACGTCGCTCTATGCCCGCCTGCAGCAGCTCTCGCTCGACTTCTATGCTCTGCGGCGTGTGGGAGACCTGGTCTCGCGCCTCTCCAGCGACGTCACCCAAATGCGCACGATGTTGACCAACAACTTGACCATGATGCTGAGTCAGACGCTGACGTTGGTCGGCTCAGTCACGATCCTGCTCACGATGAACGCGCGCTTTACGATCTTCATCCTGGCACTGGTGCCGGTGTTGCTAGGGGTGGCCTTCGTCTTCGGCAACCGCATTCGCAAGAGCAGCACACACGTCCAGGATCAGTTGGCGGCCTCGACGGTGGTCGCCGAAGAGGGCCTGCAGGGCATTCGCATTGTGAAGAGCTTCGGCCGGGAAGATTACGAGACCGGGCGCTATCACGACGCGATGGACAAGACGTTCCGTGCTTCCCTGCAGATGGCGGTCTACAACTCCCTCTTCGCCTCCGTTATGATGTTCCTGGGCTTCGGCTCCATCGCGGCGATTATGTGGTACGGGGGACACGAGGTGATCGCGGGCCGCCTGACCTTGGCCATGATCACTGGCTTCCTGATGTACGGCGTCTCCGTCGCCGGGAGCCTGGGTGGGTTGGGCGGTCTGTACGGGCAACTCAGTGCGGCCCTCGGTGGCGTGCAGCGCGTTTTCGAGATCCTGGACAGCGAGCCCTCGGTGCGCGACGCACCGGACGCAGCGGTTCTCCAAGCCAGCCAAGGGCGCCTTACGTTCCACAACGTCTCGTTCAGCTATGAGCGCGACGTGCCCGTCATCCGCGACGTCTCGTTCGAGATCCAGCCGGGGGAGATCATGGCGCTGGTAGGGCCGAGCGGGGCGGGCAAGAGCACGATCTTCAACCTGATCCCGCGCTTCTACGACCCGACCGAGGGCAGCATCCAACTCGACGGGCACGATCTGCGCTCGATCACCCAGCAGAGCCTGCGGGAGCAACTGGCGATTGTCCCCCAGGAGACGCTGCTGTTCGGCGGCACGATCCGCGAGAACATCCTCTATGGGCGGCTGGACGCCGGCGAGGACGAGATGATTGCGGCGGCTCAAGCTGCCAACGCCCACGAGTTCATCCTGGGGTTTCCCGACGGGTACGAGACGATCGTCGGCGAGCGCGGCACGAAGCTGAGCGGCGGCCAGCGGCAGCGCATCGCCATCGCGCGCGCCATCCTAAAGGACCCACGGATCTTGCTGCTGGACGAGGCCACCAGTTCGCTGGACAACGAATCGGAGGGGCTGGTGCAGGAAGCGCTCGACCGCCTGATGCAGGGCAGGACGACGGTGATCATCGCTCACCGGCTGAGCACGATCAAAGTCGCCCACCGCATCGCCGTGCTGGAGGCCGGACAGATCACCGAACTGGGCACGCACGAGGAACTGATGGAACGCAACGGCACGTACGCCCGCCTCTACGCCATGCAGTTCCGCGATCCGGAAGAGGAGCTGGCGGCGTTACAGACTGCCATGGCTGCCTATCAAGCCAACAAGGAGACGCTAATCGAGAAGAGGCCGAGCCTCCTTAGCGTCCTGAGAAGTGCTGCCGGCCCGGACTAGATCCGTGGCACCCGATTGACAGATCGACCAACCGGCATACGCTATGTCCGGTATCACTTAGCGATAGGGAGGTAAGAACGATGACCGGGTATGTAGGACCTATTGAGAAGCTGACGGTGGAAAACAACTACTTCCGGCAGGTGCTCTTCACGGGCGAGCACATGCAGCTTGTGCTGATGTGCCTGCAAGGCGGCGAGGAGATCGGCAACGAGGTGCACGAGACCGTCGACCAGTTCTTCCGCATTGAGGAAGGCAAAGCCAAGTTCGTCTTCAATAATGAGGAGGAGCACGTGGTCGGCGACGGAGATGCGGTGATCGTGCCGGCGGGCACGTGGCACAACGTCATCAATGTATCTCCAACCGACAAGCTCAAGCTCTACACCGTTTACACACCCCCCAACCATCCCGATGGGACGGTGCACAAGACAAAGGCCGAGGCGGACGCTGCGGAGGCCGCCGAGCACCACCACTAGCCCGCCATTCACACGACACCCGGTTGGTTCGGGGCCGCCGTATCTGATCTTCCGGGAAGCTCATAGGCTCGTATCTGCGCTGATAGAGCTTCACGCAGCTTCCCGGAAGATACTGCCACAAGCAGGAGCGTCTATGGCAAAACCGAAGGTCAAGGTCGGCGTCGTAGGTTGTGGCGTGGTCGCTACGGCCTACTATCTCCCCTACCTGATGCGGATGGAGACGGTGGACCTGGTCGCCGTCTGCGACCGCTACGAGATGCGCACCGCGGCGAGCGCGCGCCTCTTCGGCGCGAAGGAGCAGTATCTCGACTACTACGAGATGATCGACCAGGCCGACATCGACGCCGTGTTTATCCTCACCGCGCCCGGCACGCACGTGCCGTTCACGATGGAGGCCGTCGAGGCCGGAAAGCACGTGCTGATCCAGAAGCCGATGGCGACCAATATGGACGACGCGCGGATGATCGCCGCCGCCATTCGCAAGGCAGGCGTGAAGGCGATCATCGAGCCGAGCTCCAGCACCTCGCTCGACCCGGACACCGCGCTGGTGCGCGATCTCGTCAAAAAGGGCGTGCTGGGCGACATCCTCTGGTTCTCGCTCGGCGCGACCGGTCCTACGACCTACGGCCCTTCGCTGGGCAGCAACCCCTACGGTCAGGACGCCTTCTACGCCAAGGACAGCGGCGGCTTTCTCTTCGACCTGCCCTATGCCCCTACGCAGATCGTCTCGGCGCTGGGCGCCTGCAAGAGCGTCTACGCCAAGGCCCACATCGCGGTCAAAGATGCCACGATCGTGCCGGAGGAGAAGTACGACGAGTTCCTCGCAGGCGCCACCGACCCCGACCACGCTAACTATTGGGACGTCGTGGTCGACCTGCCCCGCACCCAGCACGTCCGGATGGAGGCGGTCGATCAGGCCTATTCGCTCTACGAGATGGCCGACGGCAGCGTGGGCACGTGCCACGTGGGGCGGATCTACCATCCCGTCCTGCCCGGCACCGGGGGCGGCGCGCTCCAGGTCTTCGGTACCGACGGCAACCTGCTCTTCGGCGCGGGCTACACCGCGTCGATCATCTCCGAGCACAAGGACCTGCTGCCGCACGTCGACGCCGACGGATGGTTCCACATCCCGGTCCGCGGCGACCGGAGCAAGGCCAAGTGGCCCCAGCCGACGCCGGGCGCTTTCAACTACTACCACCAATCCTCACAGCACCTGATCGACTGCATCCTGGAGGATCGCGAGCCGATCGTGAACGTCGATTGGGGCCTGCATATCACCGAGATGATGGCGGGGGCATTGGAATCGTCACGGACCGGCGAGCGGTACGATATGACGACGACGGTGAACGTGTAGGGAAAGGTAACAAGGGATAAGGAAATAGGGGACAAGGTAAGTGGACATTCCTTATCCCTTGTTGCCTTAGCGCCTCATCGCCGAGCAGCCCGCGGCCTAACTTCGCAGACTGACCGCCTAGACCGGGTGGCTTGTGCTTGTGCCCAGCTCGTAAAGTGCAAGGATCTCGCGGTTAGCCACAACATTCGTCAGGTAGGAGTCTCGCGTCGCCTCATCCGTGATCGTTGCTGCGCGCCTCTGCAGGAAACGGTAGCTGGCCCGTAGGATCTTGGGCGCTCGCGGGTCGCCCACGGCCTCCAATACCCGAACGCTGGTCAGATACACCTGCGTCGGCTCCAAAGCGCCATCGATCGCACCATCCAACAACTGGTCGATCATAGGCTCTATGTACGAGAGAGCCTCTGCCGGTGCTTCCCTGGCCATAGCGACCGCAGCCAGACTTTCGCGCACATCCAGAGCCAAGTTAGGTCTCTGAATGAGGCGCACCTCCGGATCCTCGACCACGCCGAGTGCGTTTTGGTAAGCAGCCTGTGCTGCCTCTAGCTCCGCGAGTTCCAAATGGGCACGCCCTCTTTCAAGCCGAGCCCTCAACTCGCATGAATGGCTTCAATCCCTCCTGAAGCTCGCCGGGGATGTCCAAGGCCGTGAGTACCTTTTGTCCGTAGGCACGCGCCCCATCGGGTTTGCCCTCCAGACAGCTGATGAGAGCAAGGCCGGCCCAAGCTTGTAGTCGAGGGTATGCGTCATACATCTCGGGATTTGCGGCGGTGACTGTGGTGATGGTCTCCTGATACGCCGAGCGGGCGGCAGCATATAGGCCCAGATCCGTCAGTAACTCTCCCTGAGCCGCAAGGGCAAAAGCGACACCGAGGGGAGCGCGCACCTCCCTCAGCAATGCCGCAGCCGACTTAAGAGCGGCCTCGGCCTCTGCATAGCGCCCGAGGGCAGCGTATATCCAACCGAGCGTGTGGAGTCCATCGCCCTCATCATATCGGGTCCCACATCTCTCTCAAGCTTAAGGCCTCGATCGACAAGCCCCAGAGCGCGCTCATAGTTTCCGGCATGCAAGCTTTGAAGGGCTAGCACATTGAGAATGTTAGCTTCTCCAGCGAGATCACCTGCCGCGCGACACACGTTCAGGCCCTGCTCCAGCACTGCCACCGCCTGTGTATGTCGGCCTGCAAGCAACAATTGAAGTCCATATTCGCGCAGCGCTAGGCCCTCAATATACTGAGCGCCGGCCGCGTGCGCGATGCCAGCCGCGCGCTCGTACCTCTCCAACTCGTCGTATGACTGGTACGAGTCGACCTGACCTCGCGCAATCACGACCGTGTCCTGAACCTTACCAGGCCCCCCTACGGCTCTGTACAGGTCATCGATCGCATCACCGGTCTGCCCCAACCTGAGATGTCGACGCGCTCTCTGCAGTGCCACCTCTGCCTGTCGGGGCAAGGAGCCCAGCGCTTCCGCGATTCCCTGGAGAAGATCCAAATCGTGTCCTGCTGCATCGCGGTCGCCCAACAGATCATAGGCGCGCTCCCGGCTCAGGAGCAGATCATAGCGCGAAGCCAGATCTCCTTCAGGCAGGAGTTGGAGTGCGCGGGTGAAGTGCCCGATGGCCTCCACATTGGCGTATTGCGAAGCCGCTTGCTCACCGGCTCGCTTTAGATAGTGCACTGCCCATTCCAGGTTCCCCATGCTCCCAATGGTAGGCGAGCAGGCTCAACTGCGCCGAGATCTGTTCAGGGTAGAGCCGCTCCATGCCTCCGCAACCCGACGGTGCAACGCTCGTCGTTTACGCCGCAAAAGGCTCCCGTAGGCCGCCTCCAGCGTCAGTTGGTGCTCAAAGACGAACATCCGGTCAGGTGGCTGATCTACCGTGGGGCCAGACGCTCCGGAATACTCGCGGACCAGTTGCTCACGCACCAGCCGAAGCAGGGCCTCGTCCAGCGATCCATCTTCCGACCGGAGATCCTCTCCTGACACGATGTCGAGGAGCAGGCGATGACTGAAAATGCGCCCAGCCACCGCAGCTAAGTGCAGCACCTGTTTTGCCGCCAGCGGGAGCCGATCAATGCGCGCTATCAGCACGCTCTCGAGGGTCGGCGGCAGCTCATTCGCCTCCGTCTCCCGATCGACAAGCGAACGCACGAGCTCCGCGGTGAAGAAGGGATTACCCTCGGCGCGCTGCTGCAATCGCGTCACCAGATCCTCGTCGGCCTCGCGAGCCCCGGCAGCTTCCGACAGAAAGCGCCGGACCAGCTCCCCGCTGTCGGCCGGCGGCAATGGCGCAGCGCGGATCCGTGTGACGATGGCCGTAATCACGGCAGCAAGGTCTCGCGACTCGCCAGGATCCGTGGTCTCGCAGGGGCCGCATCGCTAGGATCAGCAACACCGGGATCCGGTCCCCCAATTCCAGCACGGACTCCAGCAACGCCATCGACGCCCCGTCGGCCCAGTGAAGATCCTCCAGAACGAACACCAACGAAGCATGTCGCGCGCCACGTATAAGGAGTCGGTCACCGCCTTGAACATGGCGGTCTGCAGAAGCCCCGCTCTAACTAGCCGGTTGCGAGCGGTCGAGGTCTCGGGTCCACGGGCAACGAAAGCCGACGCGTCAGGTAGGGAGAGATCGCATCGAGCCTGCTCGGGGCAAAGCTTCCGGAAGTCGCGCCTCCAGCTCTGCACGACGCCGTCAGGGTGCAGGCATCATCCAGGTCGAGCAGTCTCCGCAGCAGCCCCTGCCAGCCGTAGTACGCCTCATTTCGGTGTATGACAACCATCGTCCCTCTACCCATCGAAGAGGGGGTCCGCTGCCGGATGTCACTAATCGCTTTCGTGAATCGGGTCCATCGTCAACAGCAGGACGGTGGTCGATCGCCCCCGCCTTGGCCTCAGCCACCAGCCGCGACTTGCCAATCCCGGCGTCCCCGATCAGCGTCACGATGCCCCCGATCCCACCCCGAACCCGGCTGACCGCCGCGTTCAGGGCTTGCAGCTCTGCGTCCCTGCCGATCATGGGCACCCGCAGCCCTTGGATATCGTGCTCCGCAGCTGCCACCACACGGGCCGTCGGACGGTACAGTCGCAGGGCATCTCGTCCCCCCACCAAAACCTCGCCCAGCCAGCCCCACGCGAACTGTCCGCTCACGCGGCGATAGGTCGCCTCCGTGACCCATACTGACCCGGGAGGCACTCGCTCGCGTACTTCACGCAGCTGCTGCAGCGCCACCGCGTGCACCGCCACGCCACCGAGCTCCTTGGCCAGGATCACCGCTTCCCCGGTCGTCACACCTACCTCATAGGCCAGCCAGGCGGTCTCGACCCCCGGCACCGTACGTTCTGCGACCGCCTCGAGAGCATCAGCGATCTCCAGCGCCGCCAGCACCGCCCGCTCTGCATCGTCCTCGTGGGCAATCTCCGCCCCAAAAACCGCCACGAGTCCCGCCTCCCCCGTCTGCACGATCGTTCCGCCATACCGCGCCGCCGCTGCCCGCGCGAGCTCGAGGATCTCGTGCAACGTCTCGGCCTGCATCTCCAGGTCGACACCTGCAGCCTCGTTCCCGATGCCACCTGTTTCGACCGACAGGAAGGTCACCGTGCGGCGCTCCCCTCCCGGTAGGGGGCCTGCCCTAGTTGTCGACCCTTCGATGCGCCCTGACGACGGTTCGGAAGGCAGACGCGCGGCACCGGGAGAAGGTTCCCCCGGGACGACGGGCTGATCTGAGATGACGGCTTGGCTGAGGGTGCTCGAAGGTTCCCGCCGGGGAGGCCGCACTGCGACAGGTCCCACCTCTACAGGCGCCGGCGGGCTGACGTCTCCGCGACGGATGTGCTCGTAGAGCTCCCGCGTCGCCGCCTCCGGCTCGATCCCCAACTCCGCGTCCAGGATCTCCACACATCGCTCGTACTGCGCCAACGCCGCCGCCCGCTGCCCACTCGACACCAGTGCCCGCATCGCCTGCTGGTGCGCACTCTCCCGCCACGGCTCCAACTCGATCTGCCGCCGCGCGCACTCAAGGCTCTCCCTGTGGGCTCCCCGCTGTTCGTGGACCTCGCTTAGCTCCCCCAACGCATCCAGTACCTGCACGTGGAATGACTCTCTCTGCGTCACCATCCACCCCTCGAACTCTGCCGAGGGATACGAGAACCCCGCCATAAAGTCCCCCCGGTAGAGTTCCGTAGCCGCCCGCAGATGCGCCACACAAACGGAGCATACCTTGTCTCCTGGATGATCGTGCGCCTGGACTGTTCTGAGGTGCTCATTGAAAGCATGAACGTCCACCCAGACATCGCTGTCTGCGTTCAACTGCAGCTCACTGCGGGAGATCAACAGGTACGGGGGATCGGCTTCGCGGTCGCCGATCGCGCTGCGCAGGCGAAAGAGGGCAGCCCGCAGGTTCCGCAGCGCCTCAGTATCGGGCCACTCAGGCCACAGCAGCCCCGCCAGCACCTCCCGCGGCGTGGCGTGCTCCGCGGTGACGGCCAAATAGGCCACCAGCGCCCGCGCGGCATCCACCTCGAAGCCCACCGCCGCTTCGCCGCTGTGGGTAACCTGCATCGACCCCAACAATCCAACGTTCAGTGTGCCCATCCCGCCTCATCTCCCAGCCCGCCGGGGATGTACCACTCAGTACGACAATCCCCTTCATTCTACCGCGAATGGGGGAGGAAATGAAGAAGACGTGCGATCAGACGCCCTCGTAACGCTCCCATCACGCTGAACTGACGCCCATTCGTCGATCGTGACACGCCCCGGCGCTTGACTACAAGCAACTCCACAGGAGGGGAGAAAGCGGTGAACAGGCGCCGATGGTTTGTCGTCTTCGCAGCGGTAGTTTTGGTCGGTTGGTCCGGGTTCGCCTTACCTAGAGACATTGCCTCAAGTCGAGCAGATTCAGCTCGTCTAGAGGCACATTCCGCTAGTCAGGAGATGGCCGATCACGAGGCGCTGACGCAGCGAGCGCTGTATCTGATCGGCTCGCCGCGGAACCGGCGGTATGGCTTCTTGGCGGGATGGTCGTCAGGGCAGCTCGCACGGCTCATCACCTGGTTGGAGCTGGGGGTCAGGATCGATGGACCCTGGAAATCGGAAGAGCTGATGCTGGTCCTCGGTGTGCTGGATGACTTTGGCGCCACCTTTGGCAAAACGCGCTTTGCAGAGATCGCGAGGGCCGCCATTGCAGCCAGGTCTGACAACAGGGACGAGAACCTGTGGCTGGTGAAAGAGAGGGGAGAAGCCATTTCAGTCGCAGCATGGTATCCGACGGCAGGCCGCGTGCGTGTCAACGATAGGCTATTTGACAACGAGGTGCTGGCCGCTTCCTACCGGTGGCCCTTCCTGACAGGTCCCTATGTACAATCCGCCGTCAACATAGACATCCGGCGTGTGATCGTCGGCCACGAGTTCGGCCATCTGGTGATCGACGGGCTGCGCGTCGAAGCCGCTACCGCCGGCTACCAGGGTCTCTCGCCCGAAGATCTGTATGCGTCCACGGTGGACCCTGCACAGTGGCCCCACGGGCTCGCACCCACCAACGAGAATCTGGCAACGGAGATCGCGGTCTGGGCACTGGGGATCAAGCGTACCCCGGAGGTCCAGTCCTTCCGAGACGCCTTCCTCAACCGCACGATCGAGAGCGCCGCATGGCCCGCGGCAACCGCTGCCCTATTCGCGCAGGTATCGGCACATGGGGGACGATAAGAGCGGATAGCACACCCTGATCAACGTCTGGCTGGACGCCGCCGCAAACCGCAACAGGCCTAAGAGGTAACCCTTGCGGTCGGCGGCGTCCTTCAGCTCGCAGAAGGGGGTGGACAAGTCCGCCATAGCGCCGCAATCTCACGGTTGGCCGCGACGTTCTCGAGGTAGGAACGTCGCAGCAACTCATCATCGACGGCAGCAGCCCGGCCCGACAAAAGACGGTACCCTTCGGCCAGCATTCCCCACGCTCGCGGGTCGCCGGCGGCCTCAAGCACCTGATAACAGGTCAGATAGATGCGCACCGGCTCTGCGGTGCCATCGACGCCGCCGTGCTCTAGATAGGCGAGAATCTGCTCGACCTGCGCGAGCGCGGCGCTTAGCCTGCCCTGGTGCATATACAGCCGGGCCAGCGCAGCCTGGACCTCGGCAGGCATACCGCGCGGGCCGGCTTTCTGCACCACACCGAGTGCGGTGTCGTATGCTTGCCGCGCACCCCTATCATCCCCGAGGTCGACGAGCGCGTGGCCCATCACCATATGAGCCACGGCCCGATTGTAGGGCAGCCACCCGTATTCGGCGTAATGCCCGGTTTCCAGAACAAAGTCGATGGCGCGTTGTGCATAAGTCTGCGCATCCCGCAGGAGGCCCTCGTGCACCAGTATCAGGGCCGCACGTCCCAAACCCCAAGCCCGCGGGATCAGCCCTCGGCGCTGCGTGGGAAAGGCCAATGCCGCCTGGAGTTCACGCCAAGCCCGCAAGTAGTCTCCCAGTTCGTCAAAGATGATACCCCTGCAGGCAAGACAACTGGCTTCGGTGACACGGTCGCCTACGCTTTGACAGAGAGGCTGCTGCGGCAGCGAGATGCGCCAGTGCCTCGCTGTACCTACCCAGACAAGTCTCGTGGTAGCCTAAAACATAGAGCGTGCTGCCCTGGGCTTGTTGGTCACCCACCTCGCGCAGAATCGGCAGCGCCGCCAGTCCGCCGGCCCGGCCGCTGGCGAAGTCACCGAAGAAGCCAGAGACACCGGCAAGCTGCCTGAGCGCTCGCCCTTCACCACTCCGATCCCCGGCTGCGCGGTAGAGTTCGAGGGCCTGTCGCAGCAGGTCACGCCCTTCGGGCCGCAGTTCGCGACTAAGGTCGACCCCCATCGCGATGAGAATCTCGGCCTCCAAGCGCTGTGGGCCCGAGGTCCTGACAATGGTCAGGGCCCGCTCAAGGTAGTCCAGCACCTGCGTATCGGCGGCTCCCGGATCTGCCAATGCCTGACCAATGCGGAAGTACGCCGACCCCTCAAGGGTCAGGTCGTTGCTGGCACGAGCCATCTCGATCGCCCTGCGCGCCAAGGAAAGCGCTACCTCCGCATCGTGGACGGAGACGGCTTGTTCAGCACGGCGGATCAAGCACTTCGGCCATCTTGTGGGTATCCTGCGCGCGATCTGCGAGCGCGGTCAGGCTTTCAAGATCCTTGGTCTGGGCTCTGCGGTCGCCTATCAGATTGTAGACACGTTCGCGCGCCAGCAACAAAGCGTAACGCGTCTCGTCATCGTCATTCGGCACGAGGGATAGAGCGCGAGAGAAGAATAGGAGTGCCTCGTCATTCGCATATTGCGAAGCGGCTTGCCTGCCTGCTCGCTGGAGGTAATCCACAGCTCGTGTCAGGTCTCCTGCCTGTTCCCAGTGGTAGGCCAGCAGGCCTAACTGCGCCTCCGTCTGCTCCGGATAGAGCCGTTCTTGGGCCTCCGCAACGCGCCGGTGCAGCACTCGCCGCTTACGCTGCAGCAGGCTCCGATAAGCCGCTTCCAGCGTGAGCTGATGCTCGAAGATGAACTCCCGGTCCGGGGGGCGGTCTGCAATAAGGTCCGGGCCGCCGGCATGCTCCCGGATCAACTGCGCACGCAGCAACTCAAGTAATGCGCCATTCAGCAACCCTTCCCTGAATCCAGGCTCCTCCCCTGAGACAATGTCCAGCAGCAGGTCATAGCTGAAGATGCGTCCCATGACAGCCGCCAGTTGCAGCACGCGCCGCGCTTCCAACGGCAGACGATCAATGCGGGCCGTCAACACCCCCTCGATCGTCGCCGGCGGTCTTTCTATCATTGCACCTTCGTCGACAAGAGATCGCACGATCTCTGCCGCGAAGAAGGGATTGCCTTCTGCACGCTGCTGCACTTGCCTCACCAGGTTCACATCGACCCCACTGCCTCTGCCGCCTGCCTGCAAGTAAGAGCGGACCAACGCCTCACTCTCTGTCGGCTGCAAAGGACCCAATGACAGATCGGTGTGGCGATGACCGTACTCTCGCATGGCTGTCTCGCGCACGTGCCAGGATCCGTGGGTTCGCGCCGGGCGCATCGCGATGATAACCAACATTGGCACTTGATCGGTCAACGCCAGCACATGTTCAAGCAACGCCAGCGAAGCGCCATCTGCCCAGTGGAGATCATCAAGGACAGCCACAAGGGGGACACGCCGTGCCACGGAGGTTAGTAGGGTCGTGACAGCCTGGAAAATCGCGTTCCGGAGCATCCCCGTCGGCACCAATCTATCAAGACTGTCCGCAGTCTCCGCATCCTCGGGCAGCGCCAGGAGACGCCTCAGGTAGGGCGTAATCTCGTCGGCCCGATCCGGACAGTGCGCACGCACCTCCTCTTCCAACGCTTCACACGTTGCGAGCGTGCAGGATTCCGATAGACCGAGCAACCTTCGTAGTAGCTCCTGCCACCCATAGTAGGCCGTGCCTTCAGTGTACGAAAGCCACTGCCCCTCCACCCACCTTAAGGCCGAGGTACGATCAGATGCCTCCGAGGACGTCTCCGCTCTATGCGCATTGTCGCTGGCGTCGTCACCGATGGCCCTTGATCTGGCTTCTGCTATCAGGCGTGACTTCCCGATGCCGGCCTCTCCCACGACGGTCACGACCCCACCAATCCCTGCCTGGAGGCGAACGATAGCGGCGGTCAGCGCCACCAATTCCGCCCCCCGTCCGACCAACGGCACGCGCAGTCCGCCGACCGCGTGTTCCGCAGGTGTCGGCACTGCCGCCACCGGACTGTACAGCCGCACCACAGTGTCACGTTTGGTGTCCGCGACCTCACCCAGCCGTGTCCACGCAAACTGCTCAGCCACATGCCGGTAGGTAACCTCCCCTACCCACACCGTACCGGGGAGTATCTGTTCCCGAATGTCACGCAATTGATCGATCACCGTCGCGTGAGCTGCCACGCCGCCGTGTGCCCGGGCCAGGATGATGGCCTCGCCCGTGTTGACGCCTACAGCTGAGGGCCCGACCACGGACCTCGCCCTGCATCGAATCCAGTGTCTCGTCCGCGGTGACTGCTCGCATGATGCTCAGCGCCGCCAACACGGCACGTCTGGCATCATCCTCGTGCGCAACATCCGCCCCAAAGGCAGCCACGAATCCGGCGTCATACGTTTGTACGATCGTGCCGCCATAGTGCATCACCGCTCCTCGCGCACCTTCGAGGACCTCGTGCAATGTCTCAGCCCACATTTCGAGATCCGCACCCGCTACCGGCCTCTCTATGCCGCTGGTTTCAGCCAACAGGAAGGTCACGGTACGGCGTTCGCCTCCTGAGAGCAATCCGCTCCTTGTGCCATCCTCTTCGATACGCTGTGGGGGAGCCCCAGATCGTGACAGTACGGGACCAGGCGGACGCTGTCCGGGGATGATCGACCGATCTGACATAGCAGCTTGGTCCACGGTGCTCCAAGCCTGATCCGTCGGGCCCTGGGCCAAGGGCGCTGACTCTGGACTCAAAGGCGAGCCCAGTTCGCCACGGCGGATCTGCGCATAGAGATCCCTCGTCGCTGCCTCCGGCTCGATCCCCAGCTCCTCCTCCAAGATCCGCACGCAGCTCTCGTACTGCGCCATGGCCGTGGCGCGTTGCCCACCAAGTGCCAACGCGCGCATCGTCTGCCGGTGCGCGCTCTCCCGCCACGGCTCCAACTCAATCTGCCGCCGCGCATAGGCCAGGCTCTCCCGGTAGCCTCCCCGCTGCTCGTGATGCGTGGCCAGTTGCCCTAACGCGTCCAACACCCGCACGTGGAGCGATTCCCGCTGCGTCACCATCCACCCCTCAAACGCCGCCGAAGGATACGAGAACCCCGCCATGAAATCACCACGGTACAACTCCGCCGCCACCGTCAGGCGCTCCACACACGCTGTGTCCAACTCTGTCCCTGTAGGGGCATGCCGGCCAACCCAGCGGAGGTGCTCGTCGAAGGTGTGGAGATCCACCGAAATGTCGCTGCCCACATCCAACTGCAGGTCACCTCGGGAGATCAACAAGTAAGGAGGATCGGCATTGCGGTCGCTGATGGCGTTCCGCAATCTGTAGAGGGTAGTGCGCAGGTTCCGAAGGGCATCGGCATCCGGCCATTCCGGCCAGAGCAGACCGGCCAAGACCTCACGCGGCACAGGGCGTTCCGCGTTGGCAGCCAAGTAGGCCAGCAGAGCCCGCGCAGCCTCTGCCTCGAAATCGATTGCGGGCTCTCCGTCGCGTGAGATCCGCATCGACCCCAGCAACTCGATGGTCAGTGTTCCCATCCCACTCCTATCCCCCGCCCACAAGGGATGGATGCCACAGGACAATCTCTACTCATCATTTTACCCCGGAACGACGGGAAACGAAGGAACTTTGCACTCGCAAGGGTCGTGACGACCTCGTCGCACTTATGTGTCGTTTTCGATGCGCCTCTGCGCTTCAGTAAGCACAGCAAGAGAGAACGGAGAGGCGCATATGGACGGAAAAGGACGGCGATGGATCCTTGTACGGATCACAATGATATTGATGTGCTTGCCCGTGCTGTTCATGCCCGGACGTACGGCACAGGTTGACGCGATGGGCGTTACCACGACGGTGAAAACCGGCACGCCTATGACGACGGAAGAACACAATGCCCTCACCCGACGAGCCTTGAATCTGGTTGGATGGCCCCGGAACCTGCACTATGGCTTCCTCGCCACGTGGCCTTCCGATCGACTGGACCGCCTGGTGAAATGGATGGAGCTGGGATTTCGCATCGATGGGCCCTGGCAATCGGATGAGCTGAACCTTGTGCTCGACGTCATGGGCGATTTTAGCGCCATCTATGGCGAATCCCGATTTGCAGAGATTGTCAGGGCTGCTGTCCTGGCCGGCTCAGGTGGCACGCGTCAGGACCTGTGGCTGGTTAAGGACAACGGTCAAGCGATCTCCGTCGCCGCCTGGTATCCGACAGCGGGCCGCATAAGCATTTGGAACGGGTTATTCGACGATGGGGTTTTGGCCGCTCACTATCACTGGGACTTTCTGACAGGTCCCTACGTTCATACTGACAACGAAATCGATCTTACGCGCGTCATCGTCGGCCACGAATTCGGCCACATCGTGATCCACGGGCTCCAGGCAGAAGCGGAAGCTGCCGGGTATCACCGCGCCTCGCTCGAGCACATCTACAGCCACTTCGCGGACCCCTCACTGCGACCCCATGGATATGGGAGCACCCAGGAGAGTCTGGCGACGGAGATTGCCGTCTGGGCACTGGGTATCGGCCGTCCTCCCGAGGTAACGAAGTTCCGGAACGCTTTCCTCCGCCCCACGGTCGAGGGTTCATCGTGGGTCGAGGAAGCTATGCCCCTCCTCGCGCAGGCCTCGGCCCACGGCGCGCGATGACCCCCTAACGTGCAGAACACCCTCGACGGCCCGGTGGCCGTCGAGGGTGCGCGCGTAGCTTCGAATGCCCCTCGCGCTTCGCACAAGGACAGGTATGATAGGGCCGTAACGGCGCCCGAGCCGGAGCGCTATGTAAGACACCGGTCGAGAGTCCCTTCATAGAACCTTGACCCGTTATGTCCCAGAGGTCGTCAAATGCGACGGTTCCGCTCCACAGTCGCTTGTTTGGTCGTATGCGCGGCAATAGCGTTGCTTCCTCCCGCAACAAACGCCACCCTGACCCACGCGGCTGACGGGTTGTGGGACGACGCGTGGCCCTACCGCAGTCCTGTGACCGTGAGCGGCAGCTAGGAATCCACCAAGACCCTATCGCAAGCAAAGGAGAAAGAGTGTGACTGTAAATGAAGCCCAACGAGAGATGCGTTCCGTATTCCAGGGCGGCTACATCGGCCAGGCAGTATCAGGAATTCTATGGCTGATCTCCGCTGCACTGGGCACGTGGGTGAGTACGAGGCTGGGCATCATGTCGTTGTTCATAGGCGGTATGTTGATCTATCCGCTGACACAGCTCACCCTCAAGTTGGCGGGGCGTCCGGCCTCGCTAAGCTCAGGGAATCCCCTGCAACAGCTAGCGCAACAGGTGGCCTTTATCGTTCCCTTGTGCATCCCCGTGATTGCTGCTGCAACGCTGTACAACGTGAACTGGTATTATCCGGCGTTCATGGTCATCGTCGGAGCGCACTACCTTCCGTTCGTGTTTCTCTACGGTATGTGGCACTATGCCCTTCTGACCGCCCTGCTCATCGGCGGGGGTGTTGCCATCGGGTATACAATGCCTGATAGCTTCGCCGTGGGGGGATGGGTCACGGGCGGCCTGCTGGTGGCATTCGCTGTGGTTGTGTCAAGAGTATGGTCCCGTACCACAGAAGCGAGGTGAGATGATCAGAGAAGAAGGGCTGAGCATTGCAGTCGTGGGGCTGGGCTTCGGGGCGGAGTTCGTCCCGATCTACCTCGACCATCCGGACGTGCGCTCAGTATCGATCTGTGACACGAATCCGGGTCGGCTAAGCAGGACCGCTGGTATGTTCCCCGTGGACCAGTGCTTCGAGGATCTGGATGAGGTACTTGAGAGCGACAGCATCGATGCGGTTCACCTTGTGACCGGCATCCCTGATCATGCCTCACAGGCTATCGCCGTACTCAAGGCCGGCAAACACTGCGCTTGCACGGTCCCGATGGCGACGAGCATCGAAGACCTCAGGGCGATCATCGCGGCCCAGCGCGAAGCCGAACGGAACTACATGATGATGGAGACGGCGGTCTACACGCGCCAGTTCCTCTATGCGAAAGGGTTGCGGGATCGAGGTGAGTTCGGCCGCATCCAGTTCCTCCGTGGCGCGCACTATCAGGATATGGAGCGTTGGCCTCCCTATTGGGCCGGGCTTCCGCCAATGTGGTACGCCACGCACGCGGTAGCTCCCCTCCTTGCGCTCGCAGAGACGAGAGCCGCCAAGGTCCACTGCTTTGGCTCCGGACAGATGCGTGAGGAACTACGTGCACAGTACGGCAACCCCTATCCAGTCGAGACTGCCATCTTCCAGCTCGAGAGCCCGGGTCTGTCCGCGGAGGTCACCCGCACGCTCTTTCACTGCGCAAGGCACTATATGGAGAGCTTCACCGTCTACGGTGAGAACGCCTGCTATGAGTGGCAAATGGAAGACGAGCATCCGCTCCTGATGCGGATGAGCCCGCTGGTTCCAGGCGAAACACGGCGCCAGGAGCCTGTGACCCGACCCGAGCCGCCGGACCGCGCGGATCTGCTTCCCCCCTCTATCGCCCGCTACACGCAACGCTTCGTCTACGGGAAGGACGCGCATCACCTATCGTTCGAGCAAGGGGGTGGCCACCACGGATCGCATCCGCACCTGGTGCACGAGTTCGTCCGCAGCATCGTCGAAGGACGGTCGCCCAAAATCGATGCCGTCACTGCCGCTAACTGGACGGCTGCCGGTATCTGCGCGCATGCGTCGGCGATGGCTGGGGGCTGTGAGATACTCGTCCCGGATTTCTCTGATGGACCGCCCCGGTGAGTGCGCAGGAACGCGTGACGTTGACAATTTCCGCGACAGCCGTGACAATCGGTGCAGTGACCAACACAGCCATCTTCTCCGGCACTGAGGTGCTGACCGAGACTGCGCATCTGTTGATCTATGGGTCGCAGACGTATCTGCCCCTCGTGCTCAAGAGATGACGAAATTGGTTTCCAAGGCAGCTATGGATCATCCCAAACCCGGAGGTATTGCGAAATGACAGAGCTGGAGATCACTCGAGGACCGTTTGAGCCCACCTGGGAATCACTGCGGCAGTTCACGTGTCCGGACTGGTTTCGAGACGCGAAGTTCGGCATCTGGTCACATTGGGGACCGCAAGCCGTACCGATGTATGGGGACTGGTATGCCCGCAACATGTACATGGAGGGCTCTCCCCAATACCGGTATCACTGGCGGAAATACGGGCATCAATCGGTCTTCGGATACAAAGATGTCGTCAAGCTGTGGAAAGCAGAGGCTTTCGATCCGGAAGCCCTGATGGATCTGTTCGTAGATGCCGGCGCCAAGTATTTCGTCGCCCAGGCAGCGCACCACGACAACTTTCACAACTGGAACTCGACGCACCATCGCTGGAACTCGGTCAAGGTTGGCCCGGGCAAGGACATCGTCGGCCTTTGGAGAGATGCAGCCCGCAGCCGTGGCCTGCGCTTCGGACTCTCCGAGCACATCGGCGCCAGCTTTCACTGGAACCGTCCCAGCAAGGACGCAGACAAGACCGGCCCCTATGCGGGCGTTCCTTACGACGGTAACGATCCAGCCTACGAGGACCTGTACATTCCGAACCGCGACGCCAAGAACCTGAGAGACGGGGGCGAATGGTACACCGATAATCCGTGGTGGCACGAACGGTGGTACACGTACGTCAAGGAGGTCATCGACCTCTATCAGCCGGATCTGCTCTACTCAGATGGCGGCGTGCCCTTCGGCGACTACGGGTTGTCGATCATTGCGCATCTCTACAACTCGAGCGCCCTCCAGCACGGTCAAAACGAAGCGGTCTACAACCAGAAAGACAGAAAGCCCGAGGTATTCTCCGTGGGCGTGTTGGACCTGGAGCGCAGCAACCAGCCGGACATCCGGCCCTTCGTCTGGCAGACCGATACCAGCGTCGGCGATTGGTTCTACAACGTGCGGGATGTCTACAAGACGCCCAAACAGGTCGTCGAGACCTTGGTCGACATCGTGAGCAAGAACGGCAATGTCCTGCTGAACTTCCCCCAACGACCGGATGGCACGCTGGACGACGAGTGCATGTACATCCTCACGTCATTGGCGCGCTGGATCAAGGTGAATGGCGAAGGCATCTACGGCACGCGTCCCTGGAAGATGTCCAGCGAGGGGCCGTCAAGCGTCGTGATCGAGGGATTCAGAGAGGATGCCGTCAACTGGGGCGTGGAGGACTTCCGGTTCACGGCCAAGGGCGACACCGTCTACGCCTTCATGATGAAGTGGGCCGAAGGCGGCAGGACCGTCATCCGCAGCCTGGCCAAGGGCAGCATGCCGCAGATAACCTCAGTCACCCTGCTGGGCACGGGGCCGGTGGCCTTCGAGCAGACCGTGAGAGGGGTCGCTATCGACCTCCCGATGGAGAAGCCGTGTGACTACACCCAGTGCTTCCGCGTCACGTTCGCCTAGGACACGCAGGGGCAATCCGGCACAGATAAGGTGGGAAGTATGACCTATGCTGCAGCCAACAAGGAGGCCTGGGAAGAGGCCTTCGAGAAGCACCAACAGGGATATAAGATCGATCCTGCCGACAGGCTCCTGGAGCACGAAGGCACCTTTCTCGACGAGCCGGTGATCGAGGCCTTGAAGCGGATCGGGGTCGCGGGCAAGGTCGCGGGACAGTTCTGCTGCAACAACGGGCGCGAGCTGCTCTCCGTCGTCAAGATGGGAGCCCGAAACGGCATCGGCTTCGACATCGCCGAGAACTTCATCGAGGAGGGCCGCAGGATCGCCGCCAAGGCCGGGCTCAATGCGACCTTCTACGCCACGGATATCGCCAACATTCCGGCGACGCTCGACGGTATCGTCGATGTGGCCCTCATCACGGCGGGAGCGTTGACGTGGTTCGAGGATCTCACGGCGTTCTTTCACAAGGTCGCCCAGGTCCTGGTGCCGGGTGGCGTCGTACTGATCCACGAGATCCATCCCTACACCAACATGCTCGCGATGCAGGGAGAGCCGCCGTTTGATGCGGCGCACCCGGACAAAGTCGCGTACAGCTACTTCCGGACCGAGCCTTGGGTGGAGACGGACGGCGTGGACTACGTGGGCGGGACCACCTATCTCTCCAAACCCCTCTACAGCTTCTCCCACACGGTCGCCAACATCATCAGTGCCGTCGCCCGGAACGGCATGGTGATCGAGGAGATGCACGAGTACCCGACGGATATCTCGGCGAGTTTCGGCCATCTTGACGACCGTGGGGTACCGCTTTCCTTCCTGCTTCAGGCTCGAAAGGGAGCGTGAGGCGAGCGACATCTGATCTTCCGGGAAGCTAAGAGGCCGGTCTCATCCGGAGACTTGCCTCCAAGCTTCCCGGAAGATTTTCGGCGGGAAGCTCCGCGTAACCGCTACGGTCGCGCCCCCAGCGTGAGCGGCAGCGTCAACGTCTGACCGTCGCGCAGCACCGTGAGCTCGAGCGTTTGGCCTACCTCCGTATGGAGGACGAGGTAGGTGTTCAGATCCGAGAAGCCGTTGATCGGCTGCCCATCGATCGCGATAATCAGGTCGCCTCCCTGACCCGTCTGGAGATCCGCACCCACCAGGCCCGCCTGATCCGCCGGGCTGCCGGGCGTCACGGAGATAACGTACGCTCCCCGGGTCTGGGAGATGCCGTACAGGTCCAGCTCCGACAGAGATATCTCGCCGTCGAAGCTGACACCCATGTAGGAATAGGTCACCTTACCCTCTGATATCAAACTGGGTGCCACGCGCTTCACGACATCCACCGGGATGGAGAAGCCCACACCCGAGTTGGTCCCCGTCGTGGTCGCAATGGCAGCATTGACGCCGATCACCTCACCCTGCAGGTTGAGCAGCGGCCCGCCGGAGTTGCCGGGGTTGATCGGCGCATCGGTCTGGATCACCTGAGGTAGGGAGTAAGTGCTGCCGGTCGTCGTCGTTCGTTGGGACGGCAGGCTTCGATCCAACCCGCTGATGATCCCAAACGACATCGAGCCCTGCTCGCCGAAGGGATTGCCGATCGCGACGGCCAATTGGCCCACCGCGACCGGATCGTTCGCCAGGGGAATCGGTGCGACGCCGTCAGGCAGGCTCTCGACCCGGAGCACTGCCAGATCGCTGTCGGGGTCAGTGCCGACCAACTCGCCACTCTCGCGGTCACCGTTCGAGAATACAATCTCATAGCTATCGCCGGCCTCGACGACGTGATTATTGGTCACGATGTAGCCGGCACCACTGCCATCCGGTTCACCATAGACGAAGCCACTGCCACTCCCTCCCGAGGCAGCGAACCCGGTCCCAGAAGTCACGACGATGTACACGACCGAGGGATTGGCCTCGCGGTAGACGGCCATCAACGTATCCTGAAGTGATATCGCGGATGCTTGCACGACCTCGGCGGCGACGGTAGGGGCAGGCGACTGAATCACCGGTGCTGTGTCGTCCCGCTTGCCCAGCGTCGACTCCAGTGTCTTGGCCGTCGGAGTCACAGCGGTCCCCGTACCGGCAGCGCCCAGGGGAACGGATATCGGTCCACAGGCCGCCAACACCACGAGCATTGCCACGATGGTGGCCGTCAGTCTCTTCACACGCGTTGCACGCATCACATTTCCTTCCCAGCTAAGCTCTTTTGTCGCCTTGTGTCTATCCGCTGATGCCCACCATCGCACCACCGGATGGCTGCATTCCACTAGTATAGACTACGGGGCACGGCTGCAAATTACCTTTGACGCTACTGAGAGGACACTGAGAGTAGGACGCTCGGCCCAGACAAGGAGTGGCCCTGTGTGCCGGGCGGTTGGCACACAGGGCCGCTGCGAGGAGGAGAACAGAAGACTAGCCAGATCTCCCCAACTGATATCAAAGCCTTATGTAGAGACTAGAGCGAGTCGCCTCCCCGAACCACCCGGCCCGGCATACGGAATCCAGTATCTGAGCCGGTGCCATTGTCTGTCGTGCCACCGCGAGGACCACGGAAGTCACCACGACCTCCGAACCCACCTCTCCCACCGGGCATATGCATGAACGGGCCCCCGGGCATCATGCCAAAGTCCAGCCGGTTCTGCATACTATCCGCCTGGTCCTGGGTGATCACGCCATCGGCAACCGCCTGGGCCAACGCGCCGTTGTAGGCCTCGACCAAGTTGGCGCGCACGGTTGCGGCATCGAGGCCGTTATCCGCCATCAAGCTTGAAAGCGTAGCACCTTGCGCGTAAGCTGCTTTTAGGTCCTCGACGCTCATACCCAGCGCCTTGGCGAGCAGCGTATCGCGGTCCAGGTAGCTCATCAGATTCTTCTGGGCGAGCATCCGGTCCGCCTGATCCTGCGTGATGATGCCCTCCGCCACGGCCTGGTCAAGTGCATCCTGATTCGCCTGGTCGCGCGCTGCCTGCAACTGCACTGTCGTCACACCGAGGGCATCGGCCAACAGCGCCTCCTCGTCGATCTTGCCGTTCGCCACACCCTGGGGGCCACGGCCAAAGGGAAGGAATCCGAACCTGTGCCGGGCAAGTCCACCCCAGACTAGCATGTTGTCAGCCTGTTCTTGCGTGATCAGGCCCTCATCGACCGCTTGCGCGATCGCGGCAGTCCGAGCGCCCTCATAGGCCGTCTGTAGATCTTCAACTGGATGCCCAGCGCATTCGCCAGCAACTGCGTGTAGTCAATGGATCCTTCGAAGCTCGGACCTCCCCAACGACCGCCATGAGCCAGATAGCCATCACCCAGCAGGCCGGGTGTCGTCGACGCCTGTGTCATCGTCTCAAGATCACTCGACGTGAGTTTGGCCGCATTGACCAAGCCGGTCGTTCCAAACATCACCCCACCCGCAACAGCCAAGGCCACAACGGCCCCGATCAGGACCAGTCCCAGTTTCTTATTTCGATTTCTTAGCATAGGTATAGTTTGACCTCCCACGACATTCCTTATTTCCAATTCAGGCCAACCAGGGTAAGTGCCCCGGTTGGCCTGAACGTCTCATCCAGTGCCATCCTCAAGTATGTGTTTGTCTATGCGGCACCTCCTTTGATGTTAAGCATCACAAGTCTAGTGTTCGCGCCGTTCCGTGTCCGGAACAATCTCAAGATACCAGACAAAGCTGAGAAAATCGTAAGAGGATGCTGAGAGTTCGCCAAGGGCAGCGCTTTCAGCGCTTCAGAGGGCAGTTGACGTCAAAAGCCCCGACCGCGCGATCGGGGCTTTTGTACACAGCGAGCCAAAGCAAGGAGTTATATCGGGCTCGCCGATTATTGTATCAGGTTGACGCTCAAGCGACCTTAACCGCCGATCACTTGAAGTCGCCCTCAGCCTGCGTGTACAACTGGTAGGTAACGTAGGTGTCCTTCGGGATCATTGCGGTAAACGCGACAGAAGCGCCGGGTGCGATGCTCTGCACGTAGTAATCCGAGCCTATGCTCGTGATCTGACCATTGGCATCGAGTAACGCAGCGTCGACGACGACGTTCTTGATCGGGTAGGTATTGGGATTTACCACTGTCCCATTGATGCGTACGTTATCCCCCTGGTCGACCAGCGTGGAACTCGCCACCTGAGCAGGGGCCGGCGTGCGCCAGTTAGCGACTACTGCATCGGCATGGACCATGAAGGAGCCCATGTCCTGGGCTGCAATCTCCGCGGTGAAGGGACACGCCTCACCAGGGGACAACAACATGCAATTAAAGACGGCGTCCATGGCCCCGTGCCAGATCCACTCCCCATACCTACGCCGAGGAAAGGGGTTGAAGGATCCGCGGAATCCACTTGAGTCGAAGAAGGTCACGTGAACCGTATTCACCGCGTAGACCTGATCCCCGTTGTTCCGCAGCAGCCCGGAGATCTTGTAGATCGTGCTTCCATCCAGAAGCGGATTCGGGGTTGCCCGGTTCAGACTGATCTCAACGGAGAAGGGCGGCCCGGGATTTGTATCCGGGACTTGCGTAAGGGCCGATGCAACACCGGACGTCACGGCGGCGGGCTCGGGGGTCGGACCGGCCGCGGCTGTTTCGGCTGCAGGCTGAGAAACTGGGACAACGGATGCGGCAGCCGCAGCCTCAGCGGCAGTGGCAGATTCCGCTACTGTCACGGTCGACTCAGGTACGCTATTCCCAGTCTGGGCCGGTGTCTCGGCCACAAGCGTTGCCTCAGGCGTCGGTGAGGGGATTGCAGGCTCGGGCGTTACCGTGGGCGCGACGGTTGGCTCAGGCGTGGGAGTGGGCTGCGCTACCGGCTCTGATCCATCCTGGGTCGGGCTTGGCCCGGCCCCGTCACCCGCAGGCGCCCCACCCGATTGCTCGGCCCGGCCAAACGGTGCCCCCCCCGCCGGCGTTTGGCCGCTGCGAACCGAGAGAAGCATGACAACGGCACGTACCACGCTATTGGATGCAAAGGCCGCGGTCCCGGATCCTGTGGTGCCGGTTCTGCCCTGCCCGCCGAACTGTGCGGCCAGCGTGGCACGCTCCTCGGGTGTCATGTTCTGGAACCGCTGCCGCCCCGTCGATTGGTCTCCACCGGTCGCGGCGCTGGCACCGCCCGGCGTGAAGCCGCCGCGACTCTACCGCCGCCCGGCAGCGCACCAGTCGCTCCACCGCTGCCGGCAGCCACCCCTCCAGCGTAGTCCCCGTGATCGGGCCGCCAGCTCCGAAGCCACCCGTCAGGGCCTGGCTCGGCGTCCAGGCCTGCTCATCAGCCTGGGTCAGTGCCATCGCAGCTATCGCCGAGACCTGCGTCGCGGTCATCGTATCCTCGATCTGCTGCACCAACCCCGTGCGCTCGGCCTCGGTCTCCGCCGCCGTACCTGACAGCGCCTCCCACAGTGGCAGCAACTGCGCCGCCTGGGCCTCTGTCACAGCGTTTTCGGTACCCTCCAGCTTGAGGGTACCCAGGGCAAGCTGGCTCGTAACGTCCAGCGCGTTGGGATACGTCGTGTCGAGCGCTCCCCCATACGTGGTGGCCCCGCTCGTCGGTGCCACGGTGGTCTTGGCGCCACACCCCATCGTCAAGCCAAGAGCCAAGGCAATGACTAGAGCAACGACCTTAGGTGTTCGTCTACCTATCAGACTCATAGTGCCTCCACTACTCATGTCGCAGGGCCACGATCGGATCCAGTTGCGCCGCCTGGGTCGCCGGATAGTAGCCGAAGAATATGCCCACAGCCGCTGCAGCACCGAAGCTAAGGGGGACCGACGCCACGACGATCTGCGTGCGCATGGTCCCCAGTGCGTTAAAGAGGATTGAGCCGCCCACGCCGATGATGATACCGGCCAGCCCACCCAGCAGGCTTAAGACAAACGCCTCAAGCAGGAACTGCAGCCGCACGTCACGCGGGCGGGCGCCAAGCGCTTGCCGCAGGCCGATCTCGCGTGTGCGCTCGCTCACACTCACGAGCATAATGTTCATGATCCCGATGCCGCCCACGACCAACGAGATCGCCGCGACCCAGCCCAGAAGGTTGCGAAACGTGGCCGTGGTCGAGGCCTGCGCGTTGATGATGCTATCCTGCGTCGTGAGCTGAACCCCGGCGCGTCCGCGGTCGTCCCCAGGATCCTTCAGCAGGACCGTGTCCAGCTCCGACATGACCAGGGTCATGTCCTTCCTGCTGTCAGCAGACACATAGACGACATTCAGGCGGTCCGACCCGAACCGTGCATAGCTGAACTTCTTGAACACCAGCGTAATCGGGACATAGACCCGGCTGTCGTAGTCGGTGTTGCCCACCACGCCTTTGGACGACATCACACCCACGACGATGCACTGGGCCGTCCCGATCTTCACTTTCTGTCCAATGGCGCTCTGCGCATCGCCGAAGAACTCGGTGGCGACGTCGTAACCAAGCACCGCCACCTTGGCAGCGTAGGCATTGTCGCTGTCGAGGATGAAACGCCCTACCGCCACAGGGTACTCACGTACAGCCGTGAATCCTGGCGTCGTACCGACGATCGAGACGTCGGTCAGCGTGTCGTTCGCCGTCGCCACAGTCTGGCTCGTGTTCTGCTCGGCAGAGACGCCCAGGATGTTCGTCATGTTCGCCTCGATCTGGGCGAGGTCATTGTAGGTGAGGGTGGCCGGCATAGCGCCGCGAGCGAACCCTCCCCGACTGAATGACGGCATGATCAGGATCAGGTTGGCGCCTAATGCGTTGATCTGGTCAGCAATCTCAGCTTCAGCGCCGGCACTGACAGCGAGCATCACGATCACGGCAGCGACACCGATGATGACACCCAACGTAGTCAGCAGCGAGCGGGCCTTGTTCATCATCAAGCCCTCCCAGGCCACCTTCAGCGTCTTCCAGAAGCTCATACTGTCCCTCCGTTGCGACCATTGTGCAGCTCTGCAATACCGCTGGCATGGGTCTGATCCGAAACGACCAGGCCGTCGATCAGGTAGATCACACGATCGGCGTGCTCCGCGATGTCCAGAGCATGCGTGACCATCACCAGGGTGACGCCTTCGGCATGCAGCTGCTCGAGCAGGTCCATGAGCTCGTCGCTCGTACGCGTATCGAGGTTGCCCGTGGGCTCGTCGGCCAAGATGATCGAGGGATGGGTGATCAGCGCCCGCGCAATCGCCACGCGCTGCTGTTGGCCGCCCGACAACTCCTTGGGGAGATGGTTGATTCGGTCGCCCAACCCTACGGCCTCCAGCGAGGCCACCGCGCGGTCGTGCGCCTCTTGATCGCTCACCCCCGGGCTCTCCTGGTACAACAGCGGAAGCATCACGTTGCGTACCGCCGATAGGCGATCGAGCAAATTGTAGGCCTGAAAGACAAACCCGATCTTCCGGTTGCGTACGCTCGCCAGCCGATCCTTACTCAGATGACTCACATTCGCGCCGTCGAGGATGTAGGTACCCCCACTGGGCCTGTCCAGGCAACCCAGGATGTTCATCAGCGTGGACTTCCCCGACCCCGACGGGCCCATCACAGCCACAAACTCCCCGTCTCGCACCTGAATGTCGACCCCACGCAGCGCGTGCACGGCAATGCTTCCCAAGCCATAGACTTTGGTGAGCTGTTCAGTCCTGATGAGCTCGCGTGGCCCCTGAGCTTTGTCAATTGAGTCGAGCTCGTGGACAACCGAGTTGGGCTCGCCGACGCTCTGAGATGGCTCTTTGCGTCGCGCCATATTACGGCCTCCCACCCTGGAATCCGCCGCCATCAATCGGTCCCACGAAGACGCCGCCACCACCGGGAAACGCCTGGTTGCCGGTCTGCGTCGACTGTGTGGTGGTCGAGCTCGAAGAGCTGCCCAGGCTAACCGCCTCACCTGCGGACAGGCCAGACGTGATCTCGGTATTCACGTAGTCCGATAGTCCAATCTCTACCTGTCGCATCTCGAGCGTGCCATCAGACTTCACCACGAACACCACGTGTTGGCCATTCCCCATACTGCGGATTGCTTCCACCGGTACGAGAACCACATTGTCAGCCTCGCCTGCGATGATGCTGATGTCGGCGTTCATATCGCCCAACAGGGTCACATCCTGCGTACTCGTCAACGTAGCCCATGCCTGGACCGCCGGTGTGTTGCTCACCGTTACCAGTTGCGGGTCCACCTGATAGATCTGCCCGGAAAAGGTGAGATCGGGCAGCGCACTGAAAACGATGCTGACAGGGTTCCCGATTACGACACTGCTCATATCCGTCTCGTCAGCCCAGAACTCCACAACAGGGGCATCGAGATCAGCTAGCGAAATGGCCGTACCGCTTGCGGTCTCACCGGCTTTGAAGTTGACCGTCACGACGGTCCCGGAGAACGGCGCAACGATGACCATGCCATCAGCCGCATCCTGGGCAGCGGCGGCGGTCAGCTTGGCCTGTTCGAGTGTTAGCTCGGCTCTGTTCTGCGCCACCGCCTGATCGCCGTCGCCCAGTTCGAGCTTCGCCTGCTGCAGCGCGAGCTCGGCCGACTTGACCGCGGCCTGTGCTGCCGCGATCTCATCCGCAGTGGGCGCTTCCTCAAGATTGGTCACGGCGGCCTTGGCGCTCAAGACTTGGGCCCAAGTGCTCTGCACGTCGGCGCCCGAAGTGTCTACCATTGCCAGGTCGTAGTCAGCCTGCGCGATTTCAAGGTTCTGCTGTGCCCTGACAAGCGAGGCCGCTGCGGACTGCCGAGTCGTTTCAATGTCACGCTCCCAGTCCCGCTCCGGGTTCATCGCATCGGCATAAGATTGCTGTGCACTATCAAGCGCTGAAATGGCCTGATCCAGACTGATACGAACAGAGGCATTCTGCTCGTCGACCATGCCTGCTTTCTTCGAGGCACTCTGGTAGGAGACCTGAGCGTTTGCGAGGGTCGCTTTCGCGGTTGCCAGCTCGGCAGAATCAGGGCTCCAGTTGACGAGCGCATCAAGTGCCTTTTGGGCCGTCGCGAGATCAACTTCTGCCTGTGCGACGCCGAGTTCAGCCTGCCCCTGCGCCAGATCGAGGGCGATCTGGGCATCAATCACAGCTTGCTGATCCTCGGCAAGCGTCTGCCGTGCCGCCGTATCGTCGGCACGAGCGAGTACATCCCCCTCTTGCACATGATCTCCGACTTTGACCAGCACCTCCTTTACCACGGCACTGGCACTGAATGCCAGATCAGCCGTCTGCGAGGGGACCAGGGTTCCCGATCCTGTCGTTGTGATCGATATGTTTCCGATCGTCGCCGTCGCTGTGCGCACGGTCGCACCGGCATCTGCAGTCTGCTTTGGCATCAGCCAGAGCCGGTAGGCACCATATCCGCCACCGCCGAGGACGACGACTGCAACAATCGCAATCCAGAATGCCTTCTTACGCAGCATGTACTCTCCTCCTAATCGAGCAATACCACAGGGAGCATTGTTACGGGAAATGACAATAGCCCCCTGGTCTGAGAAGTCTCGATGAATAGGCTGAGAAATGGCTGAGCGTCCGAGCCCATCCTCTTAGATAACTCTCAGGATCCTCCCAGCCTCCTCTCAGAGAGCACGGTATAATGAAAGTTGGCGTCACTCTATGTGTGTACCAAAGGCCGGAGGCAGTCACGTATGGCGAAGGTGTTAGTGGTCGACGACGACGAAAGACTACTCAAGATGTTGCAGCGTACCCTCTCGTATGAAGGCTTCGACGTCATCACAGCCGGCGATGGGCTCGAGGCTTTGGCGCGGCTGGGCGAGCTGCCCCCCGACGTGATCATCCTGGATTGGATGATGCCCCGGCTTGATGGCGTGGGTGTCCTCGAGGTCCTTAACATGGAGCACAATCAGACGCCGGTGCTGATGTTGACGGCACGTGACGCGGTCCAGTACCGTGTGGAAGGATTGGAGCGAGGAGCAGACGACTATCTGGTCAAGCCGTTTGAGCCCATCGAGTTGATCGCCCGGGTCCGTGCGCTTCTGCGCCGTGTCGGCCAGGATACGCAGACCACATTGGTGTTCGACGACCTCAGTCTGGACCCATCGAGCCGCGAAGTCAGCCGGGGAACGCGCAAGTTCGAGTTGACGCCCACTGAGTTTGATCTCCTGCATCTCTTCATGCGCCATCCACATCAGGTATTGGAGCGTGGGCAGATTCTGTCGCAGGTCTGGGGCTATAACTTCGCCGGCGACGACAACATCATCGAAGTCTATGTCGGCTACCTCAGGAAGAAGACCGAAGCCGAGGGCGAATCACGGTTGATCCAGACCGTCCGCGGCATCGGATATGTGCTTCGGGAGCAGATTTAGTGTCTATACGGCTTCGCTTAACCTTACTCTATAGTGCGATCCTCGCACTTACCTTGATTGCGTTCAGCACGGTGTTGTACGCGACGCAAGCGCGGTACACCCTGAACATCGTGAAACGTGATCTGGATTCCAATGCCAGGCAAGTAATGCTGGCGTGGACTCGCTTCCAGACAGCTTGGGATGCACGCGGTATGCCGCCCCGGCAGGCACCGGTCTCTCCGGACGTCTCCTATGGCGAGCAGGCTCAACAGGCTCTTCAGCCACTCGTGAGGGGTGAGCTCGCCCGTGATTCGGTTCACCTTCTCGATGCTGGAGGAGAGGCACTGGCCCTATCGATGAACGATCAGAGCCCGACGCTGCCCATCAGTCAGGAAGGATTGACAAAGCTTCAAGCCGGCAGCGCGTGGATGGAGATCAGCCAGGGGGAGGATTCGCGATGGCTGATCTTCAACCTCCCCGTCGTCACCTCGATGACACCGCATGCGGACGGCAGTGTCACGCCGAACGTCATCGGGATTGTGCAGCTCGCCCGCTCCCTCGCGGATCGGGACCGTTCGCTGCACTCGATGGGCATCACCCTGGTCGTAGGGAGTCTCACCACGACCGTGCTGGCCTTTGGCGCGGGGTGGGTGCTCGCCGGAACGACACTCAAGCCCATCCAAAAGATCACGGAGACGGCCCAGGAGATCGGCCAGTCGCAGGATTTCTCATCCAGGGTCGAGCACGACGGGCCGAACGATGAGTTAGGGCGGCTGGCGACGACCATCAATAGTATGCTGGCCCGGCTGGAGGGCTCATATCAACAGCTCGCCCACGCGCTGGAGGTCCAGCGCGACTTCGTTGCGGACGTCTCCCACGAGCTCAGGACGCCCCTAACCACGGTCCGTGGCAATCTCGCGCTTATGAGACATGACCCGCCCCTGCCCGCGGATGAACAGGTGGAAATCCTGGACGATCTTATCGCCGAAAGTGCCCGACTGAGCCGTCTGGTCAGCGATCTTCTGACGTTGGCCCGCGCCGACGCCGGTCACCGGCTGCCGGTGGCGCCGGTTGAGGTCGAAGGCATCGTGGATGACGTATGCCGGCAGGCCAATCTGCTCGCACCTGACCGCGAGGTCACCTGCGATTTCGGGGCGCCATCACCAAGCATCGCGAACGAGGACGCCCTGAGACAGGTGCTCCTTATCCTTACGGACAACGCGATCAAACACGGCGAGGGTCCCATCCGAATCGCCACACGAGAGAACGACCATCATATCCGTATCAGCGTACAGGACAGCGGGCCCGGCATGCCCGAGGACCTACAAGCACGGGTCTTCGACCGCTTCTATCGCGGGGACGCTTCACGCTCGACGCCAGGCTTTGGCCTGGGACTCTCGATTGCCCGCAGCTTGACAGAGGCCCAGGAAGGCACGATTTCAATGGAGAGCCAGGCAGGGGTAGGAACCACCTTCATCGTGGAGCTTCCGCAGGCGGAAGGTAACGTGACGAGTGAGGATCTGGTATTGCCGGATGACTGACGAAAAGAAACGAGTGACCGGAAGCTGATCACTCGTTTCTCGTTTCCGATCGACACGTCAATTGTCGTGGATTGGCACCCCCACCAGCATCCGGCTCTCCACGTCGACCAGCGGATCGACCTCACCGGCTGCCGCGGCCCGGGCGAAGACGAGGCCGGGGTATTTTGCCCTCAACGCCCGCGTCAGCACGCTGAAGCTCTTGGTCACATTTCGCTCGCGGAAGGTCGCGCCCATCTGCTCCCACTGAGTCAAGATACCGGCCAGCCCCCGTCGCGCACCCGCGACGCAGGCGAACAACTCCTCAGGCGTCAACCCCTCGCTGTAGCCATGCCGCACGATGACAACACGGCCATGCTCGTCGACCACGGGGCCGCGCCCCGCCACGAGCCACGCCATCTGCTCCAGTCCTGCGCCGCGCGCCTTGATCATCAGGATCTGCGGCCCAAGGTCGGCGGCCGTGGTGTCCGTCATGGCAGCTAACGCTTCTTGAACGGCCTCTCCATACATCTGCCACAACGCCGAATCCGTTGAGTCGGGCCGAGAGGGGAGCGGTGTGGTCTCCCCGACGAAGGGGCTCAGGGACGCGCCAGAGACTTTGACCGTCTCGAACCCACGCTGCATCAGTCGCTCGACAGCCAGCATCGCCGCACCCACGCTCTCCTCCCCCGCTCCCCTTGGAAGCAGC
The DNA here is from genome assembly GCA_963751345.1 of uncultured Chloroflexia bacterium. Classification (GTDB taxonomy): domain Bacteria; phylum Chloroflexota; class Anaerolineae; order B4-G1; family SLSP01; genus PWVB01. The sequence continues at coordinate 94,224 of CAVVUS010000014.1, forward strand.
TTGGAGAGTGCGTCGGTCACGGTGGCAGCCGTGACAAAACCGCCGGAAGTGTTGACCGGCTGCCCGACGATCTCCGAGATCTCCGCCAGCCCCGCCGGATCGAGGCTCAGCTTCGCCAGCCCCCAGAGCGCATCCAGCGCGGGCACCAACGAGGCAAGCAGCCCGGGATCGCGCATCAGATGGCCGGCGACGGAGAGTCGCTCCCCGGCTTCCTGCTGGGCCGCTTCCGTGATAGGCAGGAAGACGGCGGCCTGGTCGCCGTCGAAGTCGGCATCCAACCACCTGCACAGTGCAGGATGGAGGTGAAGCGCGTCATCCGGAACCCGGACGGGATGGAACGCCAGGAGTGCGGTGGGTGTCAGGGTCGGCGCGCGGTTGATGTAGACCCACGAGTGGGCCATCACGGCGTCAAGCACCTGCGAGGCGCGCTCGCTCCTGGCTGGGACGGCCTTCCCGTCGCCGGTCTCCCGTACGACGAGGGGACCAAAAAGCGCCCACGCCATCTCCTCGGGCATGCCGATCTGTTCCAGCGTCAGCTCGGCGGCGGGCGCCAGCACCGTGCGGGCACTGAAGAGCTCGCGGGCGCCGAGCCGTAACTGGACCGGCGTGAGGAGCGCGTCGAAGAGGGCACGGACGTGGCGTTCGAGCTGCGCGGTCGCGTCATCTACCAAGGTCTTGGGCGTCTGTGCGGCGAGCATACGCCTCACCCTGTCGTTGGCCTCGACCACCGCGCGATAGAGCCGCGGGAGCTCGTCCGACGCCTCCCACCAGCCTCCGGGCGGGAAGAGTACCTCCCTGAGGCCACCAACACGTTCCCTCTCGCCCGGATCGCCGATCTCGGTCAGGCGACGCTCGGGCAGCCACGGATGGGGGACCGGTCGCGCCAGCTTCAGAGCATCCTCCTGTGGCGGCGCGAAACGGAACGCCAGGCCGTTCTCCCCCAGCTCTGCCTCGATCCCCGCGACCCGAAGCCGGTCGGCCAGCTCCGCCAACAGTGGGGTCGGCGGAGGGGCCTGGGCCACAGGACCGGCGGCCAGCCGCTCTGCCAGCGTGCCGGCATCCTGCCCGCCCACTGCCGGGTGTTCAGATTCTCGCGGATGATCTCAAAGGCGCCCAGATCCCGCAGCATGAAGGTCTCCATCTCGCCCGTGCGCTGGCCCCATCGCTCTCCCGTCAGGACCAAGCGTCACGCAGCTTGTCCTTGGCGAGATGGTACAACCGCCCCCAGTAGACCCAGCCGACGGTGCTCGGCGCGTCGAGCGGCGGGCCATCCTTGCCCTGCGTGAGCGTCACCATGCCCGACTCGGGCAATCCGGCAGCGACCAGGCGCGCGCGAAGCTCATCCGCCGAAGGCGCACCAAAGGGCGGTACGATCGCCGGGTTCGCCTCGGCCTTCGCGACGCTGCCCAGGACCGCCTCGCGGATCTGTCCGAAGTTCATCCGCCGGTGCAGGTTGGCGAAGTTGAAGACCAGGTCGACCGGCGTGCCATCGGGAAGATGCGGCATCCGGTCGTCGGGCAGGATCTGGCCGACCACCCCCTTCGTCCCGTGGCGATTGCTCATCTTGTCGCCGATCCGGAGCGCATAGGGGGTGTCGAACCGCCGCGCGCACGACTCGCTGACGACGATGGCATCCTCGTACGTCCCCGGCCCCCAGGAGACAAAGGCCGTGAGCAGGTTGCGACCGGCCCAGAAGTCCGGCGACAGCAGGGCGTCCGGCTCGTTGCCGGTCTGAACCCACGCGGGCTCCGGCATCTGCTGCACGATCCACTGCCTCAGCATATTCGCCCCCATCAGGATGCGGTTGGGATCGTCGTGCTCCAGCAGGGGGATCATCGACGCGGAGAGCCCCAACGTCGCCTCGGGGCGCTCGTCGACGATGACCAGCCGCCCATCTCGGACGGTCGCGCCGACGGCGATGGTGAAGACGTGGCCCATGTTCGATCCCTCGGGCACCTCGAAGGGGCAGACGTAGCCGAGCTGTCCGGGGGCGATCACGTCGTGGGCCTCCGGGACCAGGAGTCGACGAAGGTGGGTGTAATATGAAAACCAGTTGGTCTCGTCAACCGGCTGCACGGTGACAAATCGCCCTTCCGTGCCGGCCATGAACTCGGCAACCCACGTGTCGAGGGGAAGCCACGCACGGGCCAACGACGGACATCCCAGGGCAAATCGGCAGGTGCGTGCCCCAGGCGCGCCGCGACGAAATCGTAGAGCTGTTCGCCGACGCAGCGAATCTCGGCCTGATCCAGCTCCGGGCGCGAGGCGGTAGGGATCACCACCCTGCGCTGCCCACCGATCTCAAAGATACCCCGCTCGTCCGGCTGGGGCAGGTCAAAGGCCACGTCCAGTGCGTCGTCGTGTGCCCCCAAGGTAACCGCCACCCGGCATTCGTAGACACCGGTCGACTCGACGGCATAGCTGAGCAGCGGCAGCCGCTCGGCAAGCAGCGCCGGCAGCCGCTCATTCAGGAACGTATCGTATGAAGCTTTGTGCCAGGGTGTCGACACATCAATCGTCATCGTATTCCTCCTCCCTTATCCCCATCTTCTTCCCACTCACGTGCCAACTGTGCCCGGGCATAATGCAATCGCGACTTTACCGTCCCCTCGGGAATGTCCAGCGCGTCCGCCGCCTCCCCGAGACTCATCTCCAACTCGTAGACGAGCCGGAAAACCCGACGCTTCTCCTCCGACAGCTTGTTGACGAGCTGGCGATACCTCGCGCGCTCCTCCGCCTGCTCGACGGCGGCCTCCGGCCCGAGAGAACCGGCATCCACCATCCAGGCGGGCACGCGATTGTCGGCGTCGTCATCATCGTCGACGTCCGGGGGGATCTCCAACGGAAGCTCCCGCCGCCGCTGTACCGTGCGGAGATGGTTGAGCGCCAGATTGGTCGCGATCCGGTAGAGCCACGCCTTGAACGTGCCCTCCCCCTGCCATTGGTCGGCCCGCATCCACACCCGCAGGAAAGTCTCCTGCACCACGTCGTATGCTGCAGCTTCATCGTGAACGATGTGGAGAAGGTAAAACCGCAGCGACGTAGCATAGCGATCGACAAGCACCTCGAACGCGTGCGAGTCGCGATCGAGAATGCTAGTCACCAGGTCACTGTCGGGTACGGGCGACGCGTCTTGCATGATGCCTCTACTATACAAGACACCGCTGGGCGCAGGAAAGTTCACTACCACTTGTGTCTCTTCCCAGACGGACTAGGATAAGCACCGAGAGGCGACCATGAGTGAAAACGACCCGGCAAAGCCGGACACACATCCCAACATCATCCTGATCATGACCGACCAGCAGCGCTTCGACACCATTGGTGCGTGGGGCTATGAGCATATGATCACGCCGGCGATTGACCGAATCGCGCGGAACGGCGTCTCCTTCAGCCAAGCCTACGCCCCTGGGGCTACATGCGTCGCGTCGCGGGCCGCAATGTTCACCGGGATGTGGCCCCACACCACCGGGGTCTACAGCTTTGACCCGTGGGCCGACCACCGCAACTGGGTTCAAGATCTGAATGACGCAGGGTACTGGTGCGCGAGCATCGGCAAGATGCACTTCAGTCCACGCGATGTGCCGGGTGGCTTTCACGAGCGGGTGATCGTAGAGAACCCCACGAACCTGACCCTGGCCAACGGGGGGGCTGACGATGATTGGGGCCGTTACCTGAGCCTGTACGGGCTCGAGCGCCCCAACGCCCGCAACCGGTCTGACCCCGACTGGCTCGCCAAGCATCAAGGCGTCCCCTGGCATCTCGAGGAACGCTTCCACAGCGATGTCTTCATCGGCAACTCCGCGGTGGCCTGGATCAATGGCCACCGCGGCGAGCGCCCGCTCTTTCTGCAAGTAGGCTTTACAGGGCCGCACGAGCCATGGGATCCGCTGCCACGCCACTTTGCGCTCTACGAGGGTCGCGAGCTTCCCCCCGCGGTGTGGCGCGAAGGCGAACTCGGCGAGAAGCCGCCACAGCAAGCGCGTATCAAGGAGTTCCACGCGACCACGTGGCACGAGTCGCAGATCTCGCTCGATGGCGCCTCGCCCGAAGCTATCGCCGAAATGCGGCGCCACTACTATGCCAAGATCACGACTGTCGACGAGCAGATCGGGCGGGTGCTGGACGCATTGGAAACTCGGGGTTACCTCGACGACAGCCTGGTCGTCTTCTGCTCCGACCACGGCGAGATGCTGGGCGATCACAAAATGGCCTACAAATGGCTGATGTACGATCCTATCGTTCACGTACCGCTGATCATCTGGGATAATCGATCCGCTGCACGGACGGGCGAGGTGCACGATCTGGTATCGCTTCTGGACATTGGCCCCACCGTGTTACAGGCCGCCGGCATCGATGTCCCCACCTACTTTGAGGGGCGCTCTCTGCTTCCGTACTTAGAGGGCGATCCAGCCGAGCCGCATCCCTACATTTTCTGCGAGGACAACTACCAGGTGATGATGCGCGGCGCGAACCACAAACTCGTCTATTACATTGGCCAGGAAGAGGGCGAGCTTTACGATCTGCAGGAAGATCCCTACGAGCTGACCAACCTGTGGGACGATCCTACGTACGAAGCCACCAAGACCGGCCTGCTTCACGATCTGCTCGACTGGTTGACCAGTAGCGTCTACTGGAACGCCGGCTACCGGCGCACACGTTCCCGCCATACGCAAATGCGTTGGCCGGCCCGCGGCGATGCCAACTTGCACGGTCGTTCTTCAGCGGATAATGGGCACACGGAGCGATGGTGAGGCCGCGCCACATCTCTCCGGTGTTCGCATCGGTTCAAGTCCACGCACCTATATAGGAGGCTAGCAATGAGATACACTTATGACCGTCTGTCCGTATCCGACAACCGAGAGCCTGTCGACTACGTTGACACCAATATCGGCACGCTTTCGTACAAGACATGGTCGACCTCACCGGCCGTCCAGCTTCCCCATGGGATGATCGAGATCGACACCTACACGACGCCCGGCATCGGCGATAAGTATCTGGCAGACAAAATCTACGGTTTCACAACCGGGGCCTTCGCCCTGATGCCCACCGTCGGGAAGCCCGCGCTCTCGCCCGCTGAGAACGCCTCGGAGTACGATCACGATTTGGAGCTCGCTACGCCTTACCTCTACGCTGTGCTGTTGGAGGATAGTGGGATCGAGGTCGCGTACACCGCGAGCGAGCGGGCGGCCTACTTCCGCTTCGCCTTCCCGGAGACGGAGACCGGCAATGTCGTGGTCTACCTCGCAGGTGACGCCGAAGCGGCGTTCAACAACGATGGGAGTCTGACCGGCTCGCAGACCTTCTTCCGGACCAAGACGTACTTCCACATCGAGTTTGGCCAGGCTCCCGGCACGACACAGGTCACCGCGCTTGAGGAAGAGGCCGGGGCCGGTCGCGGCTGGCGCCGCCTTCGACCGTCGTTGGCCGCCATCGCGAGCTTCGGTGTGGCAGGGGGGAAGGAGGTTGAGGTCCGTGCAGGCATCTCCTTTATCAGCGCGGATCAGGCCCGCCGGAATCTGCACAGCGAGATCACGGGTTGGGACTTCGAGTTAACCAAGCGCCAGGCCCGCGAGAGCTGGAACACCGTGCTCCAGCGCATCCGAGTTGAAGGCGGCACGGAGGATCAGAAGACCAGCTTCTATACGGCGATGTATCGCGATCTGCAGCGCATGAAGAACATCACCGAGGACGGCAAGTACTACAGTGGGTTCGATGGCGAGGTGCACGACGCCGGCGACCAGGATTTCTACAACGTCGATCAGCCCTGGGATACCTATCGCTGTGCCCGCCCTCTGCAGTTCATCCTCGAACCCGAGCGCGTGAACGACATGCTGCAATCCTACACACGGATGGCCGAGCAGTTGGGCTGGATGCCGATCACGCCTCACATCAGCGGCGAGCGCGCCACGATGGTCGGCCGGCACATCACGGCGATCATCACCGATGGATACAACAAGGGCTTCCGCGGCTTCGACCTGGAGACCGCTTACGCCGGCATGCGGGCGAGTGCGCTGGACAGAACCATCCTGCCCTGGGTAAAGGGGCCGGCGACAGAGCTCGATCGCGCTTACGACGAACTCGGCTACTATCCCGCACTGCCCACCCGCGAGGATCAGAAGGTGGACGATCCTGACGAATGGCGGGCCAACGTCGAGAGGCATCATCATGTCAGAGATGCCGTACCAGATCACGTGGCTACCTGAGATCGGCGTAGACGAATGGGTGCCTGAGGTCGACCGCTGGCACCGGCGCCAATCAGTGTCGGTGACGCTGGAGAACGGCTATGACGACTGGTGTCTTGCCCAGCTCGCCGAGGCCCTGGGCAAGGACGACGATGCCGAACACTTCATGTGGCGGGCCGCCGGCTACCGCAACCTCTTCAACCCGGCCATCGGCTTCATGGCGCCCAAGGACGCCGATGGCACCTGGGTCGAGCCGTACCATCCGATCCTGTCAGGCGGCTTCGCCGGTGAGGCTTTCTTCGCGGAGATGAATGGGTGGACCTACACGTTCCACGTCCAGCACGACGTCCAGGGCTTGATCGATCTGATGGGCTCGCGAGAGGCCTTCGTCGAGAAGCTGAACGCGCTCTTCACCGAGCAATACATCATGGACAAACCCGCTTTCTGGGGCCAATTCCCTGATGCATCGGGCCTGATCGGGCAGTACAGCCAGGGCAACGAGCCTAGCTTCCACGTGCCCTATCTCTACAACTACGCCGGCGCCCCGTGGCGGACACAGCGTCGCGTGCGGGATATCATGAAACTTTGGTATAACGCGGGGCCGATGGGGCTCTGCGGCGACGATGACATCGGAGCGCTCTCGTCGTGGTACGTCTTCAGCGCGATGGGCTTCTACCCGACCTGCCCGGGACGCCCCACCTACGACCTCGGTAGCCCGCTCTTCGAGACAACGACCATCAGCATGCCGGAGGGCAAGACCTTCACGATCCACGCCAAGGGCGTGTCGGACCGCAACAAGTACATCCAGTCCGCAACGCTCAACGGCGAGCCGTGGGATCGCCCGTGGCTGCGGCACAGCGACCTGGCCAACGGCGGCGTACTGGAACTGGTGATGGGCCCGCGCCCGAACAAGGAGTGGGGCAGCGATCCCTCCTCGGCGCCCCCGTCGATGTCGACGGACTAGGTACGTCATAGAGATCTTCCAGGTTGCGCACGCCGGCGGGTGCGCAACCTGGAAGGTCACAACGCCGCTACAACGTCCCGGCGTACTCGACCTCGTACGGCTTGACCTGGTCGATGACCCAGTCTCGCCGCAGCCGGATGAGCTGCTCGATGTGCCACTGGCCGTGGACGACCCAGGAGGCGAGCATATCGCCTGCACGGATGGGCGCGTCCCACGGCGCCTGGATACTCGTGTCCCAGTCCGGTGTGCCTAAGCCCTCAAGCCACGTAAGCGACGCCTGACGTTCAGCCAGGAAGTTCTGTAGAGACGACGCCACGTCCCGGGTGTTATACGCCCGCTCGGTGATCCACTCGAAGGGCCGGATCGGGTGCCAACCTGCATCCGGCCGGTTGAGGATGTGATCCAGGTGTTCGCGGAAGTCCTCGCGCTCCTCATCGTAGAGGTGATTGATCACCTCCAGAATTGACCACCGGTCGGGCGCAGGTTTCCATCGTGCCTGCGCGTCGGAGACGTCGGAGACCAGGTTGGCGATCAGGTCCGCCTGCGTCGCCATCACCCGCTTCAGATACTCGAAGTCCATCGCACCGCCCCCTCTCTTGCATTTCGCCTTCCAGGCATCGAGTCAGGCACCCTTCCTCGCCCGCTCGCTCAATGCCGCCAACAACGGGTCGGCGTCCTCGGTTCCAGAAATGCTCGCCAAACGCTGCAGAGAGACGGGTCTGCATCCGCCGTAGGTGAGGAAGACCTTTGGGGTTTCCGGCCCGAGCAGACTCGGGCTTTGCCCCAAAGGTCTCAGAGCTAGGAAGTGCCCTTCCAGACATACTCGCCCAATGCCGCCGACAGCGGGTCGGCGTCCTCCGCGCAGAACCCGAAGTGTAGCCGGCGGCGCCAACCCTCGGCATAGGTGAAGCGGCCCGACATCTCACCTACCTGGTGGCTCAGGACCTCCATCATATCGAGATAGGAGTCCATCCCCTGGCTCTCGTCCAACCACACTTTCTGGCTCTGGTGGTGCGCCAACATCGCCCGCTTGGTAGGCAGCACGCCGGTGATGTCGACGAAGATCCCCGGGACGATCGGCTGACCCAGCGGATCGCAGTTGCCGTGAGGTTGAGCGTGGTAGACCGTGACCTCTTGGTCAACCGGCGGCACCGGCGGATTGGTGGGGTAGTTAGGCATACCACGCGCGAATGCCGCCGTCACCGCCAGCCGTGCCGCATTCTGGTGATCCTCCATGTAGTCAACGGGCGATAGCACCAGCAGGATCTCGGGTGCCACCTCGCGCATCACCGCAGCCAGGCGCGCCAGCGTCGCCGGCTCATAGAAGATAGCCATATCCTCCACAAGGCTATCGTGATGGATCGCCCCGATGAAGGCCGCCGCCGCTCTCGATTCCTCGCGCCGGACGCGGATGATCTCCTCGCGACTATGGTGCAGCGTTCCGCAGGAGCCGTTGGCGATCGTCATCGTGTGCAGCTCATAGCCCGCCCGTCCTAGAAGGATGAGGGTACCGGCCATGAAAAACTCGATATCGTCAGGGTGCGCGGAGACCGCGAAAGCGCGTTTGACCATCAGTGCATCTCCGCTTCGCAGGAGCCGATGCCGCCCCGGAGGAAGTTGAACTGGACGTTCGGGTGATCCGCCAATAACGACATCGGGCACCGCGCTGTCGGGCAGCCGCTTGCCAGATCATCAGCGTCGTGAGGCGCATGCCGAAGGGGTTGTCGTGCGTCCCGGCCTGCCAGATCGAGACCTTCTCCGCCTTCCAGGTCTCCGCAGGGCCGACCGTGAGCGCCTGGCTCGGCACGTTCTGCACCACGCCGCCGCCCGAGGTGCGGGCATTCTGGATCAGCGTGATGGGGTGCAGGTCGACGACGCGGGTCTCCAGCTTGCGATATTCGGCAGGAGTGGGCGGGCGGTCAACGTACGGCCCCTCACGGCGCAGCGGATCGTTAAAGGCCCAGTGCTTGACCTCGCCCTGCCCGCCCTGCATCACGACGCAGCGCGCCGCATCCCAACTCGCCTTGTACTCGGCGAGATCGACGGCAGGGAAGTGCAGGTTCTCCGCAGGCATCCGCAGATCGGGCCGGATACGATCGAAGCAGAGCGCCATATCGGCACGGCGGAAACTGAGGGGGTGATCGATCGTGACTTCCTTGCCGTCGACGACCCACTCATCCATGCCCCAGAAGTGCGCGTAACGCAGGTCGAGCTCCAGCGCATTGACCAGCCGCGCGACCAGCGGCAACTGCTCTGTCGGCCCGATCGGGCCACAGATACCCGCGGGCGTCTCGTCGGTCGCCTGTCGCCAGGCATCGATGTACTCCAGTGCCTCGGCGAGGTAGAAGTCCTCCAACGTGTCGTAGAAAACCACGCGGAATCCGGGCCGGCTCAACGCCAGCATATCCTCCGGCGTCAGCCTGGCAGCGTCGTCCAGGATCTCCCGATCCAGCGTCGTGTAGTCCCACCAATCCGGCGCCACTTTGCTCAAGGGTCGCATCTGTGCCTCCTCTCGCGGAAAAGAGGATAGGGGATAAGGAAATAAGGGATAGGGGGGCTGGGTATTGTCCGGCCCATCCTGTCTCCCGTATCCCTTGGTTCCCTACTCCCTATCCCTCTCCTTACTCCCGATACACCGCCTCACGCAACCCCTTGATGTAGCCGATCGCGAACAGTCGCCCGATGCGGGTGTAGCCGGGGTGACCGTAGTCATCACCGGCCATCGTGGGCACGTGGTCGGGGCGGCAGACGCCCTCGTAGCCGACGTCGCGATAGGCGCGCAGGCACTCCAGCATGTCGGTCTTGCCGTCGTCGTGGAACGTCTCGACGTACTTCTCAGGCGTCCCGCGGACGTCGCGGAAGTGGACGAAGAAGACCTTGTCCTGACCACAGAAGTGGCGGATCGCGCCGGGCAGGTCGTCGGTCATCAGCGTGAAGTTTCCCTGGCAGAGCGCGATGCCGTTGACCGGGCTGGGGACGATGTCGAGCAGCTTCTGGTAGTTCTCGATGCTGCGCAGCACGCGCGCGAAGCCGCGAATCGGCGAGAGCGGCGGATCATCCGGATGCGCGGCCAGTTTGACGTTGTATTCCTCGGCCACGGGCACGACCTGCTCCAGGAAATACTGGAGGTTCGCCCAGATCTGGTCGTCGGAGAACACGCCATACTCGGTCAGCGGCGCGTCCTTCATCAGGTCGTGGTCGTACCCGGTCACGAGGGCGCCGCCGCGGGTTGGGATGGTGCTGGACGTGCGCAGCACGGTGACCCCCGCCATGAACTCATAGCACCAGACGGGGATCTCCAGCCGGCCCATGTTGCGGATGAACTCCTTGATGACCTCGATCTCTTCGTCGCGTCCCGGAAGGCCCAGCTTGATCTTGTCCATCGGGGGCCGGCTCTCGATGACGGCCAACTCGAAGCCCGCGTTCGCATACGCGGTCTTCATCCGCAGCAACGACATATAGCTCCACGGCTGCCACTCCGGATCGGCATCGGGGATAGGCTGCAGGCCAAACCCGCCGACCACGTAGTCGACGCCGCACTGCTTGATAGGCAGCCAGAGTTCCTTCTGATCCGGATGAAATACCTCAGCGATCTTGATCATGTCTCTCCTCTGTGAATCGATGTGATCAGGTGAGCTTACGTGGCAAGGACAGTTCATCGCCTTCGCCCTCTCGGATCCTCTTCGTCTCGTCCAGCTCCATCCCCAGCCCCGGCGTGGTGGGCAGCGTCACCTTGCCGTCCACGGGCGTGATGGGGTTCTTGAGGAAGTACTGGTGAATCGTGTTCCACTTGTCCAGATACTCCAGCAGCGGGCACGTGGGCTCCGGCTGCGAGGCGATCAGGTGCACCGTGGCGGGCACCGAGTGGCCGTGAGGGATCACCGGCAGGTCGTAGGCCGACGCCAGCGCGCAGATCTTGAGCATCTCGGAGATGCCGCCCGCCCAGTAGATGTCGGGCTGAAGGACGTCCACGGCCCGCGCGTCCATCAAGGCCTTGAGCCCCCACCGCGTGTACTCGTGCTCGCCGCCGGCGATTGGGACCGAGACTGCCTGACGAATCTCGGCATACTGGGGGATCTTGTCGGGCAGCACAGGTTCTTCCAGCCAGCGTGGCTCATAAGGCGCCAACCGGCGCGCCATATCAATGGTATAGGGCACGTCCCAGCTCATCCAGCAGTCGAGCATCAGGTCGACGTCGGGCCCCACGGCCTCGCGCAAGGTCCGTACCAGCTCGACGTTCTTGGCGATGCCCTCCTTGCCGTCCGTGGGTCCCTCGCGGAAGAACCACTTCATCGCGCGGTAGCCCCGCGCGACCATCTCCTTGGCACGTTTAGCAACCAGCTCCGGCTCCAACGAGTAGCCCAACATGCTGGCATAGGCGGGGATCGACTCGCGCACGGGTCCGCCCAGCAGTCGGTAGACCGGAACGCCGGCCCACTTGCCCTTCAGATCCCACAGGGCGCAGTCGATCACGCTGAGCGCCATCATCGCCGTGCCCTTGCGCCCATGGACCATCGAGCGGTAAAGCCGGTCCCAGATGCGCTCCGTCGCCAGGGGATCGTGCCCGATCAACATCGGCGCGAGCTCGTGTTGGATAATGAAGGCCTGTTCCGACGTTGTGGGCCCTCCCAGCCCGGTGAGCCCTTCGTCGGTCTCGATCTCGCAGAACTGGGACTTCATGCTGTACCGACCGTCCCCGGCTTTGGCCAACCATCCGGCCCCCTGGGTCTTGTGCTCGGGATAGATATCCATCGGGCGAATCAGCCGCTCCTCCCAGAACTCGCCGGGGAAGGCCATCTCGCCCTGCACCTCGAACAAGCGGACTGCCGTGATCTTCATGCACGCGCCTCCTTGATGACTGACCTGGTGGCCTCATTGTAGAAGGCGCCATGGCGGTGTCAAACACCCATCTGTCGTACCGTCATCAGGTTGACATATCCACTGGACAAGCCTACCATCTTGGGTGCAGCCCACAATGGTGAGCCTACCTTCTCCACAACGGAACCCGGTACAGCATTCCCACGGTCGAGTTGCTATCCCTAGCGCTTGCGCAGGTGTTGCGCAAACGACGGACAGACGCCCGGCCGACCCGGCTCGATGTACACCGAAACTCCGGTTTGGGCATCGCCAGGTGGGGCCGGGAGCATAGAGGAGCACGATGGGATGACATTGAGACGCAAGGTAGTAGTCCTATACACGGGCCTCGCCGTGGTGATCCTTGCCGTCGTCGGGGGATTGCTATCCGCCCAAGTCCGGCTCGACCAGCTCAGTAACCTTCAGCGGGAGCTATCGAACCAGCTCAAGCATATGGATTTCGCCCTGACCAGCTTTATGGCGGAAGCAGACAGCGATGTCGCCGCCTTAGCCGCCAACAAGTTGGTTCGCATCAGGCAGGACCAGGAGTTCACCAGCTTCCTGGAAGCAGACCCGGAAACGTTCACCTATGACGTGGGCCAGACAGAACAAGATATCATTGACCTATTCAATGCCTTTCGTCTCACCCACCCCTATGTGAACTCGGTCTATATGGGGCGGCAGAACGGCAGCTTTGTCCGCTCCCACCCCCGGGCACAGCCCACACAGTACGATCCACGTACCAGGCCCTGGTATGTCCTGGGCTACGACAATCCGGGAGAGGTCCGGCACACCGCGCCTTATTCCGCGGTGACGACCTCGGATGTGAATATCGGCGTCGTGACAGCGCTTGTCGACGACGGGGGTCAGGTATATGGGGTCGTGGGGGCCGACATCACCCTGGCCAATCTGACCCAATACTTGTCGGGCTTTGAGATCGGCCATCAGGGTCAGATCCTGCTTCTCGACCAGAGCGGAACGATCCTGACCAGCAAGGACGAAGTGCTGCGTTTCCGGCCTGTCAGCCTACTCCTGGGCGACAAGGCGGATATGTTGCTGAGCGACCAAGACGGTATGTTGACCTTTGGGGCGGCGGCCGATGCCAGCCGCCTTTTCTATTACACCTCGCCCCGGCTCGGGTGGAAAATCGCGATTGTCGTCCCCGAGAGCCAGATCCGGCGCGAGATCTGGAGAGGCGTGTTACCCGGACTCACCGGGTTGCTCCTGGCCCTGATCTCATTGAGCGGGCTGACCTTTGCCGGCCTGAGCTTGGCGGTGATCCGGCCTTTGGTGCAGCTCGACGATGTCGCCCGCGGCATTGCCCGCACCGGCGATCTGGATCAGCAGGTCAAGATCAAAGCGGGGGATGAGATCGGATCGCTGGCGTCATCTTTTAACCAGATGGTCCGGAGTATGCAGAATGCCCAGTATGATCTACAGCGGGAACGTGACCTGGCCGAAGCACTTAAGGATACAGCCGCCGCCCTGACAGCCACGCTGGACGTGGAAACCGTGCTAGACCGCATCCTCGAGAAGGTCAGCCGTGTCATTCCCAATGAGGCCTGCAACATTATGCTGGTCCAAGATGGCAAGGCTCGGGTCGTTCGGTGGTTAGGGTACAAGCCGTTTGGGGCAGAGGCGTTCATCGCCAATGTTGAGCTCTCGCTCACGGAGACGCCGGCCTTATGGCGGATGGTGTCGAGCAAGAAACCGATGCTTATCCCCGACGTTGAGGCGGATCCGGAATGGCGGCGATTTCCCGAGACGGCTTGGGTGCGCTGCTACGCCGCAACGCCTATCATCATACGGGATTCCGTCATAGGCTTCTTAAACGTGGAAAGTCCCATCCAGAGTTTCTATCAAGAGGATCAGCTAGAGTCGCTGCAGAGTTTCGCCGGATATGCTGCCGCCGCGATTGATAACGCACGGCTCTATGAGCAGGTGAAACGTGACGCAGTCGAACTGGAGACCCGCATCGAAGCTGCCACGCAGGAGCTTCGCCAGCGAAGCACAGAACTGGGAATCCTCTACGAGGTCGGCAGGGAGATCACCGCGACCTTGGCGCTCGACACAATGCTCCAGACAATTGTGGACAGCGCCATCCGGTTAGTGGATGCCGACAAGAGCCTGCTCGTGTTGCTCGATGCGCCGAAAGAGCGGCTGGTTGAGATCGTGGGGCACGGCTACGATCGTATGCAACTGGATGCGCACACCTTTGGCGAATTGCAGTCCGGCATCACCGGTTGGGTGCTCAGGGAAAAGGTTCCGACGCTGACCGGCAACCTCCAGAATGACGAGCGACAACGGGGCACGGCTTTGGCCAGTGCCCAGGCAAGCGGAGATCAATCGGCGGCGGTTGCTCCGTTGCTCATCGGGGATCAGGTGCTCGGCACACTCACTGTGATAAACGGCCCTACAAAACGGGCTTTCACGCAGGCCGACTTGGGCCTGGTGACGATGCTGGCCAGCCAGGCCGCTGTCGCCATCCAGAATGCGCAACTCTATGAGGCTGCCCAGGAGGCGGATCGGCTCAAGTCCGCCTTCTTGGCAAGCATGTCCCACGAGTTGCGCACGCCGCTCAACTCGATCATCGGCTTTACCGGCATCCTGCTGCAGGGATTGGTGGGCCCGTTGAACGAAGAACAACAGAAACAACTCGGGATGGTAATGAACAGTGCCCGTCACCTGTTGGCCCTGATCAACGACGTACTGGATATCTCCAAGATCGAGGCGGGCGAACTCGAGCTGGCTTCGGAGACGTTCGACGTGCGCCAGAGCATCCAACGCGCCGTGCAGACCGTCACCCCGCTGGCCGACAAGAAGGGACTGCCACTCATCGTCGAGATGTCCCCGGAGGTAGGCTGCATCGTCGGTGACCAGCGACGTGTGGAGCAGATTCTGATCAACCTGGCCAACAACGCCATCAAGTTCACCGACGAGGGGTCGGTCCGCATCAGAAGCGAGATTATGGGCGGCAAGCTTGTCACCCAGGTGGTCGACACGGGGATTGGCATCCGACCCGAGGACGTGGTCAAGCTGTTCAAGCCGTTCCGCCAGATCGATACCGGTGTCGCCCGCCAGCACGAGGGAACCGGCTTGGGGCTTGCCATATGCAATCGACTGGTGACCATGATGGGCGGCAGGATCTGGGTGGAAAGCCGGTGGGGTGAAGGAAGTATCTTCTCTTTTTCACTGCCGGTCGACGATTGTGGATGAGAGAGCCAACGAAGGTGACGGTGGTCGGCAATCTGCAGGGGGTGAGCCCATGACAGAAGATCAAGAACCGGCAAGCGAGACCCGGCGACCGAGAATACTGGTCATCGAAGACAATGAACAGAATCTCTACCTGACAACCTATATCCTCGAAAAGCACGGTTACGAGGTCATCCAGGCACGCGAGGGCCGCGAGGGGACCAGACTGGCAGCCCAGGTCGGGCCCGATCTGATTCTTCTGGACATCCAACTGCCCGAGATGGACGGTTACCAGGTGGCACAGGCATTGAGGAGCAACCCGGCCCTGGACGGCGTGCCTATCGTTGCAGTCACGTCGTACGCCATGGTCGGCGACAGGGAGCGCGTCATAGCTGCCGGCTGCACCGGCTACATCGAAAAGCCTATCAATCCTGACACGTTTGTTGCCCAGGTAGAGGCGCAGTTGCCGGATAGTGCAGCCGGCAGAGGAAGTGGCATATGACTCGAGTGCTGATCGTGGACGACCAGGAACAGAACCTCTATATGCTGCAGGTGCTACTACAAGGGCATAACTACGAGGTAATGTCAGCGCGGAACGGGATCGAGGCATTGGATCTTGCCCGGGAGCAGGCCCCGGATCTCATCGTCACGGATATCCTGATGCCCGGCATGGATGGTTTTGCCCTGTGTCGCGAGTGGATGGCAGACGCGAGGTTGCAGCATGTGCCCCTGGTCTTCTACACCGCCACATACACCGATCCCAGGGACGCCTCATTTGCCTTGAGCCTGGGAGCAGCGCGGTTCATCGTCAAGCCTGCTGAGCCGGATGCCTTTATCGAGATGGTGCAACAGGTGTTGGGCGATCACGCAGCACACCAGCTGACTCCCACCATCGAGCCGCATGGCCAGCCTACGGAGGTCTACTACCAGCAGTATAACCAAGCCCTGATCCGCAAGCTAGAGGACAAGATGGCGCAGCTCGAAGAGGCGAATCACTCGCTGGAGCTCGACATTGCTGCACGGGAACGGGTTGAAGAGGAACGTGCGGACCTGACTACCCAGATCCACGAACAGGCGCGTCAGATGGAGCAGGTCCTCGCCACTGTGCCGGCAGGCGTGCTCCTACTGAATGCCGAGTGGCGTGTAGTGATGGCCAATCCCGCGGCCGAAGAAGACCTCACCGTCCTAGCCGATGCCAAGGTAGGAGACGTCCTCACCCGCCTTGGCGACCGTCCGCTGGCCGAGCTGCTCACCTCCCCGGTCACCAAGGGGCTGTGGCATGAGGTACGGGTGGGAGACAACGTCTTTGAGGTCATCGCCCGGCCTATGGCGGACGGCCCAGATCCGGAGCGCTACGTGCTGGTGGTCAATGACGTCACCCGCGAGCGCGAGATCCAGACGGAACTGCAGCAACAGGAACGCCTCGCCGCCGTCGGGCAACTGGCCGCCGGCATCGCACATGACTTCAACAACATCCTGGCCATCATCGTCCTCTATTCCCAGATGGACCTCCATATCCCCGACCTTCCCGGACAGCTTCGTGCGCATCTACAAACCATCGCACACGAGGCCAAACAGGCCTCCAACCTCATTCAGCAGATTCTGGATTTCGGCCGCCGTGCCGTCCTCGAACCTCAACCGCTGAACCTCGTGCCCTTCCTCAAGGAACGCGTCAAGCTGCTCGAACGCACCCTTCCAGAGAGCATCAAGGTCGAGCTCAGCCACGCGCCGGATGAGGCTATCATCAGAGCCGATCCAACGCGTATGCAGCAGATGATCACCAATCTGGCCGTTAACGCCCGGGACGCTATGCCCCAGGGCGGGACTCTGCAAATCGGACTGGAGAGATTGCGGTTCGGACCCCATGATGCCGTGCCACTCCGCGGGATGACACCCGGCCCGTGGATCAAGGTTATGGTCGGCGATACCGGCACGGGTATTGCACCCGAGACAGCGCTCCACATTTTTGAGCCCTTCTTCACCACCAAGGAACGTGGCAAGGGCACGGGGCTGGGGCTCGCCCAGGTCTACGGCATCGTCAAGCAGCACGACGGCCATATTGACGTGCAAACCCAGATGGGCCTGGGCACTACTTTCACCATCTATCTACCGGCCCTCGAAGTGGCGACCTTCGAAGATGAACCTATGATTCCAATTAGTCTGCCCTTGGGACACGCCGAGACGATTCTGGTCGTGGAAGACAACACGACCTTACGTGAAGCTGTGGTGAGCGCCCTGCACTTGCTCAACTACCAAACGCTGGAAGCTGCTGACGGACACGAGGCGCTGGCGATACTGGACGAAAAAGCCGCGGGCGTCTCCCTCATCCTGAGCGACCTAGTGATGCCCAAGATGGGGGGCCAGGCGCTATTCAGCGCGCTGCAGGAGCGCCGGCTAGCTGTGCCGGTAGTCATGATGACCGGCCATCCTATGGAACGTGAACTGCTCGACCTGCAAGCCCACGGCCTGGCCGATTGGGTGCTCAAGCCTCCCCGCGTTGAGACACTGGCTACGATGCTCGCACGAGTGCTGCATGGGAGAGATGCAGATACGTGAGCGACTCGGTACGGCCAAGGCTTTGTACCCGGTGCCGGCATGGTCCGGCTGCGGCGTAATCGCGACACACCCATACAATCCACCAGGAGGCACTCAATGACCATCAGGAACCTGAGCCCCAATCAGATGTTCGTGGAGATGGCAAAGGCCCACGTCCCCGAGTACCACTTCGCAGGCACGACGAGGGTCGATTTCGAGGCTTGGAAGCAGGAGGCCCTTCCCAAGGTGCTGGCCACGCTAGGCGACGCCCCGCCCGCGGTCGATCCCAACCCGCAGCTATTGGCCGAATGGGAATATCACGGCCTCAAGCGGCAACGCTGGATCATCGACGTGCAGCCCTACCTCTCGGCGACGATGCTGGTGAACATTCCTCAAGGCCTCGGCGAAGATGAGAAGCGGCCCGCGATTCTCTGCTGTCACGGCCACGGGCAATTCGGCAAGGAGCCCGTGATGGGCAACGACTCCAGCCCCGAGCTGCGACAGGCCATCGCCGCCCACGGCTACAACTACGGGGAGGTGATGGCGCAGAAGGGCTTCATCACCTACGCCATCGATTGGATCGGCTTCGGGGAGCGCAACGACAGCCAGAAGCCCAACCACCTGGCGGTGGCGCGCAGCCGCGACTGGTGCAACCTCTACTACCTCCACGCCACGATGTTCGGTATGACCTCACTGTCGATCAACGTGGCCCACGGCAAGGTCGCGACCGACGTGGTGAGCGGCTTCCCGAACGTCGACGCGGACCGCCTCGGCGTGATGGGGCTGAGCGGCGGCGGCACGATGACGCTGTGGATGACACTGTGCGACGAACGGTTCAAGGCCAGCGAGATCATCTGCTACAGCGACCTCTGGTGGGCCTTTGGGATGCGCGACATCAACTACTGCGGCATGCAGGTGGCCCCCGGACTTTTCAAGCTGGTGGACCTGCCCGACCTCCAGGGCCTGATTGCGCCGCGCCCGCTGTTGATCTCGATGGGGGCCAACGACACCTGCTTCAAGGTGGACACGGCGATGCAGTGCTACAACCACCTCACCACGATCTACGAAGCCGCAGGCGCCTCCGACCGGCTCGACCTCGATCTCCATCCCGGCGAGCACGGCTGGGCGGGGAACAAGTCGGAGGGATTCTTCGGACAGTATCTAGGAGGATAGGCGAGCGGTCAGCTTTCAGCGACCAGAGAGAATAGGTAGAGGGTATACGGTCGGAAACCTTGCGAAGGTTCGGACCTTCGCAAGGTTGTCCCACAGCGATGAAAAGTTAGGGTGCGAGGATGGCGCTCGCTCACTCCACGACCGTCAATTCACGCTCTGGCCCGATCACTGAGAGGTGACCATTAGCCTCGGCCCGACGCCGCACCCCTATCAGCAGCAAGGCGCCCACCAGGGTCCCCAGGGCCGCCAGGCCAAAGGCGACCGGATAACCTGCAAAGACGCCGGGCCGCAGGGCGTTGACGCCATCGATCAGCGGCCCGCCCAACCGGCTGACCGCCCCAGCCCCGGCGGTCGCCAAATTTGTGTATCCCAGGTACTTGCCACCCTCGCCGGCGGGGATCAGGTCGGTCGCCAGGGCCCAGTTGACGCTCACAAAGACACCCGTAGCCATCCCCACGATCGCGCCGAACGCGTAGACCATCTCCACGCTGCGTGCGAAGACGAGCAGCGCGATGCCGATCGAAGCCGCGATGCCCGCGGCGATGTTTAGCGTCCAACGCCCGATCTTGTCCGACAGCCACCCGGCAGGAAAGACCAGAAGCGTCAGAGCCACGCCAATTGCTGCCATCAGGTTGCCGGTCACCGCCGCGGCATTGGGCACCCCCAGCCAGTCGCGGATGTAGTATTGGGCGAAGCTCTGCAGAATGTAGATCCCTGAGAGGATCAGGAAGCGCGAGAACAGCATCTCGGCGTAGGCCGGATAGCGGGCCAGGTCCGCCCGCACCGAAATCGCTCGTCGGGGCTTGGCTGACGTCGCGGTTAGCCGCGATTCGTGCGTCGTGAACACCGTCGTGGCCGCGCTCAGCGCCAGGACCCCGGCGATGAGCGCAAAGGCCAGACCTGGGTTATCGTTGCCCATCAACTGCCCGGCCACCAACGAGGTCACGACGAGGCCGCCCATGTCGAAGAGATTCTTGATCCCCGACACCAGTCCCCGATGCTCGGCAGGCACCAGATCAGGGATAAGCCCTTGAGCGGGACCGTGGGCCATGTTCGAGACCACCTGCAACAGCACATAGCCGACGGCCAGTTGCCATAGCTGAAGGGCGCCGGCCATAACGGCCAAACAACCAAGGCTTGCCAGAGTGCCGGCAACCATCCACGGTCGTCGACGCCCCCACCGGCTGCGAGTGCGGTCGCTCCATGCCCCGGCCAGAGGCTGAATCGCCATCGCAAGCATCAGCCCGACAAAAGTCAGCGCCCCGAGATAGGTATTCTTCAGCCCTTCCGGCACGAAGCGCAGAAGCAGGGCCGGCAGCACGATCGGGTGGAGCGCATTCCACATGAAAGCCAGCCCGAACCAGTAGACGTTCATCGCGACGTAGGCATAAGCTCGTGTCTTCACGGGTTTCTGCTCCTGGCCAAAGGGTGTAGGATGGCGGCTATGGTACCGCCAATCGCTGCGGATGCACAATCAAGTGAACAAGGGCCTCTACCTATAGAAACACCTGAGGACGCGCGTCGTTACCACGTTCCGGCGAGTGTGTTGGGCACCCTGATCTGGGCAGCGACGATAGGGCGGCGACGCTCGTTCGCACGAGACGCGAGGACGGCGATGCAAGGCGTCTCCCCCCTGGTATTCGGGGCGGACCACGTGCCGACGGAAGGCGCCTGCCTTGTCACGTGCAACCACTATACCCGCCCGGGCTTTGGCGCGTGGTGGATAGCCCTGGGCATAGCGGCCGTGATTGCGGATCATCGTGCAGCAGGCGCCGCCGCTGACCTCCATTGGGTGATGACGGCCGCATGGCGCTATCCCAAAGGAGACTGGCGCCGCCGCGTGATCACACCTCTGACAGAGCGGGCGTTTGCGCGGGCGGCCCGTGTCTACGACTTCGTGACCATGCCCCCGATGCCGCCGGACCCGGCCGAGATCGACGCGCGAGCCTTGGCCGTTCGTCGCACCCTGCGTCTCGCGCATCGGTTAGTCGGGGAAGGTGGCTTGCTTGGCCTTGTGCCGGAGGGACGCGATACACCGGAACTTCTCGGCGATCCGCCGCCCGGCGCAGGTGCCTTCATCGCACTGCTGGTCCAGGCCGGGATGCCGGTGCTGCCGGTAGGCGTCGCAGAGAACAACGGACGGATGTGGATCAGCTTCGGCGCGCCCTTCGTGCCCGAGATCCCACAGCGGCGTGCTGACCGCGACCGTGCGGTCAGCCGTCAGGTCATGGCCGCTATCGCCACACAGCTGCCATGACCAACCTTGCGAAGGTGGCCCGAGCCCCGGAAACTGCGCCGGGGCTCGGGCTTGAACCTTCGCAAGGTTCAGGGGACCTACCGCCTTGGCTGCGTATGCACCGTCAGACGCCGGACGTAGCCATCACGCCGGAAGATATGTGCGCTCAGGACGTCATCCAGTGTATTGCCGGGCAAGGTGCCGGTAGCGCCATCGCTGAAACACACCTCAGTCTGTCCTCCATGGTCGGCGATATAGATAACGGGCACCTGGCAGAAGGTGAAGGCCAGTGAGCCCGCCGGCAGGTCAATCGTCTGCTGCTCACCACCGACGTCGATGTAAGTAAAAGGCGTCGGAGCGTCGAGGAACTCAGACGCGCGCAGCAGCCCCGGCTCGAACCCCAGCACGCCGTCTTTGACGATGATCCCGAGTTCCCCCATGCGGGTCAGGATCTCCTCCTTCACCAGTCCCGTCATGCCCGGCTGTTTGGCGCCCTGCCCCGCCGGGGTATGCGAGTAGGGATCGGTCGGAAAGGCGCCGAAGACCTCCGGCGTCTTGTTGAAGCCCAGGCCCTCGCGGATGTCGTAGTAGGCATCGGCCAGGGCTGCGATGGTAGCTCCGCGTCCTCTCCCCTCCTCCGCATCTCCCCTGTTAGGAGGGAGAGTGCGGAAGGCTTCCTCTGCCGCCAGCAATAGCTTGGCGACCATATGCCAATAGATACTGCCCAGCCCCTCGTAGGCGAAGAAGGTGCCGGACCGACCGGTGAACGAACTGTGGTCGAAGACGTCCTCGAACAGCTGCAGAATGTCGCTGGCCTCCGCTTCAACAAGGTCGGCATAAGCCTCTTGAGTTGCCAATGCATCCAGCGCCTGCCGGGCGTCCTTCGCATTGCGGAAGTCCCCGTTGAAGTGGTAGACACCGTTCTCGTCCCTGACGATCAAGGTTCGATCGCCGTCCGCGACGAGCCTGGCTACAAGGGCCGACTCGACGACCCGGTCTGCCGGAATAACGTTCTTGTGCAGGAAGCCCGGCAAGTCCTTATCCGGATAGAGCATATAGGTATGCTGGTCCGCCCGATACATCCGGCTGTGACGCAGTGCGCGGAGCAACGCCAGCGATTCCTCGCCGGAGAGCATACCCGACGAAAGGACCGCGACCTGGCCCTCAAGCATCTCGTAGAGGTGCCCCACCGACGCGGTGCCGTTGCCCAGACGCAGGACATTGTAGGCGTGGTAGAGGCCGTCCGGTCGCCGGTTGGCCCGCAGCGTGTGCTCGATGTAGCGCTGGGCCAGGTCAAGGAAGGCCACAAGCGAGGCTGTGGAGAGCGCCGCGACTTCGCCGGAGAGCCCGTTCTCGTAGAGCATCCACCGATAGTCGCTGCTGGCCTGCCCCAGAGCATCCATCACGGCACGACGCTCCTGGTCGCCAAACGAGACCTCCAACGTCGATGCATGGGCGGTCAGACCACTACGCACAGCCTCGAAGAGCCGCAGCGTCTCGGTCGTGACCTCCACCACACCACTGTCCGCTAGGTGTGCCCTGAAGAACACCACGTAGCGTCGCAAATAGGCCAACGTCACGACAGAGAGTCCCTTGCCGACCAGTGCGTTGTTGGCGTCGTTCCACTCGGGTCGCTGAGTATTCATCCAGATGCCGCCCTCGGGCACGAAGTTGCCCAACTTGGCCAGCAGCAGGATGAGCAGTTTCTCGGATAGGTTGACGTGGAAGACCTCGCCATCGGCGCCCTGCAGAAGCTTGCCGTCGGTCCCCATCACGTGCACGATTCCGGCGATCCGGTCATCCAGCTCGCGGTCGAACTCGATCGTCTCATACCAGTCCTCGACGAGGGCCGAATATGGCTTGATCCGGTAGGGCACGTTGGCGTGACTGAAGATGCGCTCGCTCAAGAGATGCTCGAGCCGCCCAGGATGGAACTTCGCAGAGATCTCCAGGAGCTTCTGAAGATAGATGATCTGGTGGTCACTCCAGTAGCCGATGTTGGCCCAGGGATCGTCCGGCGACGGTGCCTCCCACTCGATGCCATCGCGCGTCACGCGATAGGGATTGTAACCGTCGGCGGTCGTGGCGTTGAGGAAAGTGCTGATCATCCCCTCGACGAACTCGGGATAGCTCCAGGCCAGCGGCTCCCAGTTCTGGAAGATGTCGCGCCAGTTGCCCTGGTAGTCGAGCTTCCGCGAGCCGTCGGCCCTCTTGAGGTTGATCGAGAACTGGTTCCAGGGGCGGCTGGGATCACCGTGTCTGCGGCTGAAGGTGAGAGGGAGGTACGACATACAAAGACGGGCCAGGTCGGGCGAGCCGGTCCCGGTCGCCTTCTGCAGCAGCCAGTTGTGCAGGAAATGGTCCGGCAGGGCTGCGAGGAAGCTATGCTGCTCCCTGGCCACGTGGCGATTTCTGACCTCGACAAAGTCGAGGAAGTCGGCCTTATCGACAACGTAACCATCCGCAAAGATACCGCCGCGCATCACGTTGAAGAGGGTGTTCGAGAGATGGTGGGTCGTCGTCGCCCGATCGGCCGAGCGTTGGAGGCCGTCTGAGGCCGCGGCGATCGCCACCAACTCCTCGGTGCCCCTCGCGATGTCCACCTCCAAGCGGTCGGCCAACGTGTCCGACGGCCCGTCGACGGATCTTCCCCACTTGAGCACGTTAATGAGCGTGGCGACGCTGCCGGCGTCCTGATTGACCTCCGCGACGACGTACCAGCGCTTCTGCTCCCCACCCGCCAACTCGAAGGCAGCGTTGACCAGATAGGCGCCGCGGACGCCGCGCACATCGGTTTCCTGGCTAACCGGGCGACCTCGCCGGAAATCGTCCAGTTGCCGCGTCGACAGGAGATAGCAGGGGGCCTCCAGCCCGGTCTGCCAGGCGGTCGTCGCCTTGAGCGACTCGCTGGGCTCCGCCAGGTCCGTCAACGTCGAGCTGAGGCCGAAGATTCCCAGGCCGGTCTCCGCCTCGAGCTCGTTACGCTTGTAGCCGTTGAGCAGGTTGCTAAACGCCGTCTGCAGCGCCGTCGTCGCGCCGTAGGGCAGGAGGTTCTGCAGCCCCGACACCAGGGCCACCTGCCGGGATTCGGGAGAAAGGTTCTCGATCCACGCGGTCATGACAAAACCGAACTCTTCGCTCGTGCGCCAGGCGTAGCAGTACCTGAGGTCCAGGTCGTGGTTGATCTCCTCGAAGATCAACTTGTCGCCGTAAAGGTTTTTGTAGATATTCCGTTCGGTCCTATACACGCCCGGACACCCGGCCCGAAAGGGCTCCCATAGCCACGTCCGACCGCCCTGGGTGACCAGGATCGCGGCAACGTGGCCGGTGTTGTCGCTGTTCTCGGTGAGCTTGTCGTCCGTGTAGTAAGGAAAGAGCGAGGACTCGGCGTTGGCGCGCCCTGCCGAGAGCCCGCCTGTGCTCGAGATAAATATCCAGTGGTCCGAGCTGCTGACCACGCTTATGAAGAAAGGTGGCATTTGGTCGTAGGCCCGAATGCAGTGATACGTCTCCCCCAACATCTCTGCGTAGCCGCCCTCCACGCGACCGGTGTCGCTGCGGACGGGGCTATCCCCGACGTAGATTGTCCGTACTTGAGCGTTCATAGGTTCGGAGACCCCTTTCTGGTATCAACAGAGGTGTTCGATGCCCAGTGTACGAGCGTCGCGGCATAGTGTCAAAGTGTAGTGCCTCTCGGTGCCGGGGACTTCGAAAGATCCCCGGCACTATAGGAGGAGCCGTCATCCAGATGCCGGGCACCGACGCAACGTGCCAACGTGGTAACGTTCAAACGCACTTCAATTGGCAACCCCGGCCAAGGGCCTATAATGCCGATGCACATGGAACGGATGAACGATGTCCCGCGCCAGACTCTCAAACGCATCCTGGACCAGTACGGCCGCGACGTCTGTGACGACCCGCGACGCTGTGAGGCACTGCTGCGAGACTTCTGTGGTGAGTATCGCCGGGAGATCTTCGTGCTGATCAGTGCGCTGGAGGAAGGCGTCGCGGACGATCTCCGCAAGATGACCGCCCAGCTTCCCTACACGGTGGTGATGCCGCGGTTGGCGGCGGAGCTGCACGAGACGACGGCGCTTTCGGTGGAGGCTGCACAATGGGCCGTCAGGACCTGGGCCGAGGCCCTGGGGCTTGCATCTCAGGCAACGTCGACATCGCAGTCTTCCGTCGCCCAGGCCGGTGCAGGGTCCGCGCCGGGGTTCCGCCTGGCACGTCGCTGGCAGGCACACGACGGCGAGGTCTCCGGCCTCGCATTCGGTCCCGATGGGCGACAGTTGGCCTCTGTGGGGCTCGACGCGGTGGCGCGTATCTGGCCGGTGGCTGCCGCGAGGTCCCCCGGCGATGGACAGGAGTCGCCGGCCCTGAGTCAACAGACAGGCATTCTGACCTGTGTCGCCTGGCGTCCCGATGGCCTGGCCCTGGCATTGGGCAGTGGCGATATGGGCATCTATCTCTGGCATTGGACCGAAGCCGGGGAGGATGTGCCGCGCCTCCGGGGGCACACCGGAGGGGTGACCGGTGTGTCCTATTTTCCAGACGGCAAGACGCTCGCCTCGTGCGGCCACGACGGCGCCATCCGTCTCTGGGAGACGCCGGCAGGCTCACAGAAGGCTGACCTGCGCGGGCATACCGGAAGCGTCTTGGCTCTGGCGATCGGTCCCGATGGACGGACGATTGCCTCCGCCGGAGGCTGGGACCGGACGGTGCGCGTATGGGACGTCGGACAAAGCCAGGAGATGTGGGCGCTGTCGGGCCACACGGCACAGGTGACCTGCGTGAGCTTTGACTCCCAGGGAAAGCTCCTCGCCTCCGGCGGATGGGACGAGACGGTCCGACTTTGGGACCCCAAGTACGGACGTGAACAGGGCCAGCTTGTCGAAAACGGGGACACGCTTCACCTGATCGCGACGCTCGCCATCGCACCCGACGGTAGCGTGGCAGCCACGGGAGACTGGGGAGGCCAGGTTCGTCTCTGGCACCTGCAGCGGAGAGTCCTCCTGGGAAGATTGGCGGAACACAAAGGACGCGTTCGGTCTGTCACCTTCAGCCCTGGCGGGCGGTGGCTGGCCTCTGCAGATGACCAGGGCGAGATCTGCCTCTGGCGTTCGGAAAACGCCGGTCGACCGTAGGGTGCAACTTTCCGGAGATGAATTCGTAATGAAAAGAAGAAAACAGAATGAGAGAATGAAGAATCGAAAAGCCGGCGAATGTCAGCGCAGTGAGTACCTCAGGCTCACTGTGACGTTCGCTGATTTTCCATTCTTGATTCTTGGATTCTGCATTCTTGATTCTGGCATTCGCTGAGACCGGGGACAAAACATGAACCGTACACGCTGGATTTTCGTTGGTATTGTGGTCGTGGCGCTGGTTATCGTCGGCGCATCGCTGGCCTTCCGGGGCCTGCAGCCGGATAGCGGAGGGGTGACCACACCAGGGAACGCCGGCCAGCCGATTACCGTGGACCGCCCGGACGCCATTACGGTGCGCGTGATCACGGCGCTGCCGATCGAGACGTGGGTACGAAATGCAGCAGACGCCTATAACGCAACGTCGCCCAGCCTCGACGGAGTACCGGTCACGGTCGAGATCGTCGCAATGGATGGGCTCACGGCGTTGGGGCGTTGGGATCGCAACACCTTTGGCGCGCTGGAGCCCGGCGTCAACCCCGAGGATCTGGACCCGGCCGCCCAAGCCGCGTTGGAAGAGTTCCCAACCGCATGGATCCCGGAAAGCCGATACCTCGTAGAGCTGGCAAATGCGTCCTACAAGGAGCGGCTGGGCCGCGACGTCTTCCTCACCGATGGTGAGTACCGGGCGCGCCCCATCGCGACGAGCCTATTGACATGGGGCATCTACCAAAGCCGGGCCCAGGTGCTGCAGGACAAGTACGGCCAGATCAGTTGGGATACGATCCACGACGCAGCCACGGCCCAGGGGGGATGGCCAGAGCTGGGGGGAGATCCTAGCTGGGGTTACTTCAAGCTCGTGGTGCCCAACCCCAACAAGAACGTGGCCGGGTTGCACGCGATGATCGCGGCTGCCGGTGAATATTACGGCCGGCCCGACATCAGCGTAGCCGATGTGACGAATCCCGACTTCCAGGCCTGGCTGAAGGAGCTGATGGGTGCGGTGACGGACTTCAGCAGTGCCAGCGCCTATACCGCCGAGGATTTCGCACTCTTCGGCTACAGCGTGGGTGACGGCGGTCAGCTCCTGGAGACAGACCTGCTCCTCAATATGGAGGGGATCCTGACCCGGTGGGAAGACCCCATCAACCTCTATTATCCCCGCTATGTCACGTGGTTCGACTTCCCGTTCTCGGTCTGGGTGGGACCCGAGACGACCGCGTTGGAGAAGAACGCAGCCCTCGATTTCGAGCACTACCTGCTCAGCGACGAACAACAGCAGGCCGGTCTGGTCTACGGGCTCCGCCCAGCAAATCCGGCGGTTCCGCTGGACGCTGTGCCGGACAGCCTCTTTGTGAAGTGGCAGGACCGGGGCGTCGAGAACGTGATACCGCGAGCGGATGCGATGCGCAACCCCGACCGCGACGTGCTCCTGGCCCTGCTCCGATGGTTTGAGTTGAACGTGACGGAATAACATGAGCAACCCAACAGACTCACCACTGAACCTGCCGCCCGATCCCAACATACAGCGCCGGCAGAGGCGGCTGGCGACACTTCTCGTCGTGATGGGGCTGATATGTGCCCTGGGGGGAGCCGCCGTCTATGGGGGGCGCGTCGCCCTGGATTGGATCAACCAGAGACTTCCACGCGGCACTCAGGCCCCCGGTGACGCCATCAGCGCGAGTGAACTGACCATCGCCGTCTCACCGGCGATGAAACCCGTCTTCGACCAGTTGGTGCAAAGCTTCAACGAGAGCACAGGCGATGGATCGTTGCCTATCCAGACGCTGGAACTGACGCCGGAGAAAATGGTCGACCAGAGTTTGGAGGCCACACCTGCATTCCAGGCGTTGGCGCCCGACAGCAGCCTGTGGTTCCACCAACTGGAGCAGCGATGGGCTGCGTCGGTGGAAGGTGGCGTGCAGGGCTCGGTCATTCCGATCGCCAACCGGCGGGCGAGCACGCCCATCCGCTATGCCGTCAGCCCCGTCGTCGTCGTGGCTTGGGAAAGTGTGGCGCGGGATCTGGGTTGGCCCTTCGAGCCCCTTGGCTGGCAGGAAATTCAGCTCAAGGCGACCCGCGACCCCAACTTCAAGTGGAACCATCCCAGCACCAACAACGCCAGCGGGCTGCTGGCAACCCTGGCCGAGTTCTATGCGGGTGCGAATCTCACGCGTGGGCTCACAGAGGAGGCGGCGACAGCCACCAGCACGCTGGAATACGTCCGGAATGTGGAAGCCACCGTCCGCTTCTATGGTGAGGGCGAGGCTGTGATCCTCGATCGGCTGCACGCCGAGGGACGGAACTTCCTGGATGCCTTTGTGGCACAGGAACAGGTGGTCATCGCGTGGAACCAGGCGCAGCCCAGCGAGCGGTTGGTCGCCATCTACCCGGCGGAGGGCACGCTCTGGGCCGATCATCCTCTCGCGCTCCTGGAGCTCGATACCGTGACCGAGGCTCAGCGGCGCACCTACCAGGACTTTGTCACCTTCCTGACGGGCAGCGAAGCGCAACGCACGTTGCTCGCTGCGGGCTACCGCCCTGCAGATCTCTCGATCGCGCTGGATGGCCCGGACAGTCCTTTCACCGGCAACGACGCCGTGGACTGGCGTCAGCCGCAGACCACACTCCAGATTCCGGCTCAGCAGGTCGTGCAGGTCGTACAGAACGTGTGGCAGTACACCAAGCGGCCCACCAACGTCTTCCTCGTCGTCGACACCAGCGGCAGTATGGAGGACGGCACCAAGATGGACAGCACCAAGGAGGCGCTGCTGGCCTTCCTGGACAACATCCAGGGGGACCGGGACCGGGTGGGCCTGATTGAGTTTGGCAGCGACATCAAACGCGTAGAGCCCCTGAGCACGCTGACCGATGACGGCAGACAGCGGCTCCAGGCCGTGATCCGGGCGATGCAGCCTCGTGGCAACACGGCCATGCTGGATGCGGTCTGGGAAGCCCACCAGCAGATCGTGCAGATCAATGACACCGAGGCCATCAATGCCATCGTGGTCATGACCGATGGGCTGGAGAACGCCAGTCGCCATACCGAGATAGAACTACAGCGGGCCTTCAGCAACAGCGAGTCCCAGCGCATCGTGGTTTTCACCATCGGCTTTGGGTCGGATGCCGACGTAAAGCTCCTGCAGGAGATCGCCCTATCGGGGGGCGGGCAGTTCCGCAGGGCTGATGAAACCGACCTCGAGGAGCTCTACAGAACCATTTCCACCTACTTCTAGGATTCGAGGATGTCGAACCTGAGAGCGGAGATACAGGGGAAGGCCACAGGCGCCTTGCTGCAGTATGCGTTCCTGCGGATCGAGAGCGCGCTGGTGGTCGCCGGCGCGATCCTGTTGAGTGTGCTGCTGCCCAAGCCCTTCCCCTGGTGGCCGGGCTTTTGGCTCTGGTTGATTCTGGGGCTCTTCGCCTGGGGCATCATCGTTGCGACGAGCATCACCGACCCGACTACCTCGGCAAAGGTGCGTTGGCAATTGCTCCGCGATCGTCTCGATCTGATGCAGATCCAGGATGCCGGGCTACGCGAGCGGGTCGATGCGATGAGCCAGTACATCCGCGACGTCGAGGTGGATCTCAATCGCGCCGGGGATGCCGGCGAGGCTGCGGGCCTGGGCGAGATCGCGGGGATGATGTATGACTGGGTGGCGCAAGCTGCGCTCTTTGCCCGGTACGTCGATACCTACCGCCGCGACTACCGGCTGGAGAAACGGCGCGGCGAGCTGCCAGGTCTGATCGAAACCCTGGTGGCCCGATTGAAGTACGAGAAGAACCCGGACATCATCGACCGGCTCAACGCAGAGATGGAAGCGCTGGGCAAGGATTGGCAGAGCCTGAAGCTGCTGGATGCGCAGATGCAACAGGCCGAGCCTCAGCTGAATCAAAGCCTGACAGCTCTTGCCAGGTCTGTCAGTGAGATGCACGTGATCGCAGCCGAGCGGGATCTGGTGAAGAATCGCCTGGATCACCTCAAGGCGGATGTTCAACGACATCAGGGACAGATGGGAGATCTGGTGACGCAGGTAAAGCAGCTCTACACCGAGGCGCTGGACAAGCGCTAAGCCGGAATAGGCCCTCTTGGAGGACGAGAACTATGAAGCGAATGCCGCAATGGTTGATACTGCTGGTAGCTGCCCTGTTACTGGTGGCGTGTGGCGGGGCCGGCGCGAAGGCCCCGACGAAGGGGGACGTCCTTGTCTATGTCGCGGTACCGCTGAGTGGCTTCCAGGCCAACGGCGGTCAGACCGTGTTGGGAGGAGTGCGGCTAGCCGCAGAACAGATCAACCGCGACGGTGGGTTGGAGGGGTACCGCGTCGTGGTACAGCCGCTGGATGATGAGTCGGATAGCGACGTCGCGGTGGCCCAGGTTGACCAGATCCAGGCAGCGCTCCAAAGCGGCGCAGAGGTCCTGGGCGTCATCGGTCACCTGAACAGCGGCCAAACCCTTGCGGCTATGACCCTCTACTCGAAGATGGACCTGGTCGTCATCACGCCGACGGCGTCAGAGCAAAGTCTGACGCAGAAGGGCTATACCAACTTCTTCCGCGTCAATGCCAATGATGCGGTACAGGCGAAGGTCGACGCCCGCTTCCTGGTCGAGCACCTGGGAGCCCAGAAGGTTGCCGTGGCTTTCAACAACACGGAATATGGACAGGGGTTGGCATCCTCGCTCAGTGACGAGTTGGTGGCCTTGGGTGCCGAGGTCGTCACCCGGATCGAGGTAGAGGAAGGCCAGGGGACCTATGCAACCGAGGTCGCGCAGATTCAAGCGGCCTCCCCAGATGCCATCTTCTATGCAGGCTACGAGATCGAGGCGCCCTACCTGCGGACGGAACTGGTCCGGGCCGGGATCACCGTGCCTATGCTGTGCAGCGATGGCGCCTTTCTGGCAGCCACGATTGACGAGGCCGACGGCACAGCCGAGGGTATGTACGTGAGCGCGTTCGCTCCCAGCCCACGGGCCGTGGGCGATCAGGCCTGGTTTGAGGCCTATCAGGCGGTAGAATACAGGAATCCCGACACCTATTCCGTCAATGGTTACGTCGCGATGCAGGTCCTTGCGGACGGCGTCCGGCAGGCCGGGTCGATCAAGGCCGACCAGATCTCCGCGTCGCTGCGGGAGAACCCCGCACCGACGCTGCTCGGCGACATGACCTTCGACGCGAACGGCGACCTGGTCAATCCCCAGATCTGGATCTACCAGGTGGAGAATGCCGAGTTCCAGCAAATAGAGTGGTAGTGTTTTCACGAAAGGAGAAACAACGATGGATATCGTAAGACTGGGACGTTCAGGGCTCAAAGTATCACGCATCTGCCTGGGGACCATGACCTTCGGCTCGGGTGCCGACGAGGCTATGTCCTTCAGCTTGATGGATCGGTTCGTGGAATTGGGCGGCACCTTCCTCGATACCGCGAACGTCTACAACGGCGGGGCATCCGAGGAAATCGTTGGCCGCTGGATCAAAGAGCGCGGCGTCAGGGACGACGTTGTACTGGCCACGAAGGTCTACGGGGCCACGGGGCCTGGGCCAAACGAAGCCGGGCTCTCCCGGATCAACATTCAGCGGGCGGTGGAGGCCAGCCTCAAACGCTTGCAGACCGACGTGATCGATCTCTACCAGATTCACCGGTGGGATTTCGAATCGCCGCCCGAGGAGACGCTGGGGGCGCTCGACGACCTGGTTCGCCAGGGCAAGGTACGCTACATCGGCTGTTCGAACTTGAAGGGGTGGCATCTCGCCAAGTACCTTGCGCTCGCGGCGACGCACCACCAGTCGCGGTTCGTGAGCATCCAGCCGCTTTACAGCGCGCTCAACCGCAGCATCGAGAACGAGGTCCTCGACGTGTGCGCCAATGAGGGCCTGGGCGTGATCCCCTACAATCCGTTGGCAGGTGGGGTATTGACCGGCAAGTACAAGCGTGGGCAGCCGCTTCCCGAGGATACGCGTCTGAGCGACTCGGAGGCCTATCGCCAGCGCTACTACACCGAGACCACATTCGACATCGTGGAGGCCTTCGTCGAGGCCGCGGCGGAACGCGGCGTCACCCCGGCGCAGTTAGCCCTCGCGTGGGTTATGGCGGAGCCGCGCATCACCAGCCCCATCATCGGAGCCAGGAATCTGCGTCAGCTCAACGACACGCTGGGGCGGCTCGACTTCCAGCTCACGCCCGAGGATCGCGCCGAGATCCCGTCCGTGCTGCCGGGCCGCTGGGTGGGCAGGGATCCCGTGTACGACCGGACGTAGGGGCTAAAACGTTGGAACGTTCAAACGTTTGAACGTTCCAACGTTTTTTTCATACTTGACACCAGCACGACTTTCGGGTACTATTGGTCACAATCTAAATACAGAACAGCGTTGAACCGGAGAAGTAACATCGGCACGCGCGCCAGAGATGTGAGCCCAGCGGTGAAAGCTCACTCGCACACGGCAGATGTGAATGGACCGGGGAGCTGCCAGCCCGAACATGTATCCGGGGACGGATCTGGGTGGGGTCGGCCGGAGTCGCCACCGTTATCAAGGCAGAGGGTATCGGTTGTAGCTGGAACATAACCCGTACCTGCAAGAGTGGAGCTGGCTAATCGCGTCACACGACGCGATTTTTTGCGTTTATATAGGCATCACACACCAGCTCAAGTAGGGTGGCACCACGGGAAGCAAAACGCCTCTCGTCCCTTTTAGGGATGAGAGGCGTTTTTTGTTTTCCCAGCCGAGGATGAGGGGGAGTGAGAATGAACACGACACAAAGACAGATGTCACGCAGCCAGTTTCGACAGGGCGCACAACAGGGTGTCCTCGTGCCCGTCTATCGGGAACTGCCGGCCGACCTGGAGACGCCGGTCTCCGTCTATCTCAAACTGCGAGGCACGGGACCGAGCTTCCTGCTGGAGAGCGTGGAGCGTGCGGAGCAGATCGGACGGTACTCATTCCTGGGGTTCAATCCGCAACGCCAGATCATCACCCGCGGGCGAGAGCTAACCCTGGTTGAGGGCGATCGTACCGAGATCCGCAGCCTCGCCGAGGATGAGGATCCACTGGATGTCGTCAAGGCCGTGCTCGGCCGATTTCAGCCCATCGCGCCGGTCCACGATCTGGTCACGGGCCTGCCGCGTTTCTTCGGCGGGGCCGTGGGTTACCTCGGGTATGACCTCGTGCGCTTCTTCGAGCACCTGCCCGACGACGAGGACACCGATGACCTGGGACTGCCGGACCTTCACCTCCTTATCACGGACACGCTCGTCGTCTTCGATCACGTTCAGCACCGGCTGCTGCTCTTCGCCAATGCCCACGTCCCCGCGGGGAGCGACATCGAGGCAGCATACGAGGAGGCGGTGTCACGGCTCGATGCGCTCGAAACGAAGCTCCAGGCGCCCCTGTCCCTGCCACCCACCGCGGCACGGGCCGATGGCCACGCTCTCTCCTCGACGATGACGCAGCCGCAATACGAGGCCGCGGTGCGCGCAGGGAAAGCCTACATCAAGGCAGGTGACGCCTTTCAGGTCGTCCTCTCGCAGCGGCTGGCCCGCCCTACGGAGGCCGAGCCGTTCAGCATCTACCGGACCCTCCGCCGGGTCAATCCCTCCCCCTATATGTTCTTCCTCGACCTGGGAGGCGAGCCCGCGACTTGCCTGATCGGGTCGTCGCCGGAGGTGCTGGTACGCCTGCAGGATCGCACCGCCGCCGTCCGCCCCATCGCTGGAACGAGACCCCGGGGGAAGGATGCCGCCGATGACAAGCGACTGGAGGCGGAACTGCTGGCCGATCCGAAAGAGCGCGCAGAGCACGTGATGCTCGTCGATCTGGGGCGCAACGATCTCGGTCGCGTCTGCGAGTTCAACACCATCCACGTGCCGGAGCTGTTCGTAACGGAGCGCTACTCTCACGTCATCCACCTCGTCAGCCACGTCGAAGGCCAACTGCGCGAGGGCCTCGACGCTTTCGATCTGCTGCGGGCCACTTTCCCGGCGGGTACGGTAAGCGGCGCGCCTAAGGTCAGGGCGATGGAAATCATCGAGGAGCTGGAGGGCCTGCGGCGTGGGCCGTATGCCGGGGCCGTCGGCTACTTCGGCTTCAACGGCAATATGGACACGTGCATCACGATTCGCACCATCGTGATGCGAGGCCAGACGGCCTATCTGCAGGCCGGGGCCGGCATTGTCGCGGATAGCGACCCGGAGCGTGAGTACCACGAGACCCTGCATAAGGCCGAGGCACTCAGTACGGCCATACGGATGGCAGAGGAAGGAATCTAAGGAGGAGAGAGCGATGATACTGGTGATCGATAACTACGATTCGTTTACCTATAACCTGGTGCAATACCTGGGCGAGCTCGGGGCCGACATCGTCGTGAAACGCAACGATGCGATCACACTCGACGAGGTCAGGCAGCTTCACCCCAGCCACGTCATCATCTCGCCCGGGCCGGGCACGCCGGAGGATGGAGGCATCTCCGTCGAGCTGATCCGGGCGCTCTACACGACGACGCCGATCCTGGGGGTCTGCCTCGGGCACCAGTGCATCGGGGCGGCCTTCGGCGGAAAGATCGACGCAGCGCCGCGTCTGATGCACGGCAAGACAAGCCCCATCTATCACTACAGCCAATCCATCTTCGATGGCGTGCCCAGTCCCTTCACCGGGATGCGCTACCACAGCCTTCTCGTCCACGAACCCGTGCCCGACTGTCTGAAGGTAACCGCCTTCACGACGGAAGGGGAGATCATGGCATTGGAACATCGGAGCGCGCCCGTGGTCGGCCTGCAGTTTCACCCCGAAAGTATCCTGACCGAGCACGGCAAGACCATTCTGAGCAATTTCCTCAACCTGTACGGAGGTTATCATGATCCGCGAAGCAATTGATCGACTACTTGCGGGACAGTCCCTCTCGGCGGAAGAGGCCGAGGATGTGATGGACGAGGTCATGGGGGAGAGGCCACCTCGGCGCAGATAGCAGGCTTCCTCATCGCCCTCCGTGCCAAGGGCGAGACCGTGAACGAGATCACCGGCTGTGCGCGTGCGATGCGCCGGGCAGCGACCAGGGTCCATCCCAGCCACGACAGTCTGATCGACACGTGCGGGACCGGGGGTGACAAAGCCGGGACCTTTAACATCTCCACCACGACGGCCTTTGTGGTCGCGGGCGCGAACGTCCACGTCGCCAAGCATGGCAACCGGAGCGTCAGCAGCAAGTCGGGCAGCGCCGACGTCCTCAAGGCTCTGGGCGTAGCCCTGGAGCTGACGCCTGACCAGGTGGCACAATGCATCGATGAGATCGGCATCGGCTTCCTCTTCGCCCCGCTGCTCCATCCCGCCATGAAATACGCCATCGGGCCGCGTCGCGAACTCGGCGTGCGGACGATCTTCAACATCCTCGGCCCGCTGACCAATCCCGCGGACGCGAAAGCCCAACTGCTCGGCGTGTACGACCCGGCCCTCACCGACGTCCTCGCCCACGTCCTCAAGGCGCTGGGATCGCGCGCGGCGTACGTCGTCCACGGCCACGGCGGGCTCGACGAACTGACGACCACCGGACCCAACCGCGTGAGCCACTTCGGCGTCGGCGACACTAACGGCACGGTCGTCACGGAGACCCTGGACCCGCAGGACGTGGGCTTCGAGCTGGCAACGCGGGAGGAGCTTGCCGGCGGTGATCCTGAGGCGAACGCGGCCATCACCCTCGCCCTGCTCTCCGGCAGGGAGCGCGGCCCGCGGCGAGACGTGGTGCTGCTCAACGCCGGCGCCGCGCTGCTGGTGAGCGGCACGGCGACCGATCTGCCGGGCGGCATTGCGCAGGCGGCCGAGAGCATCGACAGTGGTGCAGCGCTCGAAAAGCTGCAGGCGCTCATCCGTACCAGCCAGAGGCTGGCTGCCCAAGCGGCATAGACAGAGATGATCACCGGAACGATCCTGGACGAGATTATCGCCCACAAGCGTGTGGAGATCGCACGGGAGAAAGAGCGACAGCCGCCGGCAGACGTCCGCGATGCGGCAGCGCACGCGGCGCGCGCCGCGGGACTTCCTTGCCGCCCTCCGTGCTCCGGGCGTCTCGCTCATCGCGGAGGTCAAGCGTGCATCGCCGAGCGCCGGGGATCTGCGGCCGGACCTCGATCCTGCCGGCCAGGCCGGGATCTATGAGAGCAACGGCGCTGCGGCGATCAGCGTGCTTACCGATCAGCGCTTCTTCCACGGCAGCCTGGAGGATCTGCACGCCATCCGGTCCACGGTCTCGCTCCCCGTACTGCGCAAGGACTTCATCCTCGATCCCTACCAGGTGGCCCAGGCCCGCGCCCACGAGGCGGACGCCATCCTGCTCATCGTCGCCGCGCTCGACGACGCCAGCTTGCGCGACCTTCAAGCCTTGGCCTTCGACATGGGGATGGCTGTCCTCGTCGAGGTGCACAACCGCGAAGAACTGGACCGGGCGCTCGCCCTCGACCCGCAGATCGTCGGCATCAACAACCGCGACCTGCGCACCTTTGACGTCAGCCTGGCGACAACCGCCAGCCTGCGCCCCTACGTCCCCGAGCGGGACGATGCTCGTCGCGGAGAGCGGCATCCACACCCCCGCCGACGTACGCCGGCTCCGCGACATCGGCGTCGACGCAATGCTCGTGGGCACAGCCCTCGTTACCGCAGCCGACACGCCGGCGATGGTGCGGTCGCTGGTGGCGGCGGGAGAACTGAATGGGGAATGAAAGAATCAGGAATGAGCGACAAGGCGAGAGGATGAGAAAGTGAGAACTTCCGATCAATCGTCGCGCGTCACCCGTCACCGTCACACCGGGACCTCACCGCCCTCGCTTCCCAGCCCTGACCGCCGGAGGCCCTGCCTATGACTAAGATCAAGATCTGCGGCATCACCAACATCGACGACGCGGTCGTCGCGGCGGAGGCCGGAGCGGACTTCCTGGGCTTCATATTCCATCCGCCCAGCCCACGCTATGTCACGATCGACGCCGTGCGGGCCATCACCGGCGCGCTCTGGGCGAAGTTCGGCATCCAGGCGCCACGCTGCGTGGGCGTGTTCGTCGACGTGCCCGCAGATGTGGTGAGGACAACGATGGCACAGTCGGGGCTCGACCTCGCCCAACTGCACGGCAGCGAACCACCCGACGTCGTGACCGCACTGCAGCCCTGTGCCTTCAAGGCGATTCGGCCACAAACGCGGGATGAAGCAGCCGCAGCTTACCACGCCTACGTTGATACCGCTGCACCACGACGTCCCGACCGTCCGCAGCTGCTGGTCGATGCGTACCATCCACACGGTCGCGGGGGGCACAGGAGAACGGCGCCGATGTCACCATCGCCCGATGGCTTGCCGAACGATGTGTCATGATGTTGGCCGGTGGTCTGACGCCGGAGAACGTCGCCGATGCCATCGAGAGAGATGCAGCCTTGGGGCGTCGACGTCTCCAGCGGCGTCGAGGTGGCGAAGGGGCGCAAGGACCATACGAAAGTCAGAGCATTTATCGAAGCAGTGCGTTCGAGCACGGCCGCGGTGCGCGCAAGCACTGCCGATCACGGAGTTACTCAATGACCACGACTCACAAGACACTGTTATTGTCCGACGGCCCTTACTACGGCGCCTACGGCGGCCGGTTCGTCCCGGAGATCCTGGTGCCCGCAGTGCAGGAACTAGAGACGGCCTACGACAAAGCCCGTGCCGACCCGGCATTCCGAGCGGAGCTCGACGAATTGTTGCATACCTACGCCGGACGCCCAACCCCTTTGTCGCCCGCCCACCGGCTGACAGAGGCGCTGGGCGGGGCACGGATCTACCTCAAGCGCGAGGACCTGGCGCACACCGGCGCACACAAAATCAACAATGCTTTGGGCCAGGCGCTTCTGGCACGGCGGATGGGTAAGCACCGCATCGTCGCAGAGACCGGCGCGGGGCAACATGGCGTGGCGACGGCCACCGTCTGCGCGCTGCTGGGGATCGAGTGTGTTATCTATATGGGCACCACCGATATCGAGCGCCAGAGCCTCAACGTCTTCCGTATGAAGCTTCTCGGTGCGGATGTTCGCGCAGTGGATAGCGGCAGTTGCACGCTCAAGGATGCCATCAATGAAGCCATTCGCGATTGGGTCACCAACGTGGAGAGCACGCACTATCTGCTCGGGTCGGCGCTGGGCCCCCATCCCTACCCGCGCATTGTCCGCGATTTCCAACGCGTCATCGGGGTAGAGGCGAGACAACAGATCCTCGACGCCGAGGGACGGCTGCCCGACCTCCTCATCGCGTGCGTCGGCGGGGGCTCCAATGCCATCGGCCTCTTCCATCCGTTCCTGGACGACCTGGACGTGGCTATGGTCGGCGTGGAGGCCGGGGGAACGGGCATCGAGGGCGGGCGACACGCTGCCCGCTTCGCCGATCCCGAGAGAGGTCGACTGGGCGTGCTCCACGGGACCCAGACCTACGTGCTGCAGGATTCCGACGGACAGATCGCGCTGACCCACAGCATCTCCGCCGGGTTGGACTATGCCGCGATTGGGCCGGAGCACGCCTGGTTGCGCGACGTGGACCGTGCCGACTATACCTACGCCACCGACGATGAAGCCCTGGATGCGCTCCAACGGCTCAGCGAACTGGAGGGCATCATCCCTGCGCTGGAAAGCGCCCACGCCGTTGCGGAGGCGATCAAGCGTGCTCCACAGATGTCGCCCAACAACCTGATCATCGTGAACATCAGCGGTCGTGGGGATAAGGATATGCATACGGTCGCGGGAGCGCTGGGGGTGAGGCTGACGTAGCCGGTGACGATATGATCGAAGGCTGCTCTCTCGTTCGTTGTCTCGCGCTTACGCTCTTTCGCTCACTCGCTTTTTCGCTGATTCTGTATTCTTGTATTCTACGATTCTTACATCCTTGCTTCCCGGAGGTCCCTTTGAGCCGTATAGAAGCCACATTTCAACAGTTGAGACAGGCGGGGCGTACGGCGCTGATGCCTTATCTCACGATGGGCTATCCCGAACGCGATAGCGCGCTCTCGCTCGTGCCCGCCATCGCAGAGGCCGGTGCCGATCTGATCGAGTTGGGCGTTCCCTTCAGCGATCCTCTGGCGGACGGACCCACGATCCAGGCGTCCTCCCAGCGAGCGCTGGAGAACGGAATGAGCCTTTCGCGCTGCCTGTCCCAAGCCAGGGCCCTGCGCGCCGCAGGAGTGAAAATCCCCTTTGTCCTGATGGGATACTACAATCCCGTCCTTCAACTCGGCATCAAGCGTTTCGCAGGCGAGGCCGCCACTGCCGGTATCGACGGCGTGATCATTCCGGACCTGCCTCCGGAAGAGGCAGAGAGCGTGCAGCCTGTGCTGCAGGCGGCGGGTCTCGACCTGGTCTACCTCGTCGCGCCGACCTCCGACGCCGCCCGCATCTACACCGTCACCGAGCATTCGGACGGCTTTGTCTACCTGGTCTCGCTCGTGGGGGTGACGGGTGCTCGAGACCAACTGACCCGCGATTTGGGGGAGTTTGTCGCCCGGGTCAGAGCCGCGACGTCAAAGCCCCTCGCCGTCGGGTTTGGCATCGGCACGCCCGAGCAAGCTGCAGAGGTCGCCGGTCTGGCCGACGGCGTGATCGTCGGCAGCGCTCTGATCAAGGCGATTGGTGGAGCCGAGGATCCCGTAGCAGCGGCCCGTGACTTCGTGGCAGCGCTGCGCCAGGGCATCGAGGAAGCCTAGCGTCAAGACCTTTGGGGTTTCTCTGTCGAGTGAGTGCCTGCTAGACAAAGAAACCCCAAAGGTCTTCTGCCCTTGAGGTTCACGCCGGGCGATGCTATGATATCAGGCAGCGAAACCCCAACGACATCACCATAGGAGAAAGCCATGAACGTCCTTGTCATCTATTCGAGTCCGAACCGTGACGGCCTGACCGCTGCCTGTGCCAACGCAGCCTTGGAGGGTGCACGCGCGGCAGGCGCGACCGTCGAGGAAGTGCGACTTAACGATCTCGACGTCGGCATGTGCCAGGCATGCAACAATGGCTGGGGCACCTGCTCGCCGGAGCATGAGTGCCAGGTCGAGGATGATTTCCAGGCCCTTCACGCCAGGACGTGCGCTGCAGATGCGCTGATCCTGGTCACACCCGTTTACTGGGGGGAGATGAGTGAATCCGCCAAAGCGTTCACCGACCGCTTCCGCCGCTGTGAGGCTACCCGCGGCGACCAGAGTGGCCTGGCAGGTAAGCCCGTGCTCGCCGTCGCGGCGGCCGGGGGCAGCGGTGGCGGGATGATCACCTGTCTGGCGAGTATGGAACGCTGGATCCGCCACGTTCGTGCCTCGGTCTGGGATCTGCTGCCCGTCAACCGCTGGAGCAGGGCCTACAAACTGACCGCAATTCAGCAGGCCGCTGGGGCGATGGTAGAGGCGCAATCTTAGCATCTGCGCTCACGGGGTACAGGGGACGTGGGACAATCTTTCCGGGTGGCAGGTCCCGGCGAGGCACAATCCAGGTCAGGAAGCACGCTCTGACCCTGTAATCTCTGACTCCCTGCCCCTGTTGATAATACAGTCAATTCGCTGTATACTATGTACATTCCAATGAAGGTATAACAGGAGGTGCGACGTGTCTCAAAAGGTGAAAGTCACAGTGACACTTCCCTCCGAGATCATGGAAGTCATTCGCAAGGAGGCAGAGCCACGCGGCTACAGCAAGTTCATCGCCGACGCGGTGACCTATTACATCCAGGAGCAACAGAGGTCGGCCCTGAGAGAGAGGCTGGTTGAGGGCTACCAGGCCAGCGCCGAGCGCGACCAGACACTAGCTGAAGAGTGGCGCGCTCTTGAGGATGAAGTGTGGTCGGAGAACGATGTCCCGATTGAGGAAGACGAGTGACGGGGCGGCGCTTCCGGCGAGGGGACATCTGGACGGTAAACCTTGAGCCGGTTGTGGGCTCGGAACAGGGCAAAGCCCGTCCCGCGCTCATTATCCAGAATGACATCGGCAACCTTTACAGCCCAGTGCTAATCGTGGCAGCTCTCACCTCGGGGGACAACGCGCGCTACGACGTGCAAGTCGAAGTCAAGGCCCCGGAAGGAGGATTGCGCCGCAACTCGATCGTGCTCCTGAACCAGATCCGAACGATCGACAAGCAGCGGCTGGGACGGTACTGGGGGCATCTGTCCACACAAACGATGCAGCGGGTGGACGAAGCCATCAGGATCAGCTTGGGCCTGGTACCACTCTAGGTTCTTTCGACGATCGTACGGCGTCGGACGCCGTGCGATCCTGGCTTCACCTCATTGAGAAGCGGTACCGCTCTCGCCGCTCAACTATATCCGTGATACGGATCGAACATCTCCCCCACACTTCGCCCGAGGTGCACACGCTGGATGACGCCCGACAGGAGTGGGGCGACCGAGATAATCGTCATGTTGGGCATCTTCTTCTCCGGCGGAATCGGCACCGAGTCGGTCATGACAAGCTCGGTGAATGGGTGTCGCCGGAGTTGATCGACCGCATCGGCCGAGAGAATCGCGTGCACAAAGCAGCCATAGATGTCGCGCACGCCCGCCTGAGACAGCGCCGAAGCCGCATCGCAGATCGTACCGGCCGTATCGACCTCGTCGTCCACAATGATGGCGTCCTTGCCCGACACCTCCCCGATGACCGTCAGCGCCTCGGTACGCATGTCGATCCGTCGCTTCTCCACAAAGGCGACAGGGAGATCGAGCTCGGTGGCAAACGTGCGTGCCTTCTTCGCAAAGCCCAGATCGGCCGCAACCACCACAGCGTTCTGCAAATCCTTCTGCCGCATATAGTCGGCCAGCAGCGGGAACGCCGTGATAACGTCACCCGGGATGCTGAAGAAGCCCTGGATCTGGCCCGAATGCAGGTCCAGCGTAATGTAGCGGTCGGCGCCTGCAGCGCCGATCATGTCAGCGACGAGGCGGGCCGTGATCGGGATGCGCGGTTGGTCCTTCTTGTCGGAACGTGCGTAGCCCAGATAGGGAATGACCGCCGTTACCCGCCCGGCCGACGCACGCTTCAGCGTATCGATGAAGATCAACAATTCCATCAGGTTATCATTGGTGGGCGCTGACGTGGTCTGGATGATGAAGACGTCTTGACCGCGCACGCTGGAACCGAGGCGAACGAAAAGGTTGGTGTTGGGGTAGGTAATCACCTCACGCTTACATAGGTTGCGGTCGAGATACTTGGCAATCTGGGAAGCCAAATCAGGAGAGCCGGTCCCGCCATATAAGAGGATTTCACTAGCACATCCTACGTCTGCCATCGAGGTCCCCCCTTGCGATTATGGTTAGAATACAGCTAATGCGTTTGAACCCTACGCTTCGCTCAGGACAGGCTGTGCGAACGTTCCAGCGCGGCAGCCAGCAACTCCCGTGCGACCGATGCCGGATCCTGCTCACGACGTAGAACGGTCGACACTGCGGCGTCGACTTGCTCCTCGTCCAATCGTCCAGCGATCCACGCCCGCAGGTAACACTGCAACCAAGTCTCTACCTCTGCCCGGGCCTGACGAGAGCGTAGAAGCTCCCATCCGCCACTCGATTCGAGGTAGGCACGGTGCCGGCCAATCGCCTCCACCAGCGCGCCGATCCCGCTCCGCTTCAAGGGCACTGGTCTCGAGCACAGGAACCGCCCAGCCGGCATCCCCTTCCCCCAATCCGAGAATCTGCATCTGCGCGGCACGCAGCGCCTGGACCGTCCGGTGAGCCTCCGGGCGATCTGCCTTATTGACGACGATGATGTCCGCGATCTCCATCAGGCCCGCTTTGAGCGCCTGAACGTCATCCCCCATGCCGGGTGCCTCGACCAGCACGACCGTGTGGGCAACTCGGGCGACATCGACCTGGACCTGACCGGCGCCCACGGTCTCCACGAGGATCATAGGGATGCCCAGGGCGTCGAGAACTGTGACCACCCCACGGGTCGCGTGGGCAATGCCACCCGGATGTCCCCTTGAGGCCATACTGCGGATGAACACACCCGGATCGTCGGTCAGATCACGCATTCTCAGTCGATCGCCCAACAATGCGCCGCCGGAAAAGGGGCTGGTCGGATCCACAGCCACGACGGCTACCTCTAGTGCTTTGAGACGGAACTCCCGGACGACCTCGTTGACCAGGGTGCTTTTGCCGGCGCCCGTCGACCCCGTGAAGCCGACGATGTGCGCTTGTCCTGAACGGGGATAGAGCTCCGCCAACGCGGTCTGGCCCTCGGGGTGGCCGTTTTCAACCAGGGTCAGGAGGCGAGCCGTCGCACGCCGATCGCCCTTCAGCGCCTGAGAGACGAGGTGCAGGCCATCGGGAAGCTGCCTAGACGCTTTCGTCAAAGGCGTCGCCTTCCACCGTCTCGCGTATGCAGGAGATAATGGATTGGGTCGTGGTGCCGGGGCCGAAAATCATCGCCACGCCCATCGCATGGAGCTCGGGGATATCGTCTTGGGGAATGATGCCGCCCAGGAAGACCGGGACATCGTCCAGGCCGCGCTGGCGGAGCGCCTCAATAATCCGGGGGACCAACGCCATATGTGCGCCGGACAGGATTGAGAGGCCTACGATATCAACGTCCTCCTGCAGCGCCGCCTCTGCCACCATCGAGGGGGTCTGCCGTAGTCCGGTGTAGATGACCTCCATCCCGGCATCCCGCAGGGCGCGAGCAACGATCTTTGCCCCTCGATCGTGGCCATCCAGCCCCGGCTTGGCAATCAATACACGAATCTTGCCGCTCAACGCCTCGTCTCTCAATCCCGACTCCCCTCACATAAAGGCGTCGTCAAGGGTTCGCCAGGCCTACAGCTTAGCACCGCAATTGACGCACAACGTGGCTTCAGGATCGTTGAGAAACCCGCACCGTCCACAGACGATAGGCTGCGCCTCCGCCAACGGCGCCTGACATGCCTTGCAGTTCTGGGCGCCGATATCATTCGGCGTACCACAATAGGGGCAGATGACGTGCATGAGCGTGCCCGCAACGCCACGCGCGCTTCCCTGGGCCTGGCAGTACTCATCAACAGCCTTCCACACCTCAGAGCGCAGGCCCAGCCAGCGTACATTGCGTGCAATATCATCAAGATCGC
Organism: uncultured Chloroflexia bacterium; assembly: GCA_963751345.1. Lineage (GTDB taxonomy): Bacteria > Chloroflexota > Anaerolineae > B4-G1 > SLSP01 > PWVB01. Next base: position 138,558 of record CAVVUS010000014.1, read on the forward strand.
CGAGGAGTCGGAAAGGGTTGAGCCAAGCCTGCACGCCACTCTTGGCCATATCCGCCGCGACGCTCAGCAGCTTCTGCTCACTGACCGCTACGGTGATCCCCGTAGCGGTGGGCGAAATATGGATGGTCACCGCGGTCGTCGGATCTTCGTACTCCATCTGACGGTTCTGGATCTGCACGACGGCACGGCCGGCATCCCCCGCTAACCAGTGAGCCTGGGTCTCTCCCTCGTTGAAGCGCAGTACGAGGTCCTGGGCAAGTTCTTTCGGATCGAGCTGACCGTGGTAGGCTCGCTGCTCAACCTTCTCCGGCATATTGTGACTCCCCTGATTTACCCGAGTTGGACAAAGTCCTCAGCGGGCAAAACGAAGATGGTCGCCTTGTGCTCATTCGGGTTCTCAGGTGGGCGACAAGCCGCCTGGATTGTCGCAAAGAGCAACTCCAGTTGCTCCTGATCCACGCCAATCAGCAGCGTCACGTTCCCGCGGCGCAAGAACCCACCGGTACTCGCTATGCGCGTCATCCGGAAATCGTTCTCGACGAGGGCATCTGAAACGTCCATGGCATCCGAATCCTTGACGATCGCGACAACTAGTTTCATCTCTGCTCTCCTCACAATTGCACAAAGCGCTCGACCGGCAGCACAAAGACCGTCGCACCCCCTACCCGTGCTTCGATCATCATTGGATAACCCGGTGAGAGGGACAGCTCGACACCCATCGGCACATAGCGGATTCGGCTGGGACACTTCTCACGAACCAATGAGAAAAAGATCGGCAAGCGCGGCTCAGACATCCCAACAACCAGCGTGACCATAGCTTCGTGCAGGAAACCACCGACGGCATCCAAGGTGGTTACCGGGAACTGTTGCTCGTTGAGGGCCTTCAGGAGATCCTTTGACTGCCCTCCATCGATTATGGTGATGGCCATGCGATCGATTTGCTCGTCAGGCATACGTGTCTCCCCCGTGAGGTTGCAGGTCTATCTTCCGTTGATTATAATGCCTTTGCAGTGATTTGTAAAAGAATAGGGAGCTGAACTTTGCCGAAATCCACCACCAGCCGGGAGCCCGACGATATGGCCGAACGCAACTACGTGAGTGCCGGGGATCTCGTGCTCCTGACCGGGAGTGACCGGAAACCCGCGATCGTCCGCATGCAGTCAGGCCTCGAGTACCAAACACATCACGGCGTCGTCACTCACGATGCGATCATCGGTCGCCGCTGGGGTGAAACCGTCGAGACGCATTTGGGTTACGGCTACACGATTCTACCGCCCTCGCTCGATGAGATGATCCGCGACGTCCGCCGTGTCACGCAGATCATCTACCCCAAAGAGATCGGCTATATGCTGATGAAGATGAACATCGGGCCCGGCACGCGCGTGCTCGAAGCCGGGACGGGCAGCGGAGGACTGACCTTGGCGCTGGCGCGCATGGTCCAGTCCGAAGGCCACGTCTACAGCTATGAGGTGCGACCGGAGATGCAGGCCATCGCCGAGAACAATCTATTGCGAGTCGGCCTGGCTGGCTACGTCACCTTCAAAGTCCGCGACATCGAGGAGGGCTTCGACGAGCAAGGGCTCGACGCTGCCATCCTCGATGTGCGGGAGCCGTGGCTCTATCTCGAACAGGTCCACGCAGCACTCCGCGGCGGCGGCTTCTTCTGCAGCCTGGTGCCGACCATCAACCAGGTAGGCGTGCTGCTGCGAAACCTCGAGATGCGGCCCTTTGGCTTCACCGAGGTCGAGGAACTGTTGCTGCGTCCCTATAAACCGATTCCCGCTCGGCTGCGACCGGTCGATCGGATGGTCGCCCACACCGGATATCTGATCTTCGCCCGCGCGCTGCTGCCGGCCGAGGAGTAGACCACGACGCTTCGAACGGCCTCAGTCTTTAGCGTCCTCCAAGGTTAGTAGTAACGACTTCAGTCGTTCTGCCGGTGACACCAACGGGAGACCGCTGAAGCGGTCACTACGAACCGGTCTGATCTTGACTAGGTGACGGTGCCCCTGGCGGCGACGGGCCAGACCGCCTCGATGTGACCGCCGCGCACGGCGACGACCTCGTCGAAGAGATTGCTGACCGGGCAGCAATGATTCGGGATCACCGTCACGCGCTCACCGATCTCGGGCTTGTGCGCGCAGGCCGAAAAGTCCACATGCCCGTGCTCCTCCGACATCGAGTAGAACCGTGCCTCCGGATACTCCAGGATCAGGCCGTGCCCCTCCAACCCCGAGAGGTCCGACGAGAAAGTCTTACTTCCCCCATCGAGGATACCGCGATCTGCGGTCGGCCGGCTGACGACGGTGCAGGCCACACTCAGGGCGATTTGATCGAGCGTCATCGCGCCGGACCTGAGAGTCGCCCGGTCCCCGTAGACGTAGGTGCCCGCGCGGTACTCGGTGACCTCGGTCCGCTCGTGGGCAGACCATGCTGCCGGTGTCCCACCGTAGCTCACACAGGCGATCTCCAGCCCATCCGGGGCCAGCAACGCCCGCGTCGCGCGCACAAAGTCATCGCTCTCGGCGTTGTGCGGGAAGGTCATCAGACCCCCAAAACTCAGGGCCGGTGCCTCCGCGACCGCCCGTGCCAGCTCCGCCGCCTCCTGCGGCGATTGCACGCCGCAGCGGTGGGCGCCGGTGTCGAACTCGACGAGTACCGGCAGCTCGATCCCGGCACGTCCGGCGGCCTCTGCGTAGCCCTGCACCGTGAATACAGAATCGCCCGTCACACTGAGCCGGATGCGGCGGGCCAGCGCCATCAGCCGGTCGAGCTTGGCCGCACCGACGATGTTGTAGGGCAGGAAGATGTCGTCCAACCCGGCGTTCGCCATCGCCTCGGCCTCGCTCACCTTCTGACACGTGATGCCGACCGCGCCCGCCGCGAGCTGCTTGCGAGCAATGGCGGGAACTTTGTGCGTCTTGATATGCGGACGGTTGGCGATCCCATGCGCGTCCAGGTATCCCTGCAGCCGGGCGATGTTCGCCTCCATCCGATCCAGGTCGATGACGACCACAGGCGTCATCAGGTCGTCGCTGCGCATCAGGGCTACTCCTGTGGGACGACGGCGATGCAGTCCACCTCGATCAGCATCCCACCGGAGAGCCCCGCACCCACCGTCGTACGGGCGGGATAGGGCTTCTGGAGGTATCGCTGGTAGACCTCGTTCATCTCCCCGAAGTTGCTCAGGTCGGCCAGGAAGACGCCCACGCGAACCACGTTGGCCCAGGACGTCCCCGCGGCCTCCAGCAGGGTGGTGATGTTGTCGAAGACCAACTCGGCCTGCTCGCGGAAGCTGCCGATCCGGAGCTCACCCGAGACGGGGTCGACCGGGCCCTGGCCTGAGACGTAGACGATTGGACCCCCAGCGACGATTGCCTGGGAATACGGACCCTTGGGCGTGGCACCCTTCTCTGTGAAGATTTCCTTGCGCATTGTTGCCTCCTTTGGCGTGATAGGAATTAGGAATGGGTGAACTGGGATTGGGCCGAAAAGCCCACCGATGACAGATGCTGCTCCCTCTCCTGGGTCCGATTATACACAAGGTGCGCCGCTCAGATAGTGGGCCGAACCCGGCCCATTCCCTTCACGACGGTTACCTTCCGGGTTGCTCGGAGCAACCCGGAAGATCAGACACGACTACCCCCGAAAATCCAGAAAAAGGGCTTGCATTAGAACATAAGTTCTACTATAATGGGAATATAGGATAGAACGTTTGATCTATGCAAATCAAAAGGGAGGGGCATGATGGTACGGCGCGAACCAAGGTGGAAACTGATTGATTGGTGGTCACTGGGCATCGCCAGCGCGGTCTTGCTCTTGGCGTTTGTGCTGCAACTGGGGCCGTCCGCAGACCAGGGGACGACCCTGGCGTCGACGGTCCTGGGCTTCCTGCAGTTTCTGTTCTGAATGTAGTGCGGGGCCGCGGCACGGTTCGATTTTGGGTATGACCCCAGTCCTTACCTAACTTCTTCGCTTCGCCAGGAAGTCGAGGACGGCCCGATCAAAGGAAGCCGGTACCAGCAGGTTGGATGGGTCGCCCCCACCTTGCAGGATCCGGAATTGCGCGCCGGGGATACGATCCGCGGTGGTGCGCGCCATATTGATGGCAAGCTTCCCAAATGCGTCGCCAACCAGGACGAGCGTGGGCAGATCCATTTTGGGCAACTCGGTGATCACTGAAAAACGATTGACTTCCCGCCGTGCCTCGAGCAGCCAGCGCGAGGGCATCACCAGCAGGCGGCCGGCAAGGTACTGCCCCACCTCCGCGTGGCCCATCCTCTTGTACGTCCGGCGGATGAGGTAGGCCTGCAGCTTCGGCGGGAAGAACTTCAGGAGGAACCCCGCCAGCGACGCGTTGAACCGCTCCACAGGGCGGATGATGCCGCTCAGCGAGTCGACGAGGATCTGGCTGAGCGCGAGGGCGGGGTCGTTGACGACGAACTGCTGCGCCACCATGCCGCCCATACTCACCCCGATGAGATGGGCGCGCCCCAGTTGGAGGATGGACACCAGATCGGTCAGATCGCGGGCGCAGTCATTGATGCGGAAGGTGGATGGGATCTCGGATTGCCCGTGACCGCGCAGATCCGGGACAATGACGAAGTACCCCGCCGCAGGCAGAGACGTGATTTGCGGCTCCCACATCGCGTGATCTGCCCCAATACCATGAATCAGCATAAGCGGCGGCGATGCAGGATCCCCATGGGTCTCGTAGTACAACGAGAGTTGGTCAAATGATTGGTAGTTCACACCTGTACTCGCGTCATGGATGTAGGTTGACCCTCACGGCTTCGGTATCCGGTGGCGAATCCGTCGCGTCGATGGGGGGCATCCTGCGCAGCCATACAAGCTGTCGAACGGCGGAGGTCACCCCGGCGACCGCCACGCCGGCAATAAAGGCGGATCCTGAAAGCACCGCAAGTACGATAAGAAACCCGGCCAGGGCCAGGTAACGTCCCATCTGGACGAGATAGCCCGTGCGTAGATGCATAGAGATCCTGCCATGTATGCCCCGCCGTGAGGCGCGATAGCCAAGGAGATTGCCAACGTGCGTGGTGATGACGATGAGGAAGAGTCCCCAAACGTAACCGATGAACGGCACGCGCAGCTCCTGCGGGATAAAGTACAGCGCAGCGCCCACCACGATACCGATGATCAATGCGGGGATCAGATGCCTTGGCGCCGCGATCTTCTCCTCCTTAACCGCCGATTGGAGCAGAGGGTTGCCCTCGACCGTGTTGATGGGATAGCTCTGGTAGTGCTCACCATAGTGGAGACGCAGCTCCCGATTCTGCAGAATTGTGAGCAACCAATCCCCCCACATGAGAAAGAAGGTGACGATACCAGCCGTCCAAGAGTGAGCCGCAAACCAATCGATGATCAAAGCTACCTCCCCACAGTGTTTGCCCTAATCATAGCGCCAATGTATGAAACGGGACAAACAAAAGCCAGGCGGCTGATGGGATCTCTCCTCCATCAGCCGCCCGCACGAAGCTGTCCCGAAGGATGCAGCCTCTCATTTGTGCGCAGAGCGTGTGGTTGAGCCTTATCCTTACTCCACGGTCACGCTCTTGGCCAGGTTGCGCGGCTGGTCGACATCCGCTCCGCGGCGCACGGCGATAGCGTAAGCCAGCCACTGCAGAGGGATCACGTTGAGGATCGGGGCCAGGAACGGCGGCGCGACGGGGACCTCCAGCACGTAGTCCGCCTTGCTACGCGCGACCTTGTCATCCTCCTGCACGAGGCCGATGACGATCCCGCCGCGCGCCTTGACCTGCTCGATCTGGCTGATCATCTTGTCATAGACGTGGTCCTGCGTGGCGATGGTGACCACGGGCATCACCCGGTCAATCAACGCGATGGGGCCGTGCTTCATTTCCCCGGCAGGATACCCCTCGGCGTGAATATAGGAGATCTCCTTGAGCTTGAGCGCTCCCTCCAGCGCGATAGGATAGTTGATCCCGCGGCCGAGATAGAGGAAATGCTCTCGCCGATGGAAAGCCTCGACCAGCGCCTCGTATTGGTCCCCCTGTTCGGAGACGCGCCCGACAAGATCGGGCAGGCGGGCCAGCGCATCGACCGAGTCTTGAAGCTCGGCGTCAGTGAGCGTCCCTCGCAGCTCCGCCAGCGCCAACGACAGCAAGTAGAGATCGACCAGGCTGGTGGTAAAGGCCTTGGTGGATGCCACGCCGATCTCCGGCCCGGCCTGCATCATGATGTAGCCGTCCGCAGTCCGCTGAGCCTGACTGCCGAACACGTTGACGATCGTCCACAGCTTGGCGCCCTGCTCGCGCCCCTCGGTCATTGCAGCGAGCGTATCGACCGTCTCGCCGGATTGAGTCATCGCCAGCACTGCAGTGTTGGGCCCGATCAAGGGGCTGCGGTAGCGGAACTCGGAAGCGTAGTCGACCTCCACGGGGACGTGGGCGAGGTTCTCCAACATGAATTTACCGACGAGGCCCGCGTGATACGAGGTGCCGCAGGCCACGATGATGATCTTTTCGAGCGAAGCAGCATCCGCTTTCGACAGCTGCAGCGTATCCAGGCGAACGCGTCCCTGGTGAAAATCGGCACGGCCCCGAATCGTGTCGGTGATAGCCCGTGGTTGCTCGGAGATCTCCTTCTCCATAAAGTGCCGATAGGTGCCCTTCTCAGCCGCTACAGGGTCCCACGGGATGTTGTAGAGCCGTGGGGTCACCGGCTTGTCGTCCATCGTAAAGACCTGCGCGCCCTCCCGGGTCACCTGGGCGATCTGGCGATTCTCCAGGAAGAACACGTCGCGGGTGTACTCGAGGATCGCCGGGATATCTGAAGCGATAAAAGACTCCCCCTCACCCTGCCCGATGACGATGCCGCCGGCGTTGCCCAGCCGTGCCGTCACCAGGCAATCGGGCGCCTCGGGGCTGATGAAGACGAAGGCGCTGGCCCCCTTGATGCGGGGCAGCACGCGGCGCACCGCCCCCAGCAGGTCCCCATCTCCATTCAACTCGCGCTCGACCAGATGCGCGACGACCTCGGTGTCCGTCTGAGATGTAAAAACGACACCATCGGAGGACAGCTCCTGGCGCAGCGTCGCGTAGTTCTCAATGATGCCGTTGTGGACGACGGCAATTCGTCCGTGCATCCCGACGTGGGGATGCGCGTTCTGCTCCGTCACTCCGCCGTGGGTCGCCCACCGCGTATGTCCCATAGCGACCTGGCAGCCCACACAGCTCGGTCCGAGTTTCTCCACGAGGTTGTGAAGTTTTCCGACGGCACGCTCCACACTGATGTCGCCATTCTCATAGAGGACGGCAATACCGGCTGAGTCGTAACCCCGGTACTCCAAACGCCGCAGTCCCCCCACCACCACTGAAGCCGCATCCCGCGGTCCAATGTAGCCGACGATACCACACATAGTTCCACCTCCCGTATTATTTACACGATCGACAATGGCATTGCATGAGAGGCGCGCGTGACAAAACAGAACGAGTGACGGATAGTGGCAAGCAATGGAGTACGACCGCATCCTAAGCGAGCAGCTCTACGAGCCCTCACTCGCTACTCGTCACGCATAGCCTCATCCCACCGGAGGTCGGTGGACTGCCCTGCCTCACGCTCTATCCCCGACAGTTACCTGCCGGCTTTGTAGTGAGGCTTACTTCTAGGGGGAAATAGGGGAGGGCATAGTATCCCCTGACGGTCATCCGCCGAAGTGTACAGACTCCTTCGTCCATACATCACTCGATCAACCGTCTCCTCGTCATCCGCAAAGGCCTGGTAAACAAGCCCCGGGACCTGGCGCTGTTTCCCCAACTATGTCAGTTACATCCGTTCGATACCACCTCCTCTGTTAAAAAGAACATCAGTATCTTCATAATACACCCGTTATCACGAGAACGCAAGTAGCAACTACAGAAAAGACGATCCCCGGGCTATCGATTCAGCCCGGGGATCGTAACGGCTATCCCATCGACCGAAAAGGTCGGTTTACTGGGGGGCCGCTTCCTGCAGGTACTGGTCGCACGTGGTGACCGTATCGCCCAGCGTGGGCTCGACGGGGGTGCCACTCAGGACGGAGGTCAGCATGTCGTCGATCGCGGCGCGGCACTCATCGTAGCCCGCTACGGGCGACTCAATGCCGTAGTCCATGAACATGAACCCAAACGCCTTTTCGTACGTCGGATTCTGCGCAAAGTAATCCTTCAGCAAGTCCGCTGCGGAGGCCCGTGTTGGGAAGTAGCCCGTGCTGCTCGCCCACAACGCCTGCGGTTCCGGCTCGCTCAGGTACTTGATGAACAACCACGCAGCCAGCTGCTGCTCAGGTGTGCTCACGTAGATCGACTGGCTTGCGCCATAGATGTTCATCCGCGGATCAGCGGTGGTGTGCGGCGGCGGGTTCACGCTCCACTGGAACCCTGCACCGGCATCCACTGCGGTCCCGTAGTACGCCAGCCCGGAGATCGAGCCGACGGTGAACAGAGAGTACCCGTTGCCGAAGTCCGTCTGATCGCCATAGGCTTCAGTCGCCTGCTTCGCACAACCCTTGTCCACGAGATTCTGCCAGTAGGTCAGCGTATCGACGCCTGGCTGCTCACCGAACACGTACTTCGTCCCGTCCTCACCGATAATGTTCCCACCCCGGCTGAAGACGAACGTCGCAAACCGCGAGGCATCCACCGAGTAAACGTAGCCCATCGGCTCGCCATCACCGGTCGCGCCGGAGAACGGCTTCGCAGATGCTGCGCATGCCATCTGCTCGAACTCATCCCACGTCGTGGGCGGTCCGTCGAAACCGAGCTCCGTCAGCCAGTCCTGGTTGTAGTACATCACTTCCATCGACTTGTAGGGCGGCCAACCATAGCGCGCGCTGAACTGCGGCAGATAGTCCGCGCCCAGCGCGATCGGGAAGAAGTCATCCAGCTCAGACTGGCTGTAGCCCCACTTGGCGCTGTCGATATAGGGATCCAACGACACCAGCACACCCTGCGTCGCATACGTCGCGGCCTGGTTCTGGTAAGCTACCGACATAGAGGGCAACTGATTCGCCGGAATGCCTGCGATGATCTTCTGGTACAGGTCATCGTATCCACCCTGGCTCTCGCCGGAGACCGTGATCCCCCACTCGTTCGTGCGGTTGAACTCATCGATCATCGACAGCATCAGCTCTTCACGGGATCCCGTGTGCTGATACCAGTAGGTCACTTCCTGACCGCTCGGATCGACGTTCTCCAGATCGCCGTAGATCGCCGGATCGTACGAAGCTGACGCGGCGGGTGCCTGCGTCGCCTCCGGGGCCATCGTTGCTTCCATCGCTGGCGTTGGGGTTGGTGCCGTTGTCGCGGTGCCACAGCCCGCTGCAATCAGCACCACCAGCGTAAGACCTGACAGTAGCGCAAGTAGCTTGCGTTCCTTCATTCTGCCATCCTCCTTCTGTAAATTCGGAAATTGGGGTACATCTCCCGAGTGAACCCTTCACAACCTAGTATATCATACTGTAGCCCGGACATCACCTCCTTTCGTGTTGTCTTTCTCGTGCCATCAACCCTTCAGACCCGTCGTTGAGATACCTTCTGTGAATTGGCGCTGCGTGAAGAAATAGAGGACCAGAATCGGAATCGTCGTGATCACGGAGCCGGCCATCGTGAGCTGAGTCTCGGCAGCGGCTTCCTGGATAAAGCTGGCCAATCCCACTGTGATCGGGCGCCACTTCTCCGTGCTCGTCACAATCAGAGGCCACTGAAGCTGGTTCCACGCCCAGATCGTGTTGAAGATAACCACCGACATCAGCGGGGCCCTCGACAGAGGCACCACCACCTGCGTCAGGAAACGCAAGTGACTGGCACCGTCAATCAGCGACGCTTCATAGAGCTCATCAGGAATCTGGGCAAAGAACTGGCGCAGCAGGAAGACACTGAAAGCATTGACCATGAAGGGGATCGTCAGCGCGGTCCAGTTATTGTACCACGCATTGGCGATCCCTAAATGCTTGTTGAAGTAATCATTGAGCCCCACGATGATCAAGTAGTTGGGAATGATCGTGACCGCGCCGGGGATCATGTAGGTCGCCAGGTAGAGGGAGAAGAAGAAAGTTCTTGAGCGGGAACCACATCCGGGCAAAAGCATAGGCCGCCAACGTCCCCGTGACCACGACGCCTGCGACGGTCAAGAGGGTGATGATGACGCTGTTGCGCATGAAGAGGCTGAAGTTCGCCTCAGTCCACGCCCTGATATAGTTGAACATCAACATGACGCCGACGTTCCACTGTTCCTTGACCACGAAGTGGTTGGGATCCGGATCCAGGACCTGGAAGTGAGGCCCCCACCGACCGCGGTCGGTGGCATAGTAGTTGGGGCCACCCACTTGGCGTCCCCTTGATGCGGGTTGTGAACTGCTGGATGATACGAGATCCCACAGTCACGTAGAACGTATCGTAGTTCTGCGTATCATCGTTGGTGGTGTCGATGGCCAGGATAAGGACCTGAAGTGGCAGCGACTCCCCGTCTTCCACAGCCTTCTGCTGGATGAATGGCGTCACCTTGTCGACGAGCATGACCCCTTCCAAGTCAGGACTGAAGGAATGCGGCGCGTTCTGCCACGCATCCGTCGGCGTCATCTGAACGACGACCTCCTGCGCACGAGGGCGACCGACGTAAGGCGCCGGCGTCAGTCCTGCGGGCCAGGCTATCCTCGCCCCGTACTCTCCATACGTCTTGAACGACGTTTCAAGCATATAGATAAAGGGGACAATCGCGATGACTGCACCCACGGCGAGAACCAGATACAGCAACGCGCGGGAGAGCCTGCGACGCGCCAGATAGTGCCCTGTTTGGTCCTGAACGGCCGAAGTGTTAGCCATAGAAGACTCTCCCCTCGGACGCACGATTCTGAATCCACGTGAGAGCTAACATCACCCCGGTTAGCACAAAGGCCAGTGCCGATGCGTACCCGAAACGATTGCCTTCCCAGAAGTTCTTCCAGATCAGCATACTCGCCGTCAACGTGGTGCCGTTAGGCGCTCCTACTGGCCCAACCACCCTTGTCATGACATAGATGTGGTTGAAGGCACGAAACGTGCCTAGCACACCCATCATCACGAGGAAGTAGGTTGTCGGGGAGACCAACGGAATCGTGATCCTCCGCAACATCTGCCAGCGACTTGCGCCGTCGATCTCCGCGGCCTCGTAAAGTGCCGTGGGGATGTTCCCCAAGCCCGCCAGGTAAATCACGGCGTTGTATCCCACAAAGGTCCACACGTTGTAGACCATGACCGCGACGAGGGCCAGGCTCGGTCCACCCAGCCAGTTCGGCACGTTGACGCCCAGCAGGTCTCCGACGTAGACGCCGACGCCGGTGGCGTCGAACAGCCAACGAGGCAGATTCTTCTCAACTATTCCGAAATTCATAAGAAACTGGTTGATCATTCCCTTGGAGGGATCGAAAATCGACTGCCACACCGAAGCTGAAGCGACCGTGACGGTGACATAGGGGAGGAAGTAAATGATGCGCCAGGCCGTCTTGCCCCTGATATTCTGAAACAGAACAAATGCAAGCAGAAAGGAGAGTACAATCTGGAACGGGACTGTTCCGGCAGAGTACATGAACGTGATGGCCAACGAGCTAAACAGCATACTGTCCCCGTTCTTCAGCATCTGGGGGAACCCCAGGAACAGCCCCATACCACCAACAATCAGCAGTCCCCCAAAGGCAAACCGAAAGATCAGTCCGCGCGTCGATGTCTCCGGCCCAATCTTTCGCCACACCAGCCACGACGCAGCCAGCAAGAGCAGACCACCAATCACATACAGGATGTCGATCGGCGTCCCGAGAGCCTTCAGGAAGTTCGCGAATCCGATGTAGGCCCCCTTACGGATGCGCCATTGGTGCAAGCTGATGTAGAACGCGTAACCGATCGGCAGAAGGTTAAAGGCCAGTAAGATCAGTGTTCCCGGAAGTAGAAACGCATAGGCCTCAAGGGCCTCGCGGGTGCGCCGGAAGGAACGGCTCTCATACCAAGGGACTGACGGAACCGACTGCTCCGTTGGTGTCATATTGATCTCCTGGAGGAACTGGGACTGGGCATCACCACGTGCGCCATTATCCATCGTATCATGCTCAAGACAAACCGCCGGCAGCGCCGCGCTATTTACACAGCGTCATCTTCCAGCCATTGTCACCGATCTCAGCCGTGTAAACCGGCCGCGCTAGCGATTCGGCAAGGAAACGGGCCGAGTGCCCATCGAGGGACTCCTGATTCGGCCCACGGAATATCTCCTCCGGTACGACGACGACGTCGCCCGGATCGCGCTCTCCCAGGGCAGCGAGGACATCCTCTACGGTCAATAGCCCGGCCACGGTGACGGTCTCACCGAAAAAGCGGTTCACTACCGGCACCACGTCGATTATGATCGACGTCTTCTCGGAGAACGTCCGGGCATATGCCATCAGCATAGGTGCAAAGAGCACACCGGTAACCCACGTCTGCCGGCGTCCAAGCCCGGACAAAGCCACATCGAGACTCTGGCGTTCGTCGAGAAAACGCCGAGCCATGCCCACACCATTCTCAATCATCGCCGGAAGCAGCCCGTCATATGCTGCCTCCTCAGGCACTCGGGCACCGGCGCGCAGAAACCACTCGTCAGACGGATAGACAAAGCCGACACCCAACTCTGCTCGGAGCTTGACCTGCCATTCCAGTACAGAAGCCAAGACCCCGCCAACCTCCTCATCACGGTAGGGGCGAAGGTCGGGATCGTGCCAGCGCGTCAGCCCCACCGGCACCACGGATAGATCCCGAACCGCAGGGTAGAGCGCCGCCAGGTCGGCAATCGTCCGGTCCAGATGCTCACCATCATTGCGCCCCGGCACTAACACCGCCTGCGTGTGCAATTCGATCCCCATCTCGGCAAGGCGGTGAAGCTGGGCCAGGATCTCCGCGGCCTTCGGATTCCGCATCAGATCCACGCGGACCGCGGGTTCCGTCGCGTGCACGGACACGTAAAGAGGGCTCAAGTACTGCTCCTCAATGCGCTCCCAATCATCCGGATCGAGGTTGGTGAGGGTGATATAGTTGCCGTGGAGAAAAGAGAGGCGGTAGTCGTCGTCCTTGATATACAGCGACCCACGGAGATCCGGTGCCATCTGGGAAACGAAACAGAACTCACAGCGATTGCGGCAGACTCTGGGCTGCCCGTTAAAGATATCCTTGGCAAACTCAAGTCCAAACGGCTCGCCGTAACGGCGACGGACGTGACACTCTCGGCGCCGGCCCTCCTGCTCGTAGAGCAGGGTCAGATCGGGTTCGCCCGCATAGACCCTCACATCGATGGCGTCGCGCAGGGCCATGCCATTGATCGCCAGCAAGTAATCGCCGGGTCTCAGCCCGCAACGCTCACCGGCGCTCTTGCGGACAACCGCTGTAACCATGGCGGGAAGAACTCTGTCATTCTCGGCAGGGGTCAACCATCAATATGGCAACGATAACATTTATCAAACACCGGTCTAGCTTTTTACTATTATACCCTAACTCGACCGGCCACCTGTTAACAAGGGGTTAACAACAACCAGAGCCAGGACATCTCGATGAAGCCTACTCCCACTCGATGGTCGCGGGTGGTTTGCTGCTCACGTCATAGACGACGCGGTTCACCCCGGGGACCTCGTTCACAATCCGGTTCGCCACCCGACCCAGAAGATCGTAGGGGAGCTTAGCCCAATCGGCGGTCATAAAATCCTCGGTAGTCACGGCGCGCAAGGCCACCACGTTCGCATAGGTCCGCCCATCCCCCATCACGCCCACACTGCGCACAGGCAGGAGCACGGCAAAGGCCTGGGACGTCTCGCGGTAGAGCCCGGCAGCCCACAGCGCCTCCAGGAATATCGCATCTGCTGCCTGAAGCCTGGCCACCCGATCGGGCGTGATCTCGCCGAGGATCCGCACTGCGAGCCCCGGCCCCGGAAAGGGATGGCGCCAGACGAGCTTTTCCGGCAATCCCAGCAGGAGTCCCACCTGACGCACTTCATCTTTGAAGAGATCGCGCAGCGGTTCCACAAGCTCGAGATCCATATCGTCCGGCAAGCCGCCGACGTTGTGGTGAGATTTAATGCGATCGGCAGACGCACTGCCGGCGCTCTCGATCACATCCGGATAGATCGTGCCCTGGGCCAGGAACCTGGCATGATTCAAGCGCCGGGCCTCAGCCTCAAAGACCCGGATGAACTGCTCGCCGATGATCCGCCGCTTGGCCTCCGGATCGGTCACCCCTGCCAGTGCGGACAGAAAACGCGCCGAGGCATCAACCCGCACAAGGCGCATCCCCAGCGCTTCGTGAAAGGTAGTCTCGACCTGCTGCGACTCATCACGACGCAGGAGGCCCGTATCGACGAAAATCGAGGTAAGTTGATCTCCCACCGCCCTATGGATAAGGGCCGCCACAACGGCGCTATCCACGCCCCCGCTGAGCCCCAGGACCACGCCCCCGTCGCCGACCTGCGCTTGGATACGCGCGACCGCCTGCTCAATGAACGCACCTGGCGTCCACAGCCCGTGACATCCGCAGATGTCAAAGAGAAAATGGCGCAGAATTTCAGGCCCTTGAGGGGTATGATGGACCTCGGGATGAAACTGGGTCCCGTAAATGTGGCGCTGCTCATCTCCAATCGCGGCCACGATCCCATTCTCACTGCGCGCCAGCACCTCGAAGCCGAGAGGCAAAGTCTGGACGCGGTCGCCATGACTCATCCAAACAGACAGCGGGCCGGTAAGGTCGTTAAACAGGGCGCTCCCTCCCTGCGTGACCTGCACGCTTGCCGGACCGTACTCGCGCGCGGTCCCGGGCACGACCTTTCCCCCCAGACGCTGAGTCAGCACCTGCATTCCATAGCAGATGCCAAGAACGGCCACACGCGCATCGAGCAGATAGGCAGGCAGTGTGGGTGCGCCTTCGTCATAGACGCTGTTGGGACCGCCGGAGAGGATGAAGCCAACCGGCTCAAGGGACGCAACGCGCGCCGGATCGGCATCCCACGGGAGAATCTCAGCATAGACGTGCTGCTCGCGCACACGCCGAGCAATGAGCTGAGTGTACTGAGAGCCGTAATCGAGAATTACAATTGTCTCAGATTGTGGCCCCATCCCTGGCTCACTCACCGAAGATGATAGTACCGTCGCTGCGCATCTCGTCGATGATCACCAGCGACACAACGGGGACGTCAAGATCCTGGAGGACGGCACGCCCACCCTCGAATGATTTCTCGACCAGGGTGCCGATGCCGACAACCTTGGCGTCTGCGCTTTGCACGATACGTGCCATCGCAGCGATAGTCTGTCCGGTCGCCAGGAAGTCATCGATGATGAGCACACGATCTCCGGGGTGAAGGAACTCGGGGGAAACCATCAGTGACACCTCGCCACCCTTGGTATGGGAAGGGGCGAACTCGACGAAGACGGGATCGGCCATTGTCACCGGCTTGTGCTTCCGCGCGTAGACCAGGGGTAGGCCCATCGCATAAGCCGTGGCCATTGCCGGGATAATGCCCGAAACCTCCGCCGTCAGGACACGTGTTGGGTTCTGGTTTCCGAACTGACGGGCGAACTCCGCCCCGGCCTCCAACATCAAGGTAGCATCTACCTGGTGGTTAATGACACTGTCGATCTTGAGGATCCCTTGGCCGAGGTTTCTGCCCTCCTGGCGGATGCGTCGCTTCAGATTCTCCATCTCCCCAATCATCCTCCTCCGTGGCGTGACCCTTACCCGCCTATGATATCACAGAACGTGGATTGGGCACGGCTTGGAACGTTCCGGCGTTGACCCGCCGCAGCACGGCGTGCAGCAACTCCGGAAGCCGTCGGCAAGCGCGAACGGCGCGCGTCGCATTGCCAGTCGGCCGAACATGATAGCATAGTCTTCACAAAACTATGGCGGCACTGGCAGACCAGATGACAAACACTATACCATAACACACGAGACTGAGCGCCCGATCAGGCCCACCGGGACTGAGCGCCCGATCAGGCCCACCGGGACTGAGCGCCCGATCTGCAGCTACGAAGGGTCGCGGTATAGTTCTGAGTTCTGGACCCAGGCACGCACCTACGAGGATGCCGTAGAGCGCATCGCGCTCCAGGCGTTGTTGCCCCCACGGGGTGAGACGCTGATGGAGATCGGAGCGGGCTTCGGGCGACTCGCTGAGATGTACTCGGGCTACAAAACCGTGGTGCTGCTTGACTACGCGCACACGCAGCTCTCACAGGCGGTCGAGCGACTCGGACCGGGTGGTGCGGGAGGAGATCCGCGCTATCTCTACGTACAAGCGAACTTCTATCACCTCCCGTTTGTGGCCTCGCGATTTGACACGGTGACGATGATCCGCACCCTTCATCATGCCACCGATGCATCTGCGGTGCTGCGAGGCGTCTCGGAGGCCCTGGCACCCAAGGGCGCTTTCGTCCTGGAATTTGCCAACAAACGTAACGTCAAGGCCATCATCCGCTATCTCTTGCGGCGTCAGCGCTGGTCGCCGTTTGACCGAGCGCCCGTCGAGTTCGTAGATCTCAATTTCGACTTCCACCCCAAGTGGATATGGGATCAGCTAGCACGCGCCGATCTCCGGCGAGATGCCATCCGCACCGTCTCCCACTACCGGATTGGAGCGTTGAAGCGGTGGGTGCCTCACCGGATCCTGGTGGCCCTGGATGCAATGGCACAGCCGACCGGACCGTTGTGGCAGCTCAGTCCCAGCGTCTTCGTTCGGGCGATCGCGGACGCGACGAAGTCGCCGGCGGCACCGGACGCTTTCTTCAAGTGCCCGGCCTGCGGCGCATCCCTCGGTGCGCCACCCCAGGCCACCTTCAACTGCCAGTGCGGAAGGACCTGGCAGAAGAAGGGGGAGATCTACGACTTCCGTTATCCTGCCGAGTAGATAGTATCGAAGCTACTTCAGGAGCAGGGTGAGACTCCCTGCTCCTTTCATTTCGGAGAGACCGAACATCCATGCAAGTCGTCAGGCAATCGAAACCGGATCAGGAGCGGTGGCTGCAACTTCGCCGCGCGCTGTGGATCACCATAGTGGGAAATGTGCGTCCTTGCCACCGGCAAGGGCATCGTCGCGTACCTGTCAGGCAGCGTTGCTCTCTACGCGGATGCCGCCAACTCCGTTTCTGACGTCGCTTACTCGCTCCTGATGGCCCTGGGACTCTGGCTCTCACAGCGCCCCCCCGACATCAGCCACCCGCAGGGGCACAGTCGTTTTGAACCACTGGCGGGCCTCGTTGTTGCCACAGCTATGACCCTCGCGGCTTATGAAGCCGGCCAGACAGCGGTGGAGCGTTTCCTGCAAGGCGGTGCAGCGGTCGCAACCACAGGGCCGATCATAGCACTCCTATCAAGCGCTGCTATCAAGGCCGGGATGTACGTAGTCATCTCGCGAATCGCCCGGAAAGCCGGCAGCCCCACCTTGGGGGCCGCGGCAAAGGACAACCTCGCCGACGTGCTGACCTCGCTTGCGGCTTTCCTGGGCACCTTGGGATCGAGATTCATCAATCCCCTTGCGGATCCCATCGCCGGCATCGTCGTCGCCCTTTGGATCCTCAGGTCGGCGCTGAGCGTATGGAAGGAGAACCTCAAGTACCTCAGCGGAGGCGGGGCATCTTCGGAACTGCACACCAAGATCGCCGACATGGCTCGATCCGTCCCCGGTGTCGACAAGGTCCACCAGGTGATCACCGAATATGTCGGGCCGGATCTCGTCGCCGATCTACACATCAATGTGAATGGCGACCTTCCGCTTTCCGAGGCACACGTCATCTCGGATGAGGTACAGAGGCGCGTCGAGGCCCTGGCAAGCGTGGACCGGGCCTACGTGCATGTCGAGCCCTATGAGGCCGAGCCGCAGCCATCCGATACCCCCGGATCATCGGACGCCGAGCGCTAAGCGCGCGCCGCTACGCCTTCCGATAGAGGCCAACTGCGCTATAATGCTCCCGGCTATGGCGTACGAAATCGAAGACCGCGTGCAAGTCAGACCCGCCCCCTTAGAGGCCGGATGGATGGCGCTCCCCTTTTTTGCAGCTCTGGGTGGCGCTTGGGCCTTCTCCCGTCCCCAGTTCGCGGAGGTATCCGTGAACCTCGCCATCGCGCTAGCCCTCGTCGTTGGTGGGTGGCAGCAGTTCTGGCGAGCGCTGACACACACGGATTGGGCCGCCCCGCTCCAGCAATGGCGAGGCTGGACCAAGGCTGCGGCGCTGCCTGCCTGGCCCTACATTCAGCCGGGGACACCCGGGGATGCCCTACATCACAGACTCTCGCAGATGCGCGCCTGGTGGCAGGATGTCGGGAAAGCAACGTTGTCCGCACCACTCCAGCGCGCAGTACTGGCAATTCTGATCAGCCTCCTGCTGGGCGTGGCAGTGGGTCGGCTGGCCCTGCTCCTCAGTCTGTGTTTCGTGACCCTCACCGAACTCGCCGTGTTGTGGCACGAAGGCGACGGGGAGGTTGGCACATTGTGGACGGGGAGCACGTTGGTGGGGTTGCCCTGGATCCTCGGCGGCACACTGGCCAACGCCGATCTGTGGCAGCCGGCTGTCTCCGGGCTTGCGTTGGCCCTGACCGTTGGGCTCTTCGCCAAGCGTTCCTGGTGGTCGCTCGCCGGACCTATAGTGGGCGCCACATTCTTGATCTGGCAAGGTAGAGCTTCGGCCGCGGGTTGGCTTCTGCTCCTGGCACTGCCGGGACTCATCGTGCTGAGCCAACGCCCCAGCAAAGAGGGCTATCGCCGGTCTATCGGCCCGTGGGTTATCGCGATGGTCGCACTCGTGGCCTGGGTGCTATAAGATGGGCTGGGTGCTGGGTATCGTCGGCCTGATCCTGGTTGTGGCCCTCCTGTATTGGCAACTCATCATCGCGGAGGGGGCCTATCTGGGACGCTGGGTGGTCACGCTGCTCTACGATTGGTCGGCAAAGATTTACGACCGCATCAAGCACTACGATACGGGCTACGAACAGTATTTCCTCGCGCGGCCGTTGACGAACGCCCTCTTCTCGTTTCCCAGCCCGGTTGTGCTGGACGTCGCCACCGGCACCGCCCGCCTTGCCCGCACGCTGCTTCCCGAAGTGCGGGTTTCGCGGGCGCCTGATTGGTCTGGACCTCTCCCGGAAGATGCTGGAACAAGCCGCACAAAACACGGAGCAATGGTCCGACCGCATCCTCTTCCTCTGGGACGACGCCTCCGAGCTACCCTTTCCCGACGACACCTTCGAGGTCACGACGTGCCTGGAGGCGCTCGAATTCATGCCCAATCCCGACCAGGTGCTAGCCGAGATGGTACGCGTCCTGCGACCCGGCGGCCTCTTCCTGACCACCAATCGGATCGGGAATGATGCACGCTTGATGCCCGGACGCACCTACACCTCGGAGCGCCTGGCGGAAAAGCTCCAGGCACTGTCGTTGGAAATGGTGCAGATCCGTCCATGGCAAGTGGAATATGACCTGATCTGGGCGATCAAGCCGGGTGTCTGCGCCCCCTTGGGCGTGCGGCGTCTCGACACCTACTTGCGCTGTCCCGAATGCGGGGCGGCAGTCACGCGCCGGCCGCATACCATCGTCTGCGAGAACGGACACGCGATGTCCATCGCGGCAGATGGCATCGTCGATATGCTGCACAGCGAGAAACAATAGTTGCCCGTTCGTGTCCGTGAGGACTGCTGCTCAGCCCCGCCGAATCTCCGGGGTTTTAACTGACAACCGACAACGGGAAACTGTCAACTATCTTCTAGGCAGTTGCGAGATTGCCTTTCGAATCTCCGCGATCACGCCCCTGGACTTGGCGCGCTTTGCCGTGACCATCGCACGATTGAGATAGGCCTTGGCTCTGGGGCGGTTGCCATGTCGCGAATAGAGAATGGCCAGGTTCCGCAGCGTCTTGGCCTCCCCCTCAAAATCCTCCAACGCGACCCTTAGCTCAAGCGCCTCGTCGTAGATGGTCGCCGCCTCTTGCCATTCTCCCATCCCGTCGTGTGCCGCGGCCAGATTGTTGAGGACCACCGCCTCGCCGGCGCGATCCTCGGCCTCCTGGTACAACTGGCGGGCATCCGTCGCGTACGTCATAGCGTCCTGCCAGTTCATCATCGCTAAGTGCACGCTGGCGATGTTATTGAGGGCTTCTGCCTTTCCGGGCAAGTCACCCTTCTCTTCCATCAGTCCGATCACCTCATTGTAAGCCTCAATCGCGGGCTCCCACTCGCCCTCCGCCAAGTGGGCCTTGGCCGCCGCATTGAGCTCCGCTGCCCGATCTTCCGGGGTCTCGGTCTCGTCCTCTGCCTGCACCTCGTCGGTGTCAACCATGGAAACCTCCTAACTCACCTATTCCAAGCCCCCAACCCGTATCGTCAAATCTGTTGCCAGGCGGGGACTGCGGTTATGCTCTCGCACGTCGCATACGGCGACGGCGTTCCTCGAGCCGTTTGAGCACCCAGACTCCTACCACAGCCGCGGCCATCAGGTCGAAGACAACGCGAAGGCCCAAGTGTTGAAGGTTCAGGCCGAGAAACTGGGAGTGTATGGTGCCCAGGACAAATACCACGTAGTTAAGCCAATGAATCGCCTTCCAGTTCTTGCCGATGCTGGTCCGAAAGAGAGCGGTCAGTGACGTGATGGCGATCAACCAGAAGGCCGCACGGCCGCCGAGGCTGAAGAACGCATAGAAGGAGCTGAACTGCGGCAAGAAAACTGCAGGGGTGCCACTGCGCCAGGCCACACTGGTCGCGTGCGTGGCCAGCGCCACAAGCGCTGTGACCGTCACAACGTGATGGACTTTCGGGAAAGGCCGTCCGAAGAATCGGGTCAGCTCGCGCATATAGTTCGACGAGAGCACCGACAAGAATACACTCAGATAGCCCAGAAGCGCTGCGACCCGAACTAGCCGTCAATCGGGCAGACAAGGCGGTCGAGTGATACGACGGCCCGCGACCAGCCCCAGGGCCGCGACGCCACTTACAAGAAGGAGCCACGTGTTTTTCGGTTTCCGACCCGGCATCTTTCCCTCCAATTTCGATTTGAGAGTGGGCTTACCTGCCCGCACCCTTCTTCTTGCCCTGAGCGCCCTGTAGTTGCTTCTGCCAGGTGTAGAGCATCGTCAGCGCATCTAGTGGGGTCAGGCTGTTCACGTCAAGCCGGCGCAGTTCGTCCACGATAGGGTGCTCCTGCGCGATGAGCACCGGTTGGAAAGCCTCGACCTCTTGTCGGGCCACGCCGGGGCGGAAATCCCCGCTTTCCAACTCCTCCAGCAGACTCTCCGCACGATGGACCACGGGCGCAGGGATACCCGCCAATCGCGCCACGTGAATGCCGTACGAGCGATCCGCCCCCCCTGTGACCACTTTGTGCAGGAAGATCACGTCGTGGCCGTCCTCCACAACATCCAGGCTGAAGTTTCGGACGTGAGGGAGATGCTCCTCCATCTCCAGCAGCTCGTGATAATGCGTCGCGAAGAGGGTGCGAGCGCGACGTTCGGGATGGTTATGCAGATACTCGACCACCGCCCACGCGATGGCCATGCCGTCATACGTGCTGGTGCCGCGCCCTACCTCGTCAAGGATCAGCAGGCTGCGGCGGCGTCGCATGGTTGAGGATGTTAGCCGTCTCGACCATCTCGACCATAAAGGTCGACTGCCCGGCTGCCAGTTCGTCGGAGGCCCCGATCCTGGTAAAAATCCGATCCACGACGCCGACGTGCGCCTCGTCGGCAGGCACGAAACTGCCAATCTGGGCCATCAAGATGATGAGCGCCGTCTGGCGAAGGAAGACGGACTTGCCCGCCATATTCGGCCCGGTGATGATGTGGATCCGGCTCTCTGCATCCATCGTCAGATCATTGGGCACAAACGGATCTCGACTGAGCCTGCTCGACGACCGGATGGCGCCCGCCGACGATGCGCAGGACCGGGGTCTCCTCAAACGTAGGGCGCACATAATGTTGGTGGACGGCGATCTCCGCCAGGGCTGCTGCCACGTCGATTCGGGCCAATGCCTGGGCTGTCTCGATCAGTTCGGCTGCTCTGGCGCTGACCCGCTGGCAGATCTCGGCGAAGAGCCGGCTCTCCAATTCAGAGATGCGTTCTTCGGCATTGAGCACGAGGCTCTCGTACTCCTTGAGCTCAGGCGTGATGTAGCGCTCGGAGTTGACCAGCGTCTGTTTGCGGATGTAGTGATCGGGTACCGATGCGGTATTCGCTTTGGTCACCTCGATGTAGTAGCCAAAGACCTTGTTGTAGCCTACCTTCAGGTTCTTGATCCCGGTGCGCCGGCGCTCCTTCTGCTCGAGGCCGGCAATCCACTCACGGGCATCCTTGCTCGCCAACACAATACCGTCCAGTTCGGAAGAAAACCCAGGACGAATGAGACCCCCGGCACTGAGTTGGGCCGGAGGATCGTCAACGACAGCTTCGGAAATCAGCGCCCTGACGTCGTCCACCGGGCTGAGCCCGTCCAGCAGAGACTCGACACCGGCGGCGTGCAGCAGCCCCACGAGCTCGGGCACACTACCCAGCGCCGTACGGATGCCCTCCAGATCCCGGGGAGTGGCACGCGACGCGAGCACCCGCGTCGTCATCCGCTCAAGGTCCGGTACGCGCTTGAGCGCTGCTCGCGCCTTGGCCCGCAACACGCCATCGTCGTAGAATCCCTGCACCTGATCGAGGCGCTGCTCCAGAACGTCGATATCCAGCAGCGGCTGGGCGAGGCGCATGAGTAGGAGCCGTCCGCCCATTGCTGTGAGCGTCTCATCCAATACCCCGAGCAGCGACCCGCTTTTCTCCCGACGCAGAGTCTCCGTGATCTCCAGGTTTCGCCACGTCGACGCATCAATGGCCATAAAGTGGTCGGTGGCGTAGGTCCGCAGGCCCGTGATCTGCGGGAGCAGCCCCTGCTGCGTCTCCTCCAGATAGCTCAGCGCCGCCCCTGCCGCCCGAACTGCCAGCGGCTTGCCCTCGCAGCCGAATCCCTGCAGGGTGCGAACCTGGAAATGGGCCATCAGAGCCTGGCGCGCGGCGGATTCCTCGAAGCGATATCCGGGCCAGGGGGTGACCTGCGCCGACACCGCATCCTGAAGGGTCATCTCGGGACGTGGGACCCTATCGTCGGGATCACGCTCTTTCCAGGATCCCACTTTGGGAATCAGGACCTCACGCGGGCGCAGACGTGCCAATTCCTGGCGCACCAAGGAGAGCACATTCTGTGTGGAGCCGTCGCTGAGTTGGGTCGTGGCGAACTCACCGGTGGAGATCTCGGCGTAAGCGATCCCTGCCCGCTCCCCCTCCACGACGACAGCGGCGAGGTAATTGGGCCGTTTGTCATCCAGCATCTCCGGCTCGGTCAACGTCCCCGCGGTGACGACGCGCTCCACCCGTCGCTCCATCGGCCCGCTGCCCGTCGGCTCACCGACCTGCTCGGCCAACGCGACCCGGAACCCCTTCTCGATCAAGCGGGCGATGTACCCGTCCACCGCGTGGTGTGGGACCCCCGCCATAGGCACACGGACGTCCTTGGATACCGGACGCGAGGTGAGGATGAGATCCAACTCCCGAGAAGCGATCTCGGCATCCTCATCAAAGGTCTCGTAGAAGTCGCCCAGGCGAAAAAAGAGGATCGTATCCGGGTATTGAGCTTTCAGGTCCAGGTATTGCTGTCGCACCGGCGTCGTGTCATTCTTGCTCATACGGTGATTATAGCGGCGAGAAGCTGCCAAAACAAGCTGCTTGACACACACCATTTTCAAACGATAGTATCTCTAGGGTTTCCCACCAAGCATTCGCCGATGACTCATGATTTTCGGAAATCATGGCCAGACCACGAGGGGATGCACGTATGGACACGGACCATGAGATCGGGCCGCGCTGGCTCTCTGTGCTGGCGCGCGCTTCCGGTGTGCTTGCCGCCGCATTTGGCGGGGCGGCTCTGGTTGGATGGCTTACAGGGTCCACGATCCTTGCCACCTTGGGGTCGGAGAGGATTCCCATGGCACCGAGCACTGCGCTGCTCTTCCTGCTCTATGGGGCACTGCTCGCCGCGCTGCCATGGCTGCAACAGCGCCGCAACCTCCGTCGCGTCGGGATGGCACTATCCGCCCTGGGCACGATCGTATCGCTGCTGCTCTTCGCCCTATCTTCGAGCGGGATCCACCCGGCCATCGAGCACATCGGGCTGAAGATCGCCGGTACGGTAGCCGGCGCGCCGGTCGGGTACATGTCGCCGCTGACGGCTGCATGTTTCTCCCTTGCCGGCACATCGCTCCTACTGCTTAGCTCGGCTTCACGCCGCAACCTACGGACGACGACGGGCCTCGTCCTTGCCATATCCCTCCTGCTGACCGGCAGCGTGCTGACAGTCGCCTACGTATTGGGCGGCCCCCTTCTCTATAACAGCGGCGTGATCCCACCGGCTCTCACCACGTCCCTCGCATTTCTTGCTCTTGGGACGGCCCTGGTCGCCGACTGTGGACGGCAGACTCGGCCGCGTCAAAGGAAAAGGGATGAAGCACACGCACTTTCCTCGACTGTCGCCATCCCGCTTTTCGTCGTACTGATCGGTGGCATCATCATCGCCGCCCATTTCTACCTCCAGGATTACCAGAAGCGCTTCCGTAGCGAGGTAGAGAACGAACTTTTGGCCGTTGCAGATCTGAAAGTCAACGAGCTGGTCCATTGGCGGGTAGAGCGTTTGAGTGATGCCGGCGTCTTCTTTGGCAACAGCAGCTTCTCAGAAGTGGTGCAGCACTATCGAGAAACCCCCAACGATCTCGAGGTGCAGAGCCGGCTTCGGACGTGGTTGAACAAGGTCCAGGCATCCTCCGAGTATTCCCAGCTCCTCCTTCTGGACCCGCAGGGCGATGAGCTGATGGTTTCACCCCTGACGTCCACGCCAATCTCGGCGTACGTCCGCGAGGAGGCCCAACAGGTTGCGCTTACCGGAGAGGTCACTTTCCTGGACTTCTACCGGGATGGTCCGGATAAACCGGTCCGTCTGGCCGTACTGGTGCCCATCCGTGACTCAGCGGGAGAACACGACGTGCTGGGTGTACTCGTGCTCAATATCGACCCCCGGACTTATCTCTATCCCATGATACAGAGCTGGCCCACCTCCAAGAAGACGGCAGAGACCCTGCTCGTCAGGCGTGATGGAGATGACGTGCTCTTCTTGAACGATCTCCGGTTCTCCGACGACGCCGCCCTCCGGCTGCGAATACCGGTGGGGCAAGCGGACTTGCCTGCGGCGATGGCGGTATCGGGGACAGAGGGCATCGTAGAGGGTAACGACTATCGAGGCGTCATGGTGGCGGCGGCCGTGCGATCCGTGCCGAACTCGCCCTGGTTCCTGGTAGCCCGCATAGACACGCAGGAGATCTATGCGCCGCTTCAAGAACGTCTGTGGTGGATGGTCGGTCTCGTCGGTATCCTTGTCCTCGGCATAGGCGGAATCACCGGGTGGGTCTGGCAGAGAAACGCCAAGACATACTACCGTAAGCTCTACGAGGCCGAAACGCGCTACGAAATCACACTGAGGAGCATCGGCGATGGGGTCATCACCACCGATAGCGCGGGACGGGTGACCCTGCTGAACCCCGTGGCCGAGACGCTCACGGGCTGGTCCCAGGATGCGGCCAAAGGCCGGCCTCTGGAAGAGATCTTCCACATCATCAACGAAGAGACACGACAACCCGTTGAAAACCCGGTGGCACGGGTACTACAGGAGGGACGCGTCGTAGGGCTGGCCAACCACACGGTGCTCATCTCGCGCGATGGCATCGACATACCGATCGCCGATAGTGGCGCTCCCATCACCGATACGGGAGACCGCATCACGGGCGTCGTGCTGATCTTCCGTGACCAGACCGAAGAGCGCGCCGCAAATCGAAGACTGCGTGCGGAGATGGAGAGGTCTCAGCGATACCTCGACGTTGCCGGCGTGATGATCCTCGCCCTGGATGCCGATGCCAACGTGATGCTGATCAACCGGAAAGGTCGCGAGATCCTCGGTTGTGGAGAAGCCGAGATTATCGGCAGGAACTGGATCGAACATTTCCTCCCCGACCACGTGCGCGTCCGGGTCAGCGAAGCTTTCAGCCAGCTGATGGCCGGTCAGTCCGAAAGAGCCGCGTACGTCGAGAACGCTATCCTAACCTGCACCGGCGAGGAGCGGATCATCGCCTGGCGCAACGCGGCGCTCATGGACGAAAGTGGGCGGATCAGCGGAATGCTCTCCTCCGGCCAGGATATCACGGAGCAGGTGCTCGCCGAAGCCGAACGTCAGGAGTTGTTGGCGCAGGTGGAGGCACAGGCGCGGCAGATCACGGAGATTATGGACACGGTGCCACAAGGTGTGCTTCTGCTGGATACAAATGGGCGCGTGCTGCTGGCCAACCCCGCAGCCGAGCGCAATCTGCTGGCCTTGGGCCAAGGCAGCACGGATATGCTCACGCACATTGGCAAGCAGCCCCTCTCGGAATTCCTCACCTCGCCTCCCAAAGGCCTGTGGCACGAAGTGCAGGCAGAGGGGCGCTTCTTTGAGATTATCGCCCGCCCTATGGTCGACGGGCCTGATCCCGAGCGGTGGGTGCTGGTGATCAACGATGCCACACAGGAGCGACAGGTGCGGGATCAGCTCCAGCAGCAGGAGCGGTTGGCCGCCATCGGGCAACTGGCCGCCGGCATTGCCCACGATTTCAACAACATTATGGCAGTCATCATCCTCCAAGCCCGGCTGGCTGCCAACTCGGAGGGAATATCGGAGCAGGATCGGCGGCGGCTGGAAACGGTCAACCAACAAGCCTATTACGCCACGAGACTGATCCAGCAGATCCTGGACTTCAGCCGACGGGCGATCCTCGAGCGCCAACCGCTCGACCTGCTGCCGCTTATCAAAGAACAGGTGCGGCTTCTCGAACGTACGCTACCTGAGAACATCACGATCCACCTTGGCTACGATGCCGAAGCCCACACGGTCAACGCCGATCCTACCCGCATCCAACAAGTGATCATGAATCTGGCCGTCAATGCGCGGGATGCTATGCCGGGGGGAGGTAACCTGGAGATCACGCTGGAGCACATTCGAGTCGATGAGAGGTGCGACAGCCCCCTTGCCGGCTATGAAAGCCGGGGAGTGGATCAGACTGTCGGTGGCCGATACCGGCACCGGCATCTCGCCCGACGTACTGCCATACATATTCGAGCCTTTTTACACGACGAAGGGACCCGGGGAGGGAAGTGGCCTCGGGCTGGCCCAGGTCTACGGCATCGTGGCGCAACACGAGGGGCACATCGATGTGGGGACAGCCATTGGTGCCGGAACCACCTTCACCATCTACCTGCCGGCTGTGGCGTTGCCGGCTGCCGCGCTGCCGGCCCCCGATATGCGCAATCTTGACCACGGTCAGGGCCAAACCATCCTGATTGTGGAAGACAATGCTCCGCTGCGCGCCGCATTGCGGGAAACGCTGATAGGACTGGGGTACCGGGTGCGCGAGGCTGCGCACGGGGCCGATGCGCTGGAGCTTCTCGAGACATTGGATGACGTCGAAGTCAATCTGGTTTTGAGTGACGTGGTGATGCCGCAGATGGGCGGTGTGGCTCTGGTGCATGCCCTACGGGAGCGGGGATGGGTTATGCCGGTTATCTTGCTCAGCGGACATCCAAGGCGGGAGGATCTCTCTGCGCTAACCGACTATGGGGTACGCGAGTGGTTGTCAAAGCCGCCTTCCCTCGAGCACCTGGCCCAAGCCTTGGCCGCAGCCCTGCAGTCAGAGACCCCCTAGCTACCGGACGCCCTATCACCCCGGGAGCACGATGCCCTAGGCGTCGGCCACCCAGCGCATGCCTCCTCATGTCGGCACGCCCCAGGGATCGCCTTCACAGGGAACCTACATTGTGGCATAATGCCGGAGGCGGAGCGTCCGCAAGACGGTGCCCAGCAGGCACGGTCAGAACGCAATATCCCAGCACGGGGGCCGGATGACCAAAGACGAATCACCCGACAACGAACAGGCCGCACTCAGAGGGAATCCCTCTTTCGTCTGGAGATCCGGCCAGGAGCGCCGCCTCGACATGGTGCGCCGGGCTGTGCCGTTGGACGGCAAGCGGGTACTGGACATCGGATGCGGCATTGGGATGTACACAGTGGCCTTCGCGCGCCATACACCCCACGCCTTCGGTGTTGAGGTCGAGTTCGACCGGGCCATCGAAGCTCGCGCGCGAGTCTCGCAGGTCTCACAGGCTGTTGGAGAGCGACTTCCCTTCAGCGACGACAGCTTCGACGTCGTTTTCTCCCACGAAGTCCTGGAACACGTCAACGCCGATCACATCTGTGCCGCGGAGATGGTGCGGGTGACGCGCCCACAGGGCCACATCGTCATCTTTGTGCCAAACCGGCTTTACTTTTTCGAGACACACGGCATTTACTGGCGAGGGACCTATCATTTCGGCAACAAGCCTCTGGTGAACTGGCTCCCCAATCCGCTCCGCAACCGGTTGGCACCTCACGTGAAAGCCTACACCGGGCGCTCGCTCAAGCGTCTCTTCGCGGACCTGCCGGTGCGGACACTGCTTCACACACAGATCTACCCGGGGTACGACAATATCCTTGCCCGCAGGCCCCACCTGGGCCGCGCCATCCGGACGATCACCTACACCCTGGAACACACGCCACTGCGATACCTTGGGCTGTCCCATCTCCTGATATTGCAGGTCACCGCCTGATCCGGGAACACATCCGGCACAGTGATGAGCCAGAGCGGAATGGAACGAAACAACGGCGAGGGGCACCCGAACGCGGAGATACGTCGGACCGCGGGTCCCTATCGCGTTCTCGTCACCGTGAGCAGCGAGCAGGACCTCACAGCACTGTACCCGACAGCTTATGCTATTGCGAAAGCGCACGCCGGCGAGGTGCATGTGCTGACGGTCACACGCGGTGGTAACCAGCCCTCCTGGCTGGTGGTCCCAGAAGTCTACGCTGATATCCCTGCCGAGATTCTCGCCCGCTCGGGTCGAAACGTCAGTGGCGTCATCCTGGCCGAAGTTCGCAACTACGACCCTGACATCCTGATCATCGGTCTCAGCGGTCATCTGCGCCAGGGGACCTACTTACTCGGCCATACGCTGGACCCGATCGTCCAGGGAGCGCGATGCGACGTTCTGGTTCAGCGCGGACAGGTCGCGCCGAACCCGGGCAAGGTCCTCATCCCGGCTGCCGGCGGGCCGAATGCCCCCCGAGCCCTGACGCTGGCACGTACGCTGGCGCCCGAGGCCCGGATCACGGCGGTCTATGTTGCGCAGGCCCGATCCGGGCGAGCCGACCTCCTCGTTGGAGAAGCACGCCTGGACGCAATGCTGGAAAGACTGGACCCCGAAGATCGAGAGGTTACGGACACCAAGGTCGTCCGGGCATCCACCCCCGTCGAAGGCATCCTGTCAGAGGCCCAACAGGGAGGCTACGACCTGGTCATCCTGGGCGCAGGCAATGAGGGACCCGTCGGTCGATTTCTCTTTGGTGACGTTCCTCAGGTGATCCTGGACCAATCCAGCGTTCCCACGATGGTCGTGCGCCGGCGACTCAGCTATCTGGGATCCTTCCAGCGGAGAGTGTGGCGCAGGATCTTCGGCCTGCTCCCTCCTCTCACCGTCCAGGAACAGGCCGACGTCCAGAAGGCGGTGCGCCGCGGATCACGGCCCAGTCCCGATTTCTTCGTCATGCTTACCCTTGCAGCGGCTCTGGCCACGCTGGGGCTGCTGATGAACAACGCCGCGACGATCATCGGGGCGATGATCGTCGCCCCGCTCATGACGACCATCCTGGGAATGGGCCTCGCCATCGTGCTTGGGGAGCTCCGCTTCTTCTGGCGTGCTACCGCGACCACGCTGCGTGGCATCATCCTGGCCATCATCATGGGCTTCCTGGTCGGGCAGTTGGCCCCAGGTGCAGCCAGCACCCCGGCGATTCAGGTCTACTCCGAGCCAAGCATCCTCGATCTGGTGGTGGCGCTGGTCGCGGGGACTGCCGCGGCCTATGCCACCAGCCGCAAGGAGATCTCAGCCGCTCTCGCGGGCGTCGCCGTCGCGGCTTCTCTGACCCCACCCTTAGTGAACATAGGGTTGGGCCTGGCGCTTGTCGACTGGAGCATCGCGCTTGGCGCCGCCCTGACATTCCTCACCAACCTCGTCGCCATCGTCGCCGCCAGCGGCTTCCTTTTCCTCTGGATGGGGTTTCGCCCTCAGCCGGGCGACCCGAATCTGGTGGCTGCCAGGCGCAGAGGCCTCCTCACCTTCGGCATACTGCTGGTGCTGATCACCATCCCGCTCGCAGTCTTGACGCAGCGCTCGCTGAGTGACCTGCAGATCAGACGGTCGATTGAGTCGGCGATTGCGGTCGAAGTCCAGGAGATTCCGGGTGGGGAACTGGTCAGTTGGGACTACACGACCACGCCACAGGGCACGCTCAACCTGGAACTGACGATCCGGGCGTCGGGAAGTGTCCGTTTCCAGGAGGCGCGCGATCTCCAGGAACGCATCGCCACACGCATCGACCGACCGGTGGCCCTGTCATTGAGTACCGTGCCGACACAGCAACTGCAGGCGTTCATTCCACCGACCCCGACGCTCACGCCAACGATGACGCCGACGGGTGTTCCAACGGCCACGCCGACCTCCACACCTACCGCAACGCCAACCCCCACGCCGACGGCGACGCCCACCCCGACCATCACCCCCATCCCGACGATCACGCCGCTGCCCACCAACACGGCAACTGCGACCCCGTGGATCCTGCACGTCGTCAACGTCGGCAGTGCGGGGCTCAGGGTGCGCTACTCGCCGGACGGGGTCGTGATGGGGCGCCTGCCCTTGGACACGCCGGTGGTAGTGCTGGAGGGGCCCACGAACTACCACGGCGTCACGTGGTACCACGTTCTCGGCATGACGACACAACTCGAGGGATGGGTTGACGGCGACTACCTGGCGCCATTCCCATAGCGACAGCACGCCGTCCCATCAGGAGGAGTAAACATGCAAGGATACGGCGAGGGATTTGCCGCGATCTACAATATGCGCTGGAACCACTTCGCTGCTGCGGCCGCCCCCCGGATCCTCGCGCTCTACGAACAGCAGCCCGCAAGCCAAAACGCCCGGCGTCTCCTGGATCTCGCCTGCGGCACGGGACAGTTAGCCCTCTACTTCCTCGAACGCGGCTATGAGGTCGTGGGGCTCGACCTCTCGCCGGCGATGTTGGCTCACGCGCGGGCGAACGCTGAAGAAACAGGGGACGCGCGATTTCCTCGCCGAGGGCAAGGCCCGCTTCGTGGAGGGAGACGCGGCCGACTTCCAACTCGACGAGACCTTCGGGCTGGTAGTATCAACCTTCGACGCCCTGAACCACCTACCGAACATGGAGAGCCTTCGGGGATGCTTCCGATTCCACGATCAAGGTCCTCGAACCGGGCGGATCGTTCATCTTCGATCTCAATACCCGGTTCGGTCTGGCCAGATGGGCAGGTATCAACGTCCAGGAAGAAGAGGACCTCGTGCTCATCACACGCGGCGTCGTGGTCGAGGACGAGGCCCGTGCCTACACCCAGATCTCGGGATTCCTGCGCGAGGACGATGGTCGCTACAAACGCTTCGGCGAGGTGGCCTACAACTCTATCTACGACATGGCCGAGGTTGCCTCCGCACTGAACGAAGCCGGCTTCTCCGAGGTCTATTTCGCCCAACCCCAGACCCTCGATGTGCCGGTCGAGGATCCCGAGCGCTACGGCCGGGTCTTCCTTATCGCGCGGAAGTAGCGCCCCCGGAAACCTTCTGAAGGTTCAGAGCCCGATTCCGATCGGGCCACCTTCGCAAGGTCTAGCGCCTCGACGTTGTACACCCTCCCATTCGCGCTATAATATCCCCAAAATGGAACAAGTGTTCGTGAACGGATGGAGGGAATATGCCGGAATTCCAACTTGTCTCTAAGTTCAAGCCTACCGGCGACCAGCCGGACGCCATCGCCAAGTTGGTCGAGGGGCTGAATCGGGGTGACGAACACCAGGTCCTGAAGGGGGCAACGGGCACGGGCAAGACCTTCACCATTGCCAACGTCATCACCGAGGTGCAGCGACCGACCCTGGTGCTGGCGCACAACAAGACCCTTGCCGCGCAGCTCTACTCGGAGTTTCGCGAGCTCTTCCCCAACAACGCCGTCGAGTTCTTCGTCTCGTACTACGATTACTACCAGCCCGAGGCCTACATCCCGCAGCACGACCTCTACATCGAGAAAGACGCCGACATCAACGATGAGATCGATCGACTGCGCCTGGCGGCGACGGCTGCCGTGCTCACCCGCAGGGACACCATCATCGTCGCCTCGGTCTCGGCGATCTACGCATTGGGCAACCCCCACGAATGGGGGCGCGTCATCCTGCCGCTGCAGGTCGGCGAGGCGATTCGGCGCGAGACGGTGATGCGCCATCTCGTCAGCATCTACTACGACCGCAACGATCTGGACTTCAAACGCGGTACCTTCCGCGCCCGCGGCGACGTCCTGGAGATCCGACCGGCTTACACCGAGACGGCCTATCGCATCTCCTTCTGGGGGAATGAGATCGAGAGCATCATGGAGGTCGATCCCCTGACGGGCGAGATCCTGGATCGGCCCAAGGAGATTCAGATCTTCCCGGCGAAGCACTACGTCACGTCGGAGGATCGCGTCAAGCAGGCGCTGGTGACCATCGAGGCGGAACTGGAAGAACGGTTGGCCGACCTCAACGCCCATGACAAACTGCTGGAGGCCCAGCGCCTGGAACAGCGCACGCGCTACGATCTCGAGATGATCCGCGAGATCGGCTATTGCTCGGGCATCGAGAACTACTCCCGCCACTTCGATCAACGCGAGGTCGGGGAGCCGCCGTGGACGCTGATGGACTACTTCCCTGCGGACTATCTGCTGGTCATGGATGAGTCCCACATGAGCGTGCCCCAGGTGCGGGGGATGTACAACGGGGATCGCAGCCGGAAGGAGACCCTGGTCGATTTCGGCTTCCGCCTCCCGTCGGCGCTGGACAACAGGCCATTGATGTTCCACGAGTTCGAGGAGCGCGTCAACCAGGTGATCTACACCTCGGCGACACCCGCCGAGTACGAGCTGAGCCACGCCGCCCAGGTCGTGGACCAGGTCATTCGTCCCACCGGGGTCGTCGATCCGCAGATCATCGTCCTGCCGACCAAGGGCCAGATCGACGATCTCGTCGGGCGGCTCCACGAGCGCATCGAAAACGGGCAGCGCGTGCTCGTCACCACCCTGACCAAGAAGATGTCCGAGGATCTGTCGGATTATCTCCGCGAACTCAACTTCAAGGTCCAGTACCTCCACAGCGAGGTGCAGACCATCGAAAGAGTCGAGATCCTGCGCGATCTTCGCCTGGGGCAATACGACGTGGTGGTCGGGATCAACCTCCTGCGCGAGGGGCTCGACCTGCCGGAGGTGAGCTTGGTCGCCATCCTCGATGCCGACAAGCAGGGATTCCTGAGAAGTGCCACCGCGCTTATCCAGACGATTGGGCGGGCCGCGCGGCACACCGAGGGCACGGTCCTGATGTACGCGGACTTTATGACCGATGCGATGCGGGTAGCGATCGATGAGACCAACCGGCGGCGTGAGATCCAGGTGGCCTACAACGAGGAGCATGGCATCGAGCCACAGACCATCATCAAGGAGATTCGGGATCTCACGGATCGCGTGCGAGCAGCCGCCCAGGACGAGAGTGCGCTCGATCTTGCGCCGGAGGAGATGGAGCCCGCAGCGCTGGACAAGATGATCCGCGAGTTGGAGAAGGAGATGCGGACCGCGGCCGAGAATTGGGAGTTCGAGAAGGCGGCGGTGCTGCGAGATCAGATCTTCGACCTGCGCGGGGTCCTGGAGAGCAAAGCGCCCCTGTGGAAGCGGGACCGCAAGTCGTAGGGCGCTGCATTGCAGTCCAATTACCTTCCCGGGAAGGGCGGAACCTTCCCGGAAGGTATCTAGCTGCGATTGCCATAGCACAAGTCGTAGTGCTATTGCCAAACCTCTCGTGTCGGGTATAGTTAGTGCGTTGTGTGCAGATCCTCACAGGTCGGCCTACAGCACCTTACGGTATCGGACCGAGTCATCAGGATATATCTGCGAATCGTGTCCCAGCTAAGAGGATAACGATTCGTTCCGTGGGCTGCGTACAGCAGCCTCCAGCAACTCATAGCGGATAGGATTAGCACTATGGCACAGCCAGATCTCATGAGCACCTCCGGGAGCGAGATACCCCCGGAACAACCCCCGGCCCCCACCGTCGTCGGTGTGCGCTTTCAGCCGGCTGGAAAACCGTATCATTTCGAGGCCTCCCAGGACCTCTTGTTGACAGCCCTTTGACTGGATCGTGGTAGAGACGGTGTATGGAGAGCAGGTAGGGCAAGTCACACACTTGCCCGAAGTGACGCCGGAGGAGATCGCGTCACGCAAGTTGCGGGCCGTGCTTCGCCGGGCCAGCGGTCTGGATATGGCACGTTATCACGTTATGCAGCAGCGCGCAGAGCGCCTGGTCGAAGTCGCCCGAGAGGAAGCCGCGTCCGGCAGACTGGATCTGAAGATCGTCAGCGCCGAGTTCACCCTGGATGGCAACAGCGCCATCGTCCTGTGTTCCGGCAACGTCAACAAACAGGCGTTCGCCACGCTCCGGCGCAAAGTGGCATCACGGATGAGCTGCCGGGTGGAACTGCGTTCCGTAGGTCCCCGCGACCACGCCAAGGCGCTGGATGGTTACGGCGTGTGTGGGGAGCCCCGGTGTTGCAGCCGCTTCCTCACCGAGTTCCAGGCGGTCTCCATCCGTATGGCCAAGGACCAGGCGATCTCGATGGCGCCGTCCGATATCACGGGTATGTGCGGGCGGCTCCGCTGCTGTCTGGGTTACGAGCATCAGGTCTACAAAGAAGAGGCCAAGGAACTCCCCCGTATCAAGGCCCGGGTCAAGACGGAAAATGGTATCGGCAGGGTCATCGATCTCGACATTCTCAAGGGAGACGTCATCGTGGAGATCCCGCCCGATGGTCCCCGGCGAGACCGCGAACGCTTCCGCTTTTCCGCGGAGGACGTTGAGGTCCTGCCCACCGACAAGAGCTAGTCGAACACATCACTAAGGGCCTCAAGAAGCAGTTTTGCGGCGTGCGTGCTCTATCAGAGACGCACGCCGCTTTGTATATCGCGTCGGGCCACGACACACCTACGGAGCGACCGTAACCTCGGCCAGCCGCAGCCTCTGCGCTCCGTCGACCGTGAGGTGGGTGCCGTCGGTGAGATAGAGCCCGACGTAGAGGACGTAATCTCCCGGTGCCGGATCCGGGGGTAGTGTCAAGACATGGTCGTCGGTCACCACCTCCCCGCTCATCCATAGAGACGTCGGATATCCGCCGGCACGGGGCATCTCGTCCACCTGGGCGACGGGAGCGTCGGTTTCCGCGTTCCGGAGGTGCAGGAAGACGACGTAGTCCTGCGGCATCTCTTCGATGGCCTGCCACACAAGGGTCACCTGCCACGGTTGGCCCGGGTCCCACTCACCAAGATCGTAGCCGAGTAGACGAATCTGCGCCCCTGAGGGACCGGTGAAATCACGGTCCACCACGTAGGCAGTATCGGGGCGCGAGAACGTACGCGCCAGGGCCTGTACCTCGAAGCGCTCGAGTTCGACGGGTTCTGCCCCATCCAACTGCAGCTCGAGGCCGTAATCTCCTGCAGGCAGCGATCTGGGCAGCTGCACCTGGTAACGATCCTCCACGACCTCACCCGCGCGCCAGTCCGCAAAGGCGTAGCCCTCTGCGGGCAGGCCCGCGAAGAGTGTTGCTTCGGCATCGGCACCACGCACGCGCAGCGTCACCGTCTCGAACGGGGGCGCCGTTTCGTCGGCCAGCCAGCACAGGCGAAGCGCGAGCTTGCTGCCGGGCAGGAGGGAATCGTCGCGGGTCACCGTCCATCCCAGGAGATCCAGACCGGGCAGCGCTACCGCAGACGTCCTCGGAATCCCGGGACAGGCGTCCAGGACCTGCTCCGGCGTCGGGACCTCGAGGGTGCGAAATAGGCGCAGGCCCTGGGACGTGCCGGGATAGCGGGCCTCAAACCCCCCGAAACGCTCATCCACCAGGCGAGGAAGCGCCTCCTCCCGATCGGGGTCATAGAAACCTACGCCCACCTCGTACCCCTCGACAGGGGGAACCCCCACTGGAGGGACGACCACCAATTGGTCCAGCACGACCTCTCCCGGCGTCCATTCCTCGGCAGGATAGTGGAATGGCATCGTCCGGGCCCACTCGCCGCTCTCCGGATGGAACAATCGCAGGACAGGCTGCAGCGTCGGGTAGGGTGATACCGCTTCCCACGTGACCAGGATCGGGCATGACGCTGCGACCCGACATGGCTGCATCGGCACGGCATCGTAGACCCGGACGACGTGGGCGAAATCGGCCGGCGCAGCATCCGGGCCGTCGCCTCGTGGCGCCATCAGGTCCTGGCGCAGCCCGGCGAGGGCAGACGCTGACAGTTGGTGCGAGGCTAACGCGGGCGCACCGGAAGGGCTCGGGTAGTTGACCGTCGTCCAGGACATCTGAGATCGTCTTGGGCCAGGGCGCCGGCGGCGGCGCGTTGTCGGGCACCAGGTAAACGGCGTCTCCGTGCTCCGGCAGGACCAGCGTCGCCCCACCCGTCAGCCACTTTGCGTCCCCATAGTGCTCGGCCAGCGCAGCGACCGTGGGATGCCGGTAGTGCTCGCTGGCGATGTAGACCGTCACCCCGGCTGGATCAGGCGCGGTCTCGATTGCGGCGTCGAGCGCCCGCGCTGCCAGGACCATCTCGCCGTCGGCCGCACGGAACAGCGCGTCGGAGCTCGACCAGCGAGCATAGATGGAGGCCGTCCGCGCTGCGCCGCCGAGAAAGAGCAGGCTCGCAAGGGAGAGAGGGAGCAGGGCAGCATAGGCGCTTGGCTGTGGCCGGCCATCACTCGTCCTCATCTGCCATTTGCCGGGCGCCATACCCCCGAACACGCGCAGCCCTTCCGACAGCCCCCACGCCGGAAGCAGTGCCAGGAACGGAAAGAGGCCGGCCATCCGCAGGTTGCTGGGCGTCAGCTCGCCGGTGGCGAGCCCGCTGGGCAAGATCATGACGACGATTGCCCCGATCACCAGGATAAACGCCGCGCTCCCCAAGCTATCCTTCCGACGCAGTCGCAGCCGGGAGACGAGCCCAAGCAGGGCCAGCAGTGCTGAGATCACATCCATCAGGGGCAGATGCGGAAGGTTGAAACGCACGTAGCCATCGCCGACACCCGGCCACACCAGCGCCCGCAGGCAAAGCCAGATCCCGCGAAGGGCATCGGACCAGTTCGGGGAGGCCACCTGGGTGATGCGGGTGGTGAACGCCTCCGGGTGCTGAAGGAAGAACAGGCCCAACGGTGCGAGGGCCGCCATGGCCACCGCCAGCACCAGCGCCAGTTGGCCGAGCAACCGGCGTCTCGCTCGCGGTTCCGACCGGACGAGTAGCCACCCCAGGGCGATGCCCAGTGGCACGGGGAACAGCCGCGCCGCCAGGTAGGTATACGCGGTAAGGCCGAGAAAAGCACCACCTGCGACGAGCCAACTCCATCGGCCCGACCGCAGCCCTCGCCAGAGCGCGGCGACGGTCAATGCCTGCAGGAGCGGCTGCGATATGGCTCGGAATCCGTAACGGCTGAGCAGCACGTGGGGAAACGCCACGGCGATCCAGGCCGCGGCGAACAGCGCGATGGACGCCGTGCGTTTGCGCGGCCCCAGGAGGGCAGAGGTCGCTGCGTAGGTTGCAGCGACCGTGAGGATTCCGAGCATAGCGGCTCCCAGACGGAGCCCCCACGGCGAGCCGCCGGTCATCCGTACCCAGGGGGCGGCAGCGTAGAAAAAGAGGACCTCTTTGCCGGTGTAGGCCTGGATAAAGACGGGGCGGTACTGCCCCTCGGCAATCTGGCGCGTGAGTATGAGATTGGCAGCTTCGTCGTAGTGGAGACCCACGGGAAACGACGGCAGCGCCCATAGCCGGAGTGCGGCTGCGACGAGGAGCACGACGAGCATGCCCCAGCGCATCCAAGGTGGGGAGAGGTTATTTCGCATCCTGGGCTTCCGACGCGTCGAGGGTTCCACAGGCGCATTATACCTGCCGCGTTGTTTTCAGCCATGCCGATGGTATAATCGCCTTCGTTGATCCAAGGGAGTGTGTGTCTCCCCATCTCAGGCAAAGGCTTGACCACCAATTCTATGCGACAATGGCTAAAAGAGCTCTGGGCCTACCGGAACCTCGTCTATAATCTGGTCTCGCGCGATCTGAAAGTCCGGTATAAGAATTCCCTCCTTGGCATCATCTGGTCTTGGCTCAATCCACTTCTGTTGATGCTCATTTTCACGCTGGTGTTCGGTATCCTCCTCAAGCGCCAGGATATCCCGAACTACCACATCCTCTTTCTTAGTGCGATGCTGCCGTGGAACTTCTTCGTCGGTTCTGTGATGGGCGGCATTCCGAGCGTGGTCGGCAACGCCAACTTGATCAAGAAAGTCTACTTCCCCCGAGAAGTATTGCCGATCTCCACGGTCCTCGCCAATATGGTGAACTTCCTGATCGCACTGCCGGTCTTCTTCGCCATTGCGATGATATCCGGGATCATGCCCAACCAGTATCTGTTGTTCTTGCCAATCCCCATTCTCATCGAACTCATCTTCGCCATCGGTATCACGCTTATCCTCTCGACCCTGGAGGTCTTTTACCGCGACACCCACATGATCATGGACGTGGCGATGCAAGCCTGGTTTTTCCTGACACCGGTGATCTACTCGGTGACATCGCTACCAACCCAGGTCACGCTGCTGGGAGTGACCTTCAATCCACAGGTCTGGATCTACCGTCTCAACCCGATGGCCTCCATCATCAACACCTATCAGGATATCCTCTATAAGGGCACGCTCACTTCGGTCGACTTTCTGTCGCGCACGGCGGTGACCGCGTTGATCATCCTGATTTTCGGGTATTGGTTCTTCCGCCATTTCAGTGGCAAGTTCGGAGAAGTGGTCTAGATACTCAACGGCGCCGCACCGCGCGAGGGTATGTTGATTCGACAAACCGGTGCAGCGGGCTTACACTTAGTCCAGCAATTCCCATCCCCAAAAGGAGGTCGCAATGTATTACGGTATGTCCTCAGATGCACTCAAGAGGCTCTACGTGGAAGGCAGTCTGGAGAATCAGGATGATGGCTTTGCCTTTCAATTGAAGAACTTGGTGGACTCCGGCTCGGTCAGTGGCATCACAAAGTTGACGGTGGATGGCGAGGAGCGGTCGCTCGATGGCGTCACGGTGGAGCTGGGTGGCAAAGTGCGCCCCGTTAGCGGCCTCTCGTGGTCCTCTTCCCTCTACGTGTCCTATGGCGCCATCCTGAAGATCTACGTTCCGGGCCAACTCGAACCGGGAGAGCACACCATCGAGGTGACGGTCAACGCGCCGGAGTTGGGCCGGCTCACGCTGCCCATTACCGCAACACTCTGAGTCGCGCCTAACCTTGCGAAGGTTCAAGCCCGAGCCCCGGTGCAGTTTGCCGGGGAGTCGGGCCACCTTCGCAAGGTTTTGTTCTTGTAGACCTTGCCAGTCCAGACCGTTATGGTATAATCGCCGTCGTGGTGAGAGGGGCTGTAGCTCAGTTGGGAGAGCGCTACAATCGCACTGTAGAGGTCAGGGGTTCGAGCCCCCTCAGCTCCATTCAGGGAAAAACCCTCCCTGTCACACAAAGAAAAGGTTAACGCGGGCCTGTAGCGCAGTTGGGAGCGCATCACAATGGCATTGTGGGGGTCGTGGGTTCGAATCCCACCAGGTCCACCAAAAAGCGGGGCGACTTTGCAGTCGCCCCGCTTGCGTTACCACGCGTCGCCTCACCCTAGATAAGAAAGATGACGGTCAGGACGATCACGACCAAGAGGGCCGGGAGCAGATTCACCGTCTTGATCTTCTTGATCTCCAGCAGGTTGAGTCCGATCCCCAGGATCAGCGCGCCGCCCACAGCCGTCAGTTGCCGGATCAGGATATCGGGAAACAGCATCTGAAACCGCGCCGCGACCAGCGTCAGGCTTGCCTGAACC
This sequence comes from uncultured Chloroflexia bacterium, assembly GCA_963751345.1. GTDB lineage: Bacteria > Chloroflexota > Anaerolineae > B4-G1 > SLSP01 > PWVB01. The sequence goes on from CAVVUS010000014.1 coordinate 178,716, forward strand.
AGGAATAGGGGCAGCGCGGAGAAGAGCACACCGACGCCGTAGACCGAGGCCAGCACCATCGAGGTAAAGCCATCGAGGATGGCCTTGCTCAGGATCAGCGTGCGATCACCGGTGAGTCCCTCGTTGAGTGCGCCTACGAACGTCATCGACCCCACGCAGAAGATGAGGAACGCCGTCACCAACCCCTCGGTGAAGCGCTCATTCTTGATGTTGATACGCGCCTTGAGGGCATCGCCGAATGCATCCATACGTGCGTCAAGCCGGGACAGCTCGCCGAGAATGCCGCCGAAGATCAAACTGAAGATCAGGATCAGAAAGTCGCCCTCGACCTGCAGCGCCATCTGCACGGCTAGGATGATCGTCGCCAGGCCAACCGCCTGGAAGATGATCCCCCGGATCCGTTCCGGCAGTCGTTGTCGAACCAGCATCCCCACGGTGCTGCCGAGGATCACGGTCAGCGCGTTCACCATTGAGCCGATGGGCATCCTCTACTCCTGACGCAAGATGATAGGGGCGGGCGTTTGGCGTGATCCGCCCGATCAGAAGCCAAGCTCTCGGAGTTGCGCCGTACGGTCGCGCCAACTGGGCTTCACCTTCACCCACAGATCCAGGTAGACGTGCCCACCGATGAACCGCTCCAACTCGGTGCGCGCTTCCACGCCGATCTGCTTGAGGCGGCGTCCTCCTTTGCCGATGACGATCGGTTTCTGGGACTCTCTCTCGACCCAGATGCGCGCACCGACATAGAAGACACCGTTGTCACGCTCGCGGTAGTCCTCAACCAGGACGGCAGCCGAATGAGGCACCTCGTCCTGGGTGAAACGGAAGACAGCCTCCCGAATCAGCTCCGCCGCAATCTGGTGCTCGGTCTGATCGGTGATCTGATCTCCCGGGAAATAGCGGGGGCCCTCGGGCAAATGCGAGATGATGTGCTCCCGCAGGATATCGAGGTTGGTACCGTTCAGAGCGCTCACGGGGATCGAGTCCGCGTAGGTAGGCAGCAGCGCCCAGTACGCCTCTATGCGTGCCTGAGCCTGCTCCAGCGTCAGTTGATCCATCTTGTTGAGCACAAAAAAGACAGGTCGCGCGCCCCCCTTCTCCTTGAGCAGCGTCGCGATCATCTCGTCATCCTCGCGAGGTCGTGCGGAAACATCCACCACAAAGAGGATCACGTCGGCATCGGGAATCGCGGCCTCGGCCTCCGCAACCATGATCTTGTTCAGTTGATGCGGCAGGCTCTTGTGGATGCCGGGCGTATCGACGAAGATCACTTGATCGTCGGGTTCGGTCAGGATCCCCATCAGGCGATTCCGCGTCGTCTGGGGCTTCGAGGAGACGATGGCGACCTTGTGACCGATGAGCGCGTTGACGAGCGTCGACTTGCCGACGTTCGGACGTCCGATCAATGCGACGAAACCCGAACGGTGTCCTTCAGGCACCTCCTCACTTCGCCACGCCTCCTGGTCGGACTCAACGGCCTCACGCACCACGCCGCCGCCGGTTTCGGCCAGGAACTGCTCGACCAAGGCCTCGGACTCTCCGAGAGAGTCGTCGTCCTCGACAGACGTCGATTGCGGCTCGATTCCCGGTTCATCCTGTCGATCTTCTTTCACAATCTAGCCTTCCTTCACAAGATAGATGCCCGGCAGGCTGATCATCGTCGTCACGCCCTTGACCAGGACGTTGGCCCAGAAGATCGACCAGACGACGGCTGTCGGCAGGGTCGCACTAAATGCGAGCCATACGAAGATCAGGCTGTCCACAGGCACGCTGACGCTGTTGCTCACCAGGACCCGTGCCCATTGATAACGTCGGGTCACGCGGCTCACCCACAGGTGGTAGATCTCGGTATCCAGCAACTCCCCGATCACCTCCGCGGCGATGCTCGCCAGGACGATGCGCCACACCGGGCTGAGTACGCTGGCGAAAGCCTGCTGCAGGGACCATGAGGGATCGGCGGGGAGGCGCGCCACGAACGCGAAGAAGAGGGCCATCAACAGGTTGATCACGGCTGCTGCAATCACCACGGTGCGGGCGGCTTGGCGCCCCAGAAGCTTGTGCACCATATCACGAAGCGTAAACGTGAACGGATAGATGAACGTCCCACCGTCAATGCTGAACCCGGCCACCAGTGCGATCTTCAGACTGCCGATGTCCGAGACCATCTGCGCCGCGATATATGCGGCTACGGTCAGAATACCGGCCTGCGTCAATGACACGGCCGATGCTTTCGCACGTTCTACAACTGCTACACTTCCCTCTCTCGTGGTCATCCGGGCAAGTATACCACGGATGACCTCAACGCCGGCTACTCTCCGCTCTTTCCCGTGATTTCCTCGATGGTTAGTTTCAATACCGCCACGGTGGGGAGGCGTCCGGGATCGGCAAGGAGACGGCGGCGCACCGAGATGGGATCTTCCTCCAGATGGTCGATCATGACGCCAAGCCCCGCCCTCTTAGCGTCGTTGGATTCCAGAAGCTCAATCCGGCCCCAGAAGACGACCGACCCGTAAGCGTGGGAGCACTTACCCTTCTGATATCCCCGATCCACCACCACGGTCCCGCATACCCTCGGATTCTCGCGGATGAACTCCAGCTTGAGCCCTTCGAGTGCCGAGTGGAAATAGAGTGCGTGCTGCTCAGGTGCGTAACCGTAGTTCAGTGTGACCAAATAAGGCTCATTCTGTCTGGCCATCGCCAGCGTGGCGTATTGCCCACCGGCCAGAATCGCCTCGATCGCCGCCGGATCCTTGATTTCGCCTTCGACTTTCTGCATATGATAGCGTGGCATCTTCGTTATAGCCTCCGTGAGCTTTGTGGGATGCGCAACCGACTCGCAGCAGTATAGAGTCTGCGAGGTGCCCGTCAACTGAGACGTCCCGCGTTTGACGGGGCCGCCAACCGGGCTACGATGGACCCGACGAGACCTCGGGATAGGAGAGCTGTATGGAAACTATGCAGACAATGCTGACCCCGGTGCGCACCGCCCGGCTCCTCGACGACGTCATGGCTCGCGGTGGCGCGCACCTTCCCGGGCTCAATCCGTTCCTGTCCACCGTCGCCTTCTGGCGTGCGTTCGCGGCTGACAGTCCCGTCGCGGCGATACCGATGGAGAGGAACGTGCGGTCGCGCGTCCAGATACGCGCACGCTACCTCTACGAACTGGTCAACCTGGCACCCATTGCATTGGAACCCGAGTGGGACATCGTGGGCAATCACCTGCCCAACGACTACCATTCCTTACCTATGCCGAACCCAGCCAATCCCGATGATGTTGCACAGATGGCAGAGCTGGGCATTGCGCCTGCAACACTGAACGAGATACTCGATGTCGTGACAGCGTGGCGGCATCCGTCCTGGCAAGGGCTGGGAGAGTATCCGCTCTCCTACCGGCTTGGCGTGATGGGCACGGGCGACACCAGCGGCGTCTACTGGGCCCACGGATGGATGGAGAACCACTCCATCCGCGACTACGCCAAGGTCCTGGCGATCGGATTCGAGGGCATCAAGGACGAGATCGAGACGTGCCTGGCAACAGCCGATATCGCGGACCCCGACTACCCCCGGAAGGAGAGCTTCTGGCGCGCTGCGCTTCTCGTCTGCGAAGCCGGAGCCATGCTCGGTCGCCGCTACGCCGCCCTGGCCCGTGAAATGGCCGCGGCGACGTCGGGCGTCGAGGCCTCTCACCTGGAGAGCATCGCCCGGCGCTGCGAACGTGTTCCCGCACGAGGGGCCCGCACCTTTGAGGAAGCCGTGCAATCGCTGTGGTTCGCCCATATCCTCACCTGTGGCGAGGATGGCATCAACGCCAACTCCATCGGTCGTCTTGACCAGATCCTCTACCCGTTCTACAAGGCCGACCAAGATGCGGGTCGGCTGTCGCGTGACCGCGCGTTGACGCTGATGGAAGAGCTGGCGTGCCGTCTCTACCGCGACTATGACGTACAGGCGATCACCCTGGGTGGCGTCGATCGACAGGGCCAAGATGCCGTCAACGACCTAAGTACCCTTATCCTTGAGGCAACGCGCAACGTCGGCGTCGTCCGTGACCTTTCGATCCGCATCGGGCCGGAGACACCCGATGAGTTCATCGACCTGGCCAGCGATCTCATCGCCCGCGGGGGCGGCATCCCCTTCATCTTTAACGATAACGCCTTCATTCCGGCACTGACTGACAGAGGCATCGCGCTGGAGGACGCGCGTGACTACGCGCCCATCGGGTGCGTCGAGTTGACGATTCCGGGCCGCGCCAATCCCCACGCGGTCTCGGCAGTCCTGTGTTCCACAAAGTGTCTCGAATACGCGCTCTTCGACGGCAAAGATCCCCGCGCAGGCATCCAGGTGGGGCCGCAGACCGGCACGCTCTCGTCCTTCTGCCTCATTCGATGACCTCTATGCAGGCCTACTGCAAACAGGTGGACTTCTTCGCGCGCCGTATGGTCTACCAGACCAATCGCGGCGAATTGGCCCAGCGAGAGGCAGGGCCGCAGCCCTGTTGGTCGACACTGACAGACGACTGCATCGCCCGCGGGCGCGACATCACGGATGGAGGCGCCGTCTACAATTACCACTCGGTCGCCTTTATCGGAACCGCAACGACCGCCGATTCGTTGTTCGCGCTGAAACGACTCCTCTTTGAGGAGCGTGCGATCGGCGCCGCTGAGCTGCTGGAGGCCCTGACAGACGACTTCGAAGGCTCGGAGCCGCTTCGCCAACGTCTTCTGCACCTGGCGAAATACGGCAACGATGACGCCGAGGTCGACCGGCTGGCCGCGCGAGTAGACGACGACTTCATCGACCTGATGGACACGATGCGAAGCCCGCTGGGCGGACGCTACTTCGTCCACCTGTTCTCGTTTGTCTGGCACCTCGATTTTGGGCGAAACGTCGGCGCCACGCCCGATGGGCGAAGGGCCGGCGAGCCGCTCGCCTACTCGCTCTCGGCCCAACAGGGGCGCGATGTCAAGGGCATCACGGCGCTGCTTACCTCGCTCTCCCGGCTGCCGCACGCCAAAGCCGCCGGCGGATCGGCCGCGATCGTGGAGATCGACCCCGTGCTGGTCGAAGGGCCCGACGGCAGCGATCTCGTGGCCCAGCTCATCAAGACGGCAATGGAGATGGGGGTCGGGCAACTCCAGTGGAACGTCGTGACCGCGGAGCGTCTCAAGCAGGCGCAGGAGGACCCCGAGCGCTACGGCAACATCGCGGTCCGCGTGGCGGGCTACTCCCAAATGTTCAAGCTGATTCCCAAGGACCTCCAAGATCACATCATCGCCCGAACCAAGCACCGCAATTAGCTCACAGGAGACCAGATGCGCCAGGATTATCCCATTTTGGAGTTCGATCCGACCCACAAGGCCATCATCGAGCCCGCCGAAATCATCAAGCCGGCGGACATCGCACCGGCCTGTGTTGTCTGCTTTTTCCAGGAGGTGCTCAGCCACCTCGTCGAGGAAGGTCAGCTTCGCAAGGTCACCAGCTCGAAGTCCGAGATCGGCGAGCACCCGTTCTACGACCTGCAGATCGACGATCGACACCTCACCGTCTTCCATCCCGGCATCGGCGCGCCCATGGCCGCGGCGCTCCTGGAGGAGGCCATCGCGAAAGGGGGGCGGACCTTCGTCGCCTGCGGCGGCGCCGGTGTGCTCAACCGGGAGATCGCCGTGGGCCACCTCGTCGTGCCAAGCTCGGCGGTGCGAGACGAAGGCACCTCCTACCACTACGCCCCACCGGCCCGCGAGGCTTACGTCTCGGCCCGGGTCGTCCGGACGATCGAGCGCGTCCTCACACGGCACAAGGTACCCTACGTGGTCGGAAAGACGTGGACGACCGATGCGTTCTACCGTGAGACACCGGGCAAGGTGGCCCTGCGGAAGCAGGAGGGCTGCCTGACCGTCGAGATGGAAGCCGCAGCCTTCTTCGCTGTGGCAGACTTCCGGGACGTGACCTTCGGCCAGATCCTCTACGGCGGCGACGACGTGAGCGGCGAGACGTGGGATTCGCGGCGCTGGAACGAGCGCACCTCGGTCCGCGAGAAGCTCTTCTGGCTGGCGGCCGAGGCTTGTCTGGAACTCTGAAAAGAAGGGACGATGAACATCTGCGTCTATTGCTCGTCCAGCAATGCCGTGGCTCCGGTCTTCTTCGAAGCGGCCGAGGTCTTGGGGCGTTACATCGCCCGGCGCGGCGACACGCTGATCTACGGCGGCGCCGACATCGGCCTCATGGGCGCATTGGCGCATGCGGCCAAGGATGGCGGGGGCCGCGTCGTCGGCATCATGCCCGAGCGCTTGGCGGCCGAACCTATCACGTTCGCAGCAGCAGATGAGTTCATCGTCACGCGCGACATGCGGGAGCGAAAAGCCCGTATGGAGGCCCTGGCAGACGCGTTTTTCGTCCTGCCGGGCGGCTTCGGCACCCTGGAGGAACTCGCCGAGATCCTGACCCTACGGCAGCTCGGGGAGCACATGAAGCCCATCGTCCTGCTCAACATCCGGGGATTCTACGATCCCCTGATCGCCCTCTTCGAGCATTACTACCGCGAGGGATTCGCCAAACCATGGCGCGAGCTCTACTACGTCACCGGCGACGTGCAGGCAGCATTCGACTACCTGGATCAGTACGAGCCCGTCATGCCTCCCCGCAAATGGCTCTGATGTGGAGGGGCAAAGGTGTGATCGACGACACAGGAGGTCAACCGCCATGGCAGTTCAGCAGGATGACGTTCGCCGGCAGTATCACGACGATTCAAACCTGAACGCACGCAGCGCGCTCCACGAGCGCTTCAGCACCAACCCCTACGGGTGGCACCGGTGGGTCTTCGACCACCTCACCGTCGCTGCCGGCACAGGTGTGTATCCTCGAACTGGGATGCGGCCCGGGCTATCTCTGGGACGCCAACCGCGACCGTATCCCCGCCGGCTGGGATCTCACGTTGACCGATTTTTCCGCGGGCATGGTTGAAGCGGCAGTGCAGAAGCTCAACGACCTCAACATCCCCCTGACGACAAAGGTCGTCGACGCCCAATCCATCCCCTACGAGGATGGCGACCTTCGACGCCGTGATCGCCAATCATATGCTCTATCACGTCCCGGATCGCCGCCAGGCCCTTCGCGAAATCCGCCGCGTCCTCAAGCCAGACGGCTACTTTCTTCGCGACCACCGTGGGCGAACGGCATATGGAAGAACTCTGGGATCTGGTGGCGCCCTTCGTCCCCGACATTCACGATCGCGCGCAGCAAAGTCGCCACCGGATTCACTCTGGAGAACGGGGCAGAGCAGATCGCCGAATTCTTCGACAGCGTGACACGCGACGACTACGAAGATGATCTGGAGGTGACCGAGGTACGACCGGTCGAGGCCTATCTCAAGTCGTCCCCCACCCTCATGAACGGCGCGCTCGGATCCCTCCCAGTGGGCGACAGTGCGGCGAACGGTCGCGGCGACACATCGACGCGCGGGGAAGCTTTCACATCCACAAAGCCTCCGGGATCTTCGTGGCACGTCCCTAGCAAGCGCGATAACGATGACCTCCAACGTTGATCCCGCCTATCCCCTGGTAGACCTCCATCGCCACCTTGAAGGCGCCATGCGCCTTTCCACCATCCTGGAACTGGCGCAGCAGCACGGCATTCCGATGCCATCCGCCAATCTCGACGCACTACGCCCCTACCTCCAGGCGATGGTACCCCAGCCGGGGCTGATGGCCTTTATCGAGAAGATCGACCGGAGTATTCGCGTCCTGGTCGACGCCGACGCGTGTCGCCGCGTGGCCTACGAGTGCGTCGAGGATGCCGCAGGTGAGGGCATTGACTACGTCGAGGTGCGCTTCAGTCCCAGGTATATGGCCGGCCCGCACGGGCTGGACCCGGCAGACGTAGTGGCGGCGGTGATCGAAGGTACCCACGCTGCGGCGCGCGACCACGATATCCGGGCCAACCTGATCGGCATCCTGAGTCGCACCTATGGGCTGGAGGCGTGCTGGGAGGAGTTCGAGGCGCTACGCTGCCATCACGAGCACATCACGGCGATGGACATCGCGGGAGACGAAGCCGCCTGGCCCGCCGAGCTCTTTGCCGAGCACTTCCGCGCCGGACGGGACCTCGGCTGGTCCATCACGGCGCACGCCGGGGAGGCAGCCGGCCCGGAGAGCATCTGGATTGCCATTCAGCAGCTAGGCGCCACCCGCATTGGCCACGGCCTCCACGCCATTGAGGACCCTGCCTTGATGGACTTTATGGCCGAACACACCATCGCGCTGGAGGTCAGCCTCACCAGCAACGTGCAGATCAGCGCCGTGCCGGACTACGCCAGCCACCCCATCAAGACCTACGTCGAACGCGGGATCCCGGTCACCCTCAATACCGACGACCCGGCCGTGAGCCGGATCACGCTGGCCCACGAGTACGACGTCGCCGCGCCCGCAGCAGGTCTCACCCGCGAAGAGATCCACCAGATCCAGCGCAACGCCCTCTCGGCCGCATTCCTCGACGACGCCACCCGCACAGCGCTCGAAGCCAGGAAACGCGGCAGTAAGGAACTGGGAACGAGAACCGGTTTCTCTACGCCAGCCGCGCTGCCCCAACCGGAAGGCGACCTTGTTGACGTCAGCGTACTTCTGGGGCACGCGCCGCAGAATCGCCGCCTCCCACACCTGCGGATCGGTCTCCAGATGGGACGAGAGCGCGGCAAGCATGATGGTATTGACCGTCCGCGTGTTGCCTGCCTGCTCAGCCAGCGGCAGTGCATCCACGACGACGACCTCGGCGGCGCGCTTCCGCAGAGCGGCAAGGATCGCGTCTTCGTCAGGGTAGACGGCGTTCCCCACGCTGATCGACATCGGCATGATCCGCTGGCGATTGACCACGACCGTGCCTCCGGGACGCAGCCAGTCGATCCAACGCAGAGCCTCAAGCAATTCAAACGCCATCAGCAGGTCGACCGTGCCCTTCTCCGAGGTGGGCGAGCCGACCGACGGCGCCCAGCGAATGTGGCTCTCCACCACACCGCCGCGCTGCGCGAAGCCGTGGACCTCCGACTTCTTCGCATCCAATCCCAGGTCCAGCCCCACCTGGGCTGCGATATCCGATGCTGTGAGAATGCCTTGCCCGCCGACGCCGACGAAGAGCATGTTGAGTGTTTTGATCATAGTGCCTCCGGGGCTATCGCCTGCACCGGACAGACCTGCATACAGACCGTGCAGCCCGTGCAGAGCAAGGGGTCGATCGCTGCTTTTCGCTTGCCGCTGGTTGCGTAGATCTCATCACTCTTGATGACAGCCGGGCAGCCTACGTTGAAGCACGAACCACACGTGACGCATTTCGCCGGGTCGACGTGCATCTTGGGCTGCGGGTGGAAGTAGGGCGTGAAGACACACGCGCCGCGCACGACGACGACCGCCGGGCCATCCTCGTGTCGGGTGGCATTGCGCAGGGTCTTGTTCACGCCGTCCACGTTCCAGGCATCGACCTCTTCCACAAAGGTGACGCCCATCGCGCGGCAGACCGCTCGCGATATCGATCTCCTTGTTTTGGTCGCCCTGGAGCGTGATGCCCGTCCCGGGATGTTCCTGCTGCCCGGTCATCGCCGTGATGCGGTTGTCGAGGATGGCAACCGTGATGTTGCTCCGGTTGTAGACGGCAGAAGCCAGCGGCGCCATACCCGAGTGGAAGAAGGTGCTGTCGCCGATGGTGGCGATGGCGGTCTCCTGTCCTCCGGCGCGCTCAAAGCCGTGGGCCATCCCGATGCTGGCGCCCATCGAGATCAACATGTCGACGGCTTCGAAAGGAGGTAAGGCGCCCATCGAATAGCAGCCGATGTCGCCTGCAATCATACCTTTGCGCTTATACCGCCGCAGGTTGTAGAAGAAAGCGCGGTGTGGGCAGCCCGGGCAGAGCGCCGGCGAACGCTCGGGGACGGAAACTTCGGTCACTGGCGCGGGCTCCTCACGCGGTGCCTCTTCCAACAGCCCGGCCTCGTAGGCCGCCCGGCGCACCCTGGCGAGCGTGAGCTCGCCGCACGCCGGGACCACGTCCTTACCGTGGGCGACCTCGATCCCCGCAGCCTTGAGTTGCTCCTCGATAAAGGGATCCAACTCCTCGATGACGATCAGCGAATCCACGGCGTCGGCGAACTCGCGGATCTTCGCGATGGGAAGAGGATAGCTCATGCCCAGCTTCAGGATCGACTTGTTCCCGAGGACTTCGCGCACGTATTGGTAGGTGATCCCCGTGGTCACGATGCCAACGTCGGTATCACCCCACTCGATGCGATTGACCCCACGGTCAAACCCCTCGGTCGCGGACCACGCTGCCACGTGCAGCGAGCCGCTCCTCAATCTCCGGATGACGCCGGCGCGCCACAGCCGGCATGATCACCCGATCGACGCCGTCCTCACGGTCAAAGCGAGCCAGGGGCTGGAACTGGCGTTCGCCCGGCACCTGTGCCTCAACCGCCGATTTGGAGTGCGAGAGGCGCGTGGTCGAGCGGAGCATCACGGGCGTGCGGAAAGTCTCGCTGACGTCCAGTGCCACGCCCACAAACCGCCGCGCGTCCTCACTATCCGAGGGATCGAAGCAGGGGAACTTGCCGATCCGGGCGTATTGCCGGTTGTCCTGCTCGTTCTGCGAGGAGAAAGCGCCGGGATCGTCGGCGCTTACGAGGACCAGCCCTCCCTTGACGCCCGTGTAGGAAACCGACATCAAGCTGTCGGCCGCCACGTTCACCCCCACGTGCTTCATCGCGCAGAGTGTCCTGGCCCCACCGAAAGAGGCCCCAACCACGTTATCCAGTGCCACCTTCTCGTTGCTGGCCCATTCGGCGCGTACCCCCGGATAACGCGCGAAGGCCTCAAGGACCTCCGTCGAAGGCGTGCCCGGATAAGCGGAGGCATATTGAACGCCTGCCTCCCAGGCGCCAAGCGCGATGGCTTCATTCCCCGAAAGCAGCACCTTCATTCACTAACCTCCTGACCGAATAGGACATCGTCGCAACAAGAAAACGCGTGCCTCCGCACCGAGGACGCGTCACCGTACAGATGTGGGCAAGAAAAGTATAGCTATGCGACTTTCGCTGTCCATGATAGCCTTCCCCAATATCCGCGTCATCTGTCCGCTCTCGTCGCCGACGCCGGAATGGTGTGATAGGGAATCTCCGCGACGGCGTTTGTCGCCCGACCAACAATCGTTATAATGGGCCGGGGTCGGCCCCACTTCTCAATCGGTGCAAAGACCAGTTATGGCTCTAAGAACGCTCTACCAGGCACTATTGGACAGCGATCCATCACGCCTCCGCGTCATGGCGCGCCTATGGAAGGTGGAGCTGAGCACAAGCCGCAGGACCGACATGGCCGCGGAGTTGGTCAATGCCATCGCCTCTGCAGAAGCCGTCGCCGACGGCCTGGAGCATCTCTCATCTGAGGAGCGAGAAGCCCTGGACGACCTCGTTCGGGAAGGGGGACTTTTCCCCTGGGCCATCTTCTCGCGACGATGGGGAGAGGTGCGCACGGCGGGGCCGGGGCGTGTCGAGCGGGAGGAACTGTGGCGTGCACCCATCTCGGCTGCGGAAGCCCTGTGGTATATGGGATGGGTCCACAGGGCATTTGACGAGCAGAGAGGCCGGGCTGTCGAGATGGCCTTCGTGCCGGAGGACCTGATGCTCTACGTGCCGGGACCCCCACCTGTGCAGATTCCTCCCCCCCCTGAGACCTCGCCACCATCCAACGTCGTCGACGGTGAGGACGCCCTGGCCGATGATCTGGTCACGCTGTGGTCGGCGGTCCAGCGGTCCGACGATAATCGTGACCATCTGCTCACGGAGATCCACGCGCCTGCCGCACAGCGATTGCACTTTCTCGAGACGCTCTCGGTGGAAAGCGGATGGCTGCGCAGCGTTGAGGACGAGAAGCTGAGTCCGGTACCCGCCACGATCCTTACCTGGCTGCAATCAGACCCCTGGGCCCAGTGGTCGAGCCTGGCAGAAGCGTGGATCGCCAGCGAACAGTGGGATGACCTCGCCCACGTGGAGACGCTTGTACCCGATCCGGTCAATGGCTGGCCACACGATACTCGGGCCGCGCGACAGGCGCTTCTCCAAATCTTGCGGAAATGCGATCCTGACCGGTGGTACGGTCTCGAGGCGTTCGTTGGCTATGCCAAGCGCTATGCCGCAGACTTTCTACGTCCTGACGGGGACTATGAATCCTGGGCGCCGAGGGACGCTCGCACAGATGCGCCACTGCGGGGCTTTGACGGTTGGCACGCGGTGGAAGGTGCCCTGATCCTGCAGATACTCAGGGGCCCCCTGTTCTGGCTGGGCCTTGTGAGCCTGGATGCTCCGCAGGCTGACGCGGCCTCTACCGCCTTCCGATTGACAGAGGCCGGCGCTGCCATCCTCGCCCAACGGGATGCCCCGGATATCCGCGCTTCATCCCTTATGTCACTGGAGAGCGACGGCGAGATCAGCGTGTCCCGCAGGCGACGTTACGAACGATTCCAACTTAGCCGAATCGCCGATCCTGTCGGTGCACCGGGCAACTACCGCTATCGTCTATCTCCGTCGTCTCTGGAACGCGCGAAGCAGCAGCACATACCTTACGAACGTGTCATCACATTCCTCGAAAAGGGCACCAGCTCCGGCAGCCTGCCGCCTTACCTAAAGGCCGCGATTCAGCGTGCCTATCAGGGCAAGCCGGGCGCGAGTCTCGCCCGGCGATGGATACTGCAGATCCCCGACCCTCAGGTCCTGCAGATGCCGGCCATTCGTAGTCTCGTCGTGGAACAGCTCTCTGACAGCCTGGTCGCGATCCGCGACGAGGACCGAGCGCGCGCGGCGCAGATCCTCCTGGAGAACGGCTATCCTGACGGACTTCAGGGGAGACTGATCAGCAGTTGGGGAATTCAGAGGATAAAGCTATAATCATGCCCTGGACCCGGGAGGTCTCTATGTCCGAACATCCGCTTCAGAAGAAAGTCAGCGATGCGTTCTACTCACGATTCCAGCGCCGCCCCGCCATGGTGGTGCGCGCGCCGGGGAGAGTGAACCTGATCGGCGAGCATACCGACTACAACGACGGGTTCGTCCTCCCGGTTGCCGTCGACCGGGCGGCTTGGTTGGCGGTCGCGCCCCGAGGCGATGGGTGGGCTACTGTTCGCGCGATGGATATGAGAAACGACGAGAAGAAGTTCCCCGTGGACTACGTCCCTTCCTCCGGAGGGGGATGGGCCGACTATCCCAAGGGCGTCATATGGGCTTTGCTGGAAGAGGGACACTCTCCTGTTGGCATCGACGCCGTGCTTACCTCGGATGTGCCCGTTGGGGCGGGGATGTCGTCATCGGCTGCGGTGGAAGTCGCCTTTGCCTACGCGTGGGACCAGTTGGGTGACCTCGGGTTTGAAGTTATCCGAGATCGCGCTGCTCTGTCAGAAGGCCGAGAACCAGTATGTCGGTGTCAACTGCGGGATTATGGACCAGATGATCAGCGCGTGCGGTAAGGCCGGCTTTGCCATGATGCTGGATACCCGAACGCTCGAACGTGCCTACTTCACCATCCCCGAGGGCATCGCCATCGTCGTGGCGGACAGCACGGTGCGGCGGGCGTTGACCGGGTCGGAATACAACGTCCGACGCGCGCAGTGTGAACAAGCCGTTAGCATCCTGGAGAAGCATCTGCCCGACGTGAAAGCACTGAGGGACGTGACTCCCCACCAGCTGGAGCGGTTCCGTGACGAAATGCCCGAGGTCGTCTACCGCAGGGCACGCCACGTCGTCACCGAGAACAACCGGGTTCTCCAGGTTTCCCGCGACCTCTACGAGCACCGCATCGAGCACGTTGGGGAATTGCTCGTCGAGGGGCATCGCAGTCTTCGGGACGACTATGAGGTAAGCATCCCGGAATTGGACACGCTCGTTGAAGCGGCGGTCGAGGTCGACGGCTGCTATGGCGCGCGGCTGACCGGGGCCGGATTCGGGGGATGTATCATCGCCCTGGCCGACGAAGATGCCGTGCCGGAGATCGAGACGCACCTGAACCAGGTCTACGATGATGCATACGGGAAACAGCCCACGGTATATGTGACGCTTGCCGACGATGGCGTGGCCAGGATGGCCTGATCCCATGGACTGGCATAAGGTCTACGCAGACAAATCGACGACTGCCGAGGCAGCAATTCGGGCCACGGTGCGGTCAGATACCCGCATCTTCATGACCGGGAACTGCAGCGTGCCGCGGGTTCTCACCGACGCGCTCCTCGCCTATGCACCGAACGTGGAAAACGTGGAGATCGCGCAACCGCTGACGGTGGGACCGGCGCCTTGGAACGAGCCGGAGATGCAGGGCCACCTGCGATCGAATTCGATGTTCATCGGCCACAACGTCCGTAAGGCCGTTTGGGAGAAGCGCGCCGACTATACCCCCGTCCTGCTCTCAGAGCTTCCCCTCCTCTTCAAGCGCAACGTGCTCCCGGTCGACGTGGCTTTCATACACCTATCGCCGCCCGATCCCCAGGGATACTGCTCCTTCAGCATCGAGACCGGGCTGACCAAGAGCGCTGCGGAGGCCGCCAGATGCCGCGTTGCACAGATCAACCGGCAGATGCCCTATATCCTGGGGGACACCCTGATCCACGTGAGTGACCTTGATTACGTGGTCGAGGTGGACACACCACTTGATGAGTTCGCTATGGCAGGCGACTCCGATGATCCGGTAACGGAGCGCATCGCCAAGATACATCGCGGAACTGATCCCGGACGGCGCGACCTTGCAGTTGGGCATCGGCGCCATCGCGGATTCCGTCCTACCGCACCTGCAGGACAGAAAGGATCTCGGCATTCATACCGAGCTCTTCTCCGATGGTGTGATCTCCCTGGTGGAAAAGGGTATCATTACGGGAGCACGGAAGACGTTGCACCCGGGCAAGATCACGGCAGGCTTTGTGTTGGGATCACGTGATCTTTACGCCTGGCTGGATCACAACGATATGGTGGAGTTGCACCGTACCGAGTACGTCAACGATCCATACGTCGTCGGCCAGAACTACCGCCAGGTAGCGATCAATGGCGCGATCGAGGTCGATTTGACAGGCCAGGTGTGCGCCGACAGTATCGGGCCCAAGTTCTACAGCGGCGTCGGTGGGCAGATGGATTTCATCTATGGGGCGTCGCGCAGCGAAGGTGGCGTGCCGATCATTGCGCTTCCGAGTACGGCCAGGGGAGACACCATGAGCCGGATCGTGCCGACGCTGAAACCCGGGGCGGGAGTCGTAACGTCCCGTAACCATGTTCACTGGGTAGTGACGGAATACGGAGCCGTGGATCTCTATGGTAAGAGCATCCGGCAGCGAGTGGAGGCATTGACCGGCATCGCGCATCCCAAGTTCCGCGACGCTTTGGTCGAGCAAGCCAGAGCATTAGACTATGTATAGACCACAGGAGGTGTAGTCTTGTACCACGCACTTGTCGCCATCAAACAGGTGCCTGACACTACAAACATCCGCATCGATCCCGATACCGGGAACCTGGTGCGCGAAGGGGTCCCGGCAATCATGAATCCCTATGACGCGCACGCGCTTGCGGCTGCAATTGAGTGGAAGCACAAACTGAACGGGAAAGTCACCGTAGTCTCCATGGGTCCACCTTCCTTCACCACCACCATCCGCGAAGCTATAGAGTTGGGTGCGGATCGCGGAATCCTGGTCTCGGACCGCAAGTTTGCAGGCGCCGATACCCTGGCCACGTCCTACGTGCTCGCCAGCGTCATCAAGGCCATCCACGAGCAAGACCCCATCGATCTCATCTTCTTCGGAAAACAGGCGATCGACGGGGACACAGCCCAGGTCGGCCCCGGTGTCGCCGTGCGGTTGGACTTCCCCATCGTGACGTATGCCGTCAACATCCGTGCCGTGGATCTGGATGATTCAACGGTCGTGGTTGAGCGGAAGACGGAGCGGTGGACCGAGGTTATAGAGGTCCCTCTGCCCGCCCTGTTGACGTGTGAGAAAGAAATCGCGGAGATTCCTTTCGCCCCGCTGCCTGCCCTGATCAAGTCCTTGCGATACGAGCCCGAAGTGTGGACCATCGAGGGGCCGGTCGAGTTCAATGCCGACATGATCGGCGTGCGAGGCTCACCTACCATCGTCTATAAGATGGGCACGCCGCCTCTGCCCGAGCCCGGCGAGAAGATCAACACGCGCGAGGCAGGGATGGAGGTCGCATTGGACTACATGTTCAAGAGAGCAGACGAGCTAGGTGTGCTCAGCACGATGGTTGGAGGTGCAGAATGACGACGCGCCGTTTCTGGGTCTTCATCGAGCAGGAACAGGGTGACGTCCATCCGGTATCTTGGGAGCTATTGGGCGTGGCGCGAGATCTCGCGTCCCAGGTCAAGGACGAAGCAGACGCTGCCGGCGACGAGGTCGTCGTCGAAGGTGTACTGCTTGGCTCCAACGTGAGGGCCATCGCCGAGCAGGCGATAGGCTTTGGGGCGGACCGGGTCTATCTTGTGGATGATCCGGTGCTCGAGAACTATCGCAACTGTCCCTACTATATGAGCATCCAGTCCGTCGCAAGGACGTACCAGCCCGAGGTCTTCCTCATCGGCGCGACGACACTCGGCCGAGATCTGGCGGGTGCGATCGCCACAGCGCTGGGCACCGGGCTCACCGCCGACTGCACACAACTGGAGATGGGTGAGGTCAGGGGCGCGACGCAGAAGCTACTCCTCGCCACCCGCCCGGCCTTCGGTGGCAATATCATGGCGACGATTGTCTGTCGCAAGCACCGGCCTCAGATGTCGAGTGTCAGGCCCAGGGTCTTCCCTGCCCCCGCCTACGACCCCGAAGCCAAGGGGGAGATCGTGGAGGTCGAGGTTGACTTGACCGAAGAGGGCGCACGGTCGTGTATCCTCGAATTCATCCACGCAAAAGAAGATATGGTCGACATCGAGTACAGCGACGTCATCGTCTCCGGAGGCCGCGGGCTGGGCGGGCCGGAGGGATTCAAGCTGATCAAAGAGCTGGCAGATACTATGAATGGCGTCGTAGGGGCCTCGAGGGCCTGTGTAGATGCCGGGTGGATCGCCTATTCTCACCAGGTAGGTCAGAGTGGGAAGACGGTGAGACCCAAGGTCTATGTCGCTGCCGGTATCTCAGGCGCCCTGCAACACAAGGTAGGTATGCAAAACTCAGATTTCATCATCGCCATCAACAGTGATCCGGACGCACCGATTTTCGAGATCGCTGACGTCGGCATTGTGGGCGATCTGTACGAAGTTATTCCGGCAATGATCGGCGAGATCAAGGCACGCAAGGAGGCCCGGGCATGAACAACGAACGTATCGAGTTCGATGCCATCGTGGTAGGCGCCGGCCTCGCCGGATCAGCGGCCGCTATGGTGATGGCCCGCGAAGGACTCAACGTCGCGCTGATCGAGCGCGGACAGAAGCCGGGGGGCAAGAACTACTTCGGCGGCGCCGTCTATACCCACGCGATCGCAGATCTGATCCCGGACTATATGGACCGCCGGCCTCCCTTCGAACGACCGGTCACGGAAGCAGGATTCTGGTTCCTCTCCGAGACCGGCATCACCCGGATGACCGTCCAGGGCGGCGAGCTCGCCACAGATCCCCCGGACGCCTATATCACGCTGAGGGCGCACTTCGACGAATGGTGGGCTGCACAGGCTCAGGAGGCCGGTGCCTTCTTGATCCCCAAGACGGCCGTCGTTGACTTGATCCGCGAGGAGAGCGGACAGGTGATTGGTGTGGTGACTGACCGCCCGCAGGGCGAGGTCTATGCACCCGTGGTGATCATCTGCGAGGGCGTCAACAACATCCTGACGCAGAAACTCGGCTTGATCGATCGCGACATCGAACCTGCGCAGATAGCCTTGGCCGTCAAGAAGGTCATTTCGCTGCCGATGGAGACGATCAATGCACGCTTTGGCCTTGCAGACGACCAGCATGGCCTGGCGGTCTCTGTGTTGGGTGATGTCTCCATGGGTCTTGCGGGTATGGGCTTCGTCTATACGAACAAGGCCAGCGTATCAGTAGGCCTCGGTGTCATGTTGGACACGTTGGCGGAATATCGCCTGCGGCCATACGACATCCTGCAGCGCTATCTCGAACATCCCGCAATCGCCCCACTCATCAAGGACGGCCAGCTGTTGGAGTACGGTGGCCATCTCATCCCCGAGGGTGGTTACAAGGCCATGCCAAAGCTGTACACCGGTGGCGCACTCGTCGCCGGGGATGCGGCAGCGATGGTCAATGCCCTTCACTGGGAGGGCACTAACATGGCGATCATCGCCGGGAAACACGCCGGGGAGACTGCCGTGGAAGCCCACAGCCGCGGGGATTTCAGCGAGAAGACCCTGTCGCGTTACGAGGATCGTCTCAGCGAAGGTTTCATTCTAAAGGATCTCAAGCAGTACCGAGGGTTCTCACGGTTCCTCGAGACACATCCGCAGTTTATGGACGTCTATCCGTCGTTTGTCAATGGAGCCCTGGGCCAGTTCTTCAGCGCCTACGGCAAGCCCAAGCGACAGTTGTTCAAAGGTATGTTGAGCGCGCTGACCGATCGCCGTGGGCTGATCAAGGCCTCCGGCGATATCATCGCGATGGCGCGATCCGTGATGGGATGGTGATCGTATGGCAATGAAAACAGGGGATGCATTCGAGGCCAAGGAACTCCCGCAGGATAAGAAAGAGACCTTGCCGGAC
The DNA here is from genome assembly GCA_963751345.1 of uncultured Chloroflexia bacterium. GTDB lineage: Bacteria > Chloroflexota > Anaerolineae > B4-G1 > SLSP01 > PWVB01. The sequence continues at coordinate 197,426 of CAVVUS010000014.1, forward strand.
GTCTACGTCGACGATCTCTTGATGAGTCTGAAGTATTTCATCGATGAGGATGTGGCGCATCTATCGATCATCGATGACGACGTTTGCGCGCGCTGTGAGTATAAGCCGTGCCTCTATTTCTGCCCGGTGGGCGTCTACACACTGGGCAGCGACGGCCGAATCCAGGTGGCCTATCAAGGCTGTGTAGAGTGTGGCAGCTGTCGGGTCGGGTGCCCCTACAAGAATATCGACTGGAAGCTGCCGCGAGGCGGCTTTGGCGTCGCCTACAAGTTCGGATAACGTCTGCACGTAGTTCAACCTTCGCAAGGTTTCGGAAACCTTGCGAAGGTTTACAGGAGCGTACCCTCAATGGATGCAGATTCGATCAAGAAGGAACGAACGCTGGTGCTGTTGAAGCCCGATGCCGTGGCCCGCGGCCTTTCCGGCGAGATCATCCGGAGATTCGAGCGGGCGGGGCTGAAGATCGTGGCCCTCAAGATGCTCCACCCGACCCCGGAGGTCGCTGCAGGCCACTACTCAGGCCCCGACGACTGGATTCGAGGGATGGGACAGAAAACCTTGGACTCCTTCGACCAATTCGGGATGGATGTCCAGGAGGTCCTGGGGACGGACGACCCGTTCGAGATCGGCACGATGGTCAGGGGCTGGCTGGTAGCGTACGTCTCCTCAGGGCCCGTCGTGGCCATGGTGTTGCAGGGCGTTCACGCCATCACGGCGGTGCGGCGCATGATCGGGTTCACGATTCCCTCTCGGGCGGAACCCGGCACCATCCGCGCAGACTACGCCATAGACTCCAACACCGTCTCGAGCCTGGAGAAACGCTCGACCAAGAACCTTATCCACGCCTCGGGCAACGCCGAGGAGGCTGCACAGGAGATCGCGTACTGGTTCAGCCAGGATGAGATCTTCGACTACGAGCGAGGCGGCGAAGCGCTAATGTTCTAGGTTGGCCAGCGAAGCCTAGATGTGAAACCAGGTAGGTCGGGTGACCTACCTGGTTTCTTTGTGCCCTCTGACGATAGAAGACCGGGCTACAGTTGATTCATCGCCCGATTGTAGATCTCCAGGGCCTTATCGAGATCACCGAATTTCATATAGGCGTCGCCAAGCGTCCGAAGTACACCCGGCCCGTCGGGCATTGCCTCGGCATAGCGCTCCAGGTCCGTCGTCACCTCGTCGGACTTGGCACCCGACTTGATCAGCCGGGTGTAATGCTGCATCGCCTCCTGGATCTCGCCGGCGTCCCACAGCGCGCGTCCCAGGGTGAGCCGCGCGGCGTGGTCCGAGCGCTTCTGCTTCACGTGGGCCCGCAGTGCGTCGAGCTCCGTGACCTCCGTCTCTGCGACCTCTGCCTCGGCACCGGGCTCTACAGACGGCGCTTCCTCCGCCGCTGCGACGACAGGTTCCGGCAGTGGCTCTTCTTCCGGCGGCGCAACTACCTCCGGCGCTACCGGTTCTTCAGGGGCTGCCTCCGGTTCTTCGAGTTCAGGCTCTATAGCGACAACCGTCTCCTCTTCGGCCGGAACCTCAGCAGCAGGCGCCTCGACGCCGGCCTGCAGAGTCTCGGACTCGCCGGTCAGTGTAGCCTCTGCCGGGCTTGGCTCACTCGGAGAGGTAAGCTCCTCAGGTTCACCGCCAAACGCGGACCATCCGAAGAACGTCTCCTCCTCCGGCACCGCTTCGGCCGGAGGGGATTCGGTGCCCTCGGCTTCGATCTGCTCCTGAAGCTCAGCCTCCTCCATAGGCCCCAGACCCTCCAGCCACGCGAGCGCGTCCTCCCCCAAAGGGGCCTCTGCCGTTTCAGGAACGTCCTCTGAAGGCGGCACTCCCGGGACGGCCGATTCCATCACCTCAGGGATCTCCGCATCGGAGATAACCTCGGCCAAGGAGTCCGGCTGCCCCATCAACCCCTCGACTTCGGGCGCTTCCTCGGAAGGTTCGGCGATCTGCTCAAGCGTCTGAGCATCCGCCAATCTCGGTCTGATCTGCCGGCGCTTCACGCTTGCGCCCAAGGATTTCAGCGACGCGATCTGCAGATTCCCGCTCGGCGAGCGCCTGCAGCTCTTCTTCCTTGCCAACGGTGAGACTCTGCAGCCAGGCCAGAGCATCATCCCCGGACATGAGATCACCTTCATCAGAGGGTGGTACCACCTGCGCAGCCTCAACAGCGTCTGAGACAGACTCGGGGACGAGTTCCGCTTCCTCCTCGACCGACAACATGCTTGGCTCGGGTTCGATTCCCTCCGGGGCCTCTTCGACGGTGGCAAGGCTCTCGAGCCACGCCAGCGTGTCGTCACTCGACAATAGCCCGCCCATTTCCTCACCTGCCGCGGCCTCGATGGTCTCAGCAGGGGCCTCATCCGCAGCGGCGAGGGGCTCCACCGTCGCAGGCTCCTCCACGACAGTCGAAGGCGCGGGGGTCACGATCTCGGTAGCCTGCTCAGTCCAATCTAGCTCTGCCCCGGCAAGCACCTCCGATTCCGCTTCCTCCTCACCTGCAGTCAGACTGTCCAACCAGGCAAGCGCCGCTTCACCCGTCAGGATGTCTTCCTCTTCTTCAGGTACGACGGCCTCGGCCTCGGGAACCAATGGTTCTGAGAATTCCGTGCCCTCGGGCTCGAGCGCACGAAGCCAGTCAGGGATCTCTTCCTCCGGATACTCCTCCTCAACGACGGCGGCGGGTGTCGTGGGCTCCAACCCGGCTAGCCAATCCGGAAGCTCCTCAGCTTCAGGAAGCTCGAGGTCAGCGGATGCTTCATCGGCGACCTGTTCGTCTTCAGCCTGAACCTGCAACTCGCTGAGCCAATCCGGTACTTCGTCGGGCGCAGCAGGCTCCACGATCTGCGTTGGCGCTTCCGGTAGCTCATCTGTCATCCACCCGAGCAGGTCCTCATCCTCTTCTTCACCGGCCTCGGACGCCTCATCTACCGTGGTCTGGAGTTCGCCCAGCCAATCCGGGAGCGATTCATCGACCTCGATCGTCTCAGGTGCGGGCTCCCGAAGGAGCTCTTCATCCTCGGCGGTCAACTGGGCAAGCCAGTCGGCTGTCCCGTCTTCTCCAGGCATCGACTCCGCAGGCTGCTCTTCTTCCATCCCCTCAATCGCGAGGGTCGGTGCTTCTTCGTCTGCGGCTGGCCCCTCCCCTGCAAGCTCCAGCAGCCAGTCGGGTGCGCCCTCCGCTTCCTCCATCTCCAACGAGAGACCCTCGGGCGCCAATTCCTGAAGCCAGTCCGGTACGGCCTCGCCTTCCTCAATCCCCTCCGCCTCACCGGCCTCAGGCTCGATCCCGAATGCCGATGCCAGGTCGGGTACGCCCTCGAAAGCCGCCTCACCCTCCGCTTCAGCCTCCTCAGTGTCAACGGCCTCGTCCGACTCGGTGAACTCGATGTCAGCCATCCACCCGAGTCCCCCGGCGCCCTCCTCCTCCTGCTCCTGGACTGTTCCTAGTTCCCTCAGCCAATCGGGGATCTCAATCTGTGATTCCAAACCGGCGGTGATATCCACGAGGCGGACCTCGTCAGCCGTCATCTCCGGGGGCGCTTCCGATATGCCTACCGTAATCGAGGCTGCTTCGAGACGCTTGAACCACGTGCTGTCCTGATCGACATCGATGGCATCCGGATCATAGGCAAGGCGATCGACTACGGTCTGCTGCGTCCCCAACAGGGAATCGGCACCGAACAGCTCCTCCGCGCGAAGGTTCTCCGGATCGATCTCCTGGGCACGTTTCAGATAAATCCAGCCCTCGTCCTGACCGCTGTTGACCCACAGGGTGCCCAACAGGAGATTCGCCTTGATGTTATACGGCATCTTGTCCAGGATCTCCTGACACACTTCGGAGGCCTGAACCAACTGACCGTTACGCCAATAAGCCTCCGCCAACGCCGTCATGAGGTCGGGCCGCGCGGATTGTTCTTCGAGGAGCGCATGCAATTCCTCCGCCGCGCGCTCGGGGCGCTGTCCCCGCAAGTACAAATGTGCGAGTCCGGCACGGGTCTGCGGCACATAGGCGAGCTCCATGCCATCGCGACGGCCATACATACGACGCAGCTCTTCCGCTATCTCGCTGCTGCTGGGGTCCGTTTCTAGGGCCCGTTCGAGGTTCCAGAGCGCAGCGTCTAAGTCGTTGCGCCGCTCGTGGGCCAGCCCCAGCCCAATACGAGAGACAAGATGCTCCGGATCCGCACTAAGCGCGCGCCGAAACATGTCGACCGCCAACTCGGGCAGATCGGCTTCCAGGGTAGTCTTTCCCAGAAGATAATAGGCGCCAACATAGTGAGGGAATTGGGTCAAGAGGTGCCGAATATGTGCCAGGGCCTCTAGGTAACGAGTCTGCTCGATTAGCTGATCAATCTCGTTTTCATACACTTGCAAGGAGATTTCGGACACAACGTCCTCCTGTGGGCAATTCCGTCATTGGTCTTCCAAATACATTATGCTATGCTTTAGATGAAAAGTCAAAATATCGTTGGTAACAAAGCCCATTCACTTTGGGGAACTTGGGTTAACGAAGTGCTACAGCGAACCCTGCTCGACATCGGTCTATCCGAATTGGAGGCGCAACTCAGGTCGTGGGGCGAACCCTATGACCAAGCGCGTGCCTACGCGCGTGACATCTGGCGGTATCTCTATGAGGAGTACGTCGCCGACGTCATGCAAATGACGTCGATCCCTTCGCACCTGCGGGATCGCCTGGTCGAGACGCTGTTCATTCACGCGCCGGTACGCCTGGCGAGCGAGGTCAGTTCCGACGGCAGCACACAGAAGGATCTCCTTCAACTGGCGGACGGTGCCCGCATCGAGTCGGTCGTCCTCAAGTATCGCGAGCGTTACACCGTCTGTGTCTCCACCCAGGTCGGCTGTGCCTGCGGCTGCGATTTTTGTGCGACCGGGGACATGGGCTTTGTGCGACAGCTTTCATCCGGGGAGATCCTGGCACAGGTGCTCCATTTCCAGCGAACACTCCATTCTCTCCACAAGCAGGTATCCAACGTCGTCTTTATGGGGATGGGCGAGCCCCTCCTCAACGAAGACCAAACCCTCCGCGCAATTCGTTCCTTGATCGACCCACGGGGACCCGGATTTGCTCCCGGTCGCATCACGCTAAGCACCGTAGGTATTGTGCCCGGGATCGTGCATCTGGCGGACCTCCATCCCCAGATGCCCATCAAATTGGCCGTCTCTTTGCACGCCGCGACGAACGATCTGCGCGATGCCCTGATGCCGATCAACAAAGCCTATCCATTGGAGGCGTTGTTTGAGGCTGCGCACGCCTATGCCGAGGCAACGCGGCGCCGGATCTTCTTCGCCTGGATCATGATCGACGGTGTCAACGACTCACCGGCCCAGGCAGAGGCGCTTGCCACAAGGCTGCAGGGCCTGCCTTCACACGTCAATCTGATTCAACTCAATCCGACCTCGAACTCCCGCTACCGTCCGTCATCTGCGGAGGCCATCGAGGCCTTTGCTGCGGTTCTGGACCGTTACGAGATTCCGCATACGATGCGTCAGCGTCGAGGCGCGGGGATTGAGGCGGGGTGTGGGCAACTCTACGCCCTGCAGCGAAGTGACCAGACGCTACAGCACGCGTTCTAGTTATCCCGGGAGTGGATCACGGCATAGGGTCCGCTCGGAGCTGGGTCGCGAAAGGTACAATATCCGTTTGAATGCGCTTGCCACACTCAGGACCTTCGAGTATGATTGACATAGGTGCTCACCTGGAGAGAACTTGGGATTCCCCGAGTCATCTGGGCCCAATCAGAAGGCAATGATGAGTTCTCTAAATCGAACACAGAAGATCGTCCTACTGGTGCTCGCAGCACTTGATGTCGTCGTGATCGGGGGAATGGCCTGGATCGTGATCAGCTCGATGCGCATTCCCGCTCAGGCCCCTCCCGTGCCGACCGCCCCGACCGCCACGCACATCCCCGTAGCGACCTGGACGCCTGCACCGACGACAACGCCTCGCCCGACGCTGCCGGCCAGACTGACCAACACGCCGACCCCAACGACGACACCGGTTCCGACGATCACACCGTCCCCCACGTCCACGCCGCAGCCTCCGGTTGCAGTCTCCCTGAACGGTGCGAATTTCGACTTCTTGCTGCCCAACCGCATCCCGGGATGGACGTGGGATGCTTACGTGAACTACAAGGGCGGCGACGGATACGACTCAGAGACCTCCTACGCGGAACCCATGTTTTCCGCAGCCGATGACCCACAGCGCCAGATCGATGGGACGACCCTGAAGGTTGAGACCATCCGATGGCTGAAGTTCCGCACGTGGGTGCATCAGACGGTGACCGTCACCGCAGGGAGTAGGGTAACCTTTCAGATCAGGGCCGGGGCTTTTTCGTCGCTCGACAGCCTCATCGTAAAGGCGGGCATCGATCCCAAGGGCAGACCCAACTGCAACAGCGCCCTGTGGGGACAGGAGTTGCGGATCAACCAGGACAGTGGGGCCGTGACCCTTACATCGCCCGCAGTCGTCGCATTGCCCGTTGACGAACCCACCGTCGAGCAAGACGAAGGGACGCCCCAGCCGAGCACTGTTGGCCGGGTCACGGTCTGTTTCTATGCCGAGCCCGCCTATCCTCACATCAATAACGCGGCGTTTTTTGATTTGGCCAAATTGACCGTCACGCCTCCACGATAAGCAGAAAGGAACCACTATGTCCAACTCGGATTCCTACGATGTCATTGTGGTAGGTGCAGGATTGACCGGCGCCCTGATTGCTTCGACGTTGGCCGAGGAAGGCCTGCATGTTGTGGTGCTGGAGGCCGCGACATCCCTGGGTGGCACAGTTAGACGCCAGCCCGGGCTGGCCCTCCTGGGAACACCCGAACCCTTTACGCAGTTGATGGATCGTCAAGGCGAGGAACTGGCGCACACGATCTGGGAACTCACGTCGGAAAACCTGGTCCGGCTGGAAATCCTGCTCGATAGGGCCGGCGTGCCTGCGGAGAGAATCGGCAGTCTGCGACTGGCCGCGGATGCTGAGCAGTCGGCGGCCTTTCGGGATTCTGCAGCGCAGCTCGAGCAATATGGATACGCCGTAGGGCTGGAAGACGACAGCCGCTATGGGAGTCAAGTCGCCATCCGAACGTCAGACGACCTCCTCTTTGCGCCATATCCACTCATCAGCAAACTGCTGGAACACGAAAACATCATCCTGGAACTTGATGCCGAAGTCCAGAAGGCCAAGCGGCGAACCGATGACGGCCTCGCGATTTACGCACATCATCGCTATTTGTGGGCCGACAAGGTCATCTTCGCCAACGGCATCCATGCGACGCGGCTTGACCCTGGGCTGTCCGACACGTTACGTCCGACGTGTGTCCATACCATCGTCTTTGAGAACACCAAGACGTTAGCACTTCCGCTGGTTCTCGACAGCGGACGGGTTTTCTTCCTTCCCGATGGCGACCGCGCTTATCTCACCGGCTGGGACGCTCAGGAGACCGACGTCTTCTGGCGGCTGACCGCCGTCGCCAACCAACTCTGTCCGGGCGCGATCGTTCATGAGCGCTACACCACATGGGTGGCACGAAGCGACGATCTGCTGCCCATCGTAGGACGGCTTCCTGCGGACAAGGATCTCTATGCCATCGGCGGATTGGGGCCATTTGGCCTGAGCCTTGCGCTCATCGCCGCCGACGAGCTGGCAGAACTCGTTCTGTACGATCGAGAGCCGGAGTTGTTTGCCTTCGATAGATTTCGATAAGCAGGGACAACGATGATCAAAGTTGCCATCGTTGACGACCACTTTTTCTTCCGCCAGGGCGTCCGTGATGTACTCAATGCCGAACCGGACATCACCGTCGTCGCGGAGAGCGGCGATGGCGAGGAAGCTCTGGAGATGGTCGCTGACCTCCCGTCCGGACATCGTTCTGATGGACGTCAATCTCCCCAATCTTAACGGACTCCAAGTCACTCAACAGATAAAGAACGCGTTCTCCGATGTCGACGTCATCATCCTGACAGCCTACGATGATGAGGAGCAAATATACCGCGCGGTTCGAATCGGGGCGTCGGCCTACTTCCCCAAAGATGTAGCTCCCCCACAACTTATCGAGACGGTGCGGCTGGTCGCCCAGGGATACTACGTCATATCCAATAAGCAAATGACATCAAGTGAGGCCGAACAGTGGCTGCTGGAGTTGTACCATCGCTACGGCATTAGCCCGGAAGACACCACCTTCTCTCCACTCACGAACCGCGAGATGGAGATCCTTGAGCAGATTATTGACGGACTCAGCAACAAGGAGATCGCGGTCCATCTGGGGATCAGCCAGCAGACCGTAAAGAACCACGTGACTTCCATTCTCGCAAAGCTCAACCGCTCCGATCGAACACAGGCCGCGATCTACGCGTTGCGCCACGGCTGGGTTCGCCTGCCGGATGCATAGGTCTCGACGCAGAAAGTCAGTCGCACATAGGGGGACTCATGGCCGATAGCAATTGGGAACAGTTTACGGATTTCTGCCGCCGTGGTTCGGAGCAGATCCAAGGGGAACTCAAAGAGATCGACATGCTCATCCAGCAGACATCCAGCGAGGTGGAACGCTATATGCAGGCGAACACCCGCGCTGTGACCCGCATGCGGCAGATCGAATCTACATTTGACACGGCGCCCCGCGAGGACATCCGCCGGACCTACGAGACCCTGATCGAAAACCAGCAGCGTCTCTTTACGATGCGAGGCCAGCTCGAAAAGCTGCAGAGCGACCAGAAACACCTGACTCGCATCGGCGAGCTGTACAATCGCGTCCTCTCGTTTGCCCCTCCCGAGGATTTCGGATACAGCGATCAGGCCGTCGCCCCGCAGGGTCGAGACCCCCCAGGCTATGGTCATCAGCATCATCGATGCGCAGGAACAAGAGCGCCTTCGACTCTCACGCCAAATGCACGACGGGCCGGCACAGTCGTTGACCAACCTGGTGCTTCAGGCTGAGATATGCGAACGCCTCTTCGACCGTGATCCGGAACGCGCACGAACCGAACTCAGCGAGCTGAAAAAGAGCGTCATCAATGCTTTCAAGACGGTGAAAGTGTTCATTTTCGACCTGCGACCCATGATGCTCGATGATCTGGGGCTGGCCCCGACGATGCGCCGCTACGTCGAAGGGATTACCGACGCCGGCTTCACAGGCCTCACCCTGAAGGTCTCCGGCAAAGAGCGCCGATTGGCACCTCACAAGGAGGTGACCATCTTCCGGGTCATCCAGGCGCTAATCCATATCGCCAGGGAGCAGAACCAAGCCACGAGCATCAGCATCCACCTCAACGTCGAGGAAACGGAAGCCCGGGTGACCGTGGAGGATAATGGGGTAGGATTCGAGATCGACGAAGCCCTCACGTCGCCCGATGCGCTCAAACTCAACCTTCCGACGCTGCGCGAACGAATAGAAATGCTCGATGGGTCGATTCATTTCTTCGGGACGCCGGGACAAGGCCTTCGGGTGAACTTTGAGCTGCCCGTCGAATTGAGAAGCGACTAGCACCAGGCGCACGTCAGACTGGATCGGTCAAGAGGGAGGACCTTCTGCCGCTATGGCAGAGGGTCCTCCTGATGTTTCGAGAACCGGATCGGGCGCAAAACGCTCGTTGCCTCTTGACACGCGAACGCGGATTATGCTATATTAGAATGCGGTCAGCACAGGTGGCAACCGCCACCCGTGCTTTTTTTTCGGGTCAGAGAACGTTTGACAAGTATCTGAAGTTTACTACCCTATTATCGCTAACCTGCTAGCATGCTGGGCGCGTTTTGCTGGGTGCGCTCTAGCCCAACAGGCAAGCCGAATCTGTGAGCATCATTCGTCCAGCAAGATGGTCACGACCTAATCTTGTGCAGTTAAAGGAACCGTTGTCTTGGTCTTAGAAGAACGATTCGAAGAGGAACAAGAAGAAGGCGTCACGCCTCTCACTGAATATCTGTCGGGTGAGGAATACCTCCTCGCCCTCGGGTATGAGCGTGGCTATGTCACGTATGAAGACATCCAGAAAGTGTTTCCGGAGGCAGAGGACAACATCACGCGCCTGGATGAGACGATCTCCGCGTTGATGGAGTCGGGTATCATCGTGGGAGGGCCTGGAGAAGAGCTCCCTAGCGGACTGGCCAAAGCGATGGGAGACTTCAGCGAAGAGGAAGACGAAAAGGCGGTGGAGGATATCTACCGGGCGATCGAGGTTGACGATACCATTGGCCTTTACCTCAAGGAGATCGGAAAGGTCCCCCTCCTCACTGCCGAGGAGGAAGTCTCCTTGGCTATGCGGATGGAGTCGGGCAAGAAGGCCCAGGCCAGGTTGGGAGTCGGTCGTTACAACAATGAAGATAAGCAGCTTGAGCTTGAGCGGCAACTCGAGGATGGGATTCGCGCGCGGGAGCATCTGATTCGCGCCAATTCGCGGCTTGTGATCAGTGTGGCCAAGAAGTACATCGGCCGTGGGGTCCCGTTTCTCGATCTGATCCAGGAAGGCAATATCGGGCTGATACGCGCCTCAAACAAGTTCGACTACAAGCGCGGTCACAAGTTCTCCACCTATGCCACTTGGTGGATTCGCCAGGCTGTGACACGCGCCATTGCGGACCAAAGTCGCACGATTCGCGTCCCGGTTCATATGGGCGACCAGATCAACAAGATGCTCCGCATCTCCCATCAGTTGACGCAGAGGTTGGGGCGCAGTCCAACCCCCGAGGAATTGGCAGCCGAGATGGAGATCCCCGTTCGCAAGGTCGAGCAGATGCTCGACGTTGCCCGCCGCCCCCTATCGCTGGAGATGCCGACAGATGACGAGGGTGAGAGCACGCTGGGCGATTTCGTCGAGGATACGGATAGCCCCTCCCCGCCGGATCGCGTGAGCTCATTGATGCTTCGCGACCAGTTGATGGAGATCTTGGTGGATCTTCCCCCTCGTGAAGTCAAGATCCTCCAAATGCGATATGGTCTTTTGGACGGGCAGACCTACACGTTGGAGCAAGTGGGGAAGAAGCTTGGGGTAACGCGCGAACGGGTACGCCAGATCGAGGCGCAGGCGCTCAGCCGCCTGAGACACCCCGCACATGCACGCCGCCTGCGCGATTTTCTCCGAAGTTAGGGCCGAACGACAGAATCGCTTGCCATAAGCCTACGCCCGCGAGCACCACAAGTCTGCAGTAACCGATCTATTGGTTCCCCCGGTTAGCCGGCACTACAATCACTCGGCCTGATGCCGCGCGGGTCAGGCGGTCCCGAATCGCCAACCCGAGTCCTGCAGCGCCGAAGTCTCGCGCCAAGATGGCGGTGACGTTGGCCCTATCCACCTCACGCAGTGCGGCGTAGAGGTGCTGAGCTATTTCCTCCATGGAGCGGAGCGAGCCGAGATCGTGGACGATCACGGGCAAGCCCGCGAAGAAATCCTTGTCCTCAGTCGCCAGCAGCAGCCCCACGCGCTCACCGGAGGCTACGCGCTCGACCACGTCCTGCCGCATCGCCTGCAACACAGCGTCGCGCTTGCCCTGGTAGAGTGTGACCGAGGCCCGAGGTGCGTAGTGCTTGGCAGTCGTGCCGGGAGAGACCAGGGTCTCGTCCCCATGCACAGAGGGCCGGGCAACACGAACCTCACCCAGCACGTCGGAGAGCGCTTCCTGGCTCACCCCACCCGGGCGAAGGATCGTCGGCACGGTGTCCACCAGCGACAGCACCGTCGATTCGACGCCTACCGTCGTGCTGCCCCCGTCCAGGAGGATGTCAATACGCCCATCAAGATCAACCAGAACGTGCTCGGCTCGCGTAGGGCTGACCCGCCCGAATCTATTCGCACTGGGCGCGGCAATCGGAACACCGGAGGCGGTGATCAGGGCAAGGGCGACCGGATGCGCGGGGACCCGCACAGCGACGGTCTCGCCGCCGGCCGTAACCTGGAGAGGGACACGATCGCTGCGGGGCAGCACCATCGTCAGGGGGCCGGGCCAGAAACGAGACGCCAGTCGGTAGGCCACTTCGGGGATACGCGAGGCCACAACCGGCAAGGTAGCTACGTCAGCCAGATGCACGATCAAGGGATCGTTCGCAGGCCGGTCTTTGGCCCGGAAGATGCCCAGCACCGCAGTCACATCGAGGGCATTGGCGCCCAGCCCATAGACCGTCTCGGTGGGAAAGGCCACGAGACCGCCGGATCGAATGACCGCTGCGGCCTGTGCTATAACATCAGGACCGGGTCGCTCAGGGTCTACCCTCAGAACCAGCGTCATTCGCCGGCTCTGGGGCGGCTCGAACGTCGCACCCGGCTCAGCACCAATACCAGACCGAGAAGGATCAGGCCGGCGCCTTCTGCCCTGGTCCAACGAGCGGAAAGTCCGGCTCTGACGGTGACCGTCTCCGGATAGAGCATCGCGCTACCGTCCCACTCCACCTCCTCGATCTGGTAGCGATAGCGGCGACCCGGGATCAGCCCCGCGTCCCTGTCTTCAAGACGGTAAGAGGCCCCTACCGTTTCCTCGCCTTCCGAGGGTATCAGGACAGCGTTGACCTGGACACCCTTGCCCGATGTCGTCTCCCAGGCCGGGCTGCGATAGACGTTGAAGCCCGCCGTGCCCACCTCACTCGCCGTCTCCCAACTCAGAACGACCGGGGCGACATCTGTGACCAACAGCGATATCCCGACGCCCAGCAGGATCAGCGCCAGGATGAATGCGGCGCCGAACGAGCCAAACCATTGAGCGGCACGATCACGCATAGGCACTGCGCTTTGAGGCAACTCGGGAGGTAGCTAACCGGAGGTAGCCGACCATTTTACTCGATCACACGCGCCGCTTCGCTCGTCTGACAGAAGTGGACGCTGTAGCAATCGGCGATGTCCGGATGGATGGCCGGATAGCGATCTCTGAGGAAAGCCCTGATGTCGTCGCGATAGGCGGGACGACTGAGGGCAATGCACGAGCCGCGGAACCCGCCTCCGCTGAACCGTGCCCCGTAGACGCCGGGGCATTCACAGAGCAACTCGTACAATGTGGTCAAGTGCGGACTGCCCGATTCGTAGTTGTGGACGGAACTCGCCCCCGAAGCCCGCATGAGATCGCCCAGCCGTTCGATATCGCCGTCACGCCATGCTTCCACTCCCTCGCGCACCCGCTGCACCTCGGTGAAGAAGTGGCGGGCCCGCCGGTCAAGAGGTGACGGCAAACGATTGCCCAACTCCGCATAGACCTCTGGCGACACCAACCGCAGCCGCGCAGTGCCGTTGAGTTCCGGGCCGCCCGACCACGACAGAAGTAACCGGGCTGCCGATTGACATTCGGTTACCCGGTTGTTGTAATCTGTGCCAACGAGCGCCTTCCGGATCCCCGAATAGACCACGAGGATCTCGAATTCCTCCGATGACGCCGCAGTGGGCACCTTCTGAACTTCCATCGTGCTGCAGTCCAGGTACGTGAGGCAATCCCGATCGCTCAACAAGATCATCGACTGATCCAGCACACCGTTTTTGAGCCCGAGATAAACGTTCTCGATGTAGCGGTCCAGTTCGATGTTCTCCTGGGCCGTCACCGTCAAGCCATTCACCGTCTCCAGGGCCAGAAGATAGGCCACACCGACGGCAGCCGACGAGCTTAGCCCACCGATTGGCATTGTGCCTGCCACCACTGCATCGATACCGGCGCGGATATCGTGGGCCTGTTTCAGAGCTAATGCAGCTCCGCGCGCGTAGTTTCCCCAATCGCGTGGCGCGCGCGGAGGAATGTCGGCAAGGTTAAAGGCCACAGAACCCCCAAAGTTCTCGCTCTCGACCCGAATCTCACCATCTTCTCGCGGCACAAACGCGAGGAAGATCGCCCGGTCCAGCGCCATCCCGGTGACCAATCCATCTTGGTGATCGACATGGGCGCCCAGCGGCGAGATGCGCAGCGGCGAGCGGACGACCTTGATATCCTCATCGCGGCAGCCTGTTCGCGCCTGCAGATGGTTCTTGACCTGCTCTATCTGTGACACCATAGATATGTTGATATCCCTTACGCAGAGAATCGCTTCGCCTGGTCGGCCACCCAGGCATATGTCACGGCCATACCTTCGCGCAAACTTACTTTGGCTTCCCAGCCCAGCGCATGCATCCGCGCCTTGCTGAAGTTGCGTGCCTGCACGCCTACAGGGCCATCAACGTGCCGAATCTCGAGATCCTTTCCCGATATGTCGAGCACCGTCCGGACCAGTTCGTTGACGGTGACGTATTCTTCGGTCCCGATGTTGGCGGGCACCTGGAGATCCGACTGCATAAGGAGATAGACGCCATCGACCAGATCGTCGACATAAGTGAACCCGCGGATCGCCTCGCCATCTCCCCAGACGTCAATCGTGTCGCCCGCTTCGGCCATCGCTACCTTGCGGCTGATCGCGGCCGGCGCTTTCTCGCGGCCACCATGCCAGGTGCCATAGGGACCATAGCAGTTCTGGAAGCGTGCAATCCGCACTTGCATTGGGTAGTGGCGTGCGAAGGCCTGGGCCATGCGCTCGGTATACAGCTTTTCCCATCCATACTCATTGTCAGGATTTGCGGGGATAACCTGATCTTCTGTCATCTCCGGATCGCCCGGCTTCATATCGGGATAGACGCAGGCCGAGGATGAGAAGAAGTAGCGCGGCACCCCAAGTCTCGCGGCGGTGGTGATCATGTGGACGTTGATCAAGACGCTGTTGTGCATGATATCACACTCAGCCGTGTGGATAAAGCCCATCCCCCCCATGTCCGCGGCGAGTTGGTAGACCTCATCGAAGGTGCCGCCATCGACGGACAGAGCTTCCCAGCAAGCTTCAGGCTGACGCAGATCCAGGAGCTTGAATTCATCGGCGTCGAGCGTCCGATACTCATGCTCTTTGATATCTACGCCCCGCACCCAGTATCCCTCGCGCTTGAGCTTAGCCACCAGATGCCCACCAATGAAACCGCCGGCACCACACACCAAAGCTTTCTTCATTGCGCTACTCCTTATTCTCGAGTCTTGTTACGTTCCTCCGGCAACTGAACCCGCTGTCGATAGAGATCCGGATCAACGACAGAGGCCATCGCCGCCAAGTTCAAGGGAAGATCCAGAAACAACTGTATCGCATCCAGCATCGGATAGGGGTCACCCAACATAGCGTTATAGTCCACGTCAAGGTAGGTGAGATTGGGCTGCTGATCCATCCACGCGTAGACTTGGGTGAGGTGCCGCTCGAAGAGCCGCGCCATTTCCCCGTCATCGACGGCTTGCGCGTCCTCTCCACGCCGTATCAGCATACGCCGTTGCGATGCCAGAGTCTCATCCATTTGGCGGCGCATGAAGAGAACTTTGTATCTGTAGCTATCGGGCAGATGCTGCAACAAAGCAGCGATCACCTTGACTGCCCTTCCTTGAGCATCGGCCAACCAGGCCGTATCCCCGTCCGGCAGCTTCTTGACGCGCTCGAATTCGTAGTAACCCTTGGGGTTGTCCGAATTGGGCGTGCGGACCCCGTCTTGCAGCACCGGGACACCGCCCTGCTCGAGCATACACATCATCATCGACGTGCCTGACCGCGGCAAGCCGGATACGATGATCACCGGGCTCTGCCGCGTACCGAACAGCTTCCTCAGGAATCCCATTGGCGCCCTCTGCCTGAAAGCGATCTACGCGCCGTTCAGGAACCCACGCTCTTGGAGATATGCCACGATCGCGCGTGCGTTCTCCTCCGGCGTGCGGCCCACCGTGTGCAGCACCAGCTCCGGGTTGAGTGGATCCTCGTAGGGGTCGTCGATCCCGGTGAAGCCCTTGATCTCCCCCCGCCGCGCCCGGGCGTAGAGACCCTTGACGTCCCGCGCCTCGCAAATCTCCAACGGCGTGTCCACGTAGATCTCTACGAAGCGATCCTCCCCGACCATCTTGCGCGCCTCGTTGCGCGTCTTGCGGTAGGGGCTGATCGCCGCACAGATCACAGTCCCGTTGTGGCGCGCGATCTCGCCTGCCACGAACCCGATCCGCAGGATGTTGGTGTCGCGATCTTCCTGGCTAAACCCCAGCCCCTTCGACAGGTGCGTCCGCACCACATCCCCGTCCAGCATCGTCGCCTGCCGCCCCCGCTCCAACAGCATCGGCAGCAGCGCGTTCGCAATTGTCGACTTCCCCGATCCGCTCAGGCCCGTGAACCACACGCACAGCCCCTGCTTGTAGCGCGGTGGGTAGGACTCCCTCAGGATCTCCGCCGTCTCAGGGCGCGTGAACCAGCTCGGCAGCTCCCTGCCCTTGGCCAGATATTCCTCGCGCACCTGGGTCCCCGAGATGAAGAGCGCCTTCCCATTCTCGGGCGCCTCCTCCGCGGCCACGTAGTCGTCGGTGTCCTCGAGATAGACCAACTCGCGGAACGTGACCGGCTCCACGCCCAGCTCCTCGGCATATTGGGTCATCATCTGCTGCGCCTCATATGGCCCGTAGAAAGGCGTGCCGTTGCTGTCCTTGCCCGGCCCCGCATGATCGCGACCCACGACAAAGTGCGTCGCCCCATAGTTCCGGCGGATCAGCGCATGCCACAACGCCTCCCGCGGCCCGGCCATGCGCATCGCCAGCGGCAGCAGACTCAGCACCGTGGGGTAGTCCTCGTAGTAGCGGTCGACCAGCATCTTGTAGACCCGCACTCGGGTATAGTGATCCACGTCACCCGGCTTGGTCAGACCCACCACCGGGTGGATCAGTAGGCTGCCGCCGACACGCTCAGCGGCGCGCTTGGTCAGCGCCTCGTGTACCCGGTGCATCGGGTTGCGCGTCTGGAAAGCCACCACCCGGCGATTGCCCAACAGGGCCAGCCTCTGGCGCACCTGCACCGGTGTGAGGCGCAGATCCACAAAGTCGTAATACTTGGGCAAGTTGATCACCCGCAGCTCGCCGGAGATGCACAGGTCGCCCCAGCGCACCATCTCCGAGACCAACGGGTGGCGGTGATCGGTCGTGCCCAGCACCAGCCGCGCCTCGCGCGTGGGGTCCCAGCGGAAGACCTCCTCCAGGCGCATCATCGCGATGACGTAGTTGCGCGAATCACAGAGCGTGATCCACTCACCGCGGGTGGGCAGATCCTCTTTGTTGATGGTGAGCGTGATGGGGATGGGGAAGAGCGTGCCATCCGCCAGGCGCATCTCGGTGAGCACACGCTGGTAGTCGGCCTGGCCCATAAAGCGGTCGAGGGGCGAGAAGCCACCCACTGCCAAGAGCTCCAGATCGCACAGGTTGCGGTCCGAAATCTGGAAAGTCGGGTACTCGTTGGCCTCGGCCATGAGTGCCTCGCGCTCGCTCTGCGATACTTCCAGATCGACCAGCTTCCCCCCGTAAGGGGAGATGAGGTCTGTCGTTTCCATAGTCTTCACTGACATTCTTTGTCGTCTCCAGGTTTCATCTACATGCACCGAGGGTCGTGCAATCAGGTCAGGGGCGGCCGGGCAGCCACAAGCCCGATACAGCTTATCCCCCATTGACCTACCCCAATGCTTAGGGATTCTCCAACGTCGCGACGCTTCTATGCGGCAACCTGCTCGCCATAGGCAAGCAAAGCCTGTACCTCCTCGGGTGATCGCCCTTCCGCATAGACACGCAGCACCGGCTCCGTCCCGGAAGGACGGATGAGCAACCACGCATCATCGGCGAGCACGTATTTGACGCCGTCGAGGGTACCGATCTCGACGATCGCCTCGCCGGCCAAGCTGGCCGGGGCGCCATCCTTAAGCCGGGCCACCATCTCCGGCTTTGCCACAGCGCGTTTCAGGGGAATGTCCCGGCGAGCATAAAAAGTGGGCCCCACCTCACGCTGTATCCCCTCGACGATCTCGTGAAGCGGCGCTTTTTCATGGGCCATCACCTCGAGCAGAAGCATGCCCATCAGGATACCGTCGCCTTCGGGAATGTGGCCCTTGATCGAGAGGCCCCCGGATTCTTCGCCCCCCATCAGTACGTCTTCGGTTAGCATGTAGTCGGCGATATAGTTGAAACCGACGGGCGTTTCGTAAAGGGGTAAGGAGTACCGTTTGGCCAACCGGTCCACCATTCTCGTCGTGGAAACCGACCTGACCACCGCTCCCGTCCACCCGCGCTGTTCCACGAGATATTTCAGGACCAACGCGAAGATATGGTGAGGGTCGATGTAGTTGCCCATCGCATCCATCGCACCGATGCGATCTGCATCCCCATCGGTTGCCAGGCCGACGTCAGCGTGGTAGGTCTGGATCGCTGCGGCCAAAGCTTGGAGGAAGTGGGCCATCGGTTCCGGGTGTATACCACCAAAACCGGGGTTCATCTCCCCCCGGATCTCGTGCAGGGTACACCTGGTCCGGCTGAGCAGATCTCGGAAGGCCCCACGACCCGAGCCGTACATTGCATCGGACACAACGCGCAGTTCGCTATTGGAGATCATGTCGAGATCGATCAGCGACGAAATGTGCTGATAGTAGGCCCACGCAGGATCAAAGCGACGGATCAGATCCAGCTCCACAGCCCGCTCGTACTCCATCAGGTTAGGACCGCGTGCTTCGCGTTGGTTCCGCTCCAGCAAAGCCTCAACGTAACGCGCCTGTTCAGGGAGTGCCGAACCCCCGAAAGGGGCTTTGAGTTTCAACCCGTTGTAGCGGGGTGGATTGTGGCTGGCGGTGATCATCACCCCAGCCACAGCTTTCTTGTCAAATACCGCGTAGGAGACGGCCGGCGTCGATGCATCAGCCCTGGTCAATAGGGCAACCACGCCATTTCCGGCCATGACCCGCGCGACCTCCCGAGCATATCTGTCTGAAAGAAACCGGGTATCGAAGCCGATCACAACCTCCGGCCGCTCACCCTCTGCGTACTCCAGCACAAAATCGGCGATCGCCTGCGACACAATACGCACATTCTCGAAAGTGAAGGTATCACTGATCACCGCCCGCCATCCATCAGTCCCAAATGCGATAGACATGGTCCCTCCTCAGAGCACAGACAGGCAAGGAAAAAGCTCGTACCCACGACGCTGCCGGGTACGAGCTCCTAGACCCGATAACGGGCATCCTACTTGAACCATAGGCCTTGTCAAGCCATGCAACCTACCAGTCTGATGCAACACGACTTGCCACCTGTGCACAGCCGCCCCAATGTCTGGTCAAGTTCCCTTCTGCTCGACGGCCTTGAGCGCGGTAAGTAAGCGCACCATCTGCAGATTGTTCGTGACGTCGCCTCGCGTTCGCTCCAACACTCCCCGAAGCTGATCCACCCTCCGCCGCAGCCCACGCGTGATCGCATCCGGGTAGCTGAAAGACATCAGGACCTCGTATACGGCATCCATTGCCGCCAGCAGCCGCTCTGCCTCATCAAGATTCTCGTGGCGCAACATGTCTAGACAGCGTCGCCGCAGTTCGCTCGCGGCCTCACAGACGCCGTTGAGGTACGTGTTGAGCGGTATGCCGGCGGTGTCCACGGACGGCAAGGCCCGATTCGAGATCAGGGCCAACGTCACGCGCGCCTCGACGAGCTCCTTCAGCGCATCCTGCGTATAGCCCGCATAGTCAAGCTCGGGATAGGGAGCCAGTAACGTCTGCATCTCCCGTCCGACACGCTCGGCCTCGGCCAACAGTGACTCAGCCTCATCCCATTGATCCCTATGGCCTGCGCGAATGGCGTTGGAGCAAAGACGAATCAACGCCCGGCTCTGCTGGAGGGCCTCGTCTCTGATCCGATTCTGTGTGGCAAGATCGTCCTCCGCCAGCGAGGCCAGCGAATCCAGCCAGGTGTGAAGTGCTTCGTTCATCGTCCGTCACTCTCCTTCCGGCGGTGTCTTTCCGCCGAAGAAAGAACGAATAAGGTCGTCGCTCTGACCGGGCGTGGCGATCTCACCATATGTAGCCTCGTATTTGCCCAGATTCTCCTGAAGCGCCCGCAACATCAACTTGGCATTGAGCGGTGTCATGATCACCCGCGAGCGAACGCGTACTGAGGGCTGATTGGGGAGCATCTGGGCGAAATCTACGATCAACTCCGACGGCGTATGGGAGATCAGCGCAAAGTTTGCGTAGGTCGGTTCTAGGTCCGCCGGCAACTCGATGTTCAACGACCTTGGCTTCGGCTGTGCCATCCTGCCTCCTCACTTAGAGAAAACAACAGAGGGGAGAGGTCCCCTCTGTTGTCGATATGCTAGCATTGGGCAGGGGCTCAGAACGGGATCTCGTCCTCGGCGACGTAATCCGGGCCCTCGGCTTCCTCGCCACCGCCACCGGGTGCGGTATCGCCGCGCCCGCCCAGGAAGATGATGCGGTCGGCTGTCACTTCGTAGCTGGCCCCCGGAGTCCCGTCCTGTCGAGTCCAGATGCGCGGGCCACCAGTGGCCTTGTCGGGCGTTAGCCGCCCCTCGACCATAACCTGCCTTCCCTTGCTCAGATACTGAGCAGCTATCTCGGCCTGCCGGCGCCAAACGGAGACGCGGAACCAAACCGTCTCCTCGCCCTGAGAGCCGTCTGAGTTCGTCCAGCGTCTGTTGGTTGCTATGCTGAAGGACGTAACGGGCGTTCCGTCTGGGGTGTATCGCATCTCGGGGTCACGCCCCAGGTTACCGACAATGATCAACTTCTGGTAGGACATTGCGTACGACTCCTTTCAAGAGCAATCCTTGGTGCCGCGGAGGAAGGCTAATATCCCTATTTTACTGCAGAGAGACTCGAAAGGCAAACGCAATAGCAGAAATACGCCGCACCATCTGCATTTTGCGCCAACTCCGTTGCCAAGGGCAGGCCGGCCTGCCCGCGCTTAGGTCGAGGGTAGAGATGGGGGTCCTGCAGCCGGCTCCTGGACTTCGAGGTAGGGTCGCGGATTGACCCAATCCTGCAGAGCGGGCACGTGGAGCCCCTCGACACGCATTCCCAGGTGCAGATGCGTCCCGGCAGGATCTCCCGCCGGATCGATCAACCCAAGCAAATCTCCTCTCGAGACCAGCGTGCCAATCGACACCTCGATCGTCGAGAGATGTGCGTATAAAAGCGTGATCTCTTCCCCTCCGGGTCCATAGCTGCGCACTCGAACGTGATAACCATAGCCATCTCGATCCAGCGCAACCTGCGTTACGGTGCCGGCGAGCGACGCGCAGATCGGGCTTGGCCCGGTCGACGCGTCGGCCAAGCCGAGGTCAACTCCGTTGTGCCCCCCGACCATCCCGTAGGTTTGGTAGTAGGTCTCCTGCTCCTGACCAAACACGCGCTCGTAGTGGCGGGATGGTGTGGGCCAGAGCAATGGCATCTGCTGCGGGTCCGGTAGCCTGGGCCGGTTGGCGACTGCCGAGATGACATCCCGAGGCGTCCCGTCGGTATCCAGCCACGCGATAGGATCGAGCCGTGGATCTCGCGAGCGGAACGGGAAACCGCACGCACCCAGCACACGATCGTACTGGGCGGTCAACGTCAGGAACTCCGCATACTCACGACCCCGCCGGACAGGAGAGACGCCGGGATCTAGGTCGGCAAACTCGGTCACGATGCAGTCTCGCTGTGGGGAAGCGTCAAGATACGCCCTTAGAAACCACATAGCACCTTCATACTCACGCATCTCGTCGAGCGAGCGCCAGTAGATATGGAGGGCGACCCAGTCGGCGCTGTCAAGTGCACCTGCACATTGGTGAAGGAACACGACATCATCGCCGACCGTTGCGACATCCGGATGCGGCCGCCCGACGGCAACAAGCGCAGGAAAACCGATCTTGACATCGTAGCCGAATCGGCCGTGTAGACACCGCACGACCTCGCCAAACCATGCCGAGAAGGCCGCTCCATCCTCCCAAGAACGTGTGAGACCGCGATCGACCCGGTTTGGCTCATCGTGAATCTCGAGGAAGCGCGCGCCGGCATCCAGGAATAGCCCGATTTGGCTTGAGAACTCATCAACGAAAGCCGACGGGGTCACGGCCTGCCTTGCCGGCGTGGGGCTCAACAGGTGGAGCACAAAGCTATCGGCTCCGGCGTCGCGCCACTTTTGGAGATCCGACACCGGATTGACGTGGCATCTTAGCCGGACCATGGGCCTATCGGCGCCCGCCAATCCGCTCGCGTAAGCGACGAGATCCGCTCGCCGCACCGGACCTGCCGGGGCAACTACGCCCGGCGCGGCGTGGCCTACACTCAAGGGGATGCGCCCTCGATGAAACAGACCAGGCCATTGGCAATGCCCTGGGCCACAACGTTCGGGCGTTGGGTCAACAACTCCCGATCATCGAGCATGAAACCAAGCTCGATGATCGCCGCCGGCGTGTTGGGATCTATCTCGTAGTAGGCGTGATAACGTCGCATATCGTACGTGATCGTGTAGGGGTCAAAAGCCAGACCGGTCGCCTCTGCATAGTAACGACTCACGCAATCGAC
The DNA here is from genome assembly GCA_963751345.1 of uncultured Chloroflexia bacterium. GTDB lineage: Bacteria > Chloroflexota > Anaerolineae > B4-G1 > SLSP01 > PWVB01. The sequence continues at coordinate 219,762 of CAVVUS010000014.1, forward strand.
AAGCCGGTCCTCAGGGTCAGGAATATAGCTGGATTCAGCACGCGCCATCTTGAAGCCGGAACGCCCCTCCACATTGCAGGAATCCGAATGGATGGAGAGCAGCGCATCTGCCTGGAAGCCCTGCAGGCGCGCATCGAACTCCTCAAGTTGCTCCACCTCCCAACCGCGTGCCGCCAGCAAGGCCACTACGCGCCGTGCGACGTCCGAGTTGATATCAACCTCCTGGAGTCCGTCGTCACAGACTGCGCCGCTGTCGCTGCCGGTATGTCCGGCAATGATACCGACGTGCGGGACGGTGGGCGTTGGGGTGAACTGGGGTACCGGCGTCGTCGTGGGCGTAGGCACTTCCGTACGGAGGGGGATAACAATTGGGCCCTCTACCTGGGTAAGCTCCCCACTCTCATCCGTCGCCACGGCCACGATGGGAACCAGGCCTGTGGGCACTGTGAAGGCCGCGATAAAGGCAAGAAATACCACCACACGGACCGCCCAGCCCATTGCCCACGGATCGGAATCCGTCTTCCTTTTTATTGGCATTTGTCCCCATACACCCCTGGATAGCGCCTAGCGCATACGGCGCTTCCACTCATCCTTGATCTGGATCTGGCCCCAGTCGTCTCGATGAGTCAGGAAGTCGCGCAGCAGCCGGCTGAACTTATTCGCCTCGTCCAACATAGGATAGTGCTGGGCCCCGTCAAAGACAAATGAATATACGTTGCGCCCCAACATCGCCAGTGATCCCTCATCCGGCGGAGAGATGATGGGATCATCCTGTCCGCTGACGAGAAGGATTGGAAGATCCTGATCCCGGAGCATTTTAACCAGATCCGCCGCAAGCACCGAGCGCACACTCCGTACCACAGCTTCCCCGTCGGTCTTTGCAGCTTCCATATCCACTTCTTCGTAGGATTTGAGCCGCCGCCCCAGGATCACCTTCGCCGGGTTGTCACCACCGCTATAGCTTGCCAGAGCGCGTGTGATACCCTCACCCGACAGAGGGACACTGACCGCCATCACCTGATCCACGCGGTCAGCATGAGCCATAGCGAAAGAGATCGCAACAACTCCGCCGAGGCCGTGACCGATGATGGGCACCCGCCCGATCCCCATCTGATCCAGGAACAGCTCAACCTGGGCGACGTAACCCGGGATATCGTAACGACCGGCAACTCTGTCCGAGTCACCGAATCCCCAGAAATCGAGGGCGTATGCCCGATAGGATGACGACAGCTCGACCATCGTGGGCACCCAGTAGCGCCAGGAACCCAGCCAACCGTGCAGAAAGAGCAAGGGCCGACCCCGGCCCAATGCCTCATAGTGCACCAGGCTGCTCTCAAGGATAATGGCGCTCATCGCATGAGTTCACACGTCGAAAGGTTGACCCGCCCGCACGTTCAAGCGGCGATCACCCTCATCAGAGGCTCCGACCCTTCTCAGTATCCCCCAGGACACGCTCGACTTGCTCCGTGAGGTCGTCCGGTGCAAAAGGCTTGAGGATGTAGTCAACCGCGCCCACGTCGAGCCCCTCTTGGATCTCGCTCTCCTGTCCCTTTGCCGACAGGAAGATCACAGGCACATCCTTGGTCTCGGCTCGCTTCTTCAGCGCTTCACAGGCCTGATAGCCCGTCATCCTGGGCATTCGCACGTCCATAAGAATCAGATCGGGATTGACCTCAAGCGCTTTCTCGACAGCCTCCGCTCCGTTTGCGACCAGGACCACCTCATGGCCTGCGAACTGGAGCGTGAAGGCAATCAGCTCCCGGATGTCACGCTCATCTTCAGCAACCAGGATCTTCGCCATACTTGGACTCCTTGTCAGCGCCATTTTCGCTGATTTCAGCATAGACATCAGCCGCCAGCTCGTCCACGGAGAACGGTTGTGGCACGAAGCGGATACCGGTCTGATCCTTCAGCTTTTCCTGTAGTTCTGCAGCCTGACTCTGCGCAGCAATGTCGGACCCATAGGTCACCACCACCGGGACCTTGGACGTTCTACGATCCCGCCTGAGGCGATCCAGGAATAGATACCCGTCGATGTCCGTCAGTGCAAGGTCAAGCACCACCATCGCAGGGCACAGATGACGGGCCAGCCCGAGCGCTCGCTCCCCACGCATTGTCGCCCTCACCGCGATGCCCCTCGTCCGTAGAGCTGAACGCAGTTGGTCCAGCGATTCACCGGTGCCGCCGGCCAACAGGACCACTTCGTGTGGTCGCAGGTTGCGTCGAATGACATCAAGGAGTTTCTGCTCATCCAGCGGCTTATTGAGGTAGTCGAATACGCCTAATGCTCGCCCACGGTCGCGGTCCGAGACCACCGAGACGATGGCCACCGGGATATCAGCGGTCTCCGGATCTCGCTGGAGCAACTGCAACACCGCAAGGCCATCAAGATCCGGAAGACGGATATCCAGCGAGATGAAATCAGGAAGCTTCTCACGCGCCATCTGCAGCGCCGCCTCACCTGAGGCAGCTTTCAGCACCTTCATGCCCTCTGACTCGAGCGTGACCTGAAGCAGCCTGGAAATCTCCGGATCGTCCTCCACGACTAAGATCGTAGGTACCGGCTCGGTGGTCACCGGTGGAGGCAACACACCCACATCCTCGGTGGGCTCACCTTCTGCAAGAGGAATCGAGAAGGTGAAAATGCTACCCTTTCCGAGCTCGCTTTCAAGCCAGATGCTGCCCCCGTGCATCTGGATCAGCGAAAGCGTGATAGCGAGTCCCAGGCCGGTGCCCGACACTTCATAGACAGCAGGGTCGTCTTCGACGCGGTAGAACCTCTCGAAGATGCGTTTCTGGTTCTCGGGCGCTATGCCGATGCCCGTGTCTGCCACCGCCACGTGTAGTGAAGCCTCGCGGACGTAGGTATAGACAGTAACCCGTCCACCTGCCGGAGTGTACTTGTAGGCATTGCCAATCAGGTTCAGCAGGATTTGTATGAGCCGGTCGGGATCTCCATAGACCTTGGGCAACCCCGGGGGAAGAACAGTGAAAAACGTCTGATCCTTCTCCGCGACCCTTGGCTCAACGTCGGCAGCAACTTGGGTGATGATCTCTTCCATTGAGACCGGACGGCTCAAGAGCTCGATCCGCCCTTGCTCAATCCGGGAAATATCCAACAGATCGTTGACGAGGTTCGTCAAGCGGTCCGCATTGGTCTTCACCCGCCTGAGAAACTCCAACTGCATCTCCGGAAAGGTCCCTGCGGCGCCGTTGAGCATCAGATCGACGTAGCCGACAATGGAGGTCATAGGCGTCCGGAGCTCGTGAGAGACCGTGGAGACGAAATCGGTTTTCGCTCGATCGGCCTCGATCTCAGAGGTGACATCCCTAAAGACAGAGACGACCCCAAGGAATTCCCTCGTAGTCGATACCACGGGGGAGATATGGACGCTCACGTAGCGGCGATCAACCGTAAGCCGCCGCGTAAGAATGGCGCCGGCGGCGTAGCGTTCCGGATACGTACGCCAGTTCACGATCGGCGAAAGCCACTCGTGTACATCACTGCTGAACAATCCCAAGATCTCGGTTTGGTCTCGTCCTAACGCTTGCTGACGCATAATGGAGAGTATCTTCTCCGCAGCAGCGTTGAAGAGGACAATGTCACCACGCTCATCCGCAACCATCACGCCGTCCGCGATATCCTCCAGGATGGCCTGGTCCTTGGCTGCATCGATCTGCTGTGTGCGTAACATCGTGCCGAGCCGCTCCGCTTGCTCGCGGATAAGACGATAGAGTTCGGCGTTGTTCAGGGCATTTCCCAACTGGACGGCAGCAGCCTCGACCAGACGTAACTGCGCCTCGTCAAAGACGTCTACCAGCGGCGACTCAAATAGGATAACGCCAAGCGACTCTCCGGCGCTGCTGACGATGGGAACAGCCATCACCGACAAAGCCGACCCGACCTCCACCAGGCCGAACCGATTCTCGAGGCGTACATCAGGAATCACCAACGATGTGCGTTTTTCCAGCACCCACCCCACAAGGCTGGTGCTGCGATCGAAAGCCACCAACCTGCCCCCCGGAGGGATTGGCTCCGCATGCCCAATCGCCGCGCGGTAGGATAGCTGCCCCGTGCTGTTGTCGAGCAGGATGACAGAACTGCGCGAAGCTCGGACGGCTCGCTGCAGCAGCATCAAAGCTTGGCTCAACACGAGATCAATATCAAGGCTCGCCACCAGCTCCGAAGCAATATGATAGAGCACCTCGGAACGATCCCGTTGGAAGCGCAGGCGCTCCAGCGCCTCAGCAAGCTCCTGCGTGCGCTCCGAAACGCGCTCCTCCAATTCCTCATTGAAGTGCTTGACTTCCTCAAAGAGACGCGCATTGTCTACTGCCACCGATACCTGATCCGCCAATGCCATCAGTGTCGCGACATCCGCTGCAGAAAACTCCCCCTTTTGCTTACGGTCGGCAGTGAGAATGCCCACGGACCGACCCTCGGCCATCAGAGGCACCACGATGGAGGAGCCCATTGGGATAGGCGTGGAGGCAAACCGAGGATCATCCTCGGTATCCTCGGCCACAATCGGCATCCCCGTGTGAATCACTTCACGAATAAAGCCCGCCTCACCAGTCATCGAGACGTCGGCAGGGTAGTACTCCAATGCATAACCCGAAGACGCCATCGGCGTAAAGGCTTGCTCAGTGCGGTTCTGGAGGAATATGGTGGAGAAGTCGTAGCCCAGGAGATTCGTAACAGACTGCACAACGGTGTTCAGGACCAACGGCAGATCCAGTTTGGTCGTAATTGAGCGGTTTAGCTCGTTGAAGAGCTGCAACGTTGTGACCTGCTTGCGCAGGCTTTCCACCAGGCGCTGATTCTCGATGATCTGCGCGACCTGGGACGCAAAAACCTCGATGACTTCCGCCGTCATCGCTGTTGGCGCGAGCCCATCTCTGGGGCGATCCACCGACATGATGCCGATGATATCTTCGGCGCTGCCACGCAGCGGCACAAAGAAGACGTCCTCGTTATGCCAGAGCGTGAGATCCTCGTCTACGTCAAGCCTGTCTGGGACAAAGACATCGAGACCCTCGGTGAGAGCGCGGAACTGCTCCGGTATATAATAACACTGGCCAAGTCTGAAGCGGTCCTGGAACAGGCGTCGGACCCGATCCCAGCGAAGTCGAACTCTCTTACGCTTCTCCAGCTCCGTCAAGGGGATACCGGCCCCGGCCACGCGACGAAGAGAGTTGCCCTCCAGCACGCTGATCAGCACGAGGTCGAAACCCGTGCCTTCCTGCACTGCATAGGCCACGTCCAGCAGGACGTCCTCCAACGGGCGCTCCGAGCGCATCGTGCGGCTGACTTCCAGCAGAAGCGACATCTGCTCAGCCCGCTGACGCATCTGCTCACCACGTCGGAGCTGCTCCTCAAAGCGACGCGCATTGCCCACGGCGATCGCTGCCTGGCCCGACAACGCCTCGACAAGGGTAACGGCATCAGACGTGAAAGCATCCGATCGGGTTGACTGAACCAGGATTGAGCCCACCTGGTGCTGTTCGTAGAACACTGGCGTCACCAACATGCTACGAATTGGACCCAGTACTTCGTCAATCGGCCCACCCGCGAAGTCCGGGAAATAGAGGGTCTCCCCCGCACTGAACCACCCCCTGAGTTCGCTCCTTTTCTCCCCTTCCAAGAGCGCAGTAGCAATCTTGGCGAGATCCTCGTCATTGTAACCGCTGGCGGCGTAGATCTGGGCACTGCCATCCGTAAAAAGCGCGATGAAGCCGGCCTCAGCCCGCAAGGCTCCCAGCGCATCGTCCAGAACCACGCGCAAGATGTGATCGAGATCGATCGTCGATGTGATCTCGGTCGTGACGTGCCTCAGTGCCTCTATCTGACGGAGGTGCGCGGACTCGCTCTGCTGCCGGCCCGTGATCCCCACCACTGCAAGCCGGGCCATCTCACCGATCCAGGTTGCAGCCGCCAGGTCACTATCGCTATACGGACCGTCATCGCGGCCTAGCACGAGCCAACCGCGCCAACTGTCGACTGTCACGGGAACAAACAGGCTGCCGGTAGGGGACCCATCTGCGGCATCGGGACCAATGGATAGAGGGGCCTCGGGCGAGCCGGCCCGTGCGAGTATCTGCTGCCAGGTGCCGGAATCCGACACCCGCGATCCTGATCCGACCTCGACTTTGGGCCGAGGTGCGGACCAGATCCAGGCACCGGCGTCGGCAGCGAGCTCGCGCATCGCGGCCTCCAACGCAATGGACCACGCCTGATCCACGCGAGAGGCTGCGGCGAACTGCTCTCCGACCGCCTTGAGCCCTAAGGTGTGCGGCAATTTCCCTCCAACCGTGCTAGCCCTGGCTAGCTGGTGCCCCGGCGGCGCGCCTCGGCGGCGGCCTCGGTGATCTCACGGATATCCGTGAACGGTCCATCCTCGGTCGTTAATATACCGACGGCCAAGCTCATCAACGGGGTATGAAGCTCGTTACCTTCGTCGTCCTTGGTGACGAGATAGCCTTGCATCCGGGTCATGAAGTCGTAGTGCGTGCCGACATCTTTGCTGAACCGCCGGACGATCCCGTCCCTGAGCGCCTCGGCCCTTGACGCTCGTGAGATAACCACGAAATCGTCGCCGCCAATGTGCCCCACAAAGTCGTCTGGGGTACCAAACGTGTCGACGGCCTCATTCAACACGATCCCCGTGAAGCGCAACACGTCCCCGCCGGCTACAAAGCCATAGGCCTGGTTAAAGGCATCCAATCCCTTGATCCCGATATAGAGAATGGACCAGTCATCGGCGCCCATGAGCTCGCGAAGCTGCTCCTCTATCAGACGTCCACTTGCCAGCCCCGTGCTGGGGCTGGTCAGACTGGCGATCTCCGCGCTCTTGATCGTGTTGCGCACGCGCAGACGGAGTTCCTCGACATCGAACGGCTTCGTGATGTAGTCGTCCGCACCGAGCTCGAGACCACGGATCTTGTCGCTGCGCTCATCTTTCTGCGTCAAGAAGATAATCGGAATGTGGCTGGTTCTCAGGTTCGTTCGGAGGCGACGACAGACCTCATACCCATCGATATCGGGCAGCATAATATCGAGCACGATCACGTTGGGCATTTTCTGCCGCGTCATGTTAAGGGCATCATTCCCAACCGGCGCAACGAAGACCTCATAACCCTGCGATTTGAAGTAGAGCTGCAGCATGTTGGAGATGTCTGCATCATCTTCCACGACGAGGATGCGACCTTCACTCATCCGATACCTCCTAGTTGGGAAATCGAATCCATCACCACCTGCCCCCTGGAACAGGGAGGAGCGAAATCCATAACCTAATCCCGCGGATAGAGCCTGGGATGCAACTGCTCCCCATTCTCCAGCTTGAGATGATCACTATCCTCCCAAAGCACGTTCCTGCGGATCACATACCGCTCAGGAGATGCAAGAAGGACGACGTCGGAATCGATCATGCGAGCGGGGTACACAAGTATGCCGGACCCGATCCGAACGTGATGACCAACAGCGCCGCCGAGCGCCGTCATCCCCGTTTCCTCCAGCTTGCCGTGAAAGTGCGATCTGATCGACTTATCCACAAGGTTGAAGTCCGTGAACGTGTTCCCTGCACCGATGAACGATCCTCGTCCAACGACACACATCTGGAGACACGTATTCTGCGCCACCATACAATCTTCCATCAGGATCGTGCGATAGAGCGAGGCCCTGAAGGGAAGGAATGACCGATCTCCGACGACACTGAGCATCAGTTGGCAACCCTGATCGATCGTCACGTTATTGCCGATGTAGCAGTTGCCGATCACGGCGCCCGCACCGATTGAGACGTTGTCGCCAATGACAGTCGGGCCCTGGATCGTGGCGGTAGGATCGATGCTGCAGTTTCTGCCGACCTTCACCAACAGAGACGAAGTGAGAACCTGTTTGCGCTCCAGCATGCCGCGCCAGAGAAGCTTGAGGTTCAGCCCAACGTCACATTCGGCCTGCTGCTCAAAGCGTGCGCCGATGGCAAAGATGCCAAAGTCGATATTAGCGTGCAGGACCTGCAGCCAATGCTCGACCGAGAGGAAGGGCTTGGTTGGTAGGTCATAGACAAGATCCCCGTACTGGTCAGACATGTGCGTCGGCACGTGATAAAAGCCAACCTCGCGTGTCTCGGTGTCCATTACCAGAGGCCGGACGACGGGCTCGACGCCATAGGGGTAGTACCATAGGTCCGCGACATAGTGCGCACCTTCTTGGCGAATGCCCCGTTGTAGATACAGCGCGTGCCCTACGATGGCAGGATCGTCCAACGCAAAAGCGACCTGACACGCCTTGCCGGAAGCTCGAGCCCGAAGGATAAACTCGTCGATGAAAACCTCATCGAAGTAGAGGTTATCGCGATAGACGAGGGTCTCCTGCCGGTCAGTTGGGAGATCGGATAGCGCCTCGACTTCCCGTTCCTCGGTAGTGTACCGCGCCAACACGTCGCGCTGAAAAAGCCAGAGGGGCTTCGTCAACACGCTCAACTCGCGTGCCGGCTCGTTGAATGGAGGAATCTTCCGTCGATCTCGTAATATGACCTTATGCACCTGAGATCCTTCCGCCCGCGACTAACGCAGCGGCTCCCTCTCGACCAAGAAGGTACAGACGGGATCGCCACAGGCAATACACGTCGTCTCTTCCACCAGAAACCTCTGGCCGCGACTCACCCAGAAGAGCGTCTCCTCCAGGAGGCCAACGGGAAAGGCACACACCGGCTCATCAGTCCTGCGACGGGCACAGAACCCGCACGTCTCAAGAACGAAAAAAAAACCGCTGCTTCCCCTCCCGAGCGTCACGCTTTGATCCGAGTAACGGTTGAAGATCTCGGCCAGGACCTCCAGTCCTATCCGAGCTCGCAGGCTGACGGGCAGGACACGTAGGGCGACATCGGCGAAGCCAAGAATACCGCCGAATCCCTCAACCCAGTACTTGAAGCTCTCGCGGCCTGCTTGCCGCGCCAGCCGATGGCCACCTTGAACCCCATAGATACTCTCGATCGCCTCAAACAGACGACCGACCTCAACGAAAGACAGTCCCGGCTCAAAATCCGCAGGGGGCGTCCCATCGATAAGGTGGGCAAGCCTCGCCGTCGTCAGGACGGCACTGCTCCCGTTCTCACCCAGAACTTCCTTGACTGCCAGTAACAGGATGCGCGAGATCTTGTTAGGAAACCCTGCACGGTGTTGGACCGAATCCGCGCTCACGTGTCGGCCAAAAACCCGAGAATCACTTCGTGGAAATGCTGTGTCTCGTCCAGCATAGGGAAATGACCGGACTCCTCAAAGTAATGCACGACAGCCGGAGTCCCGTGGTCACCGATCCCATTCCGGAGAACGTCGCCCTGTTTAGGATCGACGATATTGTCTTTGCGTCCGTAGATCCCCATCGTTGGGACCCGGCATTCGTGTAGGCGCGGGCGAAGGTCCGTCTGGCGCAGATCCTCGATACTCCGCGAGAACGATTCAACGGTTGTGCGAGAGAGATCCCTGGACAGCATTCCCCAGAGCGTGCGCCAGTCCTGGGCATAGGTCGTCGAAAGCATCTTGATCATCGCGGGAAGCAGGCCCGGAATCGCATAGAGTAGCTGGGCGACGCGGCGGCGTCCGGAGAACTTCAACAGCATACTCAGGCCGGACCCGACAATCGGCGATCCCACGACGGCGACTTTGGAGACCCGCTCCGGATGCTGGAGTGTGAGCGATAGGGAAACCGTTCCGCCCATCGAATGTCCCATCACACGGGCGCTGGACAGCCCCATCCGCTCCATGAACTGATTCACCATATCAACATATTCGTCGACGGAGAAGGCACCCTGCTTTGCGGACTCGCCAAAACCCCAGAAGTCGAGAGCGTACGTCTTATACTGGTGTTCGGCCAGATACTCCATCGTCGACAGCCAATAATTCCACGAGCCGAGCCAGCAATGCAACAACACCACCGGCCTGCCGCGGCCAAAGGTCTCATAGTGAACGATGCCCCTGTCCGTCACAATCGAGCTCATCGCAAGAAGATCACACCCTTACGCGTTCAAACGTATTGACGTCCATTACTCCGCGTCGACGAGTTCCAGGATAGCGTACAACAGCTCCAATAGGACCTGCTTCACCGTATCCTTACTGTTGGCAATGCACGGGATGACTTTGATTCCTGGCTCCACCCGCAATACGATGCGCAGATCCTCCGGGGACCAGGCATCTATCAAATCCTGCTTGTTTGCCGCGACAATATAGGGCACGGGAGAGTAACTGCGGAAGGTATCGAGAATCCTTCGGGCCTCACGGAATGTCTCGGGACGCGTGCTATCCACCATGACGACGAAGCCCAGCATCCCCTCCGAGAGAATCTCCCACATGAAATCGAAGCGCCGCTGTCCCGGCGTGCCGAAGAGATAGAGGATGAGCTCCTCATCCACGGTGATTCGACCGAAGTCCATCGCGACGGTCGTCTGATCCTTGATCCGCTCCGACACCTGAGTGATCTTGCGTTCGGTGGCGACGACGTCAATCTCACTGATGGCCTGGATGAACTCGGTCTTGCCAGATGAGAACGGCCCCGTTACAACGATCTTCACCGTCTGCATGGACTACAGCTCCCGAATACGCCGGATCAGCCTCTGGATGATGCCTCGCTTGACCGCTGGTCGGCGCATTTGAGGAGCCGCAGCAGCTTTCTCGACGCTCTCTCCGTCCGCAGGACGAGGACTGGGGGGAGCGGCAGCCGGTCGCGCCGGCCGGACCATCTCCACAAGCCCCGCCTGCAGCAGACCGTAGACGATCTTGCGGATCTGAAGCTCGTCCATATTGTTGTAGTGGGCGACCTGCTGAATAGTGTTGCGCGGGTTGATAAAGGAGATCACCCGCCATTCCTCGACGCTCAGGTTGATGTCACGCAGGGGCGTCGATGGTCGCTCGGCAAACTTCAGCGCGATATCCAGGTCAGGAAGCTCATCACGGAGCAGTTCCCATTCCTTGAGCCGCCGGTTACCCTCCATAATCAGGTTTTCCAGGGCGATGGAGGTTGTGATCTTGCCCTGCACCGGCAGTTCGGAGGCCTCAAACCTGAAGGTGCCGCGGTTCCAGGAGATTACCTGATAGACGAGGGTGACAATGTATTCGCGCACGTGGCGCATGACAACCTGCTGCTTGAGACGACCGCTGGTAATCAGGACCCTGGCAATGTCCTGATCGGATTTCCCGGGCATGTTCTCCCGGATCATCCGGACATGATCAGCGGTAAAGACGCCGGCCCGCTGAAGAATTACGGGGAGATCGTCATCGATACCGGCTTTCGCCGCATGGATCAGCTTGCCCTCACGGAAGCACAGATAGGCCTCGTCCTCGGGACCATGGAGATAGAGAGTGCCACTCTTGCGCGCCAAGTTGATAAGATTCAGCAACTGGGTGATACCAAAGTCCTCGATCTTACCCCTGAGTGCCATATGCGACCGTCCTTAGTATGACCTGACGAGACAGGGAAGGAGCCGGTTCACCTACAATGATCGATCCGTCCCATAAGACTTTGTGATCATTATAATGGTCTTCTAACATTCAGCAACCGCTGCAGTAGGCTGCGTACCGCTCAGTCCTAAACCTCTGTCCCCCGGCTTCTATGCTCCTTCACCTTCGCGGCCTGATCCAGGATCTCTTGGGCGCCCCGCACAGCCGCCGCGCCGTTGGTTCCCAGCATTTGCGATAGTTCCACGATCCGCTCATCGGGGCCAAGTAGGGTGACGTGGGTAACGGTTCGGTTGCCCACGATCTCTTTGGCCACCTTGAAGTGGGCGTCGCCAAAGCCCGCCAACTGAGGAAGGTGGGTGATGCAGAGCACTTGGTGGCCGATGGCATCGTCGCGATCCGTAGCGGTCAGGCGCCACAACTTCCTGCCCACAACCGTCCCGATGCGCCCGCCGATGCCCTGGTCGATCTCGTCAAAGATCAGGGTCGGCGTGCGATCGGCTCGGGCCAGGACTGTCTTGAGCGCCAACATCAGTCGCGACGTCTCACCGCCAGAGGCGGTGCGCACGAGGGGCTTGAGGCCCTCGCCCACGTTGGGTGCGACGAGAAATTCCACCCGGTCGATTCCGGTCGCATCAAACGCCGCCCTCCGCACGACGGCTTCCTCCAGGACTTCGGTACCATCGCTCGATACCGCAATGACGTGGGAAACGGGAGAGGACAGCAGGACACCATCCTCGGCTTCGTCCCAGCGGAAGGCGACGCCAAAGCGGGCGCCCGCCATTCGCAGATCGTCGAGTTCGACCTCGATGGCCGCCGCAAGTTGTGAGGAGGCCTCCCTGCGCCGCAGGGAAAGCTCCTCCGCCAACTCGCCACACGTTGTCAGGAGCGCACTCTCTTGCTGCTGTAGCTCCCCAATCCGTTCATCACTATGTTCGAGCGTTTCGAGCTCCGCCGCCGCGCTCTCGGCATAGGCCAGGATATCCTCGATATCGCCGCCGTATTTGCGCTCCAGATGTCGCAACAGACTGAGACGTTCCTCAACCCAGGTCTGCCGCTTCGGGTTGAACTCGATCTCGGCAGCGTAATCCCGAAGGGTCCGGGCGATGTCCTCGATCTGATAGCCGATCTCATCCAGGGTCTGCATCTGAGGGCCAAGACTGGGGTCAACCCGCACAAGGGATGCCATATCCTTTTGGCAGCGGCCCAGCAAGTCCAGGATCGCCCCCGCCCGGAGAGCACCCGATCGCTCACTACCTTCCTCCAGACGCTCCACGATGCCGGTAGCCAGGGTGACGAGCTGTTCTGCATTGGTTAGGCGCAGCAGCTCGGCCTCTAGGGTTTCCTTTTCACCGGACTTCAGTTGCGCGCTGCGAATATCCTCGACCTGAAAGCGCAGAAGATCGATCCGCTGCATCCGCTCGCGTTCGTTGCTGAGGAGCTGGTTGAGCTCGCGGCGAATCCCACGGATCTCGCGAACGGCGCCGGCCATGCGCTCGGCCAGCGGCTCAAGCCCCGCAAAGCGATCCAGGAGGCTCAAGTGCTCCCTGACCCTGAGCAGGCTGAGGTGCTCGCTCTGGCCGTGGACATCCACAAGCTTCTCGGCGATCTCTCGCAGCAGAGAGACGGACACCGCCCGACCATTGACACGGGCTATCGTGCGGCCGGAGCTGCGCAGTTCGCGCGCCAACCACAACGTGTCCGGGGCATCGCCTTCCAGTCCCTCGCGCTCCAGAATGGGGGCGAGGGCAGTCTGCATGTCCGGAGAGAGCAGGAACATTCCCTCGACGCGTCCGCTCTCTGCGCCCTGGCGGAGGGCGCTGGTATCGGCACGTTCGCCAAGGATGAGGGTTACCGCATCAATCAGGATCGACTTGCCCGCTCCTGTCTCGCCGGTGAGGATATTGAAGCGCGGCTCCAATGTGAGATGGAGCTCATCGATGATCGCGAAGTCCTCGATGTGCAGTTCGCGTAACACGGTGGACGTTAGCTCCTGGTGCCGTTGCCTGAATGTCTTTCAATGAAGAACATACCTTTTTCGAGAATAGCGCAATCGGTGAGGAAGGCAAGACGCACGGCTGGGGTTAAGCCAATAACAGCCCACAAGCGTATGCATGCGGTTAGAAACAGTGATCTGGTAGCTTTTGAGAGAGAGCCTGTGCTATGATTCGTACGGCGGAAAGCGAAACAGTGCCCACAATACCAACAACCATCCATACGGTGACTCCTGTGGCGAACTCACGACTCAGTGGCTTCTACCAGCGCTCCATCGAAGAACGCATCAAAGTCATTCGGGACCAGGTCTCCTTGTCGGACGATGAGGTCCGGGTTCTGAGCGCGGGTATGGGGCTGCAGGCCGATCAGGCCGATCATATGGTCGAGAACGCCCTCGGTCTGTATGCCTTGCCGCTGGGCATTGCCACGAACTTCGTCGTAAACCACAAAGACGTGCTGGTGCCTATGGTGATCGAAGAGCCCTCGGTGATCGCCGGCGCATCTCTGGCTGCCAAGCTGGCACGCGCGGGGGGCGGGTTCCACGCCGAAGCGGACGATCCTGTGATGATCGGCCAGATCCAGCTCGTCGACGTCGCCGACCTCCAGGCTGGGCGCGAAGCGATCCAAACGCACAAGTCCGAGTTGATGGCACTCGCCGATGAGGTCGATCCGGTGCTCGTCGGGCTTGGCGGGGGCGCTAGGGACATCCACGTACGTGCCCTGGACACGCCGAAGGGTCCGATGTTAATTGTGCACTTGCTCTTCGACGTCCGGGATGCGATGGGGGCCAATGCGGTGAACACGGCGTGCGAGCAGCTTGCGCCAAAGCTTGGCGCGCTCACCGGCGGCAGGCCCTATTTGCGCATCCTGAGTAATCTGGCAGATCAACGGCTGGCGCGGGCTACGGTAACGATACCTGAGGCTGCGTTGGCGTTCAGAGATTTCGAGGGAAGTGAGGTGGCCGAGGGCATCGAGTTGGCCTGGGCCTTCGCTGCCGCTGATCCCCATCGCGCCACAACACACAACAAGGGCATCATGAACGGAGTCGATGCCGTAGTATTGGCCACCGGCAACGATTGGCGCGCTGTTGAGGCAGGCGCGCACGCCTATGCCGCCCGGAATGGAACGTATACCAGCCTGAGCACGTGGCGCCGCGACGGCAAAGGGAATCTCGTCGGAACTCTTGAAATGCCGCTGGCCCTTGGTACCATCGGGGGCGCGACGCGGGTCCACCCCACGGCCCAGGTGGTGCTGAAGGTCCTTGGTGTCGAGAACGCGAGAGAGCTTGCAGAGATTGTCGTGAGCGTGGGGCTGGCTCAGAATCTGGCCGCCATCCGGGCCCTGGCTACGGAGGGCATCCAGAAGGGCCATATGAGTCTGCACGCTCGCCAGGTGGCGATGGCGGCAGGCGCCCAGGGACCAGAGATCGATCAGGTCGCCCAAGCTATGATTGCTGATCATACGATTCGTATTGACTACGCCAAGACGCTGCTTGATGGACAGCGCAAATGTTGAGAGGAGTGGTGTGTGAGTAGTGTGCGTTTGATGAACCCGCAGCGGGCCGTAGGGATTGCCGGTTATGGCTCATACATCCCTATGTATCGGCTGCCCGGTACGGAAATCGCGAGGGTGTGGTCCGGTTCAGGACGCGGTCCCATTCGCGAAAAGGCCGTTGCCGGTCTCGATGAGGACACGGTGACCATCTCGCTGGAGGCCGCACGCAATGCCATCGCGCGGTCCGAGGTTCCGCCCGAAGCGCTGCGAGCTATCTGGATTGGCAGCGAATCTCCACCTTACGCCGTGAAGCCCTCGTCCACAATAGTGGCCGAGGCCCTCGGTGCGACACCGTACCTGCTGGCGGCCGATTTCGAGTTTGCGTGCAAAGCGGGCACAGAGGCCCTACAAGCCGCGCTCGGGCTGGTGGGCTCCGGGATGGGAGAGTTTGCCCTGGCCATCGGCGCCGACACCGCGCAGGGGCGTCCCGGCGACGAACTCGAATATACTGCGGCCAGCGGCGGCAGTGCCTTCGTGGTAGGGCCGGCGGATAGCGCGGTGGCGACCTTTCTTGGATCGCTCTCCTACGCCACCGACACACCTGATTTCTGGCGCCGCGCCTACCAGCACTACCCCAGCCACGGCGGACGATTCACCGGCGAGCCCGCCTACTTCCATCATACGGAGTCCGCTGCGGCTGCCTTGATGGAGGAGCTGGGTATGTCGGCGAGTGATTTCGACTACGCGGTCTTCCACCAGCCAAACGTCAAGTTTCCCACGCGCGCTGCCAAGCGATTGGGATTCACACCGGAGCAGATCGAGCCGGGTCTCCTGAGCAACGTGATCGGCAACACCTATGCAGGCGCATCCCTGACAGGCTTCTCGGCGGTGCTGGACATTGCCCAGCCGGGCGCGCGGATCCTCCTGGTCAGCTTCGGCTCCGGCGCAGGCTCGGACGCCTTTGCCTGGGAGGTCACGGAGCGCATCGAATCGCGCCGGGACAAGGCCCCGACCGTGTCTGACTATATTCGCCGGCGTGTGGAGATCGACTACGCACTTTACGCCCGCTTCCGCGGGAAACTGCGGGACGCCTAGGACTATCTCCCCCGTGGGAGGGAGTTGGAACCAGTAAGAAGGGACAGAGAACTCGAATGCGGGATGTAGCTATTATCGGTATCGGTCAGACCCGAGTGGATGAGCATTGGAGCGTCGGTATCCGGCACCTGATGCTGGAGGCGGGGCTCAGTGCCCTGCGAGACGCCAACCTCGAGACGGTCGACGCCGTCTACGTGGGCAATATGCTCTCAGGTGAGATCTCGGGTCAATCACATTTAGGCGCCCTGGCAGTGGACTTTATGGGCCTGCACGGCGCCGAGGCCTTCAAGGTGGAGGCTGCGTGCGCCTCGGGCGCAGCGGCTTTGAGAGTGGGCTATATGGCGGTCGCCAGCGGGCTCGTCGACCTCGTCCTGGCCTTGGGCGTCGAGAAGATGACGGACACCTCAGGGCGTGAGACGACGGCGGCATTGGCCGGGGCAGCGGACGCCGAGTATGAGGTCAGCCAGGGCATCTCGTTTGTGGCGCTCAATGCGCTGTTGATGCAGCGCTATATGTACGAGTTCGGCTGGAAACGGGAGGACTTCGCCAACTTCTCCGTCAACGCCCACGCTAACGGCGCCAATAATCCTAACGCGATGTTCCAATCGAAGATCACGGCTGAGGCTTACGCACGCGCGCCGATGATCGCGACGCCGGTGGGGCTCTTCGATGCCTCGCCGGTGTGTGACGGCTCGGCCGCAGTGGTGTTGGCCCCCGCGGAATATGCGCGGACCTTGAGCCCGGCGCCGGTGAAACTTCGAGCCTCGGCCGTGGGAATGGCACCGTTGGCAGTTCACGACCGGAAAGACCCCCTGACCCTTGAGGCTGCGGTGACCTCGTCACAAAAAGCCTTCAAGCAGGCAGGAATCACGCGGAAGGATCTCGACTTCTTCGAGCTACACGACGCCTTCACAATTATGGCGGCGTTGAGCCTGGAGGCGGCGGGCTTCGCCGAGCGAGGCAAGGGGGTGCAGCTTGCGATGGACAATGAGATCTCACTCCAGGGCCGAGTGCCCATCGCCACGATGGGGGGGCTGAAAGCGCGAGGCCATCCCGTCGGCGCGACGGGCCTCTATCAGATCGTGGAGACCGTTCTGCAACTACGAGGACTGGCAGGACCCAACCAAATACCGAACGCGCATCTCGCCATGACGCAGAATATCGGCGGAAGTGGCGCGACGATCATCACACACATCCTGGAGACGGATGGAGTAACAGAGCGTTGGCGCGTTTTAACGTTCAAACGTTTGAACGTGAAAACGTGTCAACGCAATAGCGTCTTATAGCGAAAGGGAGCCAACATTATGGAGTCCAAAGTAGCAAACGATTGGCGGTTGCGGGGACAGCGCTATCGGCTGGAGGGTGAAGTATGCGACCACTGCGGGGCGGCCATCTTCCCCCCGCGCGACATCTGCCCGGAGTGCAACGAGCCGGCCAAGACCCCGGCCCCGTTGAGTGGTCGTGGCGAGGTGTACTCCTTTAGCACCGTCTACAGCGCGCCCGAGGGCTTTGAGCCCTACACACCCTATACCGTGGCGCTTGTGAAGCTGGAAGAGGGCCCCGTCGTCACGGCGCAGCTCACCGACGTCGCCCCGAACGACGTCCGGATCGGGATGTCCGTCGAGATGGTCACCCGCCGCCTGCGCACGAACGGCGACGAGGGCACGATTGTGTATGGCTATAAGTTCCGACCTTCTGGATTTTAACATTCGCTGGAACTTCACAGCCCACGTATCATCGCCTCTTCGCAGTATCTGAGTTGCCGCCGGTGAGGCCCGGCGGCAACCCAAGATCGTCACCTACAGCTCAGCCGTGGTAGGTAACGGTGCCGTCCGGCTCACGGGTGAAGTGGCACAGGAACGTGTCCCACGTCAACTGCGCCATCTCCGCGGTGTAGGTGTGCGGGCAATTGCGCATGATCGTGAACTGCACCATAGGCGCGTGGTTCCCGTCGTACATCACGAGCGTGTGATAGTTGCCGTTGTCATACCAGTTGTCCGGCTGCATCGCCATAGCGTTGGCCTTGCAATAGGCGGCGAGCGTCTCCCACGCCACCGAGCCCTCGCTGAGATCGCCTGAAAACAGATCGTATTCCCCGATCATGAACCAGGTGGGACGCTGGATTTCGTTTGGGAGGGGTTCGACCTTGCCGGGCCCCATAGCGCCGAGAGAACCCGTCGGGCTGAACGCCGCGAAGCGTTCCGGCATCGTGCGGCTGAGATCCTGAACCATCATGCCGCCATTGGAGTGACCGACGGCATAGATGCGCGACGCGTCGATGGCGTAGTTACCGGTCATATCGTCGAGAAGCCTCTCGAAGTACGGGATCTCGCTGATGTCGCCCTCTCTCTGTAGCGCCCCACAAGCCCATCTGGGGAGTTGCAGCCTTGCCAGCATCCCCCCCTGGGGATAGGCGGACGGGAATACCACGAAGAAGCCGCGCTCCTCGCCCAGCCTGTACCAGTCGCTGGTCTGCTCGAAGTACTCGGAGTTGCAGGAATAGCCGTGAATCGCCAGGACCAGCGGGTAGGTCTTCCCGTCGTCGGGCCGGTAACAGGACGGCACGTAGACGTCCCAGTATCGGTCAAGTCCGTCGATCACCTGGTGCACGCGCTCGACGCCCACGTCCTCGGGGCTTCGGCGAGGGCGCAGGTGATTGTTGCCGAAGCCGCCCCACCGGGCAAACCTTAGCACAAAACTCAGCATCTCCTCGTCCAGGGTCTCGCGGCTCATCCCATCCACGCTCTTAGCGTCCGCGATCCAGACCTGCGAGATCGGCTGGTCGTTCACGAAGTATGCCCCGCGCCTCGGCTGCTCCAGGTACACCTGGGCAAAGCCGTTGGACAGGTGCTCCTCCTTCGCACGGATGATCTCCTTCATATACGCCGCGGTCGCGCCCGCCTTGCCACTTCTGTCCACGATGAAGCCCGGCAGCGCGATGTCCGTCTTTTTCAGCGTGTCGATGCCGTCCGACGGGAGCCGCCGCAGGACATCCAATAGCTCCGGGTCCACGGCGCAGTCGCCGTCGGCTGCAAAGGCCGGATACGTCGCGCTATACGTGAGGGCAAACGCTGTCGCGATGGTCGCACCCTCGCCAAAGCCTATGGGGTAGATGAAGGCCTCGCAGATATCCACGGTCACGCGGGCCAGATACTCCAGGTCCACGATCTTCTGGGCGTAGTCGAACTCCTTGGAGATGTCCTCTTTGTCCCAGGCCTCACTCTCAAGCACGATGAGCGCCATATGGTACTTTTCTGCCAGCGCCGTCCAGTGGCCGGACCGCAGGAACGCCTCCGCCTTCACGCCGCTGTCGGGGAAGATCAGCGCCGCCGGGCCCTTGGAGGGCATGCTGTGGGCCACGTAGATCGCATAGGCGCGCTTATGCGTCCCCATATCCGCTTCCCTCAGGAAGAGTCCCGTGTTCGGTTGGGCGTAGGGATTCGCCGGATCGATCGGCACGGTCTCGTCAACGGGCGCGCGCTTCATCGGCTTCGGCGCGTACTTGGTTCCCTTTGGGATACGCGGCATCAGCATGGACCGGTTGTTCAACGGGCTGAAATGAAAGCTGGTGTATTTTCCCATTCTTTTCCTCTCCGGATCAACTTGAGTGTTCGATGATGCGTCCGAGCACCGGAACTTCGTCATTGGGTCGGGATGCGACCTGCCGCCCGGCACCCCTCCGGAGAATCTGCAAGCCTTCTACGAAACGGTGCGGGCGGCATAGCGGTACAAGGATCCTATCTTGGCCGGAGGCTCCGGGCCTTGGCAGACCAAACGTTCAGGGTGATGTGACCATGACGGACTCTACTGCGACGGCGTTTTCCCTGCCAGCAGCCTGTCCGCCCCGGACTGCGCGACCATCCGCGCCATCTCCAGCGGTCCCAGTTTCCCGCGGGTGTGGGCCAGGCGGATCATCGTGCGGGCGATATCCGGCGGGATGTTGGGTTGCTCTGCGTCAGGCTTGCGCTCTAATGTCAGTGCCCCCGTCGGACAGGTGCTGACGCACAGGCCGCAGCCGATGCAACGTCCGAGATCCAGCGTCGCCCTGCCGGCTACGACCGCCAGGGCCTCCATCTGACAGCGACCCACGCACACCCCACAGCCGATGCACGTCTCCGGGTCGAGGTGCGCTCGAAAGGTCGTGGCGACGAGCGACGCAGGGTCGGGATAGCGCTTCAGGTTGCGGAGCACGCCGCAACAGCAGCCGCAGCACGCACAGATGAAGGCTGCCTCCCTGGAGTTGCTGGGCTGTAGCACGAGGCCCGCCTCATTGGCCAACGCGATGACGTCCAGCGCCTCTTCGTGGGTGATATAGCGTCCCATCCCGTTGCGCACGTAGAAATCGGCCCCACCGTCGAAGGAGAGGCACGTCTCCCGCGGTTTGTCACAGGGATCGCCGAGGATCTCTTTCTCCTGACGGCAGATGCACGGCGCCACCGCGACACGGTCGTGGCTTCGAATCAGGGGCTCTGCCTGCTCGTAGGCCAGGACTTCGGGGGTCGTAGAAATGGCTTCGTTGACGGGAATAGTACGGAGTTGGGGAACCCGTTCCCACACGTCAGGCTTGAAGAGCGTGGGCCAGTAGGCCTCCACGTCGCGGATGAAACCCTCGTCCATCTTGTTCAGTTGGTATTCGTAGATGCCGACGACGAACTGGGCCGCCTGATAACGCGGCGGACGATTCTCGTGGTGGATGCTGAAAATGAGCCCCTTCTCCGCCATTGCGGCGAGCAACGACGCCATCTCCTCCGTCGGTCGGCCGGCCCTCCGAGCGATGACACGCGCGGTCTCGGGAATCAGCGTGAGCCGACAGGCAATCTCGGCCTCCTCCGGGGTAAAGAGCCGGCGGAGAATCCGGAGTTCCAGCCCGTCTTCGGTGGCAGGGAAGCCGCCGGGCAGGTCATCCAGGTGCTCGCGCAAAGCCTCGTAGATCGGGTCGTTCAAATCGCTCTCCTCGTTGGGACCAACGGTATGGCCCTATGGTACCGGGTCGGCGACCGGAGGCAAGCGGCGCAGGCAGGGGCGCGGCGCAGGTTGGTAACACATCGCACCGACCGCAGTGCAGCTTTCCCACGATTTGAAGTTGTCCGGCTTTCACATTACACTCTAGCCCTTGTTCTCATCATCTTACGTGGGGGTGTCCGGTGGAACAGCCGACGTTCAAAGTCTACGGTTATCGTTGGATCGTGCTCTTAGCATTCATGTGTATCGTCGTCGCCAACCAGTTCTTATGGATCACGTTCGCGCCGATCACGAGCAGTGCCGCCGCCTTTTACGGCGTCTCGGATCTCAGCATCGGGCTCCTGTCAATGAGCTTCATGATCGTCTACCTCGTCGTCTCGATCCCTGCCTCATGGGCCATAGACACGTATGGGATCCGCGTTGCCGTGGGGATAGGCGCGGCGCTCACAGGTGTCTTTGGCCTGCTTCGGGGTCTGTTGGCGGCGAATTTCACGCTGGTACTCATTTCGCAAATCGGCATCGCCGTGGGGCAACCGTTTATCCTCAACGCCATCACCAAGGTAGCCGCACGTTGGTTTCCAATTCGCGAACGCGCGACCGCGTCAGGTTTCGCGTCGCTGGCCATGTATCTTGGGATTATGCTCGGCCTGGTGCTGACTCCCTACCTTACGATTCGCTCCGGCATGGCTCAGATGCTTGTCATCTATGGTATCGTGTCCGTGATCGCCGCGATGGTGTTCTTTGGGTTTGCCAGGGAGCATCCCCCAACACCTCCGTGTCTCCCAGGCCAGGAGGAGCGCGCGCTGGTTTTTGACGGCCTCAAACTGGCCCTAGGCAGGAAGAGCTTTGTCCTGCTGATGCTGGTCTTCTTTGTGGGGTTGGGCGTGTTCAATGCAGTCACGACGTGGATCGAGGACATCGTAAGGCCGAGGGGGTTCTCGATCACGCAGGCGGGCATGACCGGAGGCCTGATGGTCATCGGGGGCATCGTC
Source organism: uncultured Chloroflexia bacterium (assembly GCA_963751345.1). Lineage (GTDB taxonomy): Bacteria > Chloroflexota > Anaerolineae > B4-G1 > SLSP01 > PWVB01. The sequence goes on from CAVVUS010000014.1 coordinate 241,751, forward strand.
GGTGCTCTGGTTCTGCCAACGCTGTCCGATCGCTCTCACAGGAGAATCCCCTTCATGATCCTGGCTTTGGCCGGTGCAACTCTAGGGCTGATCGGCATCACCTACGCCACGGTCTACTGGCTCCTGCTTGTCTCTGCATTTTCCATGGGTTTCTTTCTGCTGGCTTCAGGCCCGATCGGATTCCAGTACGGCGCCGAGATTGCCTACCCGGCGCCGGAGGGCACCACAAACGGCTTGCTCCTGCTCATGGGCCAGATCTCGGGGATCGCCTTCATCTTTGGGATGGACGCCCTCAAGTCTCCGGCTACAGGCTCGATGACCCTCTCACTGGCTATTCTCATTGGGTTGATGGTCCTGGGCCTGCTCCTTGGCACAAGGCTCAGGGAATCGACGATGATGACCGGAGACGTGAGCCCTTCACAGCCCGACCTGCAGGGCTACTAAACCAATCCGGTCAAGAGGATGGCGATAGGGCCCGCCCATCCGATTGAGTCACGGGGCGAAGTGCATCTGGCATTCCCTTCAGCCTGAGAAGATGCCCCGCGATTTCGCGAGGCGTCTTCTTGTGTTACTATGCCGTCGGACGTGGGTTCAGCACCGGATCCTGGCTGGTCCATCTCACGCTGGACCCGGAGCGTGATGGATCTTGTTCCACATCTGCGAAGCATATCACAAAGGAGACTTTCAGGTGAAAACCAATCCTTTCCTCGATCTCGGAGATCTTTATGCCGGCCCAGAGATGCAGGTGATCCACGAGCAGATGATTCGGTGGATGGAAAGCACGTTCGGATGGGTCGACGGTGTACTGCGTCAGAATCCACCCACATGGCCGGAACCGGCGATTCGCCGGCACGCATTGTTCGTATTGGACGACCCCCTCCACGTGCTATCGGCACCGATTGAGCCGTGCTTGAACACGTTTCTCAACAGCAGAATCGAGCATGTGGTATCGGAGATTGAGGAGGAGGTGGTCACCAGCGGGGCGACCCTCTGGAAGCTATACAACCACGGCTTCGTGGTCAAGACGCCCGAACTCACGATTGGATTCGATCTCCATCGAGGTCCCTTCGAGACCTTCCAAATCGAGTCGGGGCTATTCGATAGGATTCTGGAGGCCACGCAGGCGCTCTTCATCAGTCACGCGCATGGCGACCACGCTGATGCCGATGCCATTCCCAGGATGGTCGAGCTAGATCGACCGGTGATCGTCCCTCCCGGACTCTGGTCAGAGGCCGCGATCTATCCCAAGTTGGTCAAGCCCGAACGATACTGGGAGCAGGAGAATCGCTTGGCCTTGGGCGACACGGCTATCACGTATCGCGTCTTCCCGGGGCACCAAGGCACGGAACTGCTCAACAATGTTTACCTGGTGGGCTTGCCGAACGGCCTCCACGTGATGCACACCGGCGACCAGTCGAACCGGGAGGATTTCGGCGTCTGGATCGATGGGTTGCACGAGCGGTTCAGCGTCGACGTCCTGCTTCCCAACTGCTGGTCAACCGACCTACCGCGGCTGATTCATGAGGTGACTCCCCGTCTGGTGATCACGGGCCACGAAAACGAGATGTCCCATCCGGTAGACCACCGCGAAGCCTTCTCCAAGACCTATGCGCACATCGCCGGCGAGCCGACCCCGGTCCTGGTGATGGCCTGGGGCGAACGTTATCACTACGAGCAAGGCCAACTTCTTGGTCCTGTGGCGCCTGAGGATGGTTCGAGAGTGGGTCAAGTACAGGACAGCGCTCTCAAGACGGTCCAGGACTACTTACACAGATTTGACGGATAGTGGGTGGCGCTATGAGGACAGCCCAAAAGCCCCCACGGAACCCCGACGCCCCCGAGGATAGATAGAGTGGCACCACGTCATAGCCAAATAGATGGTCACATTGATATGGGGAGACTGCTGTTCCCGCTCGGACTGGGAACCGCCCTGTCGCTCATGGGAGATGCGACGCTATATACCGTACTCCCCACCCACACAGCCGAGGCGGGTATCACCTTAGGAGGGGTAGGCGTCCTGCTCGGGGTCAACCGCGCCGTGCGGCTGTTCCTCAACGGCCCTGCCGGCCTGGCCTACGATCGTTGGCCCCGCCGCCGGCTCTTCATCTCGGCCCTCTTCATCGGGGCGCTCTCCACCGCACTATATGCCGCGACTCACGGGTTCTGGCCTCTGCTTGTTGGGCGCATGCTCTGGGGGCTGGCATGGTCGGGCATCTGGGTCGGCGGGGCGACGATGATCCTCGATGCAGCGGCGACCCAAGAGCGAGGTCGATGGACCGGGCTCTACCAGACATGGTTCTTCGTGGGGTCGGCCCTCGGCGCGTTCGGCGGCGGGGTGCTCACGGACCTGCTGGGCTACACCCTGACCATGGCGATCGGTGCGGCGCTGACGGCTGCGGGCGGCGTGGTCGCCTTTTTCCTGTTGCCGGAGACATCCGGCGCCCGAGCGCTGATGGATGCCGCCGGCGCGCGCAGCGCACCTGCCTCGAGCCCGGGCTTGAGGCCCGACAGGCCCAATCGCCTGAGCCTCAGGGCGAATGGGGGGCTTTGGCTCACCATCTCCTTGCAGGGCGTCAACCGTTTCATCGTCTCGGGCGTGGTGTCAGCCACCCTCGGGCTCTTGATCCAGGACTGGGCTCAGAGAGCCGGCATAGCGATCGGCGTTGCGACCCTGACGGGCGTGGCGATGGCCGGGCGGACGCTGCTAAGTATGGTGGCAGCTCCACTCGCCGGGACGATGTCGGACCGGCAGGGCAGTCGCTGGCCGGTCGTCGCGTGGAGTCTGGGCATCGGGACGGCTGGGATGGGACTGTTGGCACTGGGCGGGCCGGTCTGGATCTTGCTGGGTGTCTCAACCGTGGCAGTTTCCGGCGGAGGTCTGCAGGCCCTGGCGACAGCGCTAACCGGCGACGCCGTCGATCCCTCACAACGAGGCCGAGCCATCGGCCTGCTGCACACCGCGGGTGATTTCGGCAGCGCCATCGGCCCGTCGCTGGCCTATGCACTGCTGCCGGTCATTGGGCTGCGCGCAATGTACCTACTGTGCGCAGCTGTCTTTCTGGTCAGTCTGGGCCCGGTTATTCGCTTCTTCGGCAAAGAGCAAGGGCAACACACCACAGCTCAGGCTTCACACGGTTAGGGGCCCCGAGACCGAACTGGGAGGCCAAGGAGCCGGGGTATCGATACTCACGACAACGCTGCCCTGATAGCTTTCTCCCGCACGGCACCCTGTCCACCAAGAAGACTTGCGAAGGGCGTGCGACTGCGATACGATGCAGCGAGCTCGAGAACAATGCCGGAGCCCCCGGCACCATGTCACCGATTCTCTCATGCGCTGAGTTGCTGATTTGCCATGGACACTCGCTACCACATTGCGCTGACACGGATGGCTCTGAAGGACGACTTCAGCGAGGCCGCGCTCGCCGAGGTGATCGCGGCGAACCTGGGTCAGGATGCCCTACGCTATCAACTCGGCGCTTATCCGCACTTCCACTTCGACAACAACCGCATCGCAGCCTCGCTCGCCTATGTTGAAGACCAACATGCCGCTATCGCTGCGGCGGCGTCAGAGAGAGATGGTCCGCGGATGCGGGCCGCGCTAGGCCACATCTTTCACACCGTGCAGGACTTCTACGCCCACGCCAACTACGTCGACCTCTGGCTGGAGGCCCAGGAGGGTCCGTCGCGCCCACCCCCTGAGGCCATCGACGGCCTGAACGAGCAGATCCTGGCCCATCCCAACCTGCGGACCGGCACCTTCGTGATGCTGCGGGACTTCATTTATTACGTACCCCTCATCGGACGCATTGCCCGCAGGATCTACGTCCCGCCGGGCTCACACGAGGCAATGCACCTCGATTCACCCGACCGTGGCTGGAAGTTCAACTACGCCTTCAGGGCCGCCTACCAGCGCACGTGCGCCGAATATCGGCGCGCAGGTGATGCGGTCATCCGGGCCGGTGGCCAGGCGGCCCTCCGGTCATTGACAACCGAGGGCCAGGAATCCGGATTCAGTTCGTCGCCTTCTCCGCCACCGGCAAGACCACTGTGAACCGGCTGCCCTCGCCAGGACGGCTCTCCACCTCGACGCGCCCTCCGTAAGCCTCTGCCACGCCTTTTACCAGCGCGAGGCCCAAGCCGGCTCCCCCCTTCTTGCGCGCCCGCGCTTTGTCGACCCGGTAAAAGCGGTCGAAAATGCGGGGGATATCCTCCGGCGGGATCCCCGGGCCGGTGTCGATGACAGAGACCCGGACGGTCCGGTTGGTCACTTCTGCGGCAAGGGTGATGGTACCGTCAGGTGCCGTGTACTTGATCGCATTGTCCAACAGGTTGCGGATGGCCGCCTGAATCTGGTCCACGTTGGCAGAGACCGGCGGCAGATGCGGCGGAACCTCGACCTGCAGACGATGACCGGCAAGTTGTAGCAGCGGACCGAAGTCGTCGGCTACCTGATACAGCAGTGGCGCCAGGTCGATCTGCGCATAGGGCGGCAGTTCGTGGGCGTCCAGCGCCGCCAAAGCCAGCAGATGGTCAACAAGGCGGCGCAGATGCTGGATCTCGTCCGCCATCTGCCCCACGTAATGATCGACCAGTTCGGGCTGGTCCTTCCCGTGTGCCTGAGCAAGCTCAAGCCGGAGGCTCAGAGCAGTGAGCGGGGTCCGCAGCTCGTGGGCGGCATGAGCGACGAAGTCACGCTGACGGGCCAGCATATCCCGAAGACGGGCCGTCATTTGATTGAAGGCAGTTGCCAGGCGGCGGAGCTCTTCCGGGCCACCGGGCCGAACCTGGTAAGTCAGATCCCCGCCGGCAATAGCGTCAGCACCACGCGTCAAGGCGCCAATAGGATGCAGGATGAAGTGCGCCATGCCGATGCTGATGAGGATGGTCAACAGGGCCACGCCACCCCCGGCAAGGAAGAGGCCGGCCCAGGTCTCCGCAATCTGCCGGTTAACCGACGCCATTGGGAGCGAGAGCTGGACATACCCGGCGAGGGCACCGCCGGTGTTGAGCATCGGCGCGGCGACAAACAACCTGCGATCCTGCGACCACGCATCTCGACGAACATCACGGGTTTGGGTGCTGAACTCCGGCGCGGAAGCGGGAACTTCTGCCCCCAGCGGGATGGCACCGTCGGAACTGAAGATAACACGCCGATGAGCATCGGTCAACGTCACGCGCCCGCCGGTACTCGCCGCCGCAGACATCACCAGGTGTGTGAGCGTCTCGTCCGGGGCAATGACCTGGACCGAACCGTCGTGGTCATCATCATCCGTCTCCAGCGCGTGTTCCGATTCCACACGGCGCACCAGCGGCTCCTCCAGCCCGTTGGCGACGAGGCGAGCCTGCAGCTCAAGGTCGTTCCCGGCCTGCGTCAAGGCAGCGGATTGCATCCGCAGCCCAAACCAGAGGATCAGGCCGCCAACGCTCAACACGACCAATGCCAGATAGGTAGCGGGCAGCAGAAAACGCAACCTCTGGGGCTTGATGCCCCGGAGCACTGGGAACCTGCGCGACTTACGTGACGACATCGGGGTCCGCGAAGCGGTAGCCATAGCCGCGCACCGTCTCAATGAAGCGTGGGGAGGAAGGATCATCCTCCACTTTCTCTCGAAGCCAGCGAATATGCACGTCCAACGTGCGGACATCGCCGATCCAATCTTCACCCCACACCGTGTCCAATAGGGTCTGCCGCGCGACGGCGTGCCCGGCCTCTGCCATCAGGGCATAGAGCAAATCAAACTCCCGCTGAGTGAGCTCAACGGAGCGCTCTCCACGCCAGGCCAGGCGGGCCGTACGATCCAGTACCAAGTCTCCCACCTTGAGGCGCTCGTGCGGCTCATCGATGCCGCGGTCGAGCTCGCGGCGACGCAGAATCGCACGCACGCGGGCCAACAGCTCGCGGAAACTGAACGGCTTGACGATGTAGTCATCCGCGCCCAGCTCCAGCCCCATCACGCGGTCCATCTCCTGGCCACGTGCGGTAAGCATTAGGATGGGGACCGCCGAAGATTTGCGCAGCGCCCGGCAGACAGCGTAGCCGTCCATCGTGGGCAACATCACGTCGAGCAGGACCAAATCGGGGTCATGATCGAGCGCTTGGGTCAATCCATCTCGACCATCGGTGCTGTGAAGCACGCGAAATCCGGCATCCTGGAGACCGAAGATCAACGGCTCGGCAATCAGCTCATCATCTTCAATCAGCAGGATCATGACCGGCGTAGGGCCTTGTGATACGGACATGCACCTCCTCAGGCGCGCCTGCCCTGGAAGACACGGAGATCAGGATCCGGTAGACGGTCAATGCATAGGTAACCAGCCCAGTACTCAGATAGAGCGCCAACGCCCAGGGAGTCTGCGCATCCGTCCCTGCGAGCAGACCGTGTGCGAGTGCCAGATAGAATAGGATGAACGTGGTGTAATGCAAAGCGCGCCAGACCCTGGTGCCGATGCGGCGGCGCACGTAGGAACTAAGCGCGACCATGGCCAACAGGTAGGCCGCGACCTGCCCCAAGCCCACCCAGAACGGCCGGTATGCCGTAGTCGCGAAAGGCACCAGCAGCGAAATGAGGCTGAATCCAATGTAGCGATCCCCCAGCAGAATCAGCATATGAAAGACAATATAGACCAGCGCCAACACGCTGAGGCTGCGGTGTATGCTAGCGGCCTGTCCCGCACCGGGCCAGGCACGAGCGACCTTGCTCGTGAGAAGCAGGCCAAAAGTCACCGATAGCCACACCAAGACGTAGGCTACGAAGCCACCCACACGGGCCAGATACCAAAAGGCCGTCTCCTGGGAGATGGAGGTGCCCAGGGCCGGGAACGCTCCCGGCAGCAGGGCTATGACTAACGCAATGCTCAGGACCCCCACAGCCACTATTCCCCACGATATAGCATCGCGACCCTTCACAGTATCACCTCCACGCATGATCGTCGCGCACTCTGCCTGGCAGGTAGGCTCCCATCCCCTGCGTCCGCCACTGACGCCCGTCCTGATCCACAAGCACGCCCTCGAGCTCGGGGTGTGCCTCCAATAGGGTCAGCCCAGCCGAGCGGCCCAGAACCATCACCACGAGAGCATAGAGATCAGCCCTGGCCGCATCCGGAGCGATCACGGTAGCCGTAAGCAGGTCAGTGGCAGCCGGCTGACCGGTGCGTGGATCGATGATGTGATGCTGCACAGCACCATTTGAGACCCAGCGGCGGTAGTCTACACCGGAGGTGGCCACGCCGCGGTCATGCACCACAATCGTCGCAATCGGAAGTACGTCGTTGTTGGGGTCGGCGATACCGATTGGCCACCCACGTACACCGGGCAAGCTCCCACGCACTGCCAGATCGCCACCCGCGTCCACCAGACACGGGCCCAGCGATGTCAGCATATCGGCAGCACGTGCCGCGGCCCAACCCTTTGCCGTTCCGCTCAAGTCGAGACGAAGGCCGGGCGGCAGGATCACCGTACGATGCATCGCATCACGTTCAATCGTCCGCCAGTGCCCACCGTTCCCCTGCCACCCACTGATCTGATGGCTTCCATCTGTCTGCTGGCGCTCGCCGGTCTGCTGGCGCTCGCCGGTCTGCTGGCGCTCGCCGGTCTGCCGGCGCATGGCCCTTGAACTTGGGGCACCAGCACCGCCCCCGCGGCGGATCTCGTCGAAATCCCTCTCGTATCCTGCAGCAACCAGAGCGTCCAGCATCGTGGGATTATAGAGCCCACCGGTCTCCTGTGCTGCCTTCAGTGCCCAGGCCAGTGCATCCCATAGTAGCGAGCTGACAGCTACCTGCCGGCCGGGAGAGACATTCAGACGACCGAGCTCGCTATCCGGTTGGAAGCGGGTGAGTCTGGCATCCACCAGCATCATCCACATTTGCACCAGGTCGAGCCGCTCCTCGGCAGCGGCCCTATCACGCGCCAACACCCACGCACCCATTTCGCAGCCCATGGCGCGGAACGCCACGTGGTAGAGCTTGGCATCAAGCTCTACCGGGTCGGCGAACCGCACCGGGGCCGTCATCGTGGTCATCATCTGGACGAGCGCGTTGTCACAAACGGCCGCGCAGGCAACGGGGCCGAGGCTGATGGCGCCTGGGTCTGTGGACGCGACGCGGGCGCCGCCACTTGCGGCACCGGGGGAAGGTCCACCTGAGATCCGGATGGCGACGCCGGCGCGGCATAGGCCTGCAGTGCCTGAACAGTAGGGATTGGCGGCAGCTCGACCGTCACCGATTGCGTTGCACCAGATGTTGCCGGCGCAACTTGCGGCGTGGAATCTGTGGCCTGGCGGGCCAGGAACACCCACCCACCTACCGTAGCGCCAAGCGACAGCGCAACCATCCAGGGCTTGAGCACCGAATTGCGTGGTTTAGTCATCGTCCCCCTCCCGATTGTGTGACTCAAAGGCCCCATCGTCAGAATAGGGTTGCCCATAGGCAGGGGCCGCGGGGGCAGGCGACGCCTGTCGTGCCGCCTGTTGCTGCAGTAGGGCGTTAGCGCGTTGGAGCGTCTGTTGGTAGGCAGCCTCACGCGCCAGTAACGTCTGGTTCTGAGTGACCAGCGCCGCCTGTTCTTGCTGCAGTTGCGCGATCGTGGCATTTGCCTGCTGGATCTCTTGATTAGCCTTCTGTAGCCGAGCTTGGTATTCCGCCTCACGAGCTAACAGAATATCGACCGTTGCAGGATCCGATGGGGACACGACGGCAGCTTCTACCGGAGCAGGGCCCCTCTGCCCGTGCATCAACGACAGCGCTATCAAGCTACCGGCGCCCAGCACAAAGACCGTCAGCACCGCCGTGATCCACAAAGCCCTCCGCTGCCTCATCGCATGCCTCCTGTGTGTGGGGATGCAATGAGTATAACGGGTTAGCGGTGACCTGAGGTTAAGCAGGACTTAAGCGAAGTTTAAGGGGAGGTTATGTCGCGGAATCCTGATCCCATGCGCCGTTTTGTGACTCACGTAAATCTCCAGAGCGTGCTGGGGCAGCACATCCCGCACGCTCTGGAGAAGATCACTGTCACTGTCGTAGGGCATGATCTTGCCCTCACTTCCGATCAACTACCCGCTATTTTCCTCGCTCGCTCCCTCAGTGACTTGTTAGTTCACCGAGTTGCCCACCGGGGGCAGGAGCTCGGGCGGCGTGGGTGTTGCCGGCTGTGCCTCCAATTGCTGCTCAACCTTACGCGCACCCTCACGCCAGCGCAGCCAGAGGCTGAACAGACCGGCCGCACCGATAAAAGCCTGAGCGATGAATATGTCCAGGCCGGAGGCAACATAGTTGGACAGCAGCCCGGGAAGCCCATCCCACAGACCATGCAGGGCTACGACCCAAAGATAGGCGCCGATCACCTTCAGGTTGATCCGGAAGTGCCCCTCCCTGCTCTCGCGAAACAGCACTGCAGCCAATATCGCGGTCCACGTACCGTGGCCCAAGGGCGAGAGAAAGCCACGGAGAAGGGTCACGCCCACCGTCGCCGACAGGCTTCCCTGGCTGCTCAGGAACGCCGTGAAGGCGTAACCGGTGCTCTCAAGCGCGGCAAACCCCATCCCTGCAGCGGCGCCCAATATGAGGCCGTCGATTTCCGAGTCATGACCTCGACGGCGGGCGACGATCAAGACGCCCAGGATCTTCACGAACTCCTCGATGAAGCCGATGACGAAGGCGGTGACGAAGTCCAGACGACGGACGAAAAGCGGCTCCAGGATTGAGGCAGCAATGACGCCCAACACACCGCCATAGACCATAGCCATGGCCGTGGTTGGCATCGTTAGTTTGCTGTAGTGGCGGTGCTCGTAAAAGAAGGCCACGTAGGTGATAGGCACCAAGAAGTTTCCTACCATGACCACCGTCGGAAACAGATTCGGGTTGCCGGTGAGAACAAGGGCGGCCAGGCCCAGGAAGTAGAACACAATGCCGAGCACCAAGACCTTCCACCATGACCAGGAAGGCTTTTTCTTGTCTTTTGCCGATTTGCCCACTCCCGCAGGCGCTGCTGTTCCGACGGGCGTACCTGTTCCGACAGGCGTACCCGTTCCGACGGGCGTTAGTTCGCTTTCAGCCATCGTTCATCCTCCTCTGGACAAGACTTTCTTGCGGCAAAGCTCTCGAAGATGAGACATTCCACACTTTGGTCCGGAGCTACCGACCGAAAACAAAAGTGCCTTCTCATCAGAATACCACATGAACGATAGACACTCTATTCGGAGTCGGGTTGGATTTGGTTTGCCACGGTTGGGATAGTTGGAGATAGACAGGGCTTCCTCAATGCGATGCCGAGGATCGGCGATGGCAACAAAAAGGGCGGCGCCACCCCTGATTACTGTAGGGTGGCGCCGCCACAGGCAGCGTAACGTTTGATCGTTCCGACGGTTTACTTGGCGTATTCGACCGCGCGGGTCTCCCGGATCACGGTCACCTTGATCTGACCGGGATACTCCATCGTCTCCTCGATCTTGTGCGCTACTTCACGCGACAGCTTGAGCGATGCCAGATCGTCGATCTCACCGGGGCGGACGATAATCCGAATCTCGCGCCCGGCCTGAATCGCGTAGGACTCCTCCACACCATCGAAGGAGCGCGCAATCTCCTCAAGACCCCGAATGCGCTTGATGTAGTGCTCCAGGCTCTCCCGACGGGCACCCGGGCGCGCGCCGGAGATCGCATCCGCGGCCTCAACCAGAACGGACTCGAGCGACTGCTGCTCGACCTCGTGGTGGTGCGACTCAATGCAGTTGATCACTGCCTTGGGGACCCCGTAGCGGCGGGCCAACTCGGCCCCGATCGTCGCGTGCGTGCCCTCAATCTCGAAATCGACCGCCTTGCCGATGTCGTGGAGCAACCCACCCATCCGCGCGATCTCGGGATTGCCTCCTACCTCGGCAGCTAACAAGCTGGACAGCTTGGCGACCTCGACAGCGTGTCCCAGTTGGTTCTGGCCATAGCTGGTTCTGAAGTATAGCCGACCCAGCAGCTTCATCAGCTCCGGATGCAGGTTCGGGACCTCAGCCTCGTAGACGGCCCGGTCAGCCTGCTCCTTCATGATCTGGTCCACTTCCTTGGTCGCCTTCTCCAGCACCTTCTCGATGCGGGCCGGGTGGATTCGCCCGTCCGCGACCAGGTAGTGCATGGCCCGTCGCCGCGATCTCCCTGCGAATAGGATTGAATGATGAGATCGTGATCAACTCCGGCGTGTCATCGACGATGACATCCACGGCAGCCTTCTGCTCGAAGACACGGATATTGCGCCCACCACGACCAATGATACGCCCCTTGAGTTCATCGTTGGGGATTTCGAGCGTCTTGGTGGTCAGCTCGGCAACCTGCTCCGAAGCGAGTCGCTGGATCGATGTGGTGATGATGTCGCGCGCTCGTTCGTCCGACTCCTGCCGCGCCCGCATCTCCTCCTCGCGCATCACCCGCGCCATATCCTGGCGTGTTTCCTGCGCGACCTGATCCAGGAGTACATTCCGGGCATCCTCAACCGTGAGATTTGCGATGCGCTGCAACTCCTCCAGGCGCTGCTCTTCCACCTTCTGCAGATCGTTGTGGCGCTTATCAAGTGCGCTCTGGCGCTTACTCAACTGCTGCTCACGCTGATCGACGCGTTCCTGTCGGGTGTCCAGCTGCTCACGGCGCTTCTGTAAGCGATCTTCCTCACGCCGTAACTGCTGATTCCGTGCATCGAGCTCGGCCTCCATCTCTTGCCGAGTCTTGAGGGTCTCATCCCTCGCGTTAAGCACGATGTCCCGAGCCTGTTTCTCTGCTTCCTCAAGCAAGCGGGCCCGCATCGCCTCCAGATTACCGAGCTCTTGCTGGAAACGCTGCTGGCGGACGAAGTATCCTGCTGCTCCGCCGGCGGCCAGTCCGATGATTAGTGCAATGACACCAATAAGCCACTCCATTCAGTCCTCCTCGCTGTTTTCATCATGTAATTGGGGGAAGTCTTGAGTAGCCAGCGTATCCTGGATAAGGTCATAGGAGAATCCGCGACGGGCCAGTCGACCAACGAGGCGACGTCGGAACTCGTCGGGCGGCTAAGTTGCTCAAGCGCCGTGCCTGTTCCTGCGCCACTTTTGTGATAGCAGCGACCTCGTCGTAGTCTTCAAGGGCAACCTCTATCGCATCCGAAGCGATGCCCTTCTGGCCCAACTCATATCTTAGCATCCTACTTCCCCGAGGGCGGAAACTAGCCCGGTTGTCGCGCCAATAGCGGGCGAAAGCTTCATCGTCAACCAGCCCAACGCGCTTCAAACGGACGATCACTTCTTCGATAACGTTCTCCGAAGAACCCTTATCTGCCAGGTACTCCCGCAACTCAGCTTCGCTGCGCGGTCGGTATGTGAGATAGTCCAACGCTCTGCTGTGGGCTTTCTCGATCACGTCGGCCACGTCAAGCTCGGCGATGACCTCATCGGATAACCACGAACCCACCTTCAGATGCGCGGCAACAGAAACCGCCAAGCCAAAAGCAAACTCACCATCCAGGTAGACATTCACCCGGTCCTTGGAACGTTTCTGAGGCTCCAGCGCCGTGATTCTTCCGGCCATACCTATCCTAACGGCTGAACGTCGAAACATGTGGACGTGAGCACGTCTACAGAAACACAAAAACGGCTATGGCAGACTTACCATAGCCGTTGAGCACGCGGGCCGCCCCCGCCCTGAAAGGCAAACCTGGCTAAGACATACGAATGTCGTCGGAGACATCCATGCCGCTCGGGTCACAAATCTTCCTACGAGCGACCGCCTCCGAAAACACTCCCCTCGAAAACGTTCAAACACCTCGACGTTCTAACGTCAAAACGCTTGAACGTCCGAACGTCTCAACGTTCCCTGTCAGAGCCATCCACATTCCAGACTGAACCATGGGCGTTCCCACAGCTTGCGATTTCCACAACAGCTAGACTCGTCTACCACACGGATCCAGTCCCGACTTCGATGTCCCGGTGCACAGGCCGCGAACTCAGGCACATACCCTGTTCACACGCAAACACTTTACAGCGGTAAAGTCACCAAAACATCGTGACGCGTCGGGTTGCTCCATCACCTCATCCGCATTCTATCTATTCTACACTAGTCTTGGATAAAAGGAAGACCCGCACGCAACACGCGCGCGGCGACCTGCCGCACTCCGCATGAGGTGCGTCGCGTCGTCTTGCCAATATCGACGATCTGGGTATAATGTTCGGGCTAAGCGCCACCCTAGCTCAATCGGCAGAGCAGACGCTTCGTAAGCGCCAGGTTCTGGGTTCAATTCCCAGGGGTGGCTCTAAAGCCCCGGCAGCATTCGGGGCTTTTTTCTTATAGGGGAATCGTGCAACCAATGCGGATCAGGCGGCTGGCGAACCAGCTATGGGGAGGGTTGGGTGACCAAAGGCTTGCCCTTCTGGCCCTGGTCCTCCTGTCAATCACCCAGATTGCCGCCTTCATCCTTCCCCAGATCCCCGTCTCGTCGGACCAGAGCGTGCTGTTCAATCGCTGGCTGGCCGAGTTTCGTCCACGATTGGGCGAGGCCGCCCGCCCCCTCGCAGCGTTGGGCCTTCTGACAATCCGTGCTTCATACCTTCTCCGGGCGATCCTGGCGTTTTTCGGCCTGCTCGTCGCGGCCAACTTGGACCGGCTGCGTGAGATCCGGCGCGCTCGGACCCCGATGCCCAGGCAGATCGGGCGAATCTTGATCTGCATAGGTGGCCTGCTGATCATCGGTGGTTGGGCGGGCCAAATGAGTGCGGGTTGGCGCGACCCGGAGGTCATCGCGTGGCCCGGCGCGGAGATCGCCGTTCCGGACCACAATCTGTCGCTCCCGCAACCCTCCGGCCCGCTCGGTGTTTGGCGCGGGGGCTATGGCTACTATGTCATCTCCCGAGGCCAACGCATCGGGCTCGAGATCCAGGCCGCCGACGATGCAGGCGACAGCCTCCCGCTCCTACCGGCGGTGGGCGAAGCCCCACAGCCAAGCTTGCGGCTGGCTTTCACGACGGCAGAGCCCGAGGCATTCTTCGCCATTCAGGAAGCCGGCCTGATCTTTCGGCTGAACCAGATTGCTGACAACATCCAGGTGCAAGCGTACCGCAGCGCCAGCGGTGAGTTACTCACCGAAGTTCAGCTCGACGGCAACGCGACATCCACGCTGCAGCTTGACGGGACCAAAGTGACCATCGTCCAGACCCTTCTCCCACGCTATGAAGTGATCTATAATCCAGGTGCCGCTCTTGAGGGCAGTGGGATGGTGCTCTTCGCCGTGGGCGCGGTGCTTGGTACATTGCACAGCGCTCGGCGGCACGTGAGACGAAGCTTGCTGGACGAAGCGTCAGAGCAGCACGAGACGACGGGGTAGGGAGTCAGAGCCGGCATGCAGTGTGTGACCATTGGGGTGGCAGGGGGGACCGGGTCGGGGAAGACGACCATCGCCAACCGCATCCTTGAGCGGGTGGGTGCCGAGCACATCACCTATATCCCACACGACGCCTACTACAAGGACCTGGGTCACCTGCCCAAGGAGGAGCGTGCCAAGGTCAACTTCGACCATCCGGACTCCCTGGAGACCTCACTGTTGATCGAGCACCTGCAGCTCCTGCGGCAGGGCCTGCCTGCAGAGATACCCGTCTACGACTTCACCAACCACTCTCGCACAGCGAAGACCATCCACGTCGTGCCCGCGCCGATCGTCCTCGTGGAGGGGATCCTGATCTTCGTCGAACCCGAGCTGCGGGCGCAGCTCGACGTCAAGCTCTTCGTCGACACCGACGCCGACCTGCGCTTCATCCGACGGCTTGCGGCGCGACATCGAAGAGCGTGGGCGGACGCTCGATTCCGTGATCCAGCAGTACCTGAAGACCGTGCGCCCGATGCACCTGGAATTCGTCGAACCCAGCAAACGCTACGCCGACGTCATCATCCCCGAGGGCGGCTTCAACGAGGTCGCCATCGAGATGGTCGCCGCGCGGATCCGCGGGTTGCTGGGGGAGTGAGTGCCGCTTCGAGGGCGCGCCGATGTATGCAGTGGGGACTGACCATTACCTGATCCGAGGCTACAGCGAGACCCATCACAGCCCCTCGCAGGTCTAGCTATGCAGGAGAGCCTGGCCAAACGTGCCATCTCCTCGACGCTCTGGCAGAGCAGCGCCAGCCTCATCACTACCGCCATTGTCTTTGTGCGCTCGGTTCTCCTCGCTCGCTGGGTACCCGTCGAAGCATTCGGCATCTATGGGTATGCGGGCGCTATCATCGGCTTCAGCTCGATCCTCGCGGATTTCGGCATGGGTGCGGCCTTCATCCACCAGACCCAGGAAACGGAAGACGAATCTGAGGCTGCCGCCAACTATCTCGCCGTCAAGGCCATCTTGGCCATCGTTTGGGCAGCCCTGGTCATCGCCTGCAGTCGGATCTTCATCGCGCCACAATACCGCCCGGCCCTGGTTATCCTGACCCTGATCCAAGCTGGGACGAGCCTCACGGCTGTTCCACGGCTGATTCTGCAGCGGCGTGTTGTTCACAGGCGGCTCTCGCTGCTCAGTACTCTGGATATCGTCGTAGGCAGCGCCGCCGCTCTGAGTCTTGCGCTGCTAAGGCAGCCTCTCTGGGCGTTGATGGTCACAAACCTCGCCGGGCTCGTCGTTAACGTCATCGGGCTGTACGTTTGGCGTCCCGTCTGGCGCCCGAAATTACGCTGGTCCCCACCCGTCGTGCGCTATCTATTGGGATTTGGTGCCCGCAGTTTTGTGGCAGGTCTGCTCGCCCGAGCTTTGGATCAACTGGATGACATCTGGACGGGGAGCGTGCTTGGCAGTGTGGCCGTTGGCTTCTATAGTAAGGCTTATTCCTTTGCCACCTACCCCAGGAAGGTCGTCGCGGCTCCCCTCATAGCGGTGTCGACCGGGAGTTATGCTGCTCTCAAGGGCGACCGGCAGCGGCTGTCCGAAGCCTTCTTCCGTGTGAATGCAGCGCTGGTGAGATCAAGCTTTCTGTTCGGTGGGCTGTTGGCGCTAATCGCCCCGGAGTTCATCCGCATCCTCTTAGGTGCCCAATGGCTACCCATGTTGAATGCTTACCGCCTCATGCTGGTCTTTACGTTACTCGATCCGATCAAGGTCACGATTGCCAATCTTTTCACCGCGGTTGGCAAACCCGAGCACGTGATCACGGCACGGGTTGTACAATTGCTGGTCCTGGTCGTTGGTCTCGCTGCGCTGGGCCCCCGGTTTGGTATCGCGGGCGTAGCCATCGCAGTTGACGTGATGCTCTTCATCGGTATAGTACTCTTGCTTTGGCGGGCACGGGCATACGTCGACTTCTCTCCTGTCCGCCTCTTCGGCATCCCCACCGTGGCACTGGCGCTCGGCATGGCGGTCGCCCGTGGGACACTGGCCCTCCCGGGGATCCTGGGCTCTGACTGGCGCACGGCAGGTGTAAAGATCTGTGCTTATGGTGTCGTCTACGCCGGCATGTTGCTGCTTATGGAGCGCCACGAGACAGCAAGAATGGTGAGGTGGACAGTCGCCACGCTGCGGTCCTAACGACCGGCAACGAAAAGGCTTTGCTCTGCAATCATTCCTGGTAGAATCCGGCTAATGCAGGATCTGAAGTAGGAGAGACCGCGGTTCGGACATTGAGGATCATCGTAAGAACCCTATGACAACGACGGTGGAACAGCTTGACCTGCCGGTCACCATCATCAAGCCCAAACGAGGCTGGATCTCACTCGACTTGCGTGAGCTGTGGGAATATCGCGAATTGCTCTTCTTCCTCTCGTGGCGCGACATCAAGGTACGATATACGCAGACCGCCTTAGGGATCGCGTGGGCGATTCTCCAGCCCGTTTTCACGATGGTGATATTCAGTGTCTTCTTGGGCCGGCTGGCGAAGATCCCCTCCGAGAACATTCCGTATCCCATCTTTAGCTTTGCTGCTCTCGTGCCCTGGCAGTTCTTCGCCAATGGACTGAGCGCCTCGGCGGACAGCCTGGTGGCTAGCGCCAATCTCCTGAAAAAAGTCTATTTCCCGCGGCTCGTGATTCCCATTTCAGCCGTGCTCTCGGGTGCACTGGACTTTGCCATCGCCTTTGTTGTACTACTCGGGATGATGCTGGCCTACGGCATTGTGCCAACCTGGAACGTTCTGTGGCTTCCACTGCTGATATTGCTGGCACTGGTGACGTCGTTAGGCGTGGGACTATGGCTAACCGCGATGAACGTGCAATTTCGCGATGTCCGCTATGCCATCCCCTTTCTGGTTCAAGCCTGGATGTATGCCTCGCCCATCGTTTATCCCAGCACCATCTTGAGTGAGCCCTGGCGGACCGTCTACGGTATCAACCCCATGGTCGGTGTCGTCGAAGGCTTCCGTTGGGCGCTGCTGGGCACAGACACGGCGCCCGGCCCGATGGTCCTGGTCTCGTCGCTGGTCGCGATTGCACTTCTGTTCAGCGGTGCTTACTACTTCCGGAGAATGGAGAAGAGCTTCGCGGATGTGGTCTGAACGCTTACACATGCCAACCTTGAGGCGTTGAAACGAGCATAATGTCTGATATTGCGATCCGAGTCGAAGGCTTATCAAAGCAATACCGCATCGGTGGCCCGCAAGCGCACTACAAGACGCTGCGGGAATCGCTGATGGCCGCGGCGAAAGTCCCACTGCAACGGCTCCGTTCTACCTTCGGACGGTCTGGCGGCGCACACCCCAACGACACGATCTGGGCCCTGAAGGACGTCTCCTTCGATATCAACCGCGGGGAGGTCGTCGGCATCATTGGGCGAAACGGAGCGGGGAAAAGCACACTACTCAAGATCCTCAGCCGTATCACTGAGCCGACCGACGGGTACGCTGAGCTTCACGGGCGGGTTGGTTCGCTGCTCGAGGTCGGGACCGGCTTTCATCCGGAACTGACCGGGCGGGACAACATCTACCTGAATGGCGCCATCCTCGGGATGAAGCGCGACGAGATCGAGCGCAAGTTTGACGAGATCGTAGACTTCGCCGAGATTGAGAAGTTCTTGGACACCCCGGTCAAGCACTATTCGAGCGGGATGTACGTGCGTCTCGCCTTTGCCGTCGCGGCACATCTCGAACCGGAGATTCTGCTGGTCGATGAAGTGCTCGCGGTGGGGGATGCTGCGTTCCAGAAGAAGTGCTTGGGGAAAATGGGAGACGTGGCGAAGAGTGGACGGACAGTGCTGTTTGTGAGTCACAATATGGCCGCGATCCTAAACCTATGTAGGAGAGGCATTCTGCTAAGACATGGGCATTTGGCCATGTCCGGCGCTCCGCGCGAGGCGGCGGAACCGTATCTAGCAGAAGATGCAGAAACAACCGGAGAGGCATTGTTGTCAGCAGAGCCGGGAAAAGTCGCTGACGGATTCTGCTTTAGGGGCATTCGAACACGAAGACCGGGCGGTGGGGTAATTGGCCAAATTCCCCTGGAAACGGGAGTTGATATCGAAATCACATACGAGCTTGCACATCCAGTGGGTGGGATGAATGTGGCGTTTCATCTCTTCGATAGCACAGGGATCTGCATCCTATCCAGTACAGATGTCGATCAGGATCCCTCATCCATCGCCAAGCATCGTGAGCCCGGAAGGTATCAGGCTACATGCCATATTCCGTCGGAATACTTACGCCCCGGTAGATACTACCTTAGTCTGTCATCAAGTATTCCTCGTGTCAAGGTCCTAGCCAATCTAACACATGCGCTTTCTTTCGATATCGTGGACACAGGCAGCGTGGAGTCAACGATCGCTCAAGGGCGACAAGGCGTGATCTCGCCAATCCTCGAATGGTCCACACTACATATTGATGAACCATGAAGATTGGCAAAGAGTCATTGCGGCGATTGCCTGAACGAAATGCCCTCTTGCGTTTGTGTCACCGGGTAAGATCTGCTCTCAAGAATAGGCTATTACCTCCAGAACGATTGGGCAACCTTGACCTTCGAAAGGAGAAGACCACGACCGCTCACTAAGAGAGCACTGCTCTCTTACATAGTGCATCCGTTTGCCACTTCGCCGGATACTACTCGCTTCCCGCCTCACATCAATATCTGGCACGCCTGGGAAATGGTCAGAGTACTGAATCAACTGGGCTTTATTGTCGATGTCGTCGATTACAGAGATGAAGGTTTTGCGCCAAGTCAGAGATATGACCTATTTATCGGTCACGGGGGTATCAATTACGTGAAGATCGCTGGCCGGCTGCATGCGAGCGCAACGAAGATCTACTTCTCGACCGGATGCTACTGGAAGTTCCACAACGAGCAGGAATTGGCCCGCTTTTCCGCGCTTAGAGAACGGCGAGGCGTTACCCTACCACCGGATCGGCTTATCACCACCAGCGAAGAGGAAGCCTTGCTGGCAGCTGATGGCATCGTCGGAATAGGCAACGATTTCACGAAAAACACATATGTGGGCTACTCACCCATCACTATGATCAACGGTACCTCACTGTTTGATGATCACTATGATCAGCACGACAAGAATTTCGATAAGGGTAGAGAGCATTTCCTCTATTTTGCTCGTTCAGGCAACGTACACAAAGGCCTGGACCTATTGCTAGAGGCATTTGCAGATCTAAGACAACATCTATGGATCTGTTCCAAAATCGATCAGGGATTCGCAGACGTTTACTCAAAGGAACTGCACGACCTACCAAATATCCATCTAGTGAGTTGGGTGCAGGAACGTTTTGCCAAGTTCTATGAAATGATGGATACATGTAACTTTGTCATCTTGCCTTCCTGCAGTGAAGGACAGGCTCAGTCTGTAGTAAAATGCATGAATCAAGGGCTAATTCCTATCGTCAGTTCAGCATGTGGACTGGCGGTCGGCGGCTACGGAGTCTCACTAACACCCTGTACCATCGAGCAGATCGCGAGAGTTCTCCCGATGCTCGCCTCCACTTCGGCCACATCATGCAGAAAGATGTCCCTAGAAGTACGTAAAGTTGCTGCCCTAGACTTCTCGGAGAGTGCGTTTACCTACAGCTTTACCGAGGCAATTCGCTACTACATCGCTCAGACAGAGCCCAGTAAGCGACGGCAGTAGGGAAAGGTTGGAGTGCCTTAAGCTGACTCTGTAAAGCGACTAGGTAACTTACTTTCGCACGTTCGCAGGCAGATTGAAAGCCGCAGCCCTACGCACAATAGGCCGATCGAGAGCTCAGGGAGGCTCCCACTCACAAGGGCCCTTACTCTTGATACCTGCTTTAGTGGAACGAATTCGGCAACCTCTCCACTGGTCGAGAAGCCGCAGCACAACTTGCACCATAAAGATGGACATCAGATGATCCAGGAAGAGCACGGGGTATCACCGAGGTGGATGTGGTACGCTGGGAAGAAGCGCAACGCTACGAACATCGGGTATGGATGGGGGAAAGTGGGCTCAACGCCGGGGAGGACCGCAATAAGGCACACGAACGAGCCTTCAGTAACTACGCAGTCATCCGTGGAGAGCGCTTCGAGAACGCTATCGAGATCGGGTGTGGTCCATTCACGAGACATGATCCGCATTCTGAAGTACGTTCGATGCAAAGATTACCCTCCTCGATCCGCTCATGAAGATATGACTATCTCCTCCACCCCAATTGCACGTACAGACGCAAACGGCTCGGAGGGTGGCCGGGCGTGAATGTCCAGACCATTGCCATGCCGATCGAGAACTTCGCCACTAGTCAGAGCTATGATCTAGTGGTGGTTGTCAATGTGCTGGAACACTGTTTTTCGGCATCGAAGTTCTTTGACCAAATCCTTTCTCTCACAGCGCCACACGGCACTTTCTGGTATTCTATGACAAGCTTATCCCAGCCACGATGATCCATACCTTCGTTGAGAACATCTTACGATGCTGGCCATCCACTGCGTATAGCTGGAGATCTGATTCTGAGATTTCTGAGCGGAAACTACAACCAAGTCTACAACGAACATGAGTCAATACCCTCCCCCATTGGTCAGTTTGATTCTGTCTACTTTATCGGCAAGAAGAGAGGGTAACTCGTAATGCGGATTGCATGGAAGTTGCCCAGAGGCTTCGGATGATCATCGCAAGGACGTTCCCTGGACGCTTTCCAGACCTGTACTCAACCCTAGATCACCCTATGGTCGGCTACCGTACAGGCCGCAGCATACCAGCTCGCTGTCAGTGACTACATCCATCCAGGCGATCGGATCCTGGATGTTGGGTTCGGCTAGGCTATGGACTCAGAATGATGGCACATGAAGCCGAGGAGTTGTGCGGCATTGAGATTGATCGTAGGGCGTCTCTAGGGGAGTAAGATTCCTTCGGGGGATTCCAGCAATTCGCGAACTTCAGCAATACGATGGATGTACAATTCCCTATCAGAGCGCTGCCTTTGATGTTGTTACCTGTATAGACGTTCTAGAGCACGTCCACGACTATGTAGGACTAATCAGGGAGCTTCTTCGAACATCAAAGCGGGTGGTTCTAATCTCTACGCCAAACCGCCGTCCTGAATACACGATGCCCGATGGAAGGCCTCGGAACCGCTGGCATTTGCGTGAATGGTCCTTTGAAGAACTGGATACCATCTTACGAGCAGTTCCCCATATCGATATAGAGTGGAATTTCTTGAGCGGCCCGTGGGAAGGGCCTTGCGAGCGCACATCAACCATATCTTCGGAAACCTTGGCCCTGACGCCAGCTCTCCTAATGCGAAGATGAGCCTTGCATGGGGGACAGACTGAGACTGACCGTTGATGGTGTCATCTTCCAGCTACAGACATACGGAGGGATCTCGCGTCTATTCAGTGAGATACTACCCCGAATGTGCGATCAATTCCCGCGCCTGTACATCACTCTGCTGACGGAAGGCAAACTCCAGCAGGATCCACCGCTTCACGAACGTATCTCCAACCGCGCGATTCCCGATGTTGGACGCTACCTACACCCCGACGGATATGGCAGCCTGCCGCACAGATCGTCCGACGCCTTGTAAGAGAGCGGTATGTGGAACTTGGAGAAGACCGGATCTGGCACTCCACATACTACACGATGCCAACTCGGTGGGATGGTAAACAGGTTGTTACAGTAATGGACATGATCCACGAGCACTATGCTGGGTTGTTCACCGGACAAACAAACGACAACTTCCGGGCACGAAAGGAAGAATGTGTCTCAAGGGCTGATGCAGTCATTTGTATATCACAGACCACACGCCTGGACGTAGAAAGGTACTATGGCATCAATGGCGGTGCCCGCTATGTTGTGCCCTTGGGTTACAGCCCTGTTTTCAGGCAGATGGGACGAAATCAGGAGCAATCAAATCCACCGTACCCACAACCCTTCATGCTTTACGTTGGCAGGCGTTCACATTACAAGAACTTCAGCACACTGCTTCAGGCTTACAGTGTGTGGAAACACAGAAATGAAATCACCCTCGCCGCCGTTGGCCCTCCCTGGTCTCGTGTCGAGGAACAGCAATTAGCGAAGCTGGGAATCCACGATCAGTGCACTACCTGACGAATGTAAACGACGAGGAACTGTGTCTGCTGTACAACGAGGCCATTGCTTTTGTCTATCCTTCTTTATACGAAGGCTTCGGGGTTCCTACTATAGGCGATGGCGAGCGGTTGTCTCATTGACCGCTTCCCGCATTTCTGCAACGATTCAAGTAGAATAGGAGAATGCCCAGTGTACTTTGAAGCTACCGCAACCGGGTTGCGGCTGAAGGCGTTAGACGTCTCACATTCTGGAGGGCAGAGACTTGAAACAAGTGTAGCTGGGACTTGAGCAGGCTGTCTCAACATATCGGGGATCGGACTAATTAAAAACTGGAGGACTATCAAACGCCGTCCACTCTTGAGCGCACTCCCTCCCTCCGCTGGGCAAGACAGGCTGGCCTTGGATGGCAGAGCGGGCCACAACCTCGGGGCCAGGTCGTCGATGGCGCTCTCTGGCCCTGAATAAGCATCGTCACGCCGTCGTACAACCAGGGACAATTCCTTGAAGAGACCATCCGCTCGGTGTTGTCACAAAATACCCAAATCTCGAATACATCGTCATGGACGGTGGAAGCACCGACGGAAGCGCGGACATCATCCGACAGTACGAGCCATGGCTTAGCTATGTACGAATCGGGCCTGATGACGGTCAGGCAGCAGCCATTGCCGAGGGATTTCGCCACGCTACCGGAGACATCCTCGCCTGGCTCAATTCCGACGACCGCTACCGGTCCGGGACATTGCAACGGGTGGGGCGCTTCTTCACAATGCACAAGGATGTGGTCTTCGCCAACGGAGACGTGAACTACATCGATGTCGACGGGAATTTCGTCCTCCGTAGTTACGCGGTTCGGCCGAATCGTCTCCTTGGCCGCTAACATCGCCGTTCACGGCTGGCCGCAGCCTGGCTGTTTTTGGCGCCGTGAAGCCTACGAACAGGTGGGGGGGATAGATCCATCTCTGCAGTTCTCTATGGATCGCGACCTGTTTATACGACTGATCTCGGTCGGTGACAGCAGAACTATTCCTGGCCCTCCACTCGCCGACTTCCGGACCCACGGTAAAGCGAAGAGTTCCACACTACGGACTGTGCAGGCCAGGGAGGATCAAACGGTAATCGCCAGATATGAAGACCCACGCTATCGTTCACTGAAATGGTTGCTCCGCTTCCTCTGGTGGCTGTGGTGCAAACCAAAGGGCTTACAGGCAAGACTGAACAAGGTCCTCACAAACGAGACCCGATGGAACCGATTGTTAGCGTCATAGTTCCCACATATAACAGGGCCAACTACCTTGGAGAAGCACTCGACAGCATTCTGGGTCAAACGTATGCCGGGAATGAAATCATCGTTGTCGATGACGGTTCCACTGACTGCACCGCCGAATTGGTCAGATCGGTGCCGGATCCGCGTATTCGCTATGTATACCAGGAAAACCAAGGAGTGAGCAGTGCCCGCAACAGAGGGATCCGGGAAGCTCGGGGGAGCTACATCGCCTTCCTGGATTCAGATGACCTCTGGCTGCCAGAATTACTCGAGACTGCCACAAAAGTGCTGGGTTCAGATTCCACCATCGGATTGGTCTATGCCAGAGCGCAAGCCTTTCACTCCAAGGGGAACCCATTACCTTACACAAGTGGAGCTCCCCCGAGATTTGCGGACGACCTACTCAAGAGTGCTTTGTGGGGCGACTTCGTTTGCACGATCACATCTGTGGTGAGACGTGAGGTCCTTGACCGGGCGGGCCTTTCGACGAAACTATGAAAGGCAATGAGGACTGGGACATGTGGATCCGGCTCTCGCGGGTAACGGGTTTCCGATTCGTCGACCGAGTCCTCGCGCTATTCAGAGTTCACAGTGGACGTATGACCCTCAGCGCCTCCGAACACTTCGAAACTATCACTGAGGGGCGGTTCCAGCCCCTCAACAAGGTCTTCGATGATCCCGGGGCGTCCGAGCACATCCTGAGCCTGAAACCGTTGGCGTACCGCAACGCCCACATCGATGTGGCTTGCAGATGGATGACTGCTGGGAAAGTCAGCAAGGGACTAACACACGTACGTAAGGCAATCGCAGTTGGTCCATCCCCCATCGCAACTCTTGCACGCGTCGCACAGAGCATACTTTTCTCTCAGGTGCTTGTGAAGCATACCTGGGGATTCCAGCTCTTACAGAAGGGAGCTGCAGCCAGGCGTAAGTTGCATTGGCTCGCTAGACGCTCGTAGCGTCTTGATCAGAATGAGTCCAGGTGTTCGTCATCCGACTTGGAATCGCCAGGCCACAACTTTTCGGCTTATGCAGGGCCGAGCGGGCCAGTTCACCAGTGTGTTCTTTGTGGGAGATCTATGCCTAGCAATATGCTGAGAGTAAAGTCCTACGCGAAGAAGTGGTTGGGCCGACTCGGTCTGCTTGAACGCCTTAGGCACCTGCATAGACCGCAGATGACCTGTCCTATCCAGCATCTGGGCAGTGCATACGGTGGATGGGCGGTGTGTCCCCTCACCCTTTCCGCGAACAGCATAGTCTATTCATTTGGCATAGGAGAAGACGCATCCTTCGATCAGGATGTGATAGAGCGATACGGCGCACAGGTGTTTGCCTTCGACCCCACACCGGATTCTATCAATTGGGTAGCCCATCAAGAGTGGCCTGCGAACTTCAGTTTCTTTCCGTGGGGACTAGCCGGTGGAGACGGCAAACGTTACCTGTACCCGCCGTCTGATCCCAGCCATATCTCTCACACTGTACTGACCCGACGGCACATGGTTGGCGATCCCATTGAAGTGAGCATGTATCAGTTGAGTACGATAGCTAGGACTTTAGGGCATCGGCACATTGATGTGCTGAAGATGGACATAGAAGGTGCCGAATACGAAGTCATAGATAACATCGTTGCGCTAGAACGGGTCGAAATTGACCAGATTCTGGTGGAATTCCATCATTTCTTCCCAAACGTGAGGCACCGGCAAACGCGAAAAGCGGTCCGCCTGCTAAATGCGGCTGGATACCGGATATTCTACATATCGCCCAGTGGCCACGAGTACAGTCTTGTCAAGCTCTGAGCAGCACCTTAGAATCGCATGCCTGACTCGCATCACATTGGCCCACAAGGTCAAAGGGGGAATGGAGCAACACCTGCGAGTTTTGGCAGAAGGCCTGACGGACTTGGGACACGAGGTGGAGGTCTACACAACTGCTAGTCCAACCGGTGAAGCCGATATCACTCTTAACGGTATTCCATACCACTTTTTGGCCTCTCCAGCAGGTCGATACAGACCAGCGTGGACGCGGGAGAGCCAGATAGTAGCTAAGCAGATGGGCCACGACCACACAGTTGATGTTCTATGGGGCCAAGGGGCGGGAGCCGAAGCAGCTTCGAGACTATCACGGCGCAGTCGTCCTCCTCTGGTAACAGTGCTTCATGGTACCTTCCTTGGTGAGTTCCGAACCAATATCCGGAATCTCGGCGGGGTGCGAAGTGCAGCACTGGCCCTCCTAATGATCTGGAGATTTGCGGCATGGCGCGGTCACATAAAGAAAGCGGACCATCTTGTAGTTCTCACGCATTCAGAGGAACAGAGCCTGCGCCGATGGTTTCGTGATCTTCCACCGATGACGGTGATTCCAAATGGAATAGATGTCGGTCTCTTCGCTCCAGACCCAATCGCGGGAAGTCACATCAGAGAGCAACTCAGTATCCCACGAAGTACACCTCTGTTGATCGCCGTTGGGCGATTAGTACATGAAAAGGGGACTCACCTCGCTATCGCCGCTCTACAGGGCCTCAAAAACCGAAACGCGCATCTCGTGATTGTCGGAGATGGCCCAGATCGGGAGGCCCTTCGAAATATGTCACAAACACTCGGCGTGTCGCAGCGTGTTCGTTTCGTCGGGCATGTGGACCGAGCCCAACTTCCGGCCTATTACAGCTCCGCCGATGCCTTCATTATGCCTACTCTCCGCCACGAAGGCCTTCCGCTCACACTGATCGAGGCAATGGCATCTGGCTTGCCCACGGTGGCGACGAACGTCAGTGGAATCTCTGCTGCCATCACGCAGCATCGGGAGGGACTACTTATCCCTATGGGAGACAAGGCTGCTCTGGTCAGGGCCATTGATCAACTTCTCGATAGTCCCACCATTGCCCTTCAGCTCGGCCGGAATGCAAGAGCCAAGGCTGTAGACCAATTCAGTGTCAAGCGTATGATCACTGACACCGAGAAAGTATTCAGACAGGTTGTGGCGGAACACGTTGGATGAACACATAAGCATCTCAAACGCCGTTCGCACCGGACAGGAGAGTCCCAGCATTGGGCGGACCGGATAGCCTCTCAGTGATAATTCCTTCCTTGCGTGGAGTTCCGCAGGAGCTGTTACACAGTATTGAAGGTCAGTCTCTTGTTCCAGGTGAGACTGAGATTGTCGTCGGTGTGAGCCCAAATGGACGAGCACGCAATGTAGGTGTGGCCCGCACAACAGGAAGCGTCTTGTTCTTCATCGATGATGATGCTGTGTTGGCACATAGTCGCGTGATAGAGACAATGGTCTCCCTCCTCGAAGACCCTGAAGTTGGTGTCGTTGGGGCATCAAGGTTGGTGCCGCCCGAATCGTCCCCCTTCCAACAACGTGTGGCGCGCCAGGTAGCCCGGATCAACAATCCCGTGGTCCACGTACCCCTGGAGACAAATCCCGATCCGCCGTTGTACAGCACCCAAGTCACGACGACTTGTGCAGCTATGAGAAGAGAGGTCTTTGAGCGGGCGGGCGGATTCAGCGAGGTGCTTGTCCGCAGCGTTGATCCGGAGTTCTTCCATCGTGTGCGGGCACTTGGCTACCGGTTTTTTCTTGCGCCGGACGTATGGGCTTGGCACCCTGCTCCGCCAACGCTCCGGAAGCTGGTAATCAAGCATTTCAACTATGGCCTCGGACATGCCCAAGCTGCGCATATACATCCGGAACTAGCTCGTGGGCCGGAGCGCTATCCTTTGCCATACTTCATCCTGAGAACCCTTCTGGCGCCTCTGCAGATCTTCACGTCGTATTCATTTGGCGATCCAGACTTTCGCCTCACATTTGCGCCACTCAAAGCCGTGGCGAGCTACGCTAGTGCCGTGGGCTACGTCTATGGTTGCCTGGCAAATGTCGACCAGAAGTATGTGTGACCATAAGACATCGAGCGGGGACAGATAGGCGGAGGAACGTAGGGTGGACAGAGTTGTTAGGACGCATTACGATGCCGTAATCTCAGAATTGGCGAGGTCCTATCCGAAAGACCCGAGTCTGTCCCAATTCCAGAACCTGGTGTCCGCACATCAATACTTCCGCCTGTATGACACCATCGCCAAATACTTGCTCCCGGGCAAGACAGTCTTGGACTGGGGTTCGGGCAATGGCCACTTCTCCTATTACCTGGTGCGCTCGGGATACCTCACTTGCGGATATGGGTTCAATGACGTACCTCAGATCTGCCGAGACCTGCCGGACAAGGCCTACGTCTATCGACAAGGCAGCACGGATGACCCGGTCAGGATCCCTTATGAAGACCAGAGCTTCGACGCTGTGGTTTCGGTGGGGGTTCTCGAGCACGTACGCGAGTCAGGTGGTGACGAGATCAGCAGCCTCAGGGAGATCCATCGACTGCTCAAACCGGGCGGCGTTTTCATCTGCTATCATCTGCCGAACCAATACAGTTTGATAGAGTGGGGCCTGCGCCGGGTCGGGCGGTGGTCTCACAAATACCGCTATACCCAGCGCGACATCCTCTCACTCGCATCTTCAGCGGATCTGCGGGTGGTCGAGACCATGCGCTATGCAATCTTGCCCAGGAACATCTGGTTTTGGGCCAACAAAAACGAAGTGAGCTTGTCTAGGAGACTGGCGCGCGTGTATGACCGTCTGGATGATGCGCTGTCTCTCCTGGCCTCGCCGATCTGCCAGAACTACCTCTTTGTCGCCGAAAGGGCTCGCTCATAGTCCGCGTAAGCGGGTGCCCGTGGGATGGCTTGCTCACGCCTCAGAATCTGCTATCGTTCACAGGATTCCAACAGAGGCGGACCCAAATGTCCACCAAGGAGCCTGACGTTCGTCCAACAATGTAGGCCGTTAACACCAGCACATCTTGTGAGATTAGAGCCCTTGACCACCCGCATCATCATCCCAACCTATAACGAACGAGAGAACATCGCGCCGCTCGTCGAGCGGCTGCTCGCCCAACCCGTAGACATCGGCGTGATCGTCGTCGACGACGCCTCCCCCGACGGCACCGGCGAGATCGCCGACCGGCTGGCGGCGCAGCACGACGGGCGCGTCCAGGTGATCCACCGCGAGGGCAAGCTCGGCCTCGGCACCGCCTACATCGCCGGGTTCCGCCGAGCGATTGCGGAGGGCGCCGACTTCGCCATCACGATGGACGCCGACTTCTCCCACCCGCCCGAGAAGGTCCCCGAGCTGCTCGCCAAAGCCCGGGACGGCTACGACCTGGTCATCGGCAGCCGCTACGTGCCGGGGGGTCGCGCGGTCGAGTGCACCCTGCCTCGCAAGATGCTGAGTTGGGGCGCCAACGCCTTCGCGCGCGATCTTGTTGGGCCTCAAGGCCCACGACACCACCGCCGGCTTCCGCTGCTACCGCGGCGAGGTCCTGGCCTCCATTGCGCTCGAACAGATCTTCTCCGATGGCTACTCCTTTCTGATGGAGATGCTCTACAAGGTGCAGCGAGCGGGCTGGCGCGTCGGCGAGGTCCCCATCGTCTTTCATAACCGCCAGCAGGGCGTCTCCAAGATCTCGCGAACCGAAGTATATAAGGCGCTCTACACCGTCTTGCGTCTCTTCAAGTCGCGGGTGTTCCCCACGTCGAGCGCCCCCCCACCCGCATGATGTACACCCGCTGCAACCTCTGCGGTGCCGACGATGCCGTGGAGATCATTCCCTCCACCCTGGATCCGGAGGGAAAGAGCGAAAGTCCTCCTCGTGACCGCGCCAGACAGGGCAATTGGTCCGCCTACGCCTGCACGAGCGGCGGCTATGGCCTGCACGGCCCCATCGTCAAGTGCCGGCGGTGTGGTCTCGTCTACGTGGCGCCGCGGCCCAACCACGACGACGTGGTCGGTATCTACACCGCCGTCAAGGACCCCCTCTACGTCGCCGAGCGCGCCGGGCGTGTGCTGACCTTCGAACACCACCTGAGACCTATGGAACGCTTCACCGGCCCTGCGGATGGACGCCGGCTGCTGGACGTCGGGGCCTATACCGGCGTCTTCGTCGAGATCGCATCCGACCACGGATGGAACGCGTGGGGCGTCGAGCCCAGCGCGTGGGCCGTGGCCGAGGCTCGCAGTCAAGGGTTACAGATGGTGCTCGGCACCCTGGAGGATGCGGACGTCGGCGAGGGCGGACCCCTCGCACACGGTAGCTTCAGCGTCGTGACGATGTGGGACGTGATCGAGCACGTCGCCGATCCCCTGGCCACGCTGCAAGCAGCCTGGCATGCGCTCAAGCCGGGGGGCTATCTGGTGGTGCACACGATGGATCTCGATAGCTTCTTCGCGCGACTGATGGGCAGTCGCTGGCCGTGGTTCATGGAGATGCACCTCACGTACTTTACGCGAAGCACCTTGCGGCACATGCTGGAAGCGGCGGGATTCACCGTCTTCTGGATGGGCGCCCAGGGCCGCTATCTACATGCGGGCTACCTGGCAAGCAGGGTCACCGCGCTGTTTCGCCGGTCCCCCGTCACCCGCCTCCTCGGCCCCTCGCTGGAGTGGGCCGTCAACATGACGAAGCTATCCAACCTGCCCCTGCGCGTCAACCTGGGCGACCTCTTCACGACCTACGCACGCAAACCAACCTGAATTCCAACGCGAACCACCGATTCCGGCTCGCCCGGCCTGCTATGCTGAGAGTGAGGAAGTCTAGGGCAAGATCATCCGCTGCTTGCAGGCGACAGGGAAGCGGAGAGGACTATGGATAAGGTCATTGTTCAGCAAAACCGAGAGTTTCAGGTAGCATTCCGGGCGCAGAGTGAGGAGGAAGAGGAGCTTCACGAGGTCGCGCATATCTACGAGCTTTCCCCCTACACGATGATGCTGGCGAGCTTGGGCGTGTGCACGACCATTGTGATGCACACATATGCGCAGCACCACGGGGTCGATCTCGACCTGGTGCAGGCAACCGTCACCTATCATCGCAAAGAGCACGAGGACGCGCAGGGAGACCAACCCTTCGATGAATGGATCGAGGAGGAGCTCTCAATGGAGGGCGACCTGACCGATGCTCAATACGAACGCCTGGGACACGTTGGCCACGCCTGTTCCATCCGCAAGATGCTGGAATCGGGCATCGAGGTGAGATCCAGGCTCGCAGAACCCGCGTGAGAAGGAAACCTTGCGAAGATGACGAAGGCTCGTGCTAGCGAAGGTAGCGTTCGTAAGCGAACGACACCTAGTTTCTGACGAAGCCGCGCTAACCTGCGCAAGGTTCGCCCGGTTTGGCGAAATCGCCAGAGGCTGGTAGAATAGTGACGGCTCCAGTAGGAGCCGTCTTTCTTGTTAGGCTCCACAGGAGTCCCAATAACGTTACAGAGGGGGAAATGTAGATGATCTACCGTACATTAGGGCGGACTGGACTTAAGGTCTCACAGTTGGGCTTTGGCGCTATGCGCCTGCCGATGACCGAGGTGGACGGCAAGAAAGTCGTCGATCGCGAGTTATCCACGCCCATGATCCACCGGGCCTTCGAGGCCGGCCTCAACTACATCGACACCGCCGTGGGCTACTGCGACGAGGATAGCCAGCGGGCCGTCGGCGCCGCCCTCAAGGGCTGGCGTGACAAGATCGTGGTTTCGACCAAGAACCATTACTACGGTGAGGACGAAAGCGAGTGGTGGGCCCACCTGGAGCATAGCCTGGAGCGTCTTGACGTCGACTACATCGACATCTACAACCATCATGGCATCAACTGGGAGCGCTACGAGAACAACGTCGAGCCCCGGGTCAGCAAGTGGATGCTGAAAGCCAAGGACCAGGGACTCATCAGGCACATCTGCACCTCGTTCCACGACAGCAACGAGGCCCTGATGAAGCTGGTGGATACCGGATATGTCGAGTCCATCACGCTGCAGTACAACCTGCTCTACCGCGACCTCGAAGAAGGCATCGCCTACGCCAAGGAGAATAACGTCGGCGTGGTCGTGATGGGCCCCGTCGCCGGCGGCCGCCTGGCCGGACCTTCCGACGTGCTGACCGGCCTCGTCCCGGGCATCGAGCGCGTGCCTGAGCTGGCGCTGCGTTTCGTGCTGTCCAACCCCAACGTCACCGTTGCCCTGTCCGGCATGGGCACCATGCAGATGGTGGAGGAGAATACGGCCATCGCAGCAGACGCGATCAGCCTGACCGCAGACGAGCGCGCAAACATCGAGACGCACGTCCAGCGGCTGGTGGAGATGGAGAAGCTCTACTGCACAGGCTGCAAGTACTGCCAACCGTGTCCCCAGGAGGTCAATATCCCCCACATCTTCGAGCAGTACAACCTGGGCAAAGTCTACGGACTGTGGACCGTGGCCAAGGACAACTACGCCAAGTTCCCCGACCAGCGATGGATTGGCGGCAAGCAGGCCGACGCGTGTATCGAATGCGGCGAGTGCGAGGACAAGTGCCCGCAGCACATCGAGATCCGCGAGCAGCTCAAGGCAGCCCACGCCGCTCTAGCATAATTCCCGCAACCTTGCGAAGGTGGCCCGAGCCCCGACAGACGACCGTCGGGGACTCGGGCTTGAACCTTCGCGAGGTTTAGCACCTTCCTAGTGCATTAGCATAGTACCTCTTCGTGATAAGCGCCTGAGGCGCATGTTCCAGGCGGATCTGTGATCCGCCGTCTGCACGGAGACGACGGATCACAGATCCGCCTGGAACGAGGTCAGGATCTCTCCCGAAAAGCTCCCTTGACTTTGCACTAGTCGAAAAACATCACCTTCACGTGCGCCCCGGCCGGAGCGTTGGACCAATCTTCTGGGATGATTGCCAGGCCATTCGCTCTGACCATCGAGTTGAGAATGCCCGACCCCTGCTCACCCGTCAGGCTCGCGTGATAGATCCCGTCCCCAGCAACCTGGGCCCCAGGCTGCTGGCGCTCGCCAGGCTGCTGGCGCTCGATCCGCACGCGCACGTAGTGGCGGCGGTCGTCCTTGGATAGGATCGGGTCGTCAAGGATAGCGTCGAACATCGGCCGGCTCAAGTCCTTGTAGCCGAGCATCGTCAGGATCGCGGGCCGGACGAAGAGCTCAAACGAGACCATCGCCGAGACGGGATTCCCCGGCATGCCCAGCACCGGGACGGTACGGGTGACACCACCGACATCTGCCGTAATCTTGCCGAACGCCAGGGGCTTGCCCGGCTTCATCCGCACGCGCCAGAACGTCATCTCGCCCTCGGCGATCAGCACCTGCTTCACTACGTCAAAATCACCTACCGACACGCCGCCGGAGGTGAGCAGCAGGTCAGCCCCCATCTCCAACCCCTGTCGGATCTTGTCTGTAAGGTCGCCGATGCTATCCTGCGCGATGCCCAGCATCAGTGGCTCCCCACCGTACTTCAACACCTGCGCTGCATTCGAGTAGCCGTTGGCATTGCGGATCTTCCCGGGCGTCAGCGGCGCATCGATGTCGACAAGCTCATCTCCCGTGGCCAAAATCGCCACGCGAGGCCGCCGGATCGCCTTGATCTGCGAATAGCCCAGCGCCGCCAGCATTCCGATCTCCTGGGGTCGCAAGCGCGCACCCGCGGAGAGCACCTGTGTCCCCTCGCGCACATCCTCCCCTGCGAAGCGCACGTTCTTCCCCACGGCCATCTCGGCGAAGAGTGCCACCTGGTCCCCTTCTTGCTGCGTCTCCTCGAAAGGTATCACCGCATCGGCCCCGTCAGGCATCGGCGCGCCCGTCATGATACGGATCGCCGTTCCCGAGGTTACCTCCGCCTCGGCCATATAGCCTGCGGCCAGGTTCTCTATGACGCGCAGCGTTCTGGGAGAGTCGGACGTGGCACCGGCGGTATCTGCGGCGATGACGGCATAGCCATCCATCGCGGTGTTTGCATGAGGGGGGATGTCCCCCCGGGCATAGGCGTCCTCGGCCAGTACACGCCCCAGGGCCTCCAAGATCGGCACCTGTTCCGCCTCCAGCGGGTGAAACGCGCCCAGCACCCGCTCCAACGCCCGCTCAACGCTCAACATCGGGTACAACTCGTGGTGGTGTCTCATAGCTCGCTTTTCCACTCCGCCTCCAGTTGGCCCGCCTTCACCGACCCAGACTTCCTTCTTCCAGATGGGGGCGATCTCCTTCAAACGATCGATCGCATAGCGCAGCGCGTCGAACGTGTCCCGCCGGTGCGCCGCCGCCAATGCAATCACGACGGCCGTCTCGCCAATCTCCAGATCGACCCACCCGATGGAGGATGGCCGCATCCCGGATGTCGGGCCACCGCTCACGCACCTCATCTGCGATCTGCCGTCAACACTTGCACCGCCATCTCCGGATAGGCCTCGTACTCCAGGTAACGCACTTCGCGCCCGTCCGTTTCGCCGCGCACCACGCCCACAAACGTAACCACGGCACCAACGGCAGGGACGACGAGCCGCGAGATGACCTCGTCGACGGTGAGCACCTGGTCCGTGACCGCGAACCTTCGATCCCGTACATCCCCTCCGGCCATCACTTTACCCACCACCCACCGGAGGGATCACAGCGACCTCGTCCGACTCGTGGAGACGCTGCTCCAGTGGCGCGTACGCCGCATTCACTGCAAAGCGCAACTTCAGGGCCTCCAAACTCGGGTAATGCCGGAAAAGGGCATCCTGCAGGTCCGCCAACGTATCCCCGTCGGTGAGATCGTGTTCGATCTCCGAGGCGCCTGCCAACTCCCTGGAAAACGCGAAGAATCGCACTTTAACCTTCATGTTGTACTCCATCCTCGTTGTGGAAAACCTTGCCAAGGTTCAAGCCCCAGTCTGCTCGGACGCCTTCGCAAGGTCAATAGCCCACGTCCCGCTCTTGCCGCCTTCCTTGCGAACGAGGCGTATGTTTGTGATTTGCATCGTCTTCTCGACGGCCTTTGCCATATCGTAGATCGTCAGTGCCGCCACGCTGACCGCGGTCAAGGCCTCCATCTCCACCCCGGTCTTGCCCCGCGTGCGTACAGTCGCCGTGATCCCGATGCGTGCACGCCCAGTCTGCTGGGCGCGCCGTCCGAGGCGCGAGGCCTCCTCGTCAATCTCAAAAGTGACATCGATCTTGGTGAGTGCCAGCGGATGGCAGAGCGGGATCAGATCGGCCGTATGCTTGGCCGCCATTATCCCCGCAATCTGGGCAGTCGTCAGGACGTCGCCTTTCGGCACACCCTCGGTCGCGATAAGGTGCAGCGTTTCGGGCAGCATCATGACCTCACCCTTCGCCACCGCCAGCCGCTCGGTATCCTCCTTGTCGCCGACATCCACCATCCGGACGCTGCCCGTCTCATCTACGTGCGTCAGATCCATGCGCTCAACCTCCGATCTGGGCCATTGCTCGTTTTTCCGCGCGCTCATCCATATTGAGACGGTGTCCCAGGGGTTTGGCCTGGATGGCGCTCATGAGCAGCGCCTTAAGGTCCTCCTCGTCCGCCCCACTCCGCAGAGGCGTTCTCAGATCGATCTCATCGTCTGCGAGAAGACACGGGCGCAGCTTACCATCAGAAGTCAGCCGCAGACGGTTGCAGAGGTCACAGAAGTGCGCGCTGACCGGCGTGATAAAGCCCAGGGTGCCACCTGCGCCAGGCAGTCGATAGCTCCGTGCCGGACCAGCACCCACAGGTCCTTCGACCTGCGTCAAGTGTCCCAGGGAGGCTTCCACGCGGGCGCGGATTTCCACCGCCGGCACTACGTGCGTACGCCAGTTCTCGTCGAGAGCCCCCACGTCGCCAACAGGCATCCACTCGATGAAGCGCAGATGCCACCCGTCGCTGATCGTCTTTCGTGCCAGATCGACAACCTCGTCGTCATTGAGATCGCGGATCACCACCGCGTTGATCTTCACGGGTCCCAGTCCCGCCGCTTCAGCAGCATCGATCCCCGCCAGCACGTCTCCGAGCCGGCCGCGTCGCGTCATTGTCGTGAACCGCTCGGGGCGCAGTGTGTCGAGGCTGATATTGATCCTATCTAGCCCCGCCTCGGCCAGGTCCGCAGCAAACCGGCTCAACAGCACGCCGTTGCTCGTCATCGAGAGATCCTCGATCCCCGGAACGTTCGCCAGGGCGCGCACGAGATCGACAATGCCCAATCTGACCAACGGTTCGCCCCCGGTCAGACGTACCTTACGCACACCGAGCGCAACCGCCGCGCGGACCACGGCCTCAATCTCCTCGAACCGCAGGATCTCGTCGTGGCCGCAGAGCGACACACCCTCTTCCGGCATACAATAGACGCAGCGAAGGTTGCAGCGGTCCGTCACCGAGATGCGGAGGTAGTCAATCGAGCGCATATACCTATCGTACGCAACCATAGTGGCTCCCACTCTACTCATAGATCCAGGCACTTTATCTTCCAACTTGCTCACGTGCTATCGACGCTCGGCGAGATAGGCAAAAAACCCGGCTTTGCGCAGCGCCCGCAGCGTCAAAGCCCCGAGGACGCCGCCGAGCGCACCGAATATGGCATAAGTCAGGAACGACCACGCCAGCCCCAAGGCCACGAACCCCAGCGGCGCGCCGGTCAGCACGCCCAAGATCCACTTTACCAGGAACTTGCCCAGATGCCCGAGCATCCCCGCCAACCCCGCAGCGACGAAGTTCTCCGGGCTTCCCAACAGCCATAGCGCCAGGTCCGCGGCGATTCCGACCACCGTATAAGAGAGAAAGGTGTTGAGGGCACCGAGATCGCCCATGCCCAGGAACGCCGCAAGTACCCCCGACGAGACCCCGACCAGGCTGGCCGCGCCCCGCTTGGGGACGATACCCGCAGCCGCGATGACAATCGCCAACCAGAAAAGACCGGAGTGCCCCGGAACCTGTATGGGGAACCGGAGCGCGATCTTGGCGACCACGACCAATGCCGCGAATAGCGCCAGCAGGACCAACTCAAAGGTGGAGAAATACGCCTTCTTGTCCATCAATTCACGTCGATCCGGTCGACATCCTGAACCCATTCGTCGCGGGTGGCAAGCCCCGGCATTCTTGAAGCAAGCTTCAGAGTTCCACGCCCCGAGAGATCGAACATGATCATATTGTCGACGTCGCCGATCTCCCCCCAGGTCAGGTCAACGGACCTTTCCCGGCTGCTGCTGCTCACGATGATCTCGGTATCCGCCGTCAAGTCATCGGCCGGGAGAATCTGAAGGAGAACGTCCTTCAGCAGCCACCCCTCCTGGGTCTTGCCCTCTTCATCGTCCACGAAACTGACCTTCTCAAGCGATGCCAGATCGTCAGGTGTGAAAGCGCCGGCCAGCTGGCCGTTGACGTAAACAGGAATGCTGCCGGGTACCAGTCCCGCCACTGTGTTGCGCCGGCGAATCAATTCGCCTACGAGCACAACGCCCGCCACCAACGCTACAACCACAAGTACAATGACGATCCGCGTACTCTGCTTCATACAGTTCCTCTATATGCCAACACCAAAAGACCCATCGCAGCCAGGGTCGCCCCGATCAAGACCCAATCAGCCCAGCGCATCCGGAGAACGTGATACGGAGCGCGATGCGGCGACTCGAATCCCCGGGCATAGGCAGCTTCGGTCATCGTCCACGCCCGCCGCGTCGCCATGACGATAGCCGGCACGGTCAATGTGATGAGATCTCGGGGCCGCCATCCGAGCGCCCTCCTCAGCCCTTCCCCCGATTTGGCCCGGAATATGCCGCTGGAGAAGAACGGGAAATGCGCCCCCGCCGTCCGAGGCGCATCCGCCGTCTGAGGCGCATCCGCCGTCCGAGGCGCCCCCACTCCCCGCGCCATCTGCGCCTCGCGGATTGAGCGCCACTCGCCACGCAGCAGCTCGACACTCTGGAACGCCAAGCTGAGGCTGAAGGCATACCGGTACGGGAGACCCAGGCGCTCCAGGCCCAGCCCGAACTCCTCCGGTGTCGTCGTACTGACCAGCAGGGCGAAGACACTCGCCAGGAGCGCCACGCGCAGCGTGATCACCACGGCCAGGTCCAGACCGATGAAGATCCAATCTACCGCGAACAGAGCCACCAAGAGCCACCTGAGCCGCCAGATCTGGCGACCGGCAACCTTCAGCAGCTGCGCCCACAGGAGCAGCGCACCATACAAGGCGATGAACACCAGCATTCGCTCCAGCGGCAGCATCACAGCCAGTGAGGTCACCACGCTCAAGGCCAGTTTCGCCCGCGGGTCCACGTGACGCAGGGGTGATTGCGTCACCAACTGGGCGGAGCGGTGGGGAGGCAGAGGAGCCGGGGAGCCAAGGAGCCGAGGAGTTACCTCACATTCCCTCGCGCCTCCGTTGCTTTGCACGGGACATACCCAGTCAGGGACGCGAAGGCCGATCCGACGCCAGGCGGAATCCTCGGAGAAGACCACATCCGGGGGCCCGTCTGCCACGAGCCCGTCTCGGCCCAACAACAGAACACGATCGGCCTGCGCCGCCAATGCCAGATCGTGGGTCGTCATCATCACGATGCGCCCTCGCTCAGCCAGGGCCCGCGCCACGCGCATCAGACGCGCCTTGTGACCGGCATCCTGACCCAACGATGGCTCGTCCAACAGCACCCCATGCCTCGGCGCACGCATCAACGCCGTGGCCAGGGCAACGCGTTTCTTCTCACCCTCGCTCAAGAGCAGCGGTGACAGTCCCTCATAGCGTGCCAGACCCAGATTCTCCATGAGCCAGCGAAACCGCCCTGGATCGGGCGTGTCCAGGCGGAATAGCACTTCGTCACGCACGGTGGGGTTGAAGAGCTGCACGTCCGGATTTTGGAAGACCATCGCGAGATCCGGTCGTCCGCCATCCACTCGAACCGATCCGGTGTGACCTTGCAGCCCCATCAATGCACGCAGCAGCGTCGTCTTGCCGACACCATTGGGCCCGACGACGGCGACGATCTGGCCACCGGGGATAACAAGATCCAGGCCATGCAGAATCCTGCGCCCTCCCAGATCCACACCCAGGCCGGCGATCTCCAGCGCGAAGGGTGCAAACGAGGGCGAAGGGAACTCACGCACCGGGTATGGCGCATCGGAGGGTATGTCGGCCTTATGCAGGCCCAGAGCCAAGGTATACAAGCCCGACAGCGGCTGCAGGGGTTCCTGCCGGTGCTCGCAAATCACGACCGCGGTACCCCGGCGCCCAAGCGATTCGAGGCGCGCAACTAGATCGGCACTTGCCGTGCTGTCGAGCATCGACAGGGGCTCGTCGAGGACCAAGACCGGCGGACGCCGGGCCATCACCGCGGCCAATGCCAATCGCTGCTGTTCTCCGCCCGACAACGTCTGGGGCGACCGGTCTACGAGGTGATCCAACCCAAAGGAGTCAAGGGCCTCGTCAAGGCGCCCTGCGATCTCACATGATGACAGTCCGAGGTTCTCCAGGCCAAAGACGATCTCGGCCTCGACCGAAGAGCCCAGCATCTGGGCCGCCGCGTTCTGGAGTACAAACCCGACCCGCTCCGATAGATGCCACAGCGGCGTGTCCACCGTTCTCACCGCATGGGTCGGCCCCGCACCATCCAGCCACACCTCACCGGTGAGTTCCCCCCGATAGAGATGGGGGATCAGTCCGGTCAAACAACGTGCCAACGTGCTCTTTCCGCACCCCGAAGGGCCCGTGACCAGGAGCACATCCCCGGCCTCCACCGCCAAGGACACAGGCCTCAGCCCGTGGGAATGCTGCGGGTACCGGTAGGCAACGTCGTCAGCTCTGAGAAGAGGAGACATCAGTCAAGTTTCAGCGGCATCCAATATCCATCGGCCTGCTCCACAACAGCAATCGGCCTTCCACCGCGACGCGCGGGACGCAGCCGATCGGTCTGTACCAGACCCTCGCTTACGATTTCCCCATCCATCGTCTGCACGGCGGCGATACCGGCACCGAGAACCGCTGAGATAGGCTGGAGCCCCTGTAGATCACGCATCGTGCCGACGAGCACGTAGCGCCCGTCCTCGCCGCTGGCGGCCAAACCAACCGCCGCCAGGGCACCGATAACACCATCTTCGTCGCCTCCGAGCCCAAGCAGAGGCAGGCCCAATTCCCTGGCCAGATCGCGAGCCTCGGCCCGCGTGA
Organism: uncultured Chloroflexia bacterium; assembly: GCA_963751345.1. Classification (GTDB taxonomy): domain Bacteria; phylum Chloroflexota; class Anaerolineae; order B4-G1; family SLSP01; genus PWVB01. The sequence goes on from CAVVUS010000014.1 coordinate 281,445, forward strand.
CCAATTCCTGCTGTACGCGGTGCCCGAATGCGGTAGCCTCCGGCGGTACGTCCACCGCGATGCACAATCCAGGATCGCTGCCCGGCACGTTCTCGGCTACCATCAAGTCACGCACACGCGCCAGAAGCTCATCGACATCGATGCCGGTGGAGGGTTCCAGCAGGATCGCCGCGCTGCTGTTATTCTTCGTACATGGAACGCGGGGGTCGCGCAGCAGTTGGTGGCGCGTCACGCCCAACACCGTGTAGTCCTCGGCCAAGTTCGCGGCGATTTCCCGGGCCAGATGCCCCGTTCCGCGCGATTCCAGAACATCCGTGTCATCGAGTCCGATATAGATCATAGTGGGCCCTGTCCTCATCTGATGGCAACAAAAAAGGCGTCTCACAAGGAGACGCCGCACCCCACAACCACATACCAGGCAGGACGATCGACCTGCACTGTGGGCTGGTGCATCTCCTTTCCAAACACGGGAGGCGTCGCCGTTTCCGACGAAACCCTATTGCCCAACGTCCATGGACCGTCCGCACAGATCGTGCTCAGCCTGTAGGCGCATTGGGTCGGAGATTGACCGTAATCCGCACCCGGGATTATACCCGGCGCGCCTCTAGCGACAAGGCGGCCTCCCGCAACGCAGTACATATCTTCCGGCAGTGGCAGGGCGTACACATCGCGAGCCGGATCGGCCCACGAACCGAGTGGCGCCCACCGGTGTCGGTCTTCTCCGCCGTAGAGACGGGGCGGCGCCCCGTCTTCTGCCCGCGCGACACACGGCGCGGAGCCGGAAGACGCCCCGCCGACGCGTTCCGACGCGCCAACGCGTTCCGACGCGCCAACGCGTTCCGACACGCGTCGTGTGCACAAGGACACGCAGGCCGAGATGCGTTCGCCCTGTTGGCAGAGCTGTGGGCTCTCTACGCAGGATGGCTATGTTATAATGGCGCAGAGATGCGCACGCCGATCATCAAGGAGCCACAAGGACGGTGACATGAGCTTTACAGATCCCACGATTCACGTCTATGCCAACGGACACGGGTTTGTCGTGGTTCCGGTACTGATCGATGCCGCGGGGCACGAGGTGGAGGGAACCCCGGCGAACCTCGCCGCGCTGACCTTAGGACGTCCCACCACGTTGGCCCTCACGAAGGCCCTCAGAAGCGCCCGCGAGCAGAGCGCAGCCGGCCAAAGCGACACCTGGATCGCATGGGATGGTGACAACGGCAAATGGTGGGCCCATCACCTTTTCAGGGCGACGATCGTGTGGCACGCCGATGCCGTGGTCATCACATCAGAGCCTCGCGGGAAAGCTCTGACGCAATCTTGCCGAGGCCCAAACAAGCCGGCCTCGCGCAGGACGACCAATTGGAGCCCACAAGGTTTCCGAGCTTCCCGCGGACGCCCCGGCATCCGAGATCGCCGAGTGGCTGATTCGCCACCTCGGAGAGTGCTTGGGCTAAGGTGTCCCTCTGCGACCCGCTAGCACCCCTATTGCGACTCGGGCGCAGCCTGCTGGTCCAGGTAGGCCTTGATCGTGGGCATAGCGTTCAGCTTCTCATAGAAGAAGTTATTCACGATATTCAGCACCTCCGCACGCGCTGCCTCCGCCTCGGTGTTGAGTTCATCCCCTTCCTGTGGCCTGGAGAGGCTGTCGCGCAAACGAAGGAGCCGGCGCACGATTTCTGTCTCTTGCTCGCCTTCCAACGCATCAATCACGGAGAGGATCAGCGCGTCGATCTGCTGGAAGACATTCTCGCGCGAGATCGCAGAACCCGACCGTACGGTGTCGTCCACGGTCCGGATGAGGCTGTGCACCTGGTAAAGCATCGTCGTGGGCTCGTCGAAGAGTTCGCGGAGGAAGGCCGCTTCCTCGTAGCGACCCGTCAAACGGAAGATGTTGTACATCCGCTTGGCGGCCTTGCCGTAGTTCAGAGGATCCTTCGCGATGTACTTCTGTACCTCATGCTCCAGTCCGGCCACATAGTCGCCCAGCGCATCCGAGGATACATGCTTGACCAGCTTCGAGAAGATCGGCACAGACTCGGCCTGCAGATAGACTTCCTGGAAGTACGGGTCCAGATAGCCATCTAATGGCGTGATCGTACCATCTGGCGCTTCCCAGGTCACATCAAGCATATTGCTTGCGTTGGCGAGGGTGCCACGCACGGGATCCGCCACTACCCAGTCGAGTTTGCACCAACCCGGGTCTTGCGCCGCCTCGTCCCAACCGATTGTCATCGGCGTGCCGTCCGAATGCGTGCCTCGGATCTCGCCGGCCTCGACGTCCGCCGCTGACCATGAGATGGGCGTCCCCGCCTTCATCGTGCGGCCATCCCGGACCATTTCCCGCGGATATGAGCCTAACTTGGCCTCAATGAACTGGTACGTGTCCCCACGCATCGTCTTGAGAGCCTTCTCGCGCATGACCTCACCCAGTATCCGGCAGCTATGCTCGCGGCTGTCGGCAATGATGTTGACGCGCTCGAAGTAATCGGCATCGCCCGGATAAGTCTGGATCTTCGATTGGGCGGCTGAGCCGGACAGGGCCAGGGCCGTCTCCACCTTGCCGGGGACGTCATCGAACTCAACCAGCCGGCCGATTTCGCGAAAACGCGCGAGCTCCGCAGGGCTGAAGTCCAGCATTGTGACCCGGTGCCCGTAGACGCCACTCTCCACATCCATCACGACGTTGGCCTCGGCCTGCATAGCTGCGATCGACGTGAGCCACTGCAGCGCTTCTTCCTCGTCCATTTCCACACCCAGACGCTTCGCGGACTCAATGATACTGTGCAGATTGGCTTCGCCATCGACTGTTCCCGCTCGGTCCGTGATTTCACCCATCATAAGCCTCCTTACTACCTCGCTTCGCGCGCTACCGCCCGGAGCCCATCGCTCCGAATCGAGCTCTTGCTTCCGCCAGGATGTGGAAGAAGATCTCTGCTTGATCTTTGGCATCTTGCAGCGCATTGTGGGTCAGTTTCCGCCCACCCAGATAACGTCCGGCGAGCGCTCGCATCGAGGTCTGAGCCCAATGCGCACCGGTCAGCCCCATATAGAACGCCTTGATATCCAACGCGCTGTGGCCGAAGGGGTTCCGTTGCAGACAGCGGTGGAAGTAATCGTTGACAAACATCCAGTCGAAAGGCGCATTGAGCGCCACAAAGACGGGTCGATGGGCGGGAGGCACCGTGCGGTCGAGCCAATCCTCGAATAGGGCCATCGCCCTCGTCGGGGGTGTGCCGGTTTCGGCCAATGCCTGCATCGACAACCCGGAAATGGCCAGCGCACCCGGAATCGCCCGCCCTGTGACGGGCTGGAGCTCGATGTAGAACGCCTCACCGGTCCGAAATTCGGACTTCTGTGTCATCAACCCGGCATGCGCCGATGGACAGAAGATCATAGTCACCGGGGTTCGGACCGGAGGTCTCCACATCAACGGAGATGTAGGCCTCGCGTTGTATGCCCGGATGCGAGACGAATCCCATAGAATCCTTTCAGGCAACTACCGCTCGGCCCGTATTAGCCCGAGTGTCACGATGCTTTGCGATGCGGCCGTGAAATTCGCGCGGCGCTCTCGGATGGCCAGCTTGTGCTGAGGACGCTCGAGGGCATCACATACCTCCGCGGCCACAAAGCCGTCGGGTAGCTTGACCGAGCCGGAGATCGGCCGATCGAGTGCGTTCCACAGCCGCAGGATCAACCTCGCACCATCCTCCGCAACCTTGAGAGTCGTCACCGGGCCGCCACCGAAGTCGACGTCGAGCGCATCCAGCGACGCCACGGTCGGCCTCCCGCCCGGCACCTGCAGGTAAGGAGGAACGCCGAACTGCTGTGCTTCCCGTATAGGCTGAAGCGGATCGTAGGCACCGGAAAGCACGAGACGGTAGCGAAAACGCCATCGACGCTGTCCGCCTTGGTTGAACTGCCAGTCATTGCGGGTCAGGTTCATCATCGGCATCGAGGTGATATTGGTGGTCAGTGGCGCGGCCGGAGCTCCCTCCCGCACGACCGCTGCTTCCCCAAACTGTACCAACAGGGCATCCGGTGTGAGCAGATACGCGCCAATCTCGTCTCCGTGCACGGCGGCAAAGGTCTGCGCCGCACAGAGGCTTGGGTTGGCACCCGGCAGATCGTTCCCCCCATCGGCAATGGCGCCGGCGATCACTATGGCGCCCGCCATGATCGTAGCGGTAGCTGGGGTTGGAGATGGCCAGCGGAAAACAGAACTGGACCGATTGCTGGGGCTCGGACCATCCCCTCTCCAGGTCGTAGGCGACATCGATCCAGGGTCGACCGGCATGAAAGAACCAGTGCGTAGACCACTGAAACCCCCATCGTTCGCCGGTCGTCTCTACGGAGACGCCCTCCGGCCCACGCTTGCAGCGGATGTCGTGCACGACCGGGGCTGCGGCGGCGTGAGGCAATACCTCGGGGAAGACCTCCCCCGGTATGGGCTCGCCATATCGGGTATGTACGAACTCGCCCAGTCCGATTGCGGCATCCTGGGGCACCCATTCCCGACCCTCACCGTCGACAAGTGACGCGACAACACAGCGGCGACCGTCAAAGGACACCCGCCCGCCGCGCCAGGCAAAGGACAAGGACTCGTCAGCAGGCTGAGTCAGAGTCTGCCAGGGAACGCCATCAGGTTCCGGACTCAAGCCTCGGCCAATGGACAACGCCTCGGTCGCCGCAGCCGCACGCACCCCGGCTGAGATAGCAGCTCGAGCGCGATCTACCCCACCGAAGTCGTGCTCCGCAAAACGGAGCAGGGCATCGTACCCCTGCCGAATCGCGGCAGCTCGCTTCTCATCGCTGGGACCGCTGCTGGTTTCCAGCGCGTGGACTGCTTCAACCTGTCGAAGCAGACGCTCGGCCTCCCGGAAGTCCGCTGTCGGTCCCGCCAGGTGGGCAGCCCATTCCTCCCAGCAGATGCCAAAGGTACCCTCCTGCGTAGGAAGGGCCAGCCCCCGGGCCTCAACCTCCTGCGACACTGCCTCGAAGTACTCCTCATATCGCGCGTCAACCAGCCGCACGTCGCCGTCAGAGGCGTTGAACCGCCGAATGAAGGCCGCGATGTCATCCGTGCGTGTCCAATTGTCCCACCCGGTGCCCAGCAGCAGAATGCTGGAGACAGGATAGGCATCGCCATAAGCCTCATACCGCTCGATCGTCGCTTCGATGAAGGCTACACGCCGGCGGTAGACCTCCTCTGTGTTGCGATCCCCGAAGTCCCGGATGTGGAGGGCATCCCACGTCTCCCCTGCCAGTCGCGCCAACTCGAAGGCCTCGGCATAACCGCCCCAACTGCCGGTGTCGCTGTAGAGATCCCAATGCACCAACAGTCGTTGTCCGCCGGGCCCAACCCACCAGAACAGCGGATATGGCTCGCGCTCGGCATAGTAGCTCTCCGCGCGAAGCGAGTAGATTCCCCGGCCCAGGTAGAGGAAGCCACCCTCAGCCACGATGCCGGCAATGCCCCAGGGCAGACCCGCATTTTCCATGATGAGGGCGGTGCGGCAAGGACGGCCTGCAGCCTCCTCGATGGGCAATGCGCCGTAACAGGCTCGGATCGCGAGTTCCGAGCTCAACAGCCCCCAGAGCAGTACGGCGCGATTTCCCGCGTAACCGATCCGCCCCTCGTGGATGGCCCGCAGCAAGCAGCCGGCCGCTGCGTCGCCACGCTGCCGGCGATAGACCTCCAGCCATAGCGTGCCGTCCAGATTCCAGCGACCGTCAGTCCTCCGGGTGAGATCGAGGTAGTAGTCGACCAATGCCGCCATCCGCGTCTCGACTTCGACCGGCGAGCCGCACCAGTTGTAATCGAGATGTTTGTCCTGAGCGAGATAGATCGTCCACTGCCGTGATTTCATTGGCTATTCCCCTATCGACTGGAGTCAAGGTCCGATTCTACGCCGTCCCCTCGACGGTGCAACCTTGACGAGACCCCCGGAATTGCGGAATCTGCGAAGTGCTGATAAGATCCCGGCTATGACGACCCTATGGGACCCACCCCGCGAGTTCAGTCTGTCGCCGTTCTGGTTCTGGAACGATGCCCTGGACGAGGATGAGATCGTGCGCCAGATCGCCGACTTCGAGGCCCACGGCGTCTACGGCTTTGTCATCCACCCGCGCGTCGGCCTGCCACGCGACATTGGCTGGATGTCCGACCGCATGATGCACTTCATGCGCGTCGCGGTCGAGGAAGCCGCGCGGCGGGAGATGACCGTCATCCTCTATGACGAAGGGATGTACCCCTCCGGCTCTTCCTCGGGACAGGTGGTCGCCGCCAATCCCGCCTACGCCTGCCGCTGTCTGGCCCGCATCGAACTCGACGAGGAAGAGGCGCCCTCACTCCCGGCGGGACAGAACCTTGTCGCCGTGGTCGAACGCACGAACGGCCGCCGCATCGCCGTCATCGATCGCCCGGTCGACGCCGTCATCCGGGGCCTCCATTACATCGGCGAGGGGCCGGCGGAGGATCTGCCACCTGCGGCCGATCTGCTCAACCCTGCGTCGGTCGCCACGTTCATCCACCTGGTCTACGACCGCTATGCCGACGTTCTCGGCGATCACTTCGGCACGACCGTCCGCGCCATCTTCACCGACGAACCGGGCGTCCTCGGGCGCTGTCGCGAACGGGACGTGCTGCCGGGCACAACGGGCATTCTCGAACACGTCAACCGCTTCCTGGGCTACGACTTCACCCCTCACCTGCCCGCGCTGTGGTACGAGGACGAGCCGGATGCGGCACGCTATCGTGAGGCCTACGAGCTCGCTATCGTCCACCGGCTCGAAGAAACCTACTACCGACAGCTCTACGAATGGTGCGAGGCCCAACGCCGTCTGAGGCGCAACATTTCGCTCACGGGTCACCCGGCGCGTGGCGACGAGATCGGTGCTCCTCCGCTATTTCCACATCCCCGGACAGGACCTCGTCTGGCGCTGGGTACTGCCGGGGCCTACGGCCCTCGAAGGCGCGGAATCCACCCAGGGCAAATGCAGTGCCTCGGCGGCCCTTCACCTGGGCCGGCGCCGCAACACCAACGAATGCTTCGGCGCCTATGGGCACGAGTTCACGTGGGAGGAGATGAAGTGGCTGGTGGACTGGTGCTTCGTCCGCGGCGTCAACCAACTCACCCCGCACGCCTTCTACTATTCGGTGCGGGGGCCCCGCAGGGACGAGCGCCCACCCCAGGTCGGGCCACACAGTCCCTGGTGGGACACCTATAAGGCGTTCGCCGACTACTGCCGCCGGCTGAGCTGGCTCAACACCGACAGCACGCACATCTGCCACGTCGCCATTCTCACCGAATCGGCAGGGCTCCCGTGGCCGGCGGCGAAGATCTGTTTCGAACGCCAGCGCGACTTCAACTACCTGGAGCTGCGCCATCTGTGGGAGGACGCCAACGTGTCGGACGGCGGCGTGCGCATCGCTGGCATGCACTACCGGGCAATCATCGTGGACGGTCTGGGCGCGGTTCCCGACGAAGCAACCGGGGCTCTGAACCGGCTCAACGACGCCGGACGCCTGATCGCGTGGGGTGACAAGGAGATCGCCGGTCTGGCGAACCCCGTGTGTAGGCCCACCACGCCCGATGCGCTGGTCGAGGCCATCGATCGGCTGACCTCACCGGATCTCACGGTGAGTTCCGACGTGCCCGACCTGCGCTACCGGCACGTCACAAAAGACGACGTACACTACTATATGCTATGGAACGAGGGCACGGTCCCTCTGCAGACGCAGATCACGGTTGCCACGTTGGGCAGCGCGTGGTGGGTCGACCCTTACGCGGGTACCGAGACTCAGATTATCACGCCCGCGGGCTATAACGCCTACGATCTCGATCTTCCATCGTACACCACCGGAGCGCCGCAGATGCTGCGTCTCCTACGCATCACCTGAGCCAATTAAGCCCGAGCAATCTCGGGCCGAGAACGGAGAAGTTATGCCCACCCGAGGCTATCTCGAGTACCTTCACGACGTGAGCGACACCTCGGACGTGCGTCCGGGCTCGCCACAGCCGCTCGGCGTCGAGCTGACGAGCGGCGGTGCCAATTTCGCCGTCTTCAGCCGACACGCGACCCGGATCTGGCTCGAGCTGTACGACCCCGACGAGGAGCAACCCACGCGCGTCCGCCGTCCGAGGCGCACGATCGAGCTGACCGACCCTCGCCACCACACCGGCGACGTGTGGCACGTCTGGGTCCGTGGCGTAGATATGGGGCAAAAATACGCGTATCGCGTCGCCGGCCCCTATGCTCCTGACGAAGGCCACCGGTTCGACGCCCGCTGCCTGCTGCTGGACCCGTTCACGACGTCCGTCGACGGCCATCCCTGGTCCTTCGACGACGCGGTAGGCACGGGAGGAGGGTCGGGGATCGTCGACGGATTGCCCGAGGACGGTAACGCGGGCAGGATGCCCAAGTGCGTCATCGCCCACGATCACTTTCGCTGGCGTGGCGACCTCCCCCCTGTTCCTTGGCGGGACACCGTGATCTACGAGACGCACGTGCGCGGTGCCACGATCCACCCGAGCTCCGGCGTGGATCATCCGGGCACCTACCGCGGACTGATCGAGAAGCTACCCTACTTCGTCGATCTGGGTATTACGGCGCTGGAGTTGATGCCGATACAAGAGTTCAACGAGCGCACGGTCCTGCGGCACAACCCGAAGACCGGCGAATCGCTGCACAACTACTGGGGGTACGACCCCGTCGCCTTCATCGCCCCCGAAGGCAGCTACTGCAGCCGTGGTCGAGATGGGCACCAGATGCCGGAATTCCTCGAGATGGTCGACGCCTACCACCAGGAGGGCATAGAGATCATCGTCGATCTCGTACTGAACCACACCGCGGAGGGTGATGCGTCGGGACCCACCTTCTCACTGCGCGGGCTCGACAACGACATCTACTACATACTCGATCGGAACGACCTCAGCACCTACAAGGATTACACCGGCACGGGCAACACGCTCAACACCAACCATCCCGTCGTGCGTCGATTCATCATGGACGTCCTGCGCACCTGGGTGATCGAAATGCGCATCGACGGCGTTCGCTTCGACCTGGCCTCAGTGCTGGGACGCGATCCACACGGCAACCTGTTGTCCAACCCCCCGCTGCTGGAAGAGATCGCGGAGGACCCCGTCCTTCGCGACATCAAGATCATCGCTGAGGCATGGGATGCGGGCGGCGCCTACCAAGTCGGCAGCTTCTCTGAGCGCCGCTGGGCGGAATGGAATGGTCGCTTCAGGGACGATGTGCGGAGGTTCTGGCGCGGAGACGACGGCATGCTCGGGACCTTCGCGAGCCGCATCTGCGGCAGCGAGGATTTGTATCAGAGGGCCGGTAAGGGTCCGCAAAACAGCGTCAACTTCATCACCAGCCACGATGGCTTCACGCTGAACGATCTGGTGAGCTACGCTCGAAAGCACAACGAGGCCAACGGTGAGGCGAACCTCGACGGCCTCAACGAAAACTACAGCGCCAACTACGGGGACGAGGGCCCCACGGAAAATCCGCAGATAGAGGACGTGCGGCGCCGTCAGATCAAGAATCTGCTGCTGACGCTCTTTGTCTCCCGTGGCGTGCCGATGATGCTGGGAGGCGATGAGTTCCGCCGCACGCAGCAGGGCAACAACAACGCCTACTGCCAGGACAATGAGATCAGTTGGGTCGACTGGACGCTCAAGGATCGCCACGAGGAGATTTACCATTTCACCCGCGGGATCATGGCCTTCCGGCGCGACCATTCCGTTCTTCGAGCAGACGTATTCTATACCCCCGACGATATCCACTGGCACGGTCCCAACGGGGACCCACCCGATTGGAATGACTCACGGGTGAAGATGTTGGGCTGTCACATCCTCGGGGATGGCGCGACATCGCCGGCACTTTACCTTATGTTCAACGCAGAAGCTACATCGGCTTCGTTTGTCCTGCCGCAGCTATCCGATGGACATCGCTGGTGCAGGGCTGTTGACACCGCCCTGCGCACGCCTGACGACCTGGTCGATCCCGGCGATGAAGTCATCCTCGACCGCCAGGCAGCCTACGAGGTCCAGTCGCGCAGCAGCGTGATTCTGATCGCGCGTAACACGTGAATCCCCCCGCAGACCCTCCGTCCCCAACGGAGCCCCAACAATACAAACGCTTCTCCGCTTCATCGCTAACTCACTCCGAAGTCAAGCGAAGATCGTGGCACCTATAATGATAGTAGCAAGGCATCTCAGATGCCGCACTGGGTGCATGCCATGCAGAGCCTTGACAATAAGAGAGAGGATGGACAAGAACCAATGAAACGCCTAACGAAATACGTCCCGCTGATGCTCGTGCTGTTGGTCGCCGTCGTGGGGCTGCAGACCGGCTGTACCGGCGCGACAGCCGCTCTTACGCAAGCGACGACAACCAACACGACCGGCCGAACTGTGCAGGTGACCGGCACCGGCAAAGTAGACGCGGTGCCGGATGTGGCCAACATCACAATGGGCGTCGAAACCCAGAATCAAGACGCCAACACTGCGATGGAGCAGAACAACCAACAGATGCAGGCTCTCATCACCACGCTGACCGATAACGGCGTTCCCGAGAGCAACATCCAAACGCAGACCCTGCAACTCTACCCCCAGTATCAGCAGACCAACCAGACAAACCCGAATGTTGAGCCCACGATCGTAGGCTACCAGGCCACTAACACCGTGAACGTACGGGTTACCGACCTTTCGAAGCTCGGGGATCTCATCAGCGCTGCCGTCGGCGCCGGCGGTAACACCATACAGCAGATCAGCTTCGAGGTAAGCGATCCCTCAACGTATCTCACGCAGGCGCGTCAGGCGGCCTGGGCTGACGCTCAGCAAAAAGCCGATCAGTTGGCGCAGCTAGGCGGCGCTACGCTCGGTCAGGTCATGACCATCAATGAGGCCAGCAGTAGCCCGGTCCCCGTGTTGCGCATGCAACCGGTAGCCCAGGCAGCCGCCGCTGTGCCGATTCAACCCGGCAGTCAGACCATTGAAGTAGACATCGACGTGACCTGGCAGCTCCAGTAATAGAGAAACCAAGAAGCTCTGACGTACGTACGACCAAGGAAAGGATACAAATATGGCCGCTACCAAGCGAAGGACGGCAGACGCACGATGGGAAGGGAATCTACGCAAGGGGACGGGTTGGATCAGCACCGCAAGTGGAGCGCTGAAGAAAAAGGAGTATAGCTTTGGAACGCGCTTCGAGGACGATCCGGGGACCAATCCCGAGGAGCTTATCGCCGGCGCCCACGCCGCCTGCTATAGCATGGCCTTCGCCGGCATGCTGAGCGCCCAGGGCCACGAGCCGGAATACATAGCTACGCATGCGACATGCGTGCTGGTACCCCTGAAGGAAGGGGGCTTCAAGATCACGGAGATGCACCTGGCGGTCGAGGGTGCTGTCCCCGGTATGGACGCTGCGACCTTCAAGAAGGCGGCTGAAGAGGCAGACAAGCAGTGTCCTGTCTCCAATCTTCTGCACCCGGGACTCGAGATTCACATCGAGGCGACGCTGAAACCGTCTGCGTAACCTCTAGGCGCCAAACTTCTCCAGGCGATTGGCATTCGCCATAGCGATGGGCATTAGGTCTACGGCAGGAATCCGTGGACCTAATGCCCCGCTGAGGCATGCTTGTTCACCGAATTGGGTCACAGCGTCCGCGCGGCACAGCTTCGACCACAGCACGACAGGCACCGGATGCCAGCTATGATATTTCATCGCGGCGGGCGTTGAATGATCACCCGTCACCAGGAGCACATCCGGTTTGAGATCGAGGATACGGGGCAATCGCGCGTCGGTCCCCTCGATCTCGTGCACCTTGCGGTCGAAATCACCATCCTCACCGGCGCTGTCCGTGTGCTTCACATGGACGAAAAAGAAGTCGTAATCCGCCCAATTGGCCTCGAGGGCGTCGATTTCGTCATCGGGAGACTGGCGCGCGGGCAGGACGTCCATGCCGACGAGCTTGGCGACCCCGCGGTACATAGGGTACATCGCGATGGCGAGTGCACGCATCCCGGTAACGTCGGGAAATCGCGGCCAGTCGGGTCGCTGGGAAAAGCCGCGCAGGAGAAGCATATTTGCCGGGCTCGATCCGGCCAGGGCTTCGCCGGCCTGCGAGACAAAGTCACGTACAAGGCCAGCCGTCCTCTCCGCTCCTGCCGACTGTGCGCTTGCCTCCGCCCGGATCGGGGTCGCTCCTACCTCCTGCGGATCGGTGTCGACGACGTCCGCCGCCAGCCCATCGCCCCGCAAGACGAAGAGGAACCGGTACTCCTTCACGGGCTGCAGGAATAGCTCCGCCCCTGACAGGTGAACCTTATCCCGTAACTGGTCAAGCAGCTCCTCATTCTTCTCCGTAGGGATCCGGCCCGCGCGCCGGTCGGTGACACGGCCCGCATCGTCAACCGTGCAGAAATTACCGCGTGCCGCGACGTCACCAGGCTGGAGGTCGAAATCGACGCCCAGCGCCGAAAGCACGCCCCGCCCGATCTCGTAGTGCAAGGGATCGTAGCCAAAGAGCGCCAGATGTGCCGGGCCGCTGCCCGACGTGATACCCGGACCCACCGGCACGTGCAAGCCGCAAGAGCCCGCCGCCGCCAGCCTGTCCAGGTTCGGCGTCGCGGCGGCTTCCAGTGCCGTTCCCGCGCTTCCACCCTCCACACGGGCACCCCCAGCGGCTGCGCGCGAGGGACGTGGCAATCCGCCCAGCCCATCCATCACCAACAGGACGATCTTGCTGGTCTGATCTCGCTTGGCCAGCTTTCGAATCAGATCGAAATCCATCTTACCCTCCCACGCTTCTTGCTGACGATGCCAAGGGCTTACATCGTCGATCTGAGACTCGGCGGCCTTCTCCAGCTTTTGGATCTCGGTCTCCGCACTCTCACGCAGCTCGGATGCACGTTTGCTGATCATCGTCTGCGTCTCTTCTCCAGACTGGGGCGCCAGAGAGCAGAGCCACTGCGCCACCGGTCAGACAACCAACGACAAACCCCATCGCAAAGTCACTTAAGTTTTTCATCTTTGCATCTCCTTCCATACTCTGTCTCAAGCACCGGGCTACATAATCTCCCGTCGCGATGTTCCGGCCATCACGCGCGCCTGGACGACGATACCGACCACCGCGGCTACGACGAATACCAGTAGCATTACCGGCTGAGAAAGATCGAAGGTCCGAGCGATGATTGAGGCGCCCACCAGCGAAGAGAGCACGATGAGCGCCCAATCGAAGAGGCCCAGAGCCAATATCGCGCCCACAATCGCGCCCACAAAGGCAAGCACCCAGATCAGGGTTGACACGGGCATGCCCAACAGCTCGAGAACATGGAGCACGATATAGCCTCCGGCCAGGAACCCTGCTATCCCGACGGCGACCTCCTGGAGAAGGATCGCCAACAGGGCCCCAACCAGGCCGGCAGCCAGCGCCACGACCAGCATGAGCCAGATCGGCCACGGCGTCGCCAGCCGGCTCACCAGATCAATCGCGGCGACGAACCCCACACCCCCAACAAAGAGCCAGAAGATCCGGCGACCCAGGAACAGCAGCAGGATTGCCACAAGCAAATTCAGAATGTCCACGTCCACCACCTCCTCATCCTTCGCTGGGGCCAACGCCCATGCGCACTTGCACGTCATGGTCGTCCCCGTCACTCACCAGTGGAACAACAGGCTCTGACAGCAACTGACCATCCATCTCGATCGTGGCCACGCCTCGACTGACTCCGTCAGGATTGGCCACCTTGACGCGATAGACGCTCTCACCGTAGCGGTACGTGAAACCAAATCCCTCCCAATCGTGGGGAATCACCGGGTCGATCCGCAACGTCTCGCCCTCGCGGTGGATACCCAAGATGGCCTCGACGCCGAGCCTGTACATACCAGCCGGAGGACCCCGTATACCAGGTCCAGCCACCGCGACCGATGAAAGGCGGCTCGCTGTAGACGTCCGCGGCGACTACGTAAGGCTCAACGCGATAGATGTCGGCGGACTCCCGACTGCGGCTGTGGGTAATCGGATTGAGCATTCGGAAGAGTGCTGCGGCGTGATCTCCCTGCCCCAACTCGGCAAAGGCCCACACTGCCCAGATGGCTGCGTGCGTGTACTGCCCGCCGTTCTCGCGAATTCCGGGGGGGTACCCCTTGATATAGCCCGGGTCATGCGCCTCAGACGGCGGTTGCGCCTCGGACGGCGGTTGCGCCTCGGACGGTCGGACGATGCCTGAACAAAGGGCGGTGTAAAGAGCAGCAACAGTCTGTCGTCCTCGCGGACCAGGTACTCGTCAACCGCATCCATCGCCTGCTTCGCACGCTCAGCCTCTGCCGCACCGGAGAGCACGGCCCAGGATTGCGCAAGGGAGTCGATTTTGCACGCCTCGTTCTGGGCGGACCCCAAGGGCGTACCGTCGTCGTAGTAGGCCCGGCGGTACCACCGCCCGTCCCAACATCTCGGATCCCAGGGCCTCACGTAACGTCTCCGCATGGGCTCGCAAGGTCTCTGCCTGTCCGGCATCATCGTGCCGCTCGCACAAGGTCGCGAAGCGGGTCAGCGTCGCATAGAGAAACCAACCCAGCCAGACGCTTTCACCACGCCCTTCGATGCCGACGCGGTTCATCCCGTCATTCCAATCGCCGGCCCCCATAAGCGGCAGACCGTGAGTGCCCGAAGTCGTGCCCTTCTTCAGGGCTCGCAGGCAGTGCTCGTAAAGCGTGTAGGTCTCCTCCGTCAAGTCGTAGTGGCCGTAACGTTCGTCTTCATCCGACCCCAGCTGCGCCCCCTGAAGGAATGGGACGCGTTCGTCGAGGATGGTCTCGTCGCCGGTGACCATCACATAATCCGCGGTGACGTAGGGCAGCCACAACAGGTCATCCGAGATACGGGTACGAACGCCTCGGCCTGAAGGCGGATGCCACCAATGCAGCACGTCCCCAGCCTCGAACTGATGCGCTGCTGCACGCAGAATATGCGCCCGCGTCAGATCCGGCCGCGCGTGGTGGAGCGACATCACGTCCTGGAGCTGATCGCGGAAGCCAAACGCACCGCTCGATTGGTAGAGACCCGAGCGTCCCCAGACCCGGCATGAAAGCGCCTCGTAGAGAACCCAGCGCAACACGACGTTCATCGACTCATCAGGTGTATCCACCGTGATCGTATCCAGAACGCCGTCCCAGAACGCGGTCACCGCATCTGATGCCGCTGCCACCTCAGCGCTATTCTGGAAGCGCTTGACCAACGCCAAGGCTGCATCCCGGTCAGCCCCTTGGCCAAGGAGGAAGGTCACCTCGGTTGCTGCGCCTACTTCCAGGTCCAGGTGCACCTGAAGCGCCCCACAGGGATCGGCTCCCGGGCTGACGTTGCCCGAGAGTCCGATCCGATTGAGTGCTGCCGGGCGGCGCAGGTCGCCGCCCCGTCCCAAGAACTCAGTCCGGTCAGCGGTCAGCCCGTGAGGTCGATGGTTGGATGCCAGGAACGCTACCCTGGATCCGAACTCCGCATTGTAGGCGGTTCAGGGCCAACAACGCACCCGTCTCATCATCATATTCCGGGACGATGTACTGCTGCATCGTGTCACGATCGACACCCAGCACCCAGGCTGCATAGTACGTCGCCGTGATGCGGCGCGGGCGGTCCGAGACATTCTCCAGGCGCAGGCGCACGATCTTGACCGGAGCATCGGGCGCAGCAAAGAGCTGCATCTCCTGGATCAGGCCGTGGCTGTGGTGGGTGAACGTCGTGCGGCCTGCCTCGTGGCGAATCAGATACGGCATCGCGTCACCTGCCGGCTGCGGCGTCGGAGTCCAAACCTCGGCCGACGCCTCATCGCGCAGATAGAGGACTTCACCGGGCGGATCGGAGACGGGGTCGTTGCTCCAGGGCGTCAGACGATTCTCGCCGCTGTTCACGGCCCAGGTATTGCCTCCTCCGGTCTCGGAAACGATGAAGCCGAAGTCCTCGTTCGCGATAACGTTGATCCACGGCGCCGGCGTTGAATGCGGGGGCTGCGACTTCTCAGCAGCGTCACTTCCGGCCAGGTAAATCACGTAAGCGTGGCCGTCCTCAGTGAAACCACCATAGCCGTTGTCAAAGCGCAGATTTTCCGGCCGCGTGAGCGGCGGCAGGTTGCCGGCATGTTCCCGTGGTACCTCTGAAGGAACCAGGGCCGGCAGCCATGTACGTTGTCGCTTGAGGGCCTGCAACTGTGCAGAGAGTGTTCCGGCTTCCCCCAAGAGCACGACCCGAGCTGCCGTGAGCAAGAGCGTGCGAGAGGATGAGTCCATCTGCCCGGCTGTTACGATAAAGATCCCGCCCCGCGTGTTCACCCACGTATCGCTTCCGGTCATACGCAGCACCCGCATCAACTGCTGATTGAGCTCTTGTTCATAGCCCACGTCCTTTTCATTCAGAAGGACGACGTCGATCATCAGGTCGCGATGTCGCCAGTACGTATGCGCGCGCATGACCTCGCGAACCAGTGGCAACTCCTCCTGTTGCTTCACACGGACCAGAAGGATCGGATAATCGCCGGAGATGGCATGAGGCCAAAGACCGGACTGCCCCATTCGGTTCGCGGCCAGCACTTCCGAGTTCGCACGCATGTCCGGATAGGGATAGAGTAGTGCCGACAAAAGCAACTGCAGATCGTCGAGATCGCTGCCGTCGAGATTCAAATTACGGAGTTCCGACTCGCTCTGCGACCGAGCCATCTCAAATGCTCGCTCCACTCGCTCCAGCGTCCGGTATCGAGCCAACAGGCTCAGCACCGCGGCACGGGTTCCCCGGCCTTCCTCCGCCTGGGACGAGAGGCCTGAGAGTGCACCGCTTTCTTGACCTTGCGCCTCCGCAGGCGAGTCCTGTGCGAAGTTGACAGATCGGACAGCCTGGGGGCGGCCGTCGACTGCCACCGTCAGATAGACCAACGTTACCGTAGCGCGGGGGGCCACGGTGATCTCCTGTCCCAATGCCATGATAGGGTCGAGCGTCGCACCCGTGCGCGGGGCCGACGGGTTGGAGGCGCGGCTCTTCCCATCGCCTGTGCCCCCGCTATCAGCACTCAATGCCTGTGGAGTACGATAGTCATGCCCGCGCCCGAGGAAACGTGCTCGATCGGTGTCGTAGGTGGTAGAGGACGATGATCCCGATCGGAGTGCCGGCTCATCCATCACGAGGGCGTGGCCCATAAAATGGGCTACCTCATCGGCCGAGCGCAGCCTGCGCCGGAAGATCAACGCAGGCATTCTCCGGGCCGCTTCCCCCTCCCCGCCCCTCTCCGCGGGGGAGGAAGAGGACGATATCTCGGACGCCACATCCGGCACATACTCGCTTTCGATAAACATCTTGTTGAAGGCCGGATGGCGTCGGTCCACGTTCTGGGCCGCCAGGACAACCTCGCCATAGCTCGTCAATCGTAGATGGTGTGGCGTATCACCACGGTTAGTGATAACGACACGCCGCATCTCAACCGGGTCATTTGGCGCGACAGCAATATCGAGTCGGAACAGGAGATCATCCACATGGCGGCTGAACTCAGCTTGGTGGGGATAGAAGCGCACCTGGCACGCCGTGCCGGCGGGCGCAAACGGATGATCCGTCAGCGACCACAGCGCACCGGAATCCAAATCCTGCACGTAGATCCAGGTCCCCCAGTGATCACGGGTGGTATCAGCTCTCCATCGGGTCAGTGCCAATTCGCGCCAATGGCTATACCCACTGCCGCCGGCGGTGATCAGGACACCATAGTCGCCGTTGGAGAGATAATGCACCTGCGGAAGCGGCGTGCCCATCGTGGGTGTCCACGGCGACAGCGCCACCGGCTCCGAGCCTTCGCGTTCAGCACCCGTCACTTCCTCGGGCGTTTCCTCTATCGGCACACCCGTTGGGATGCGCTCCTGAAGCAACAATTCCACGGTCTGAATCCGCGGGTCGGAGTGGAAGCGCTCGACGTGAACGTTATCGTCCAGGACGTTGGCTAACGCCAACATGATCATGCCCTGATGGTGCACCATGTAGGACTTAACGATGGCGTGATCCCGTCCCAGGGGAAGGCGAGAGCCGGTGAAATCCACCGACTCATAGAAGCCGAAATGCCCCAGCATGCCCAGATCGATCAGGGCATCCATATTGGTCAGCACAGCCTGTGGTGCGATGCCCACGGCCAATAGAGAGGCATAGGGCGAGATCACCAGATCCTCCCCCAGGCCACGCTTTCGGCCAATGCCTGGCACGCCGAAGCCCCGATATTGATAATTCTTTGCAGCGTCAAAACGATAGTAGCCGGATTCTGACATCCCCCAAGGCACGCCCTGTTCGCGACCATAGGCAATCTGACGCTGCACCACTGCGCGGTTGGTCTGAGCGAGCAGCGTCCCCTCATACGAGCGGGAGAACAAATCGGGCATGAGATACTCGAACATGCTACCGTTCCAGGACAAGAGCGCCTGCGCTCCCGATATCTCAGCGAGGGGTCGCGCAAGATGCAACCAATGACTCTGGGGAACGTCACCCTTGGCAATGGCAATCAGACTTGCTGTGCGGGCCTCGGAGGCGAGCAAGTCATAGTGATTCGTATCGAGCTGCTCAGTATCCACGCGATAGCCAAGATAGAAGACCTCGCGCTGCGGATCGAAGAGGAACTGAAAGTCCATCTCGTCACCGAGCGTCTCGGCGTAGTCGGCCAGGCCCCGGATACCGATGAGCAAGCTCCGCGAGCTCTGCCGGCTTTGGTCAAGCTCCTCCATCAGGTTGCGACACCACGTGCGCGCCTCCGCCATCTGAGGCGCCTCCGCCGTCCCAGGCGCCTCCGCCGTCCCAGGCGCCTCCGCCGACCTTCGCAAGGTTTCGGAACCTTGCGAAGATTTCTCATCACCCAGAAGTGATAACAGGTGCTCCACCCTGTCACGCCCCTCGTGGCAGATATCGGGAATATCCCGAAGCACCGACGTAGCCGGCAGCGCATCCAGAACCGCCCGCCAAGCCTCACCGAGGGCCGAATCAGGGGCAGCATTAACCAAGAGGGTGGGTGGAGACTCGAGCGGCAGGCGCCAAGGCACCAGCAATTCCATCTCTTCGCGCATGTTCCGCAGATGATAGTGCAGTCGCTCAGACCAGAGCCGCAATCCCTGAAGTGTATCGACATGCAACACGTCCGCTCCACGCTCCAGCAAGGACGTCATCAAGCGATGCAGCTCTGCCAATCCTTCGCTGCTCAGGGTATCGAGCATCGTTGGAAGACGCTCAGGCGCCTCTCGCACCGCTCGAACCTGGCGGCGTATGTGGGTCAGGTGTGCTTCTAGGGCGTCAACGGCTTCCTGAAAGGCATCCGACCGTACGGGCGTCGTGCCGGAACCTCCTTGTGCCGCCTGAGGCGCCTGAGAGGTAAGGCCGGCGGACTCCAGGATCTCTGTGAGCACCCCCAGGGTATCCCGCAGACCCTCCCATCCCTCCCAGCGCATCACGGGCTCCTCCGGTATGTGGCGGAGACCTTCCTTCAGCGTCAGCAGCGCGGCAACGAGGTTTCCACTGTCAACCGTAGAGACGTAACGCGGATTCAACGTGCCCAGATCGCGGGTCTCATACCAGTTAAGGAAATGCCCCCGGTAGCGCTCCAAGCTGCTCCATACTATCAAACGTCGAGCGCAGGCGCACGGCGAGCGTGAGTGGACCGACGTAGCCCAGGTCGTAGGCAGAGAGGGTAGCGACCAACATCAGGCCGATGTTGGTCGGCGACGTGCTGTGCGCCGCAAGTCCACGGGGATCCTCCTGGAAATGATCCGGTGGAAGCCAATGATCCTCAGGGCCGATGAATCGCTCGAAGTAGAGCCACGTACGGCGTGCCAACCGACGCAGCCTAATTCGTTCATCCGGCGTGAGAGACTTCTCGTCGGTGGTGACCGGCGCACTGACCGATAGCGCCACCTGAGGCGACACAAGCCACAGCAGAAGCAAGGGTAATGCAGGCAGCAGCACCCACGGGTTCACCCACACCACGACCACGCCAAACAACAGTGCCAAGAGGGGCGCCGCCAACATCCGCCGCCAAACTAGGGCAGCCCTCCGTTGCCTTGGACTGTCCGAGGCGCCCACGCCCAGTCTGCTGGGCGCGCCGTCTGAGGCGCCCACGCCGTCTGCTGGGCGCGCCGTCCGAGGCGCCCACGCCCAGTCTGCTGGGCGCGCCGTCTGAGGCGCTTAGGCTGCGAAGGGCGTGCGCGGCTGTGACCCATTGCAGGAGCCGCCTGTGCGTCACAAAAACGCGCACAAGGGTGGTGGCGATCGCATCCCCTATCAGAACGGCCTCATAGAGCAAGAAGGTCAGTGAGAGGAGCCAGCGCAACGCCTGGGTTTTCAGCGGTGCAAGCGAATTGCTAAGGCCCAGCTCCGGATCGACACGGGTCAGCGCGGTGAGCAGCCCCGTAAGCACCGGCGTCGCCGAGATGAGCACGGTCACCAGGGTCCAAAGCCACGGGGAGCCGGGCAGAAACAACCAACCCGCCAAGAAGAGCACTACCAATGCAGGTGCGCGCAGGCTGCGCCGCAGATTGTCGATGATCTTCCAACGGTCCAGTGCGGAGAGTTGATTGCGGATCGTCCGCACCCCTTCCGCATCCCGGCCCTCTCTCTCCCGAGGCATATCCTGAGGCAGGTCGGAGGAGGCGCGTGCCGGCACACGGGGGAGAAGCCACGGCAGCAACTGCCAATCGCCACGCACCCAACGGTGCTGACGAGACGCGTAGGTCAGATACCCCGGGGGGTAATCCTCGTAGAGAACGATGTCGGTCACCAGGCCGGCACGTCCGTGAATGCCCTCAAAGAGATCGTGGCTCAGCAGCGTATTGTCCGGCACGCGATTCTCAAGGCTTCGATGGAACGCTCCCACGTCGTAAATGCCCTTACCCACAAACGTGCCTTCATCGAATAGGTCTTGATACACGTCAGAGACGGCAAGTGTGTAAAGGTCGAGCCCGGTATCACCGGCAAAGACGCGGGTAAAGAGTGTGGCATTCACACTGGTGGGCCTGACCTCGGTGCGCGGCTGGAGCACAGTGTAGCCGGCGATGACCCGGCCGGTTTCCTCGTCGAATTCGGCCCGATTGAGGGGATGCGCCAGCGTCGCAATGAGGCGGGAGGTGCTACCTTGCGGCAGCACTGTATCGGCATCGAGCGTGATGACGTAGCGGCTGCCTTCCAGAGCCTGTACGTCACCTATCTGCGTCGTATACGTTGTGTCGTGATCACCGAGAATCAGACGGTTGAACTCCATGAGCTTGCCCCGTTTGCGTTCCCAGCCCATCCAGGTGTTTTCCTTCGGATTCCACAGACGGCTTCGATGGAGAAGGCAGAAAGATGAAGACGGGCCCGTAGCGACGATTGAGCTCCTCGATCCCTGCCTGAGCATAAGCCAGCAACGCCTCATCCTCAGGCATCTGTTCCGCCGGAGCATCTGCAAAGTCGGTCAGCAAAGCAAAGCGAAGGTTCGGGGACGGGACAACTGTAGCATTGCTCAGGTAGTGACGTTCCAACTGACCAATCAGGAAATCCACTTCGTCTGGAGCCGTAAGCATCGCGGGGATCACCACGACGGTTCTGCAGTCGTCGGGTATGCCGGCGCTGAAGTCGAGTTTGGGAAGTGTTGAGGGTGGAACAAGTCGGGTAACGACTGCGTTGATGCCGTTCACCGCTACAACTGAGGCAGGGACGACCATCAGAAGCGCCGTGATCGCAAGAAGCCACCAGGGGCCGCCGGTTGCGGCAGCATACCCTACCATCAGAGCCATCACAAAGAGCGTGAGCAGGACGATGGAACCCAGGTAGACCGGGGTGGCATGATCGAAGAACCAACGTCGCAGAGTCTCACCCAGGTTGAAATGGCAACCCAGAGCGGCCTCAAGCTGCCGACGTCCCCTGCCCAGAAGATACGTGCCGACGTGCGCCTGGCGTCCGCTGCCGGGAGAAGCTTCCGCCAGCGTGACCGCCTGGCGGGCGACCTCAGCCTCACTGCGTTCCGAGTGCAGTGCCAGTTCCTCAACAACTTTGCGGTACTGGTCACGCGACTTGAAGGTCATGCGCCGGTAGACGTCGGCGGGATCCTCGCGCAGCACGACCTCTACCTGGCTGACCTGCTCGAAGAAATCCTCCCAGTCCTGATTCGCAACGACGCGCAGACTGCGAATGCAGTGTGCTGCGATCGTATCCGGGGAGACACCCTCGCTCAAACGTATAGGATCGGGGGCCTCTCGCGCCGCAGGCGTCGTGGGCACCGCCAGGTGAGTGACGGTAGCCACTGCATCAATGAGGAGCTCCAGGAGCCCGGTACGAAGCATCGTCGGGATGGCCCATAACTCACCCATCGTCAGAGAGACGTCACTTATGCGGGATTCGGGCGCCGTCTGAGGGTCTTCCGGCGTCTCTTGATACCGCTGCACGAGACTGACGACCTGCGCCATATCTACTAGCGCGTCCCCGTCCTTGATGGCCTCCCGCATAAGCGCATAGACACGAGGATAGTCTTTGAGCGGACCCTCATCGAGCTTGGGAAGCTCCCCGTAATATTGGTCCGGCAGATCCTCGCGGATCTCTCGGAGCGCCTCCTGAACCATGTAGAAGTTGTCCAGCAGCCACTCAGCCGCAGGGGAAAGGAGTGGTTCATCCTCGGAACGTTGGCTGAAGAACTCGTAGGCGTCGCGCAGTAATGAGGCGTGGTCCTGCACAAGCTGGACCGGCGAGGGCTCTGCGCCTCGCCGTCGCGATACAGCATAATGCTCCGCCGCGGGTGTTTCGTTAGGGATGTCGGAGGCTACGCCGGCGTGCTGGGCAGTTGCTGCCTCAGGCGCATCCGCCGTCTGAGGCGCATCCGCCGTCCCAGGCGCATCCGCCGTCCCAGGCGCATCCGCCGGCTGAGGATCTGAGGGGACCCGACGGCATACCTCAGTGCCCCCTCGACTCACTGGCAGCCTCTTCGGCCACGGATGGACTTATCTCCGCTGCTGACAGATCCTGCATCACCAGGAGTGGCGTGTCGCCAAAGGCGACGAAGTTGAGCGCAACACTGCCGTGAGGCCATTGGGGCGCCCCCGAGTATCCATGAGCGCTTAGAAGAATCAGGTCGATGGACGCCTCTCTGGCCAACTGATGAAGCGCAGCAGCCGGGCTTTCCGCGACAAGTAACCGCGTCTCGACATCCCCGGACAGTCGGGCGCTCAAGCCGTCCAGATACCTCATCGCTTCGTCCCGGTTGAGCTCGATGAACCGATCGACGAGGTGGCGTTCTTCATCGTTGAGTGGCCGCCAGCGTGGCATTTCCGGACGACGCACAACCTGCACCGCCAATAGCGTGGCACCATGGCCCTGCGCGATCATTGAGGCCAGGGGTAATACACACTCAGCGCGCTGGGAGCCGTCCAGCGGCACCATTAGCCTCTCATAGCGCAATCCGTCGAGACTCACATCTTGGGCCCGATAGGCACGGACGATGAGGGCCGGAGCGTAAACACGAAGCAGGACTTTCTGGACCACACTGCTGATATTCCATTCACTAAGGCCACTGCGTCCGTGACTACTCAGAACCACCAAGCCTGCGTCGATCTCGGTCGCGCACGTCACAATCCGTTCGGCCGCCAGGCCTTCGGCAATCGACGTTGCGACCTCGAGGTCGAGACCCCGCAGCCGGGTGGCGATCTCCGCGAGGTACGCTTCAGCCTCGGACCTGCGGATCTGCCAGCTCAATGGATCGACGGCTCGGCTCCCCTCGTAGTCAGACTGCTCTCCGACAACACGCAACAGCGTGATGGGTGCCTCAAAGATCCGTGACAGGGCGACCACATGCGGCAAGACACACTCGGCCAACGAGGATCCATCGAGGGGCACGAGAATGCGGCTGTGACTCTTCATTATGAAATCCTCCTGATCCAAACAAGTGAGGACCACCCGCCCATTACGCCTCTCTCCCTTATCTGTGTAGCCTATCATCACTGTAGTGCGAATGAGCTTGTAGAGTCGTCGAATACGGTTGGACTTTGGTTGGGTTAGGTTGCCAGAGTTGGAGTTGTCCAGGGCGGACAGGGGCAGCACCGGAGTCAGAGAGGGGAAATCCAGAGACCCAGGCCCTAGAGCTTACAGGCGCATGGATCTCGGACGTTTGGCGCTGGAGCTGTTCTTGTATCGTAGTCAATTCCTCACGCGTTTCTCCCCAGCGCTGCTGTTGGGAGCGGATGAACTGACTGTAGGGCGCAATCGCAGACTGTTATCTCGCGCAGACTTCGGGCAACTTCGGCCTCAAACTGCGCCGTCAGCGTCTCCACCAAGTTGGTGCGTACATCGCTGATCTTCTGACGCAGCTCATCCTTGAGCCGTCGCCTTCGACTTGGAATGACGAAGAGTCCCAAGACCGCCATCGTCCCGGCTGCGACGACACCGGTCACGTCAAGAAGCGTGCTTGAAGCGAGCACCGTGATCAGAGTGCCCAAACCTACTGCGCCGACCTCGACGAGCGCCGTGTTCGCGACCGCCCGTTGCAAGGACTGGGCGATGCGCTGGGCCTCTTGATTCCGATCGTAGGTCTGAAACGCTTGCTGCGCCGATACGCTCACGCTATCGATGAGATCCCTGCGATTCACGTCAAACGAACTGGGGATCTCACCCATCAGTTGGTCCGCGTGCACGTCCTTGCGCCGGCGAACGTGCTCCACCACTGCCTGCCACTGGGACAGATTGCGTGCAACCAACCACTCGGTGATCTCCTCGACCCTTGTCTCGATGGCTTCGGGCACCTTGGCGACCACCTCTTCTCTAAACTGTGTCTCCAGTTTCCGGCGATCCAGGAGATCAAAGAAACGCCCCAGCCGCATCGTCTCATCAAAGAACGCAATCCCGCGGTTCTCGAAGGCCTGGAGTTGGCGCTCCACATCGGAGAGCCGCAGTCGGAACTCCCCGGCCATATCCGATTCGTAGATCCGTAATTGCTCCGTGACATTGTCCATCACGGCGAAGTCATCCCGCAGCAGCGTCATCCGCCCGTTGATCACATGGAGGTACTTGTCTGCCAGATGCAATCCCACGCCAAGCGGGTTGAGGAGCTTCAACCGCACGCGCTCCTTCTCATCGAGCCGTTGGCTGATGTACGATTCAAGGGCCTCGATGCGACTTTCGGCGAGGGCATTGTCGTCGTGCGCCTGTTTCGCCCGCAGTGCCAGCCGTGCCGATACCGGGAGCACTTCGGGCGTGAAGCTCAGCAAAGACTGGGCACTCTCGGCTATGAAGCGCTCGATGTTCTCGAGCTCCTCGGGCGCCTCAAGGATGTCGATCTTGTTGACGACGATCACCACCTTCTTGCCCCACTCCCTGATCAGTTCAAGGAAGGCGCGCTCACTCTCCGTAAAGGGCCGGTCGACCGAAGTGACGAAGAGGACCAGATCGGAGCGAGGGAGAAACTCCCGTGTCATTGCCTCGTGTTCCCGATAGATCGCGTTAGTGCCGGGGGTGTCCACGATCACGATCTCCTCCAGCACCGGCGATGGCAGCGTGAGCACATCCACGATGCCGGTCGCCAATTCTGCGTTAGCTGTCCCCCCTGCCCCTGTTTCACCGATGGCAGGCGAGTCCACAGCGTGAGAACGCGTTTCCGGACGTTCCCCAAACTTCAGAAGGTGGATGTTCCGGGTTGTAGGCGTGACGCCCATCTCGAGCAATGGCTCACCGAAGATGGCATTGATCAAAGCGCTCTTGCCGGCATTGAACTCGCCCACCACCACGAGCAAGAACAGTTCATCGAGCTGTCGCACCGAGCGCTCCAGCGCCGCTCGATCGTCATCGGTCGCCGGAAACTGCGCGAGCGCGATCTGCAGGCGTGTCAGCCAGCGACGCTCGCTCGCCAGGATAGCTTCTTCAGCTTGACTCAGGATCTTTGGTTGCATGTCACCCCCAGGATGGGCTTAAGTATGCT
>CAVVUS010000015.1:0-26814 GCA_963751345.1 uncultured Chloroflexia bacterium
CAGCTCCACCCGCCGGGACAGCCGATCTAAGTGGCAAAGATCCCCGGCATCCTGACGTAAGGGCAATCGCAGTCGCGGCGATGCACATAGCGCTCTGTGGACCGCGGGCGTCTCGCCCGCTCCGAGCGCACACAGGGCCCCCCAGAACACATAACCGCCTGCGCACACAGAGCATGTGCGCAGGCGGCGCCTTCTCTACCAGTCCACGCTGTGCATAGAGCGGGCGAGACGCCCGCGGTCCACCGTACATCGTTAGCGCCGGGCATTGCCGAGGACGCCCCCGGCGTTTTCTTCGTCAGGCGCGCGACGCGAGATCGAACTTCGCCTTCAAATCCTCGATGAGCTCCCGCGCCTTGTCCGCCGTGTCCGCCTCGGCGAAGATCCGGAGCACCGGCTCGGTCCCCGAGAAGCGCATCAGCGCCCAGTTGTCGTTCGCCAACAGGAACTTGACCCCGTCGAGCGTCGACACGTGCTCGACCTCGTACGGACCGAGCCGAATCGGGGTAGTGTCGTGTTCCTCGATCAGCGTCTCCAACCGCTTGGGGATGATGACGCGCATTTCGGGCGTCGCCGGAACATTGGCCTCCACCGAGACCAGATGCCCCGTGATCTCGTAGACGCGGGGCAGGAGTTGCGAGATCCGCTGCCCGGTCACAGCAAGCATCTCGACGATCAGCGCCGCCGCGAAGATGCCGTCCTTGCCCAGGATGTGTCCCCGGATAGTCAGCCCGCCGCTGGACTCGCCCGCCAGCAGCGCGTCGTGCTCCACCATCGCCGCCGCGACGTGCTTGAAGCCCACCGGCACCTCGTAGGCTGTTTCGCCGAGCTTGGTCGCCAGCCGGTCGAGCAGGTGCGTGGTCGCCAGGTTGCGGACCACCCCGCCCCGCTCCCCGCGGACCTCGTGGAGATACCAGTAGATCAGCAGCAGGATGTCGTTGACCGTGACATACTCGCCGTTCTCGTCCACGATGGCGATGCGGTCGGCGTCGCCGTCGGTCGCCAGCCCCAGATCGTAGTGCTCGTCCCGCACGTGGGTCATCAGCAACCGCAAGCCCTCAAGATCGGGGGCGGGCGAGCGCCCGCCAAAGAGCGGGTTGTGCCGCTCGTTGATGAAGGCCACCCGACAGCGTGCCTCGGTCAGGATGATGCCGAGGGTTAGCTGGCTGACGCCGTACATCGGATCGACGATGACCCGCAGGCTTGCCTTGCGAATCGCGTCCAGGTTGATCAACGCCTCCACGGCGTCGACGTAGGCATTGGTGAAGTCCTGCAGTCGGACGACCCCGGCGTCGATCGCCAGATCGAGGTCGAGCTTGACCACGTCCTCGATCCCCAGCGCATTGGCCTCGACCTCGATCGTGCGAACTTCCACATCCTGGAGCAGCGAACCGTCCATGCGAAACACCTTGAGCCCGTTCCACTCGGGAGGGTTGTGGCTCGCGGTGAAGACCAGGCCGTAGGAAGCGCCGACTGCAGCCGTGGCATAGGTCACCAACGGTGTAGGCGCGTCCTCCTCCAGCAGGATCGTCGTGATATTGTTGCCCGCGAAGACCTCCGCCGCCGCACGGGCGGCACGGTCCGACAGGAAGCGGCGGTCGTAGCCGATCAGCACACCGTTGCGCTCCTCGGCCCTGCGGGTGACCGCATTCGCCAACGCCTGGCAGAGCCGGCGGACGTTGTGAATCGTGAACCCCTCGCCGATCACGGCGCGCCAGCCGCCGGTGCCGAACGCGATGACGTTCAGTTCCTCGTGGCGGCGGGGGCGAAAGATGCGTTTCTGCAGGATAAACGAGGCCTGAATCAGGTTCTCACGCGTGTTGATGCCCAGCACCTCGTCCTGATCGTAGATCTGGTAACTCTCCACACGCATCCCACCGCGGATCAGGCGGTGTGCCGTGTCGGTCAGCCGGAAGTCGCCATCGACCGGAGAACGTGCCAGGGTCTCCAGCGTCGAGAAGATCGCGGGCGCCCTGACGATGTAGGCCCCGACGTTGAGTTCGCGGATCTCCCTTACCTCCGGTGATGCCTCCTCCTCCTCGATGATATCGATGATGCGTCCGCCGGCGTCACGGATGATACGCCCATAGGGGAGCGGCTCCTGGACCATCGCCGTCAGCAGCGTCAGGTGGGCGCCCTTGAGGCGGTGCCGGTTGAGCAACCCCCGGATCGACGAAGGGCGGAAGAGCGGGGTGTCGCCATAGAGGATCAGCAGGTCGCCCTGATAGTCCGACAACAACGCCTTGAGCTGCAGCACGGCGTGTCCGGTCCCGAGCTGGGTCTCCTGCACCACGTATCTGAGGCTAGGGTTCGCCAGATGCTGTTCGATCGCGCTGTCAGAGCGCGGTACCACGACGTAGAGATCCTCAGGCGCCACCACCTTCAGCGCGTTCTGAACCACGTAGTCGATGACTGCGTGGTCGCCGAGCGGCTGAAGGAGAATGGGTGTCCCATCCCCGGTAATGGTCTCCTGACCTGCCGCCAGAATCACGGCCTTCAGACCGCGCGACGCCTCGTCCTCGATCCTGTGCATGGCACCTCCCGCGCTACCAGTTCGTGTATGAGCCATCGCGCCGGTGCAGATGTGGGGCTTCCCATAGCTTGAGGGACTGCGCCCGGATGTAGTCTTCGTTGACGTCGACGCCCAGTCCCGGCCCGGTGGGCACCGGGAAGCTGCTGCCCTCCAGCTTCGGCTGCATCGGGAAGATCTCCTCCGACGGGTACTCCTGCGCCTCGGTCGGCGAGACCCTGACCTCCATCCAGGCGAAGTTCGGCACCGCGGCAGCCAGATGAATCGTGGCGGCGGCGCACACAGGCCCAAGGGGATTGTGCGGCATCAGATCGATGTAGTGCGCCTCGGCCCACCCGGCAACCTTCTTGGCCTCGGTCATGCCGCCGACGTTGCAGATGTCCACGCGGATGAAATTGGTGAGACCACGCTCGATGTAAGGCAGGAACTGCCACTTGCTGGCGAACTCCTCGCCGACCGCAAAGGGCACCCCGGTCATCTGCCGCAGTACCGCATAGGCCTCGGGCGACTCGTCACGGATCGGCTCCTCAAGGAAGTCGAGCGTCCCCGACGGCATGCGCTGGCAGAACGAGGCGGCCTCCGCCACACTCAACCGGTGGTGGTACTCGACGCCGAGCACCGGCCCCGGGCCCACAGCGGCGCGCACCCTGGGCAACCAGTCCGCCGTCACCCCAATGGACTCCCGCGGCTCGTAGAGCCTGCGGTCTTCGGCATCGGACTCGCGCCACCCCTGGTCGTTGCGGGTCAAACCCTGGGCAGCCCCAATGCGGATGACGTTCCACCCGTGCGCCAACAGCAGGTTGACGTTTTCGAGCAACTGCTCGAACGAGCGACCGCCCGTCGTGGCGAAGCACGGCACAGAGTCGCGATGCTTACCGCCTAGGAGATCATAGACCGGGACACCCAGCGCCTTGCCGACGATGTCGTAAAGGGCGATGTCGATGGCGGAGATCGCGCCGGTCAAGATACGACCGCCCTCGAAATACTGGCTGCGGTACATCTCCTGCCACAACGCGTCTCGCTGCATCGGGTCGCGCCCGATCAGGAACTCCCGGTAGTGGTTAACCGCCCCGGCGACCGCCAACTCTCTGCCCGAAACGCCTGCCTCACCCCACCCGTAGATGCCCTCGTCCGTCTCAACCTTCACGAGGCACTGATTGCGATGCCCCACCCACACAGGATACGGCTTGATGTCCGTAATCTTCACAATTCACCTCACTCTCTCATTCTGCATTCTCTTATTCTTGATTCTGGATTCTAGACTCCCACTCCCCACCGCGACAGCCGCCGCAGAGCATCCTGCGCCATTTCCTCATCGGCGATGCCGCCCACCGTCACCCACGCCCCTTCGGGTCGCAGAACGTCCATCAGGTCATCCAGCTCCTCGGCGGGCACGTAGAGACAGAAGGCCTTGTGAGCGGCCTGGATGCGTTGGTAGATGGGAATCCAGTCGGACCAGTGGTCGTGTCCGGCACCGGGGACCCACTGGATGGCGTGGATCTCGGGCAGCGCCAATAGCGTATCCAGGAACCGCAGGGCTTGAGGCCCGTCCAGGTGGTAGATGTTGCGGTCCATGTGCCTGCACTCCCGCACGATCCCCGGCAGAAAGACCTCCTCATACATACGGTTGGAGACCATGCACGAGAAGTCATTCGAGGGCACGTGATACTTGCCGCGACAGGTGGCGTTGAGCCACGTCGTGCTGGGCATCCCGGCTGCCTTGAGCTTCCGATCATAGATATCGTACAGCTCGATGAAGTCGTCGGTGACGCGCTCGCAGAGCGCCTTGACGTCTTCCGGATGGTCGATCATGTCCACGCATAACCTCTGGGGATCGCGGAAGGCCGCGACTGCGTCACCGCCGGGATGCAGATCGGTGTAGCCCACAATGAACGTGTCCCGTCCGGCCTCGATCAGGGCATCCATCATCTCCAGGATCTTGCGAAAGTAGAAGTTACTCTTGTCGAGATGGAGCTCTGTCAGTCGCTCCGGATCCCAGCTCTCCAGAATGGGCTCACTCCACGAGGTCGTCTCGCCATATTCCAGAGGGCAGCCGTAGAAGGCCGAGAAGACCTCCGGGCCGAGGTTCGGCCAGGCTGTCGGCAGGGCATCCGCGTAGGCGACCTGGTTGGCGAGAATCGCCGCAGTTCGCGCGACGACAAACTCAGTATCCATCCAACGCTCGCGCACGGACGTGTGCGCCTTCTCCGGTACGGGAACCTGCTCAGCGTATGGTTTGGCAAACGTCATCGAGACCAGAGGCCGATCGACGATGTCGCAGGCCCACCAGGCCTCATAGCGGTCGAGGACTTGGTCGAAGTCCGGCTTCATACTGAACATCGATCAGACCAGGGAATCCTCTTTGACGAAGTCGATGATGTCATCGACATAGCCAAAGGCCAGGGCAACGACTGTGTCGGCGCCGCCATAGTAGAGCGCGAGCCGCCCTGTCGGAGCGTCGCAGAGTGACGCGCAGGGGAAGACGACGTTGGGAACGTCGCCCACGTTCTCGTAGAGCGTCTTTGGCGAGAGCATATACCGTCGCGATCGCGCGATCACCTTCCACGGCTCGTCCAGGTCCAGGAGCGCGGCGCCCGCGGCGTAGACAAAGCCATTGCACGAGGTCAGGACCCCGTGGTAGATCAGCAGCCATCCCTCGGACGTCTCGATCGGGATCGGCCCGGCGCCGACTTTGGTGCTTTGCCAACTATTCGCGGTCCCGAAGACGTACCGGTGGTTGCCCCAGAAGTGCATATCCGGGCTCTCGCTGTAGAAGATGTCACCGAAAGGCGTGTGCCCGTTGTCGCTGGGGCGGCTCAGCATGGCATAGCGACCGTTCACCTTCCTGGGGAAAAGCACGCCGTTGCGGTTGAAGGGCAGGAAGGCATTTTCGAGCTGGGTGAAAGTCTCGAAGTCGTGCGTGTAGGCCACACCGATCGTCGGGCCGTGGAACCAGTTGCACCACGTGACGTAATAGCGATCCTCGATCCAGACGACGCGGGGATCGTAGCCATAGACGAACCTGCCGACCTCGGGATCGTCGCAGACGAAGTGGATGCGATCGCGGCCTAGCTCCCACGTGATCCCGTCTTCACTCCGGCCCGCGTGGAGCCGCATCTCTCGGCCCATATCGTCGACGCGGAAGACGCCGGCAAACGCCCCCTGATAGGGCACCACGGCGCTGTTGAAGATGCTATTGGACCCCGGAATGTGGTCGCGTGGAATCACGGGGTTGCCCGTGTACCGCCACATAGCGCCTCGCGTGCCTTCCGGCCTGTCCTCCCAGGGGATATTGGGCAGGGGATCGCCGACAATCTGTACTGTCATCAAGGCCTCCTTGTGTGAAAGTGTTGTACGAACCGGGAATCCAGCACCTGGGGATGGAATTGCTCAGACCCATTGTGCCCGACCGGGATAGGTCACCTCAAGATCGGGCGCAGGATAACCCGCGCGAATAGCATCCTGGAGCTGACGATTCCGGTCCACATAAGCGTCCAGCGGGTCGAGGCTGGAAACGGTCCACAATCTCCGCCAGCGTCAGGTCGTCCCGATTAGCCTCCAACGTGAACATCCCTTCCTCGTGCCACGTTCGCAGCGTGATATCGGGCCCGTAGGTCTTGTGCAGGTCGGGAATCACCCCGGCGTTGAAGTCGCAGTGGAAGAGTCCGACGTCTAGGTTCAGCGTGTGGGCGGTCACGGGATCGTACCACCCGGTCTTCGCAAGCTCCTCACCCATGATATCGAGCACGCGACCATACCGGGACAGCACGGAGGAGACCACATAGTAGCGATGGAGCCAGGCGTAGATGCTCAGGTGCTTTCCGCCATCGTACGCCGAACACCAGAAGACGATCTCCGCTCCCTTGCGCTTGAGCTCGGCCCAGGACTCAGGATACATAATATCGAAGCAGATCTGGATCCCGATCCGCCCGAAGTCGGTCTCGAAGACCGGCAGATCTTCCCCGGGAGTGATGCCCAACTCCAAGCTCTTGAACTCGGCCCCCTGCACGACCGGATGGATCTTGGCGTAGCGCCCCGCAATCTGTCCCTGCCGATCGATGAGCACGGCGTCGTTCGTAATGTGGCTACCGTGGATGCCGATCAGGGGACAGATGATGTAGCAGCCGTGGTCACGGGCATAACTTGCGACCAGATCCGTCGTAGGACCGGGAATCGGTTCGGCGACCTCAGCCGGCGACGTGTAGGGCACGCCCTGCGACACGAAGGTCTCAGGCAAGCGCAATGATGTCCGGCCTCTCGGCTACAGCCTGATCCAGGAGACCACGGACTCTGGTGCGGTTGTCCGCGACGGTAGGACCACCCTTGTATTGCCACGACACCGTGGCAACTCTGACTTTCCGTGCCATCCACACCTCCTCTGGGGCAATTTGGCTGCGTTTCTTCCGGCGCTGCCGGTCGACAGCCGAGGCGTATCCACTTCACGGCCATTATACTGCCATCCCGATGCGCTGCCATGACACAGGGAGTGGCAGTTTGCGCTATCTCCGAATGCAGTGTACACTCTAAATGCGGGACAGGAGCCGGCCGACGCGTGTGGGCCATCGCGAAGGTGTGCGGCTGCGACTCAATCAAAGCGTTCAACTAAGCAACGGGAGGATATACCAATGAAGATCGGTGATGCCATACAGTCTGCGGATTGGAAAAGCGAGAAGCACGTACCTGTGGTCGAGGCCCCGGACAGTGTCAAGGCCGGCGAACCCTTTATGGTCAATGTGAGCGTTGGCAAGGAGATTCCTCATCCCAACACCACGGCCCACCACATCGTGTACATTGATGTCTTCTTCAAGCCGGACGGCGACAAGTTTCTTTATCAGGTCGGGCACTTCGATTTCGCCGGACATGGCGCCTCGGCCAAGGGTGCGGACACGGGCCCGGTCTACACCCACCCGAACGCGACCTTCTCCATGACCGTCTCCCAGCCTGGTACCCTCGTGGCTGTGGAGCAGTGCAATATCCATGGACTCTGGGAAGGCAGCAAGGAACTCAAGATCGCGTAGCCGGGCGCGAGGATTTGAGCTGGTTCTGGCAAGATGTGTAGATGAGAGCCGGGGGCCTCCCCGGCTCTCATCCGTAATGGCTTGCGTGCCGCGTGTTTTATGCTATACTTTTCTCAGTAATCAATCAAATCGGCCATTACCGTTTAGGGATGCCCGTGAGTGAGCACGCGAGTAGCCATTGTGTCGCCGGACTTGTTTGTTCAAATTCATGAATCTAAAATACCCCTATCTTGAACCCTATGAATGATAAGGAGGCGTGCCGTGAGTCTGATCGATGTGTTGGCTGAAGCGCTGAAGCTCGAGCTGGATGGGCGGGAGTTCTACACGCGGATGGTCGGGCGTATGGAGGACGAGGCCGGAAAAGCAATGTTCCAGCAGCTTGCAGAGGATGAGACAGACCATTACGCGTACATCAAGCGCCAGTACGACGCGTTGCAGGCCGGCAAAGGCTGGGCGGCGATTCCCGAGATGGACCTGGTCACGTCAATTGACGCTGTGTCAGTCGTCTTCCCACCCGATGAGAAGGGGCTGAAAGACCTGCCAGACGAACCCACCGAAGAGGACGCTCTGCTCTTTGGGCTCAACATCGAGGACGTGAGCTTCAAGCTCTACTACAACAACTCAGAGCGAACCAATGATCCGGAGGCAAAGCAACTGTTCATGCAGTTGGCGAGCGCCGAACAGAGGCACTTTGAGATCCTTATGCAGCGATACGAATCGCGGTTTCACTATCCGAGGTAGGATCCCAGAGGCCTCAACACGATAATGTTGGACATGGAGGCCAAATATGGATAACGTATTCGAGCTAGCCCAGGTCGGCCGCTTGGCACCGGGTTTCGAGGTACAAGCGCTGGTCGACGGCAAAATCACGGATATCGCGCTTTCGGAGTACGCCGGAAAGTGGGTCGTGCTCTTCTTCTACCCCGGCGATTTCACCTTCGTCTGTCCGACCGAGTTGGTCATGGTCGCCAGCCGCTACGATGAGTTTCGCGCCCTGGGGGTTGAGGTCCTGGCGTTGAGCGTCGACTCGCCCCACGTGCACAAAGCATGGCAGGAGCACGAGCTTTCGAAGATGGTGGACGGCGGGGTCCCCTACCCCATGCTCAGCGACCGCGGCGGTCGCGTCGGCGAGAAATACCTGGTGTACGACGCCGAGGAGGGCGTCGACATCCGCGGATTCTTCGTCGTCGATCCGGACGGCGTGCTCCAGGTCGCGGAAGTGCTGAATTCCTCGATGGGGCGCGATGTGGACGAGATGCTGAGGCTGCTTCAGGGCGCCCAGTACGTCTACGCGCGCCGCGATGAGGCCCTGCCCGCATGTTGGCAGCCGGGCGACCAGACCCTGAAAAAGGGGGAAGCCCTGGTGGGCAAAGTCTGGACCACCTGGGTGAAGTAGTCGCCCTGCACCGAAGGAAAAACCACCGGAGATCCTGTCCTGCCACAGGATGATGTGGCAGGACAGGATGGCCGCCACTGCATTATGCCCGAACTGCCCGAAGTAGAGACCATCGCACGGCGGCTGCGCCCTGTCCTGACCGACCACACCGTGGAAGACGTCGATGTCCTCTGGTCGCGAACCATCGACCGCCCGTCCCTGGACGCATTCCTGGTCCAACTGCGAGGGGCCCGATTCACCGGAATCCACCGGCGTGGCAAATACATCGTGATGGACCTGGACCGGCCCTGGACGCTGCTCGTCCACTTGAGAATGAGCGGAAAGTTCGCCGTGCACGCGCCCGACGAAGGGACCCGGCGACGATAAGCATACCCGGGTCGTCATGCGTCTGGACGACGGGACCTGGGTCGCGTACGTCGATCAGCGTAAGTTCGGACGGTTCTACCTCGTCAAGAATAGTGATGAAATCGTAGATAGATTGGGTCTGGAGCCACTCTCACCGGAGTTCAGCGTGGGGTGGCTGCAGAGGGCGCTGTCGGGGCGTCGAGGTGAGATCAAGCGGCTGCTGCTGGATCAGCGGTTTCTCGCCGGATTGGGCAATATCTACGTCAGCGAAAGCCTCTGGCTGGCCAGGATTCATCCGGCCCGCGTGGCCGGCTCGTTGACGGCGGAGGAATGCCGCCGGCTGCACGGCGCCATCATCGAGGTGCTGCAGCAGAGCATCGGCAATGGGGGCACCAGTCTGGAGGATCGACAGTACGTCTATCCGGACGGTGAGATCGGGAACCACCAGGTGCATCTCAAGGTCTACGATCGAGCAGATGACGCGTGCCCTCGCTGCGGGTATGCGCTGGAGCGGTTCGTACAGGGGCAGCGAAGTACTTATTTCTGTCCGGTCTGCCAGCCCCTCGACCCTCAAGCAGCATCAGGTTGAGGCGGTCCGGGCGTGAGGCTAGTTCTTCGTACCTGAATCATATATAAGGAGAATACTGTGGAGACCAAAACGTTGAAGATCAGCGGCATGACATGCCAAATGTGTGTGAAACACGTCACTCGGGCGCTCGAGGGCGTCGATGGCGTGAGCGCGGTCAAGGTCGAACTCGAGCCCGGCACCGCTGTCGTGACCTATGATCCGGCAAGCGCGGGCATGCAGGCATTTCAGAACGCCGTCGACGAGGCCGGATACCAGGTCGTCGGCGAGGCGTAGGAACGTAGTAACGACAAAACCTTGCGAAGATGACTTGGATTAACCTTGCGAAGGTTTCGGAAACCTTCGCAAGGTTCGGAATAAGCCAAGACGCGACTATAGCTCGCAGAGCAAGGCTGCCAGCAGCGCGGCGCGCTCGGGCAGCGAACTGACCTCGACGTACTCGTGTTCCGCGTGCCCGCCGTCCCCCACAACGCCCAGACCATCAAGCGTGGGCACACCAAGTGCCGACGTGAAGTTGCCGTCGCTCGCCCCACCCGTCGAGCCTTCCTTGAGATCCATCCCCATCGCCTGTCCAAGACGCCGGGCGGTCTCAAACATGTGTACCGTTCCCTCCGTCCGCTCCATCGGGAATCGATCGAATCCACCGGTGACCGACAGCGTCGTGCGCGGATCGACGGGCTGCAGCGAACAAATGTCGCGTTCGAGCTTCTCGGCTGCCTCGCGGGTCCAGGCGCGCACATCCACCTCGGCCCGAGCTTCGGCGGCGACGACGTTCGGTCTCGTTCCCCCCTCGACGACGCCAACGTTGACCGTCGTCCCGGCATCGTAGTCGGTCATCGCATGAAGCTTCAGGATCTGGTGTGCCATCTCCTCGATCGCGCTGATACCCTCTCGGGGCGCGGCGCCCGCGTGTGAGGCAAGTCCGGCGACCTTGATCTCGAAAGAGCCGACCCCCTTGCGGGCCGTCTTGATCAGCCCACCCGGGATCGCGGGTTCGAGAACCAATGCGTAGGCCGCCTTCTTTGCCTCTGCCTCGATCAGCAGGCGCGAGGTCTCGCTGCCGGTCTCCTCGTCGGAGTTGAACAGCAGCACTACGGGCCTCGGGAGCGGCAGATTCAGCGTAGCGATGGCGCGAAGCGCGTACTCCGCGATCACCAGCCCACCCTTCATGTCAAAACACCCCGGGCCCATCGCGCGACCGTCCGCCACACTGAACGGACGACGGGCGAGCGTTCCGACGGACCATACGGTGTCAAAGTGGCCAATGAGGAGTGCCGGGGGTTCGGAGGCGCCCCCGGAGGTCGACGCAGGGAGCGTCACCCGTACGTGGTGTGCTCCATCGGCGACCTCGAGGACCTCCGTCTCCGCCCCAAGCCCTCGCCACAGATCGGAAAGGTACGCGGCGAGGGCATATAGACTGTCCTTGTCGGTACTCGGTGATTCTTGGTTGACCAGCGTCTCAAGCGACGCCAGCATATCGCCCTGTTGGGTCTCCAGATAAGTCCTCAGCGCAGCGTAATCCATAGGATATCACCTCGTGGTTGATGTCGCAGCCAAGGATAGCAGATCGAGGTCTTCCCGCAACTGCATCCCCGCCGCGCCCAACCGCGCCGCGATCTCGGCGAGCGTCTCGCCGGTCTCCGGATGGACGTAGTAGGGAGCCAGATCGGCCACAGGGACGGCCACATGAGCATATCTCTGGAGATCGGGATCCGGGACGTGGCGGAGGCCCATTTCAAACACGTCATAATTGAAGAGCGCGATATCAAGATCGATGGTCCGGGGCGCGTTCTTATCTGAGGTTCGAACGCGCCCCAGCATTTGCTCGATCTCTGACAGGACGTTGCCCTTGAGGTCACGTGGCGACAGGTACGTCATCAGGAGAACCGCCGCGTTGAGGAACTTCGCCTGACCGACGCTGCCCACCGGGGCAGTTTCATAGACCGGCGAGGTGCGAACGACCGTCACATCATCGTGCTCGCGAAGCAGTGCGACAGCGGCCCTCAGGTTTTCCTCCGGATCGATATTCGATCCCAGCGCGACGAACGCGCGGTTGGGCTCATGGGCGAGATCGGTCCGCGTACGGACGATTTCGATCCCCACCGATCGGGCGAACCGCAGCGCGCCGGGCTTCTCCAGGACCACCCGCGCGGCCTCCACGCGGGTGTCAGCCAAACAGATCGCGGCGATCTCCGCCGCCAAGCGTTCCACCAGGTAGAAGCTTGACGCTTCGACCATACGGATGACGCGCTTGGTGATCGTACGGTAGTTGACGGCATCGGCAATCTGATCGCGATCGGCCCGCGGCCCGCGTGTCCGCCGTCAGCGTGAGGTTGATCAGGACGTCCTGGCGGTTCTCGCGCTCCTCCTCATTGATGCCCACGATCGTGCGCAGGAGGAGGTCTTTGACGTGAATCTGATCCATGGCTCTACAGGTGCTCCCCACCGGTCACGTAGATCAAGTCGCCGGTGACGAAGTCGGCGCCAACCAGATAGAGCACAGCCCTGACGACGTCGTCGGGCGACCCAAAGCGTTTTGCGGGTATGCCCTCTGCTTTGCGCTCCAGGAAAGCCTCGTCGAGGCCGGGCGGGGGTAGGATCATCCCCGGTGCAATCGCGTTTACCTGCACATCCGGCGCCAGGGCAAGCGCCAGGCTCTTGGTCATGGCGATAAGGCCGGCCTTTGTCAGTGTGTAGGCAAAGTGATCCGTCCCCGGGCGGACACCCCGCCAGTCCGCGATGTTGACGATATGTCCCCGGCGCGACGAATCCTTGAGGTAACGGCCAAACGCCTGGCTGAGGAAGAAGGGCGCCTTCAGGTTGATCGCGAAGTGACGATCCCAGTTCTCCTCCGAGGTGTCGTCCCAGCGCCCTCGCTCGAAGATCGCGGCGCTGTTCACCAGGATGTCCAATCTTCCGAACGCCCCGACCACCTTTTGAATAAGGTCCGCCGGCCCTGCCGCCCCTGTGAAATCGGCCTTGAGAGCCAGCGCCCGCCGGCCCATCGCCTCGATCTCCGAGACCACTCCCTCGGCAGGGCCTGCCGAGCTGTTGTAGGTGAGCGCCACATCGGCCCCGTGCTCGGCCAAGCCCAGGGCTATGGCCTTCCCAACGCGAACCGCCCCACCCGTGACGAGAGCAACCCTCCCTGTGAGACTCACAGTGTCCCCTCCTAGAAACCGACTCCGCCCTGTCTTATGTGCTCGAAGAACTCCGACCGCGCGTTCTGGTCATCCTTGAACACTCCCAACATCGCACTCGTCGTCATCCGGGCATTGGCCTTCTTGACGCCGCGCATGGCGGCACACATATGCATCCCCTGCACCACCACCGCCACCCCCTTGGGGTGAAGCGTCTCGTCCAGGAAATCCGCGATTTGCTGGGTCATCCGCTCCTGCACCTGCAGCCGGCGCGCAAACATCTCCACGATGCGCGGGATCTTGCTCAGCCCGATGACCTTCCCGTCAGGGATGTACGCCACGTGCGCCTGGCCGAGAAAGGGCAGGATATGGTGCTCGCACATACTGTAGTAGTCGATGTCGCGCACGACCACCATCTCGTTGTATTCCACGTCGAAAAGCGCGCCGTTGATCAAGCGCTCGGGATCCACGTGATAGCCCGCGGTCAGCTCCGTGAACATTCTGGAGACACGCCCCGGGGTATTGAGGAGCCCCTCCCGCTCGGGATCTTCACCGATGGCCTCAAGGATCATCCCCACGGCGCACTCGATCTCATCACTGCACTCTTCCTGCCGAATATCCAGCAGATCATTCCGGAAAACGTCATAGTAGCCTGGGCTGATCGCCTGCTGTTTTTCCATCCTAACCTCCACTACGGTCTTGGACCGTATGACTCGTGTCTAAGTTGACTCCAGTATAGCACATCGAAGATATATTGTCAATATTGTGAATATATATTGTATAATCAGTCGCTCACCATAGTGGCGAGAACACGCTCGCACCATTTAGACTGTCGAAGAGCCCGCCCTCTTACGCAACATCGG
The DNA here is from genome assembly GCA_963751345.1 of uncultured Chloroflexia bacterium. Lineage (GTDB taxonomy): Bacteria > Chloroflexota > Anaerolineae > B4-G1 > SLSP01 > PWVB01. The sequence continues at coordinate 13,876 of CAVVUS010000015.1, forward strand.
CGCTTTCGGACGGGACGCTCCTATTCCACGGCCACGCTCCCCTGTCCGGCCTCCTGCCAGCGTGCCTCGCCGCGGGTCACTCGCTGCATCGTCAGTGCGGCGAGAAAGAAGAAGATCACAGGCATGAGAAGCACCAGTCCATAGTTGCCCGATCGCTCGATGACGAACCCATTGAGCACAGGTCCGGCAATGGCGGCCAACTGCGACGCCAGATAGTAGAAGCCGGTGTAGGTTCCCACGTCGGCATCACTATCCGAGGTGTCCACCACCATCGGCAGCGAGTTGATGTTCACCAGCGCCCAGGCGCACCCACCGAGAGCGAGCGCCCCGCCGATCACGTAGATGCTGGGTACGAAGTAGCCGATCAGGAGCAGGACGGCGAAGATGACAAGGCCGAACGTAATCGTCCTCCTCCTGCCCACCCGCACAGCGATGAAGCCGCTCGGGACCGCGAAGGCGATGAAGGTGATGTAGGAAATGCTGGAGAGGAGCGACGCTTGGTTCTCCTTGATGCCCAGGACGTTCACGCCATACGACGTGAAAAACGTCTCGATCGCATTATATCCCACAAACCAGAGGAAAATCGACAACATCAGCAGGAGGAGACTACGTCGGGCCCCTGGCGAGATGCGGCGCAGACCGCGCAGAGCCTGCAGCTGTACCTCCTCGCGCTCGTCGGGCGCGTAGATGACCTGGCGCTGCTCGTGCACAAAGAAGACCAACATCAGCACGGCCGCCGCCATCAGCACGCCCGCCACGATAAAGGGCAGGGCTATGTCAATGCCATAGAGCCAGGCGCCCACCAGCGTGATCACGACGCCGCCCAGCCCGCCCATCAGATTGATCACGCCGTTGGCCTCACTCCGCAACGGCGAGGGGGTCAGGTCGGGCATCAGCGCGATGACCGGGGTGCGGAATCCGGCCATCGCCAGCAGAAAGATGCCGACGGCGAGGAGGAACAGGGCCATAGTACCACCCAAGCACCGGCGTCTCCCCACTCAGCACGGGCGGAATCCCCTTGACCACGAGGGGGATGACGACGAACGCGGCGATGGAAATCGGCGCCAGTGCCATGATGAAAGGCTTCCTGCGCCCGAACCGCGTCCACACGCGATCGCTCCACACGCCGATCAGGGGGAGCAGAAAGAGACCGGCGATGTTGTCGAGCGTCATCAGGAAGCCGGTGAGTGCGGCGCCCAAGCCCGAACCCCGAGGCTTTGGTGCTCGTCTGGAAGGCCGGGTTGCCGGCTTGCAGGAAGATCGGCACGTAGTCATTGTACAGTTTCCACATCACACTGATGCCGAAAAAGCCAAAGCCAATCAGAAATGTCTTGCGGTAGTCGAGTTTTGGGCGGGATTCCTGGCCTTCCATGCTGGGATGACTTCCTTTCTGTGAGCTTGTACAACCCTAGTGCGGAATCAGTAGAGCTGTTCGGGAAAGGATTTTGACCTCGTTCCAGGCGGATCTGTGATCCGCCTGGAACGTATGCCTTGGGAACCTGTTACCGAAAAGCTGCTATGCAACTGCACTAGTCCGACTCTGATGAGGCGAACCCGGGGATGTGAAAACCGCATGCGGCGAACTGCGCCAATAGGTCATCCGGCGACGACTCCCACTGGCCCGTCTTGCGCGAGATGTGCTCGGTCCAACTGTAGGTCTCGTAGGTGAAGGTCTCCTCGCGGTCGCCCTCCAGGCGGATCATGGCCCGGTGCCGGCGATAATAGTCCTGGGCGAGGTACCCCTCATCCATTGCGGCCGCCGCCCGCTCGATCTGCTCCTCGCTGAACCGCGGGTACTCGTCCTCAAAGAGTGTGAAGTCGAGGGGATAGCGCGGGCGCGGCGGCGGGTTCTCACCGGGATACCCCATCGTCAGCCCCACGAGCGGAAAGACCCGTCTCGGGAGCTTGTATTGCTCGACGATACGGTCGGCGTGATAGGGGATGCCGCCCAGGAAGCAGCTACCGAGGCCCAGACTCTCCGCGGCGATGACCAGGCTTCGGCCATCAGCGTCGCGTCCTGGATGCCAAAGAGAAGCAGCGAAAGATCGTTCTGGACCATCTGCCAGCCGCGCTTGGCCATGATCGCCTCGTGACGGTGGGAATCGACGCAGACGATGAAGAAGAGCGGCGCCCCGAACGGGTTGTGCGCCCGATCGCGCGAGAGCAGAAGGCTGCCCATCTGGTAGGCAAAGGGCGCCTGTTGCCCTGCACGGACGATCGTCTCGACGACCTCGTCCGCCGGCACCTGGTCGGTATAGATGCGAATGGATGCGCGATTCATCATGGTCTCGATGACCGGATTGTTCAACATGCTCACTCCTTCATCTTCGTGATCAATGCACATAGACTAGACCAAAGGGCACGTTTCGCCAAGTTCAGAATCGTCCGGGTTGTGCAAATCCAAGGATCTGCGACACTAGGGCGAACCGCTCACAGCGCTCGCACGACGGCAGGAGGCGCGATGACATCCCAGACCGAGGGCAGGACATACCATCTCCCGTGGGGACGAGAGCAAATTGACGTCTCGTTGCCGGCGGCGTGGCAGGTTGCCGGTGTCCTGGAGCCCGCTCCGACGCCCGGCGTTGCGGACACCCGGGCAGAGGTGGAGCGAGGGCTGGGCGCGCCCGTGGGCTCTCGCAGGCTGAGCGATCTGGCGAAAGCGGCCCACCGGGTGGCGATCGTGATCGACGACGATAGCCGCCCGACGCCGGTGCACCTCCTGCTCCCCGCCGTCGTGGCCGAGCTGGAGGCGGCAGGCGTGGCGCGCGAGGCATGACGGTGGTGACGGCGCTGGGCGTGCACCACCCGATGAGCGAGGCCGAGGTCGTTCGAGGGCCGGGCGACCTGGTGACCCAGGGGCTCCGCTGGGAAAACCACGACTGCTACACCGCCGATGGCCTCGTCCATCTTGGGACGACGCGGTGGGGGACCGAGGTGTGGATCAACCGGACCGTGGCGGAGGCCGATCTGGTCGTCTCGATCGGCTGCATCGAGCCACACCTGATCGCCAGCTTCGGCGGGGGGTACAAGAACCTGATCCCCGGCGTGGCAGGGCGGGAGACGATGGGGCACAACCACGCGCTGAATGCCAGTCCCGGGACCTTCAACATGGTCGGCCAGCCGATCGCGGACAACCCGATGCGGCTCGATCTGGAGGAGGGGGCGCAAATGCTCAAGCCGCCGGTCTTCCTGGTCAACGCGGTGCTCAATAGCGCGCTGGACGTGGTCCGTGTGGTGACCGGCGATCCCGTCGCGGCCCACCGCGAGGGCACGCGCGTCAGCGCCGAGATCTACGGCAGCCGCTTCGACCAACCGGCCGACGTCGTCATCGCCTCGACGCACCCGATGGACCAGGATCTGCGCCAGGGGAGCAAGGCGCTGGCCAACACGATCCGGGCGGTACGCCGCGGCGGGGTCCAGATCATCCTGATGCGCGCGGAGGAGGGGTTGGGCGTCTTCGGCCTCGCCCAGCGGAGCCTGCCGCTCAAGCGGCGGGGGCTCAAGTTCCTCGCGCCGCTGCTGGTGCGCATCGTCCCCAGGATGAAGTCAGGGCAACATGCCCGACGATGAGCGCTTCTACCTCTACTTCGCGCTGCAGGCGATGCGCCACTGCACCACGCTGATCTACGCCCCGACGGTGCCGGAGGAGGCACGATCGGGGCTGCCCTTCGTCATCTTCGTGGACTCGGTCGAGGAGGCCATCGCCTACGCAGAGAAGCGGCATCCCCGCGCCCGCACACTGATCTTCCCCCACGGCGGGAGCACCTATCCGATCCTGAGCGGACGGTAGTCGCTCCGCGGAGACCTTTGGGGTCTCCCTCTCGACCAGGTAACTTCTTGAGAAAGAGACCCCAGAGGTCTTCTTATACCAGACTACGGGCCTCAACCTGAATGCGGCTCAGCGCATCCAGGTCCGCGCTGTCGCGCAGATCGAAGAGCACCTGGAAGGTGGGCATAATCTCACCCTCGGTGACCCAGCCGAGGTGCAGAGCTGTCTCGAAGGCATAGACGAGATCGGTGAAGGCGGCGCCTGCATCGGCGGGCAGCGGATCGGAGAGGATGTGGCGCACCGACGTGGCCTGTGCAGCGGCGATCCCCTCGCGCTCGGTCTCGAGATAGGCATCCAGGGACGCCAGCTCATCCGGAGGTATTTTCCAGTCGGCGGCGGCCAAGTTTTCCACCAAGTGCGCTGGCTTCGAAGGACCTGTGAGCGCGCAGAGCACGTGCGGCTGTGCGAGGACCCACGCGATCGCCACCTGTGCCGCCGTCTTGCCATAGCGCGCCCCGATCTCGGCGAGTCGCTGTGCCACGCGCAGGCCCGACGCAAGCCGCTCCCGCTGGAAGAGCGGGTCGAAGGTACGGATGTCGTCGGGGCTGAAGCGGTGATGGAGGCCATAGGCGCCCGTCAGCAGCCCCCGACCGGTCACGCTGAAGGCGATAGCGGCGGCATCGTATAGCGCAGAGCGGTAACAGCGTCTCGCGGCTCACCGTCGCCACCGCGCTCAGCTCCATCAGGATCGTCGCACGTCACTTGGGCACCCCCCCCCCCCCCCCCCCCCCCCCCCCCCCCCCCCCCCCCCCCCCCCCCCCCCCCCCCCCCCCCCCCCCCCCCCCCCCCCCCCCCCCCCCCCCCCCCCCCCCCACATCCCGATCTTGGTCGCCACGACTACCTCGTCCCGGAAGGACAGGCACGACGGCCTCCCCTAAGATGCGTTCAGCATCGCCATAGCTATGGGCCGTGTCGTACATAGTGACGCCCAGGGCGTGCCCTCGCCGTAGCACCTCTACGTCACCCGCCACGTCAGGCGGGCCATAGGCCCCGCTCAATCCGTAGCAGCCAAGCCCGATGGCAGAGACGACAGGCCCGTGATGGGTTCGTGTGCATGATCCGCTCCGTGGCACTTAAGCTTCGACAGGCAAATCCAGTATAGCATACCGATCCGGTTCATTGGCACATCGGCACACGAATCCATCCCCCGAATCCACGTTAGGGTGGATGATCTAGGCACGAAGCCTCCCCTTACACTGCCAAAGGGGAGGCTGGGCTCACCTGTAAGCTTTTTCTGCGGCAGCGCGCTTGCCCAAACAGGAAAAAAAAAAAAAAAACTCACGGAGGAAGTAAATATGCCATGGCGCAGTCTTGGTGTGGGAGAACTGATTCTATTGATCTGCTGCCCGAGCAGCATGCTCGCCGTCGTCGTTGGTGTCGTTCTGTGGCTGGTTACCAAGAACAAGCGTAAGCAATAGGGCAAACGACCTCCACCGAATGAGTGACCACGAGAACGACCAGCAGGCGGTCTACAGGATCCGCCTAGCCGACGTCCTTGACGAGGGCTGGTCAACCGGGTTCGATGGCATGGAGGTCACAGTGCAATCCAACGGCGACACCTCTTGACCGGCCCCATTCGAGATCAGGCGGCGCTCCACGGCATCCTGGCGAAAGTTCGCGACATGGGGCTGTCCTGTTGTCCGTCCAGCGACTCTGAGGCATCTTCAGAATAAGTTGCTCAGTTGAGTTGGTTCCAATATTTTTTTACATTCTCCCCTGTTCCTGGAACTTTCCCCGCATCGTGAACGTTGTAATATGTGGGATGTCGCTTCGCGACATACCACATGTACGGCTGGGTACCGGATAGCTTTTAGTATTCGGGCCCTCACGATGACAGGGAGAGGAAATGGAAGCTCCGCTGTTGACCACCAAACTCTACGTGCCCACAACCCAACCGGAGATCGTGCCTCGGCACACATCATCGACCGGTTGAACGCAGGGCTGCACCGTAGGCTCTCCCTCGTGTCGGCGCCCGCAGGCTTCGGAAAGACTACGCTACTCAGCGCGTGGGCTGGAACGTGTGGTCGGGAAGTCGCATGGGTCTCGCTCGACGAGAGTGATAACGACCCCGCGCGCTTCTGGGCCTACGTCGCCACCGCGCTTGCCAGGGCGGGAGCCGACGTCCGGCCCATCGCGCAGGCAGCGCTTCACTCCCCGGAACCGCCCTCAACAGAGACGCTGCTGATCCCGCTGCTGAACGGGATCACCGAGACGCCCGCCCCGCTGCTCCTCGTCCTCGACGATTACCACACGATCACGACACGGCAGATTCACGAAGGGCTGGGCTTCTTCCTCAATCACCAGCCACCCCACGTCCACCTCGCCATCGCCACCCGCGCGGACCCCCCGCTACCCCTATCGCTTCTGCGCGGACGCGGGCTGCTCACGGAGCTCTACCAACGCGACCTGCGGTTTACGTCAGAGGAAGCCGCGACGCTGTTAAACCGGGTCATGGACCTGCCGCTCTCGCCGGAGGAGATCGAGGCGCTGGAGCGACGGACGGAGGGCTGGATCGCGGGCCTGCAGATGGCGGCGGTCTCTATGCGCGGATGCACCGACAGGGCCACGTTCGTCCGGGCGTTCAGCAGCAGCAACCGGTACATCTTCGACTACCTGGTTGAGGAGGTGCTTCGACGACAGCCGCCCCACGTCCGGCGCTTCCTGCTGCGGACCTCCATCCTCGATCGCCTCTCCGGCGACCTGTGCGAGGCTGTCATCAGGTCCGACGACGGGCCGATCATGCCGCAGACTCGCAGTCCCTGCTCGAATATCTGGAGCGCAACAATCTCTTCGTCGTCCCGCTGGACGATGGACGACGATGGTACCGCTATCACCATCTCCTCGCGGACCTGCTGCGTCGGCGACTGGAGCGGGAAGCACCCGGACTCGTGCCCGAGTTGCACGATCGCGCTAGCAAATGGTACGAGCAGCGCGGGCTCACCACCGAGGCCGTGCACCACGCGATCGCCTCCGGCAGCTTCGAGCGTGCAGCGCACCTAGTCCAGCAGATGGGATGGTCGGTCTTTGCGCGTGGCGAACTAACCACGGTGCTCGGTTGGATCGCCGCCCTCCCGGACGAGGTCGTGCGCTCACACCCCGACCTGCACGTCCTCCAGGCATGGGCTATGGCGAAGTCGGGACGGCTGGAGGACGTCGAGCCGTCCCTGCAAGCTGTCGCCCCGCACGAGCTGCAGGGCGAGGTGGCCGCGGTCCGCGCCTACGTGGCCGGTGTGCGCGGGGACCTGCCACGCGCGGTGGCGCTTGCCGAGCGGGCATTGGCGCAGTTGCCCGAGGAGAACGACTTTCTGCGCGCCATCGTCGTGCAGAACCTGGGCACCGCCTATCACTGGCGCGGCGACTCGATGGCCGCGAGCCGAAGCTTGACCAGGCGGTGAAGCTCAGCCGGGCCGCGGGCCAGGCCCACCAAACCCTGACCGCGATGGCGGTATTGGGCCGCACGTACGAGATGCAAGGGGCGCTGCGGCGGGCAGCTGCGACCTACCGGGAGGCTCTCGATCTGGCATCTGGGCCGGGCGACCGGCCTGTACCGTTCGCCGGGATGGCCTACGTGGGCCTGGCCGGGCCGCTCTACGAGTGGAACGACCTGGACAATGCCCGGCACTATGCGCTAGAGGGCATGCGGTTGAGTGAGATGGGCGGGTTTGTGGCCTATGAGGTCGCCGGTGGCGCTCGCCTCGCGGCGGTCTACCAAGCACAGGGCGACGGCGACAAAGCCATCGCTACGCTCCGGCGGGCGGAACAGCTGGCGATGAGCCGTGATTATGGGCTCGTCAGGGCGCTGATCGACGAACTGCGCGTCCGGCTGTGGATTGCAAAGGGCAACATCGCGGCGGCGGGGCAATGGGCGCGGGCCCACAGGCGAGATCCGGGTTGGACTTCAACGCGGCCAGTGAGATCGAGCAAATGGCGGTGGCCCGGGTGCTCGTCATCCAGGGAAAGCGCAGCGAGGCCTGGGACCTGCTGGGCCACCTATTGGATGCCGCGCGGGCTTCAGGGCGAACGACCACGAGATTAAGCTCTTGGTGTTGCAGGCGTTGACCTGCCGGAACGGGAACACCTCGACCCAGGCACTGAGGGCCCTTGAGCAGGCGCTAACCCTGGGCGAACCGGAAGGCTACGTGCGCACCTTTATCGACGAGGGAGAGCCAATGGTCCGGCTGCTGCAGCGCGCCCTATCCCAGGGACTGATGCCCGACTACGTGGCTAAGCTCTTGGACGCCACCGGCGACGGGGCGCAACCCTCTCCTTCCCCGTGACCGCGATGATCGATCCCCTCACCGAGCGCGAGGTTGACGTGCTCCGCATGATGGTCGCCGGCCTGTCCAACCCCGAGATCGCCGAGGCATTGTACATCGCTATAAGCACGGTGAAGACGCACGTGAACCACATCTACGGCAAACTCGACGCCACACACCGTGCCGCAGCCGTGGCACGCGCGCGGGAGCTCAGCCTGCTCTGACGTCTCACCATCAACCGCGATCGGACTCCGGATCAACCTGTGAATCCACCTGACGGTGGATGACCTACGGCCCTCACACGTGCTACAGTGCTTATGCAGTGCCTATTGGTCAAGCGCGAGGAGATGAAGTGAACAGATCAAGTTGGACAAGACTCACTACCGCCGTGCTGATCTGCGTGCTGGGCTATAGCGCCTGCACGGGCGGCGGCGCCCCGCCATCCACGAACACGACGGAGGCGGCTCCGGCACCGACAGCACAGCCGCCGGTCATGGCGACGCACTATGGCGACGCCGGTCCCGCGCCCGTCCGCAACGGTGCCGGCCTCCCCAAGCCCAATCGACGCCGGACGCCGAGGGAGAAGAGCAGCGCACCCCGACGCCCACAGCGCAAGCACACAACCGACGCCAACGCCGGCTAGCCGCAGTACGTCGAGCGCTCCCACCGAGCGCATCGAGTTCCTACCCGGCGCCACGACCTTCTCGCTGACAGGGCACCTTCCGGCAAACGGAGACAAGCTCTACGTGATGAACGTCGCGGTCGGGCAGTACATGGAGATCGACGTCGCCGCGGAGGGAGGCGCGGAGCCTGCGCCTCTCCCTGACCGGCGCCGACGGTACAGTCATCCAGTGGCTTGGGCCGCCACACCTGAAAGCCGTCGTTCCCAGCACCCAGGATTATACCCTCCGGATCGCCAGCGCCGTCGAACCCGTGGACTACGCCCTGAGCGTCTTCATCCCCGTCCGCATCGTCTTTGCGCCGGGCACGACCCAGGCGACGGTGACCGGCGTCCTGACGGGCGACGAGATGCGAAGCTACGTCCTCCGCGCGTCGGCGGGCCAGACGCTGTCTGTCGAGACCACGGCGACGCAGGGCGCGGTGAAGACAGTCATCGCCGGAAGCGACGGCACCGTGCTGGTGAGCGGCAACGTGGCAGCGGGCCCGGTCCTGGGCCCCCTCACCCTGAACACGACGCAGGACTATCTCATCACCGTGCTGGACGTGAGCGGGGAGGGCGCACAGTACGAGATGACCGTCCGGATCCCTGCTGCGCCGACGCCCTCTACATCGCCGCCCTCCGGCGTCCCACGGATCACGTCCTTCACGGCACAGGTCACCGGTGGCGCCGCCGGGGAGAGCATCGAGCTCAAATGGGAGGCCGCCGGTGAACGGGGCATGCTCTGCCCTATCGTGGGCGCGCATTGGGCAGGCTGCGCGTGTCTGTTCGACGTGCCGCTCGCGGGGACGCGGACCGTCGGGCCCGACGAGATCGTGGGGCACACCACCGGATTCGAGCTAGTCGTCGATGGGGCGGGCGAGCGGGTGACGGAAACCGTCGACCTCGACGTTGCGTGCCCGGTGGGAACGCCGGCGTGGTTCTTCGACGCACCACCGCCGATGTGTCCTCGTGCGCCGGCCCTGCACACGCCTGCAGCTGCGCAGCGATTCGAGCGAGGGGTACATGATCTGGCTGGCCGAGGAGGACACCTACTATCTTCTCTACGACGACTACCTGCTGCCCTCCCTGGATCTGCTCCCATCCACCTCGGGCGGGAGCCTGCAGATCCTGCGCGGCCCCCTGGACCTCGAACCCGGTGCCGACCCCGATCACCGGACCGGGGAGACCCCGCCACCGGGACGCGTCGAGCCGGTCAGCGGCTTCGGCCTGATCTGGCGCGGCGAGGTGCAGGGCGTCGAGGGCGTGCGGGCGCGGCTCGGCTGGGCCGTGGAGGAGGAAGCCGGGTTCGAAGGCGCCGTCCAGTGCGAGGTGCCCTGCGGCGCCCACTGGCATTGCTACCTCCGCGATCCTCAGGGCGCAATCGTCCATCTGACCTACGAGCGCCCCCTGGGCTACATGTGGGCCCCTTGGCCCACGGGGCAATAGCGGCAACGAGACACAGGGCCCGCCCACCTAACCGCACCCCAGATACCAGCCCCCCAGCACAGCGTGCAACCCGATCTTCAGTTTGCGCCGGCAGGCAGTCGGGACTACATTCCGGCTATGGATATTGAGCGATTCGAACAGCAAGATCTCTTTGTCAGCGGCGAGGGTGGGTACGCTCGCTACCGCATCCCCGCTCTGGCGGTCTCGACGAAAGGCACCGTGTTGGCCTTCTGCGAGGCGCGCAAGTTCACGGGCCAGGACTCTGACCAGATCGATCTCTTCCTCCGTCGCAGCTTTGACGGCGGGCGTACCTTCGAGCCCGTCCAGGTCGTGGCGACTCAGGAGGGATGGGTCTGCGGCAATCCCGCGCCGGTCGTGGACCGTGACACGGGCAGGATCTGGCTGCCGTTCTGCAAGAACCTCAAGGACGGCGACGAGACGATGATCTGCGAGGGGAAGGCCCCGCGCCAGGTCTGGATGACGACCAGCGACGACGACGGGGCGACCTGGGCCGAGCCCTGGGAGATCACCCGCGACGTGAAACCGCCCACGTGGTCGTGGTACGCGACCGGCCCGGGCCACGGCATTCAGCTCCAAAGTGGGCGCCTGGTCGTTCCCTGCGATCACATCGTCTTTGAAGCCTACAATCGTCAGGATCCTTACCATTCGCACGTGATCACCAGCGACGATCATGGCGCGACGTGGCAGATCGGGGGAAGTGCAGATGAGGGCACGAACGAATCCGCGGCCTTCGAGACCGTGGATGGTTGGCTCTACCTGAACTGTCGCAACAAGCACCGTCTCGCCGAGGGCGGCAACTATCGCGCCGTTGCCTGGAGCCGCGATGGCGGGACGAGCTTCGCTCCCATCATCCACGACGCCGCCCTCTTGGAGCCGATCTGCCAGGCCAGCGTGTGCCGGTTCACGACGGCAGCACAACAGGACCGCAACCGCGTGCTCTTCTCCAACCCCGCCAGCCGCACGCGAGATCACCTGACGGTGCGGATGAGCTACGACGAAGGGCGGACGTGGCCCATCAGCCGGCTGTTGCACGCCGGGCCTGCCGCCTACTCGGACCTGTGTGTCACGCAGGACCTGAGCATCTGCTGTCTCTACGAGCGAGGCGCGGAGACGCCCTACGAGCGGATCTCGCTGGCGCGGTTCAACCTCGCTTGGCTCACGGGCGGGACGGATCGGCTCGACCGTTAGCTGGGCCGCTTTCCCCACCGTCGAAAACACAGCCAGCCTGGCAAGCGCCTCCCCTCGGTGTACCCGAATCGGCAAGGCCCCGCCGCCTCTCGTCGTTTGACTATCGATGGTCAAGAGCGATAGGGCGATCGCATGTTTGACGAACACGACACGATCCTGTACATTTGTGAGAGGTGTGTGTACAGTTTCACAAAAAGGGGGAGTATCGATGCAATATCGCCAATTCGGAGAGACGGGCATCCAGGTATCGGCATTGGGCTTTGGCGCGATGCGACTGCCCACCACGGATCCAACCGATCGCTACGACGATCGACGAGGCATTGGCCACGCAGGATGATCCGCTACGCCATCGATCACGGCGTCAACTACGTCGACACGGCCTATCCCTACCACAACGGGGAATCCGAAAGCTTCGTCGGACGGGTGCTGCAGGACGGCTACCGGGAGAAGGTGAACCTCGCGACGAAGCTGCCGATGTGGGCCATCGAGAAGGAAGGGGACGCCGAGCGCATCCTCAACGAGCAGTTGGAGAAGCTGCAGACCGACCACGTCGACTTCTACCTCTTCCACGGGCTGCGCGCTCCGCGGTGGGAGACCGTGCAGACCTTCAAGCTGCTCGATTGGGCGGAGACGGCGCTGGCCGACGGACGGATCGGGCATCTCGGCTTCTCGTTCCACGACAACTTCGACGTCTTCAAGATGATCATCGACGCGTACGATGGCTGGTCGTTCTGCCAGATCCAGCACAACTACATGGACATCAACACGCAGGCCGGGACCCAGGGACTGCGCTACGCGGCGTCCAAGGGCCTGGGCGTCGTCATCATGGAGCCGCTGCTGGGCGGGCGCCTGGTCAATCCGCCGGAGCCCGTGCAGGAGATCTGGGATACCGCGCCGACCGTGCAGACGCCCGTCGAGCGCGCCATGCGCTGGCTCTGGGATCAGCCCGAGGTCTCTGTCGTCCTGAGCGGGATGTCCACGATGGAGCACGTGGTTGAGAACGTCGCCAATGCCGGCCGCTATAGCGTGGGCAATATGACGGCCGAGGATCAGACGCTCATCGCCAAGGCCCGTGCCAAGTACGAAGAGCTCTGCCCCATCCCGTGCACCAAGTGCGAGTACTGCCTGCCGTGCGCGGTCGAGCTCAACATCCCGCGGCTCTTCGATATCCTCAATCGCGGCGTGATGTACAACAAGCTGGATGAGGCGCGCCGCAGCTACCAGCGTATGTCGGAGGAGCAGAAGGCCACGGCCTGCATCGCCTGCCACCAGTGCGAGGAGCAGTGTCCCCAGTCGATCCCCATCAGCGAGTGGATGGTCCACCTCGACGAGATTCTGGGCCAGGGAATGGACGTCGACGCCTGTCTGGCGGAGATGGCGGGCTAGCTACGTCCGGTCCGACCCACCCCGTTCGTTAGAAAGCGCCCCGAGTCTATCGGGGCGCTTTTTCCTTGCACTGTGGATCCCTCGTCTCCTAGTGCCGAAACAAGCCAGGTCTTCTGCAGTCGAACCAGATAATCCCGGCCTCCGACATGATG
>CAVVUS010000016.1:0-11202 GCA_963751345.1 uncultured Chloroflexia bacterium
CAGGTGGGCGCCAATAGTGGACCGCGGGCGTCGGCGGCAGGATCTCGCCCGCTCCGGGCGCACCCCAGGCCTGTCAATGCACACTGCGGTTCGCGCACATGCTGACGTCTAGTCGCATCACGTCTCGTGCGATCGTGACCTGTGCGCATCCCGTGTCAGCTAGAGCAGGTCATGCCTGCGCGCAGAGCGGGCGAGCCGCCCGCGGTCCGGTATCGGATCGCTCTTTCTCGTCTGCTCCTAGAACGCCGGCGACGGGCTCTGCCCTTGGGTTGGTACCGGGTTCCCGCGCTCGGATGACCGGCGACCGGACCCCGAGTCTCCTTGCCACAACAAAGACTGGACCCATCTGGCAGATGGGTCCAGTCTCCAGGAACCACGCCAACGCACCGGCATCAGCCCAGGATCACGTCCTTGACGATGATCAGGGCGGCGACGCCCAGAAGCACCCAGCCGAAGACCAGCTTGATGGCCCGCGGCTTCAACCGGTCGGCCATCAGCCGCGAGCCGAGCTGGCTGCCCAGCAGGACCGCGACCACGGTCGCCAGCCAGAGACCCCAGGCCGGCTGCGCCGCCGTGAACAGGTGCGAGACAAAGCTGGAGATGCCGGAACCGGTCACCACCAGCGCCGAGGTGGCCGCGGCCAATCTGGCGTCCAGCCCGGTGATGTACAGCAGCGGCACCACGAACGAGCCCCCGCCGCGACCGATCAGCCCGGCGATGAGGCCGAGGGCGCTGCCGGCGGTCAGGCCCAGGATCACGCGTCCCCGGTTCGAGAGCGCGCCTCCCTTGGGCTTCCATCCCGAGAGCATCAACACCGCGGCCGAGGCCGTGAACAGGGCGAAGATGATCAGCAGCGGCTTGACCGGCAGCAGGATGTTCAGCCACACGCCCAGCGGCGCGAAGGCGATCATCGTCACGGCGAAGGGGATCGCGATCCGCCACGAGATCAGGCCCTTGCGGCCATAGGTGATGGCCGCCGAGCCGCTGTTGACCACGTTGAGCAGCATGCCCAATGGCACGGCTTCCGTCTTGAAGTCCATTCCCATCCAGAACAGGATCGGGATATAGAGCTGCGAGCCGCCCATGCCCAGCATTGAGAAGACAAAGGCGATCACGAAAAAGATCGGCGGGGCCAGGTACAGCGGATTCATACGCGTCTCCTCATCCCGCCGGCTCCCCCACCGTCGATCAGACAGGCGAGAGAGCCGGTGGACGTAGCTTGACCTAGCCCAGTCCGGCGCAGGGGATGCACAGCACACGCCCCCCCTGCACGCGCGCGTTGCGCTCTACCACCATCTCGCCACACTCGTCGCACACCACCGACTCGAAGGTATGCGCGGGCTCCTGCCACACGTAGTCGAACACCTCGCTCACCTTGTACAGCTGGTCGGCGGGGGCGTTCATCACGCGCTCCACCAGCGGCTGCGCGATCTCATCAGGGATCATCGTCGGCGGGACACCGGCCTTGCGCTGGGCCATGAACTCGGTGCGCTTGTTGGCCTCCATCGCCTCGGCCAGGGGCGCCACACGCACCGCCTTCCCCTGCTTTCTGTCGATCAGGGTCAGTCCCCACTTGCCGTAGTGCAGCTTCTTGATGTTGCCCTTGCCAAAAGTGCAGCCCGTCGCCACCTGGACGCCGTCGGCAAAGCAGGTGGCACAGTGCGCCTCATCGATCTCGACCAGGGCGACCAGCTCGCCCGCGCCGGCGCGCTGCTCCACGCCCAGCGCTTCCATGGCCGCCATGCTCACCCGCAGCCCCATCGGCATCGCCGGGCACTTGTGTCCGTGAAACCACAGCCCCTTCTCCAGCAGTTCGTCTCTGTTCATCTGAGTATCAAGTCCTTTCCAAGGATATTCAACAAAACGAATATAATATACCGCTGAGTTGCGCTCCTGTCAAGGACCATCAGCGGAAGAGGGAAGCTGAGAGACACCCGAGGATGACGCTCTCGTCCCGCAGCGTCGCCAGGGCTTCGTCGCGGCGGCTCTCGTTCAGCGCCGCAGCCCACGCCCGCGAGCGCGGCGAGGAGCATCCTTCGGACGGCCGCCCGTGTCGAGGCCGGGTCATCCCCACCCCGAAGAACGTCTTCGCAACCTGACGAGAGGTCTCCTCCGGTGAAGGTTCCTTTGTCGGGGCCCTCGCATCATCCTGGGAGCAACTCGGCCACGTTCAGGTCCAGAAGTGCCGCGCAGAAACGGGGCCAGATGACCTCACGGTGCGCTCGTGCCTGCTCGTCCCTCAGGTTATCGCTACCTATCGCGATGACCATCCTGAGCAGACCGTCAACCATCGCATACCGGTAGTCGTCCCAACACTGGGAGAACGGGTAGCCGGTCACACCGTTCTCCACCAGCAGGGCGTGGTAGGCTCTCAGCAGCGCCGCTTCGTGGGCTCTTCTGTCCTCGATGGGTAGATTTCCGCCCAGGAACGAGGCGATGTCCAGGGCTCCGCGACCGAGCGTCAGGAACTGCCAGTCCACGACCGCCAGGGACATCTCGCTGCCTGTCCCGGTGAAGAAGAGGTTGTCCAGCATGTAGTCGTTGTGAATCAGTGTGAGCGGCGGGAGGTACACCGGCTTGAGGACCTCTGCCACGCTGGACAGAAACCTGCGGCCAAGGGCCAGGATCGGTTCCGGCAGATCGGGCATCATCTTCGATACGAAGGGCTCCCAGTGCTGCTGATAGAGATCCTGCATCTGCCGTAGACCGGCAGACGTGCCGAACCACCGCAGCCAGTCGCGCCGGAGAAGGTGTGGGTCCTCCCAGTGGGCGGCGTGAAACCTGGCGATCTCACGAATTGCCAGTTCGGCTTCCGCCAGGGAGCACCCTGCGGCGCGGTCCCCATTCCGAGCTGGGGCCAGGTCCTCGAGCAGTAACACGAAGTCGCCGTTCTCGGCAGTGAAGGTACTGTGATAACAGACCGGCGTTCGGAGCTCAGCCTGGTCGGCTAGCTCCCGGTAGAACCGGACCTCGCGCTCAAACAGACCGGCCAGTCCCGGCGGCAGTTCTGGCACGTCTGGGCCAAACTTGGCGATGAGCGAGCGGGGAGCATCTCCCGGGTCGGTGTCGTACGATAGCCCCAGCCGCACGATCTGCCCTATGGCTCCCTTCGTCCCGCCCAGCACCTCGGCAGTGCAGGACGCCACCCGCCCTCGTTTGAGCGCTCCCCCCGCATGCAGCGCCTCGGTAAGCCACTCGACGGTCAACGCCTCAGGCCTTGTAGGAATCTTCATCTCCGTCATCCTTCCTCTAAGAGATTGGACCAGTCTTGGGGCTCCACCTACCTCAGCGCCAGCGGCAGGTAGACCCAGGATCGGACGAACTCGTAAGCCCCCACGTCCACAACGCCGTGGCTGATTCGCGGGGCGCCGTCCAGGTCGGTCGAGACCGTGACCGCGCTGTTGGTCCCCGCGTCGATCGCCGGGGAGCCGGGTCGCAGGCGCAGATCACCATAGTCATTGTCGCCCGGCGTGAACCAGTCGCCATCACCCGGATCAGGGGTGCGCACGAAACGCGGGTCACCGGACAGGTTCCCGCCGCCATCGGTGACGCTGCTCGTGCCGTCGTTGTAGACCAGCGTGCCGGTGATGCCCCCCGATACGAGACTGGTGGTGATGATGGGAGTGGCACCAGTATTGCGGATCTCGGCGCCTTGGGGGCCGGCGTCGTTCCACAGGATGACATTCGTCAGCTGGGGACTACTGACGCCGGGATCGGGCGCGTAGTTGAACATTGCTCCGCCGCCGTAGGTGGCAGCGTTGCCGGAGAAGGTCACGTTGACCAGGCCGGGACTGCTGACGCCTTGGACGGCGTAGTGGGCCATTGCCCCGCCGTAGTAGCCGGCGGTGTTGTCTGAGAAGGTCACATTGGTGAGGTCGGGGCTGCTCTCACCGTCAAAGCCGTCGTTGTACATCGCCCCCCCCCAGACGGCAGCGGTGTTGCCGAAGAAGGTCACGTCGACCACGCTGGGGCCGCTGAACCCGCCATTCTGACCGTAGTTGGCCATCCCCCCGCCGCAATAGTCAGCGGCGTTGCCGGAGAAGATTACATTACGTAAGCTCGGGCTGCATTCGGACCCGCTCCCCGAGCCGTCACAGTAGAACCCACCACCGCTATCGCCGGGATACGCCCCGTTGGCCTGCCCGCCGGTGATGGTGAAGCCGTCCAGTCGGGTGGTCCCCGTGATCGGCGTCCCAGCCGCGCCATCCGCGGAGACCACATGGAAGCTATTGGTCCCCGTGATGCCGTCCGTACTCGTGATGACCCCGTTGGCATCGGTGACGTCATCGCCGCCGATGTCGCCGCTGAGGATGGTGAGGTTGGCCTTCCAGTCCCGCGCCGTGGGATCGCCCTCGGTACCCGGCGTCCCGGCGAACCCCCCGAGCAGCGACGCCCCGGGCACCAGGCTGAATGTATCGCTGACGGTCGTGCCGGGCGTGTAGACTCCGCTCGCCACCCAGATCTCGTCGCCACTGACGGCGGTCGCGAGAGCGACGTGCAGGTCGGTGAACGCGGTGGTCCACGAGAGCCCGTTCGAGCCGTCCCCGCCGTAGGAGACATAGTACACGGTGCCGGCTGCCGCAGCGGCGCTCGGCGCCTCGAGGCCCGGGCTCTGCGATGCTTGCGCGTCGTGCGCCGGTTGGGCCGTCGCCGGAGCCCCCGCCTCCGCCCCCACCAGGCCACTTACGGCCAAGGCCAGCCCCACCCCCACGGCCAACGATAGAAGGACAAACGGAAAGCTACGTGTGACTCTCGTGGACATGGTCCCGCCTTTCGCTGATGTTTCTATTTCTATCAATATTATATACTAAATCATTTCCGTTAGGTCACTCACTTGCTTAATGAACCCACTTCAAGCCCGCGCTTGACATCTGCGCGTTTCTCGCCCATCATAAGAGTGCCGTACGGGTGCCGGCCCACCATCTGCTACCTATGGCCGTCCACCGTCGCCCCTCCCCTGCTGGTTCCTGCGGCCCGGGTCACATCACGCCAAATACCAAGGAGGTCCGCCATGAACCGGAGATTGGGCGCAATGCTCCACATTCCCCTGCTGTGTCTTCTGTTGTTCAGTATGCTCATCCCCTCGCCTCTCGTCTCACCACTCCAGGCACAGACGGCTGCCGCGCCATCACCGCCGAAGGCGGCCCGATCCGCACCGCCCTGCTCTACAGTCAGGACACGAGCACGGCCCAGGCCTACGAAACTCTGCTCGAGGCCGACGACTTTGACGTGACGCTCGTCCAGATCGCCCTACCCGGGACCCTGCTCTACCTACCCCTGGTGGTCCGTGGCGGCGCCGGTAGCGTGCAGGTGACACAGTCGACTGCGCCACTGGCAGCGTCAGCCCTGCCCGACTTCTCCGCCTACGACCTGATCCTGGTGGCGGCAGACACGGGTAGCGGGACCCAGTGGTCGACCGAGCCGGGCCTGATCGCCGCGATCCGGGCGTCCGGGCTGCCGGTCGCGGGGCTCGGCGGGGGCGGCTACGCCCTCTTCGGCAAGCTGGGGCTCGAAATCGGGGCGCCAAACGGCGCGACCGGTGCCGACGACGCGGTTCGGGTCGCCGACTTCGGCGCCAGCCAGCAGGTGTACAACAGCCCGGTCGCCGTCTCGATCCCGCCCACCGAGGTGCTGACCCTGTTCACTGCCGCGCAGCCCGCCATCGCGATCCCGCTCGCCGGACAGCTTACCGATGGCATTCGAGTCGCGGCACTGGCAGACGCAGCGGGTCAGTACCCGATCTTGGTCGAGAACGATACCTACTTGCTCTGGGGATTCGATGCGGCGCCCGCCGGCATGACCGGAACCGGCAGCCGGCTCTTCCTCAACGCGCTGCACTACTTGATGCGCGACCTGGCGCTGCCGATCAAGGGCACGAGCTTCATCCCCGGTGCCGGCTTCGACCCCGACTTCCTGGCCGCCCTCGGCGGCAGCCTGGAGCCGCTTCACGCCTTCGTGCAACTCGACCACATCCCCTCGCCCGCGGAGCGTGACGCGCTGGCGGCGGCGGGCGTGACGCTGCAGGACTTCCTGGGCGGCACCTTCTACGTCGCACTCGTCGACCCCGGTTTCGATCCTGCCGGCGCCTTCGTCCAGGCCATGATCCGCTGGATGGGCGGCATTATGCCCGAATGGAAGATCGATCCCGATCTGTTGGCCCCGGGCGTCCAGAGCGTGGCCGAGATCACGACGGTGCTCGTGGTCTTCCACGACGACGTCACGGTGCAGGAAGCCGAGGCCGTGCTGAACGGCTACAGCCCGGCCATAGCGCCGGTCTACTACGGCAGCCAGACCTGGCTCGTGCCGCGCGCGATCAACCTCACGGCGCTGGCACAGGAGCCGGTCGTCCGCTGGATCGCGTTTGGCCCCCCGCCCGAGCAGGACGCCAACGATCAGGCCCGCGCCGACACGGGGAGTGAGATCGTCCAGAACATCTACATCCCCGCCACCGGTGACCCCACCTACCTCGGGCTCAGCGGAGATGGCGTCGTGATCGGGCACTTCGAGCGTAGAGCCGACCAGACCCACGATGACATCAGTCCGCGCGCCACCAGCGGCTCTGCCGCCCACGCCAGCACCAGCAGCCACGCGACCCACGTTGCGGGCATCATGATCGGCAACGGCACTCGCTCTCAGGCCACGGGCGGCACGCCCTTCCAGTGGCGCGGGCACGCTCCTGAGGCGTCGATCGTTGCGGAGAGCTACGACCTGACCGTGGCGAAGGCCGACGACATCGTCAACTCCTACGGTGCCGAGCTCTCCAACCACTCGTACGTGATGACCTACGGCACCTACGACGCCGTGGCCGCCCTGGTCGATACCATCGTCCGGGGGGACGGTGTCACGTCCGGGGGTGACAGCATCGCGCCGCACCTGGCGGTCTGGGCAGCCTGTAATCAAGGGCTTTTCAGCCAATACGACAATGAGGAGGGCTTCTACTCCATCTACGCGCCCGCCAAGAACTCATTGGCCGTCGGCTCGATCGACACCACCGACCAGCAGCTGAGTCTCTTCAGCTCGAAGGGGCCTACCTTTGACGGACGCATCAAGCCCGACGTGATGGCCCCGGGCTCCCACTCGTGGAATGCCACGACAGACACCACCACCGACATCTGGTCGACGCAGCTCGGTACCAACGGCTACACGGGCAAGTCGGGCACGTCGATGGCGGCACCCGCCACAACCGGTGTGTTGGCCTTGATGCTGGAGCAGTGGCACAACAGCTACGGGACCGGGTCACACGCGCTGCCTGCCACGCTCAAGGCCATCCTGGTCAACACCGCGATCGACATGGTCCACACCGCGTCCGACGCCAGCGATGACAACGACCCGGACCTCTGCCGCAACCAGGGCGCGGGCGGGACGGCGCTGAACTACACCAATGCGCTCGACCCCGACTGCTGGACCCGCTACACTGCGGGGCCCGACTACGCCACGGGCTACGGCATGATCAACGCGCCCGCCGCCGTCGCCGCGGTCCGCGGCCATCTGTGGGTGGAGAGCGTCGTCAACCCGACGACGGACACCCGCACGTGGACCTTCACGGTCCCGCCGGGGCGCGACGAGCTGCGCTTCACGCTCGCCTGGGATGACGAGCCGGGCAGCGCCTCCGCCGCGAACACGACCGCGCGCCTGATCAACGACCTGGACCTGCGGCTGATCGGGCCGGATGCCACCACGCACTTCCCCTTCACGCTCAATCCGCTGCCCGCCAACGCCAACCTGGGTAACGGTGGGCTGGATCCCATCGACGCGACCGACCTGACCGCTGCGTTCCGCGGCGACGACGACCGCAACAACGTCGAGCAGGTGCTGGTCGAGAACCCGGCGGCGGGCACGTGGACGGTCCAGGTGACGGTGGAGGGCGGGTTCCCCACCGGCGACCCGCAGACCTTTGGCCTGGCCGGGGACGCCCGCACTCTGAACATCGTCTCACCGCAGACCGGTAACGTGGCCGAGGCCGGCGATCCGGCGAACCCCGACGTCATCATGGTCGAACTGGAGGCGCGCAACGGGCTCGATGGGCTCGTCAGCACCCTGGCGGATGCCGACGTAGCCGACTTCAGCGTCGAGATCGAGGGGACTCCCGCCACCATCGTGAGCGGTCTGGCGGTGGGCGACCAATTCTGGCTCAACGTCCTGCCACAGTCCGGGACCTACAGCGCCGGAAGCAAGTATGACCTGGCGGTGACCTGGGCCGGCTACGGCGAGGACAAGGAAACCAACGCCGTGCTCTTCACCGAGCGCGAGGTCACCGACCGTGCGGTCATCGTCGACGTGTCGGGCAGCATGGCCGACTACGACAAGATGGGAGCGGCCCAGATTGCGGCACGGCTCTTCATCGACCAATCGCTGGTCGGCGACCGGATCGCGGTCTGCAAGTTCAGCACGACCGCCAGCACCCCCTACCCCATTACCGAGGTCAGCGCCGACCCGACGACGCCGGAGCTGAACGCTGCCAAGACCCAGGTGGACGCGATGGTGCCCACCAACGCCACGGCGATCGGGCTGGGGTTGCTCCAAGGGCAGGCACAGGTGACCGCGGCGCCCGCGGACTTCAGCGTCCAGGATGTTTTGATCCTCCTGAGCGACGGGATGCAGAACGTCGCGCCACTGTATGACACGCCCACCGTGAAGGGCGCAATCGAGCCGACGGACACGATCATCCACACCGTCGCCGTCGGGCCGCCCAGCGCCGGGCACCACGACCTGCTCGACACCATCGCGACAGACAACGGCGGCACAGCGTACGTGGTTGACACGGCGAGCACAGTGCTCGTTGGAAGCACGCTCGCGAGCGCCCCGCTTGCGGACGTGACCCCGAGCGCCGTGACCTACGGTACAGGTCTCGACGCGTGGCCCTTGACGCTGCCTAACAGGCTCGGCGATGCCTACAAAGCCATCGCCGAGGAGATCCTGGGCGAGACCCGCCTCTTCGAAGCGACGGCGCTCGCCGACCCGGGGCTGGACGGCATCTACCAGGTGGTTGTGCCCGAGGGCACCGACCGCGTGACGTTCGCGCTCAACTGGTCGCTGCCCAGCAACCCCATGCATATGACCCTCGAAGATCCCACCGGTGCCATCTACGAGGTGACCGCCGCCAAGCCCAACGAGTTCTGCCGCGGGGACGAGACCCACGAGACGTGCATCATCCCCAAGCCGGAGGCCGGGCAGTGGATCGCCACCATACACGCGATCGAGGCGGCTCAGACCAACGAGTATATGTTCTGGGCCAGTGCCCGCACGAGCGTGCACTTCGACCTCTACATCGGCACTCCGCTGGGCGAGCGGGCAACCGGCAACCCAATCCTGCTGTTGGGCTTCCTGCACCAGGGCGGTAAGCCGGTGGAGGGGAAGATGGCGGTGAATGTCTACCCCGTGACCGGGGCGCCTACCGGGCCGGTCGAGCTCTTCGATGACGGCCAGCACGGCGACGGGCTGAAGGGGGACGGCATCTACGGCGCCTGGTTCTTGGGCGGCGACCGTCCCGGCGCCTACGCCGCCCGCGGCACTGCGCGCGGCAACGACACGGCCGGGAAACCGTTCGAGCTCTTCGACAATGTGACCTTCGAGATCAAACCTCGCGTCCTCTACGTCTATCAGGACGATCTGGCGACGGCCCGCGCTTACGAGCAACTGCTCGAGGCGCACAGCCTGGTGGTCGATCTGGCGGTGAAGCACGCGGTGCCGCTGATGAACCTGCGCCCGTACGGCTTGGTGATCATCGGGCCGGATACAGGCACCCTGGGTGTCTGGGAGCCCGCTGCCACCGTCAGCGCCATCATCCAGTCGGAGACCCCGGTGCTGGGGCTCGGCGAGGGAGGCTACGCCTACTTCGGCCAACTCAAGCTCAACATCGGCCATCCAAACGGCGCGCACTCGCAGGGCACGAGCATCCAACCCAACCCGTTGACCGCGGCGGACACGATCTGGATGTATCCCTACGGCCCACTTGGCACCAAGGATCTGATGCAGCTCTATGCCAAGCCTAGCGGACGTGTGGACGTCTACGTCGGCGATGGGCCGCTCGGGCTGCAGGTGTTCGGCTACAAAGACGGGGACCGGAACTACGCCGATGTCGTGATGGAGTCGAACTGGTACATGCTTTGGGGCTTCGACGACGGTCCCAAAGCCATGACCGAGCCGGGCCGCCAGTTGTTTGTCAACACGGCCTTCCGGACGTTGCGGTAATAGGATGGGACTTGGGGAGCACCCGGATCTAGACCGGGGGATCGAGAAGGACAGAGCGCGCGGACTGTGCCGCGCGCTCTGTCGATCCGCCGTAGAGGTCGCTAGCCTTGGGAAATCAGCGGCATGTACGTCTTCATGACGACATGGTAAGGGCGCATCATCTCGTGGTCCTCGTGCGAGAGAATGTGGCAGTGCCAGACATAACGACCAGGACGGTCGAATTTGGCCTTGACACGGGTCACCTCTCCGGGGAAGACGTGGATGGTGTCCTTGGGCCCCAGCTCGTTGTCGAGCGGAGCTCGCGCGTCTCCACCTAAGACGATGTCGCTCAAGCTGCGACCGATACCCATCGACCCATCGTGATGCGGCGTCGGGACGCTGGTCGTCGTTGCCGTAAAGGACTCCCGGTTGATCACCTCGAAACTGACGAGGTGGAGGTGAATGGGATGAGCATCCTCGGTGGCGTTGTAGATCTCCCAGATCTCCACGTCATTGAGGGTCGGAAACTCCGTGATCGGCTCGAACCAGGCGAGCGATCGATTGACGGTGTTGCCGGCGAAGTCCGTGGTCGGTACGGCGACACCCAGCAGGGGCTCGAGTCGACCCACGGGATCCCTACCCTCAAAGAGAGCGAGTTTTCTCGTGTTCGCCACGGTGCCGGCGACGGCATAGCCGCCATCGGTGCGCAACGTCGCGGTGTCGACAAAGGCGTCCGGCACGGTCGTGTCCAGCGGGAGATTGACATCGAAGGCCAAGATCAATCCGGTGGTGGCAGGATCTGAGGACGGCAACGTACCTCCCTCACCATCCTTATTCGTGCCGTTGTCGTAAAGCCCTCGGAAGGGCTCATCGGGACCGGTGTGTCCAGAATGATTCGCCCTGTCAGCGCCGTGAAATCGACGATCAAGTCCGCACGCTCTCCGGCCCCAAGATCAGCCTTGTGAGTGAGACCGGCTGTGTCAAGAGCCCGTCGTCGGTGCCGATCTGATAAAACGAAATCGGCGATCCCGT
>CAVVUS010000017.1:0-43499 GCA_963751345.1 uncultured Chloroflexia bacterium
GCGAGATGGTCGTGGAGCGCAACGCGCGCGTGCAGGGGGGCGTGTGCTGTGCATCCCCTGCGCCGGACTGGGCTAGGTCAAGCTACGTCCACCGGCTCTCTCGCCTGTCTGATCGACGGTCGGGGGAGCCGGCGGGATGAGGAGACGCGTATGAATCCGCTGTACCTGGCCCCGCCGAGCTTTTTCGTGATCGCCTTTGTCTTCTCAATGCTGGGCATGGGCGGCTCGCAGCTCTATATCCCGATCCTGTTCTGGATGGGAATGGACTTCAAGACGGAAGCCGTGCCATTGGGCATGTTGCTCAACGTGGTCAACAGCGGCTCGGCGGCCATCACGTATGGCCGCAAGGGCCTGATCTCGTGGCGGATCGCGATCCCCTTCGCCGTCACGATGGTCGCCTTCGCGCCGCTGGGCGTGTGGCTGAACATCCTGCTGCCGGTCAAGCCGCTGCTGGTCATCTTCGCCCTGTTCACGGCCTCGGCCGCGGTGTTGATGCTCTCGGGATGGAAGCCCAAGGGGGGCGCGCTTTCGAACCGGGGACGCGTGATCTTGGGCGTGACCGCCGGCAGCGCCCTCGGCCTCATCGCCGGGCTGATCGGTCGCGGCGGGGGCTCGTTCGTGGTGCCGCTGCTGTACATCGCCGGGCTGGACGCCAGACTGGCCGCGGCCACCTCGGCGCTCGTGGTGACCGGTTCGGGCATTTCCAGCTTTGTCTCGCACCTGGTCACGGCGGCGCAGCCGGCCTGGGGGCTCTGGCTGGCGACCGTGGTCGCGGTCCTGCTGGGCAGCCAGCTCGGCTCCCGGCTGATGGCCGACCGGTTGAAGCCGCGGGCCATCAAGCTCGTGTTCGGCTGGGTGCTCCTGGGCGTCGCCGCCCTGATCATCGTCAAGGACGTGATCTTGGGCTGATGCCGGTGCGATGGAGCGGTTCCTAGAGACTGGACCAATCTGCCAGATTGGTCCAGTCTTTCGTTGTGGCAAGGAGACTCGGGGTCCGGTCGCCGGTCATCCGAGCGCGGGAACCCGGCACCAACCTAAGGGCAGAGCCCGTCGCCAGCGTTCCAGGAGCAGACGCGAAAGAGCGATCCGTTACTGGACCGCGGGCGGCTCGCCCGCTCTCGGCGCGCAGGCATGACCCGCTCTAGCTGACACGGGATGCGCACAGGTCACGATCGCACGAGACGTGATGCGACTTGACGTCAGCATGTGCGCGAACCGCAGTGTGCATTGACAGGCCTGGGGTGCGCCCGGAGCGGGCGAGCCGCCCGCGGTCCACTATTGGCGCCCACCTGGCGTCCTTAGCTTGATGCCTATGGGCGAGATCCTGAGGCTGCGCTCAGGACGGGCTGCCCGCGGTCCACTATTGGCGCCCACCTGGCGTCCTTAGCTCGATGCACATCGGCGAAGCGCCCGCGGTTCACGCTTGGCGATCCCTCGGAAACCTTGGCTTGCCGCCGATGGACATCTCGCCCGCTCTAGGGGCCCATCAGACCCGGCAGGATGCGCTCTCTCCGCGCAGGGGTCGCCGTCCTGAGCGCCGAGCAGGCCGGTGGTTTGTGGTTGTCATCGTGGCGGGTCTCCTCCGGCATGCTATACTCACTTCAGCCCGGTCTAGCGGTACGGTCCTTTGAGGCCCTGCACCTATTCGGGCTGCCTTGACAGAACAACGCGACCGTCGCAGCAGGGGACCCTACGTGGGGTAACGCTATGAACCGAACACGCAGAAGCGCAGAATCTGATCGTACACAACGTCGTTCCGGGCGGCGGGGGGCCGGACGTCCTGGCGCTGCTGACGATCGGCGTGCTCATCGCGGGAGGCTGCTCCCCGATTTCGGGCGTAATGCCGGAGGAGTCGGCGACTGAGGAGCCGGGAACGGTAGGGGTCGAGCCTACTGCGGCGCCACTCGCACCCATGACGCAGACACCGCTCCCCACGCGGCCCGCCCCGTCCCCGACCCCGATCGTCGTCGAGGCCGCATCGGAGGGGCCCGCAGACAAGGTGCTGGGCCGGCTCGAGGTCGAGTACCCCGTTGAGATGGCGCCGCAGTCCAGCGACACCGTCATCCTGGAGCTGAGCATCCCAGAGCTCCTGGTGGCAGCGGAGCCGGCCGCCGTGGTCCGCGTCGAGGAGGCAGAACCCGTCGCTGAGGGCCTCGGACGGTATGAAGCCGTCGTCTATCTCGTGGACAGGATGCGAGCAGAGCTGACCTCGCCCGCACTCGTGGTCGAGCCGGTCACCTCGCCTGAACAAGACGTCGACACGATCGACGTGGCCAGCCCGACGACGTGGGCGTGGACCGTGCAGGCGCCGGAGACGGCAGGCAAGCAGGTGATGACCCTGCGCCTCTTCCGAGCGGGTGAGGAGACGCCCCTGTGGGTCGGCAGCCTTCGCGTTGACGTCAGCGGCGCCCGAGCAGGCCGCGTCGGAGTCGGGCCGGAGCGCCGGTCGAGATGGCGGCAGAAGAGCGCCGCGGCCCCCGGCGCAGAGGCCCCACCCGAGACCGAGGCACCCGGCCTCTTTGCCGGCATCGTCCAGGCCCTCACGCAGGATGTGACGAGCCTCGTACTGGGGATTCTCGGCCTCATCGGCACCATCGTCGCTGCCGTCCTCGCGGCCTGGGTGCAGCGGGGCGGCGGGCGGACGCGCCGGCGTGGGACGGCGGCTCCGCTCGACGCGGAGCCGCGCCAAGCGCCCAAGGACGGGGACCGCGACGACGGGCTTCCGGACGGGGATTGAGCGAGGTGGAGGAGGGATCGTGAAAGTCACGATGCTACCGGAGCAGCCCGATGCGAGGTCGCCGGCGGGTGCGGAGATCCGTTAATGATGGATGGCCCAACCGGGAATATGATCCACAGCACGGTGCCTCCGCAACAGGTGAACCGCGCCACCGTTCACGCGACCGTGAGCGAGTTCTGGTACGTGCTGGAGGGGCACGGCGAGATCTGGCGGGATGACGGCACAGAGAGCCGCGTCACGGTTCTGGTGCCGGGCACGGCCATCGATATCCCCGTGGGCACGGCGTTCCGGTACCGGAACGTGTCGGATGGCGCGCTGACCTTCATCTGCGTGACCATGCCGCGCTGGCCTGGCGACTCGGAGGCGACCGTCGTCGAGGGGATCTGGCAGCCGACGATCTAGGGAGGCACCATTGGCGGTGCTGTGCGGCGGTGACAGAACCGGGTGGCTTCTAGAAGGCCCCCAGCCCCCAACCGAGCGCTGAGTGGAAGCGAGGAACCCATCCACCCTTGGCACTGCTACCGGGGCGTGCCGAAGTATCGATGCGTGCTGTTCAGATAGGCCTGGTAGGAGTCGCCGTACTTCCGAAGCAGAAACGCTTCCTCCAGCGTCACCGTCCAGTGGAGATAGGCGAGCGTTACGAGAAAGTAGATCGCGAACGCGATGCCCCACACCGTCGTGGACCAGCCCATCAGTGCCATGCCCAGAATCGCCAGCGCCCAGCCGACATAGAGTGGATTCCGTGAGTAGCGGTGAATGCCTCGTAGCACAAGCCCCTTGGCCTGCGCGAACGAGACCAGCCCGAGGACACCTATGGTGATCCCGCCGATGTAGAAGACTAGACCTACCATAGAACAGCGGTCCGAAGCTCACCGGAACAAACAGGCTGATCGCCAACCCGCCGAAAAGCCAGACCATCGCCAGTGCGACGATCCACGGGCCGTTGAACAGGAACTCCGGATCATCAAACGGTTCGCCGCGCTTGTGGTTGGCCCATTCCTGCATCGGGAGGGCGATGGCATAGGCCAGCACATAGAATATCCACAGATTGGTCCAGTGTATTCCGGAGATCATGCTCACCCTCACTTTCTGTTCGATGCGCCAAGGTAGCGCGCCGTACTTCTTAGATATTCACGGTAGGAATCGCCAAACTTCGCCGACAGGAACGCTTCCTCCGTCAGGATCGTCCAGTGGAAGTACGGGAGTGGTCAGGAGGAAGTATATGGTGAATAGAATGCTCCCCAGCGAGGCAGACCAACCCATCAGCGTAAGGCCGAAGATGACAACGACCATGCCGACGTAGTTGGGGTTCCTTGAGTAACGGTACACACTGCCACGTACCAGCCCGGGTTCTCCCAGCGCTATCAATGCCGCGGCGACGATGGCCAGACCAACAATGTAGAACGTCAGGCCGATCCAGAACACGATACCGGAACGCAACGGGACGAACAGGCTGATGGCGAATCCGCCAAACAGCCAGAGCAGCGTTAGTGCAAGGAGTAGTTTGTGCTGCATCAGCATGTCCGGATCTTCGATCGGTTCACCACGTCTCTTGTTGGCACGCTGTCGAAGCGGGAAAGCGATGACATACACCAAGACATAGAACACCCACAGGTTGGTGAGACGGATACTTGACACCATGATGCTACCTCTCCTCTCTGACCGCTGGAGCGGTCTACCTATGCGCCGGACCGGCTTGGATACAAGTCGAATCGCTCCCGTAGCTGCGCGAGCGTCTGCTCCTGATCGAACAGCGTTGCCCCCACAAGGCTCTGCAGCATCGCCCCGTCCAGGACTGCCAGATACAGCGATGCTGCCGCCGCCGGCTGCGGGTCGCCGAGCGCCTCGAAGAGGGGAGCCAGGGCGGTCATGAATTCGTCGTAGTAGGTTTTGAAGTCGTGCTCAAGGTGCTTAGCCACTTCCGGTGTGCTGATGGCCTGCATCATCAGGTACAGGAACTCCGTCTCGGACGTCATGGCTGTCAGTGATTGGCGGGCGATGGCGACCAGCTTGTCACCAGGCGACATATCCGGATCGGCAGCGACGTCAGCAAGGGGCGCGGTGATGGCCTCAAAGATACGCAGAAACACTGCCTCAAACAGCGCCTCTTTGGACTCGAAGTAGAGGTAGATCGTGCCCTTGGCGATGCCCACCGCATCTGCAATGTCGCCGATACGCGTATCGCCATAGCCTTTCTGCGCGAATACAGCCAGGGCGGCGTCGAGGATCTGCTGTTCTCGCTCAGCACGGATGCCTCTGTTCTGCCGACTAGTACGAGGTGACATAAGCCCTCTCCAAGCTTTATGACTGAACGTTCGGTCATAAGTCCATTGTAGTGCTTTTGGATGATGATGTCAAGGTAGTCGGCGGAGTTGGTTTTCGCCCGAACCCTGTTAGCATGCCCGGACGTAATATCTAGCGACGAAAGGATCCTGATGAAGATCTCGGACGGCAAGGCTGTGCAGATTGACTATACGCTGAAAAACGATGCGGGGCAGGTACTGGATAGCTCTGAGGGGCGGCAGCCCCTGGCCTATCTGCACGGGGCGGGCGGCATCATTCCGGGGCTGGAAGCGGCGCTGGAGGGCAAGGGAGCGGGTGATACGCTCTCGGTGTCGATCCCACCCGCGCAGGGGTACGGCGAGCGCGACGACGCGATGGTCATGACGGTGGATCGCTCGATGTTCGAGGATCCCAGCCAGGCGCAGGTGGGGGCGCGATTCCACGTGCAGACAGACAAGGGCGTCCACCTGGCGACGGTGACCGCCGTGACCGCGGACCAAGTGACGCTGGATCTCAACCACCCGCTGGCGGGCGAGACGCTCCACTTCGACGTGGCGGTGGTGGACGTGAAGGAGGCCTCCGAGGAGGAACGGGCGCACGGGCACGTGCACAGCGGACATGGGCACGCGCACTAGCGGAGAATGAGGGGAGATCCTCGGGCAAGGCCATCTGCTGCCGGAGAAGACCTTTGGGGTTTGTTTCGTCGAGTAGGCGCCTGCCCGACAGGAAAACCCCAAAGGTCTGACCGCCGGCGAGCCAACTCATTTCCGAGAGTCTCCGCCGTCTCTGCACTTGGGGGCAGGTAAGCCGGCTCCAGGGCCAGGGCATCTGACCTTGCAGGAAGCTGTGATCTTCTGACTGCGTTTGGAGGCGTGACAAAGGTGAGATGACATTGCCGAAGAAGCCCTCTCCAGAGGATACTGCCAACCAGGTCGCGAAGACCTTCTTCGGGGTCGGGGACGACCCGGCCTCGACCCGGGCCGCCGTCCGGAGGCTGCTCCTTGCCGCCCTCGAAGTGGCCGTCCTGATCCCTGCGCTGTTCTACCTGCGGTTTGGCGCGGTCGGCGGGTTGGGTTGGGGCATGACCGTCTTCTTTGTGGTCTACTGCCTGCTGGCGGCGGTGGGTCTGCACTTCCGGTCGAAGACGGAGTACCACACCCCTGTCGCGCTCCGCGGCGATTGGCTCGACCGGATCGGGGCGTTCTGGTTGGTCGCCTGTGCGTTTGGGCCGTTGTTCGGATGGATGATCACGTCCGCTCTCCCGCTGACGGAGACAAGCTGGCGTTGGCTGTACGCACTTCGGGTCGTGTTGGCTGCAGGGCTGCCGCTGATCACGGCCCTGCCGGCGACGCGCTACCTCAGGGGCAAGGCGACGCTCGTGGGTCTGCCGATCCTGGTGATCATCACCCTGCTCCCGATCTGGAGTGTGACGAATGTCGCCCGCGATCTGTGGCAGGGCCCGGTTGTGTCCCGTGCTCAAGATACGGGACAGACTGAGCTGTATTTGCAGCACACGGATCGGTATCTGGGCAATCAGAGGTAGAGGCGGTCCTAGTGGTCAGTCAAGTTGATAGCGTAAAATGTTTCATCCTGAGCGGGCGCTCACCGCGTGGGCGTGCGAAGGATCTCAGTCCCGCAAGGCACAGATCCTTCACGTCCCCACGCTGAGTGGGGCACGTTCAGGATGACAGTTTCCACAAATCAGCTTAACTGAGCACTACCAACCCGTTCGGTGGGGTGCCCCTGCTGCTGGTGTGTACGCGGCACCGCGGTCCTCAGGGCGTAGGCACCACGTAGAGACGTGGCGGTGCCACGGCTTCTGAGCGCAGCACCTACGGGGCGAAGACAGAAGATGTCCCGGCGGGATGCCTGTATGCGACGTGACGCTGTCCGGCGTCCGCCGCTTGTGTCGCCGGAGACGTGGCACCGCCACGTCTCTACAGCGGGGAAGGTCGACTTAGGATCGGGTCACAGCGCCGCCGTCCGGCGCGACATCAGGGAGGTGAGTGAGTTGAGCGACAAACGGCTCGCGGGCTATCGGGTTGCGCTCTGGGTGAGCGGCGTCATTATCGTGGCGATGTTGGCCGTGTCCACGTATGCGTGGTTCCGGATCCCCGATGGGGCGCAGGTCTGCACCCATTGGAATGCCGCCGGTGTCTGTGACGGGCACGGCGGCAAGTTCGTGGGGCTGTTTCTGATGCCGATCATCGTGGCCGGGGTGGTGGGGCTCTTTGCTGCCATCCCGCATATCGAGCCGCGCCGCAGTTCACCTGCGCCAATCGGCCAGGGCCTATGTCGCGGTGTGGATGGTGATGCTGCTCTATTTCCTGGCGTTACACATCATCCTGACGCTCAGCGTGCTCGGCGTCGCGGTCGACATCGGCTCGCTCGTGCCGCTCCTCGTAGGGCTGATGTTCGTCGTGATCGGCGCCTTCCTCGGCAGGGTGAAGAGCAACTACATGATGGGCATTCGCACGCCCTGGACGCTGTCGAGCGAGTTGTCGTGGAAGAAGACGCACCGGCTGGGCGGGTGGCTGTTCATGGTGGAGGGGGTGCTGGTCGCGGTGGGCGCGATTGCGTCCCGGGGCCCGCTGTGGGTGTATTTGTTGATGGGCAGTATTGTGGTGCTGCTGGTCACCGTGACCGTCTATTCGTACATCGTGTGGAAGGGCGATCCGGAGCGGACGTCGGGCGACACATAAGCGCCGTGGGGAAGGGCAGTACGGACCTCGATGCTTCCCGAAAGGTTCTCCCACGTCCAAATGCGATAGCCCGAATGCTTACGCTGCCCTACCGGGGTAAGCCTCACGTCTTGAGGTTCAGAACTTCTTCGTCGGCCAGCAGCTTCTGCAGGAGCGCCTCATGTGCTGCTGCGGGTCCGTTCAGCAGCCACCGGCACCTGATGGTCTGCTCCAACTTGGTGATCCTCTCCGAGTAGATACGAAGATGGTGGGCGGTGATGTAGGCCCGCAACTCCTCGACCAGAGCGGGACGCAGCACGGTGGTCACCTCATAGATAGCTCGGTAGTGCCCCCGGGTGATCAGCCGCTCAATCTGGGGGAGGGCCGCGAGGACGACCAGCGCGACGACGGTGGCGCAGAGCGCCAGGACAACCCGGTCGCTGCCGACGGCCATGCCGATGGCCGCCACGATCCAGATGGTGGCGGCGGTGGTGAGGCCCCGCACCTGTCCACGCTGGTGAAGGATCGCGCCGGCACCCAGGAAACCGACGCCGCTGACGATCTGCGCCGCGATCCGACCGGGGTCGCCGGTGGTGCTCAGGCGCCGGGAGAGCACGGTGAAGAGGGTGGCCCCCACGCAGATGAAGGTGATGGTGCGCAGGCCGGCAGCTTTGTCGTGGAGCTCACGCTCGGCGCCGATGATGCCCCCGAGGAAGAGCGCCAGCACCAGCTTGAGCACATCATCCCAATTGACGGCCATAGTACCGATCCTTTCTGCTGTGCCCCCATTATCACGGAGAGCGGCCCCGGCACAAGGGCGAGCGACGATCCGCGTGTGGCCAGGTGCCCATCCGGCGTGATGGCCTCAGCCGGATCGAAGCGGGCGCCCAGATCGCCGGCCGAGCCGGCCAGGGCATAGCTTGCCGTCGTTAGCATACCGGTCACGGTCGCCAGGGCGTCGGTGTTCCGCTCCACGAAGCAGAGCTCTCCTTCGTGTTAGTAAGATATTGGGTATATTAATAGTCTAGCTATCCGAAGGAGTGTGTGTGTTAGTGCAACCACAGGTGCCATCGCGCTGACGCTCATCATCTTGCTCATCGTCTTCAGAAAACGGATTGGCGAGCTTCGAGCCGCCGCCGCGCTGATCGTCTCTTTTCGGCCCATTTTCGGCAAGTGCCAGGTAGAGACTGTCCAGTCATCACTGAAGTTGTTTCTGAGATCCGTCATCCTTTGCCTCCGCGAGGAGCGTGGCGACAGCAGGATCTGTGCCACGACAGTCACAGATCCCGGGCCTATGGCTCAGGATGACCCCTACACCCTGTAGGCAGACTGTCGACTACGGGCGAGCGGCCGTTGAGATCGCGCTTCGCTCAGACGAAAGGACCGGCTGCGGCAACGACGGAAGGTCTCGTCGAAGTAACCCCCGATGCGCTACTGATGCGGCGCGTCCGTCCCTTTTCTGCAGCCTGCGCTGCCGTTGTAGAGATGGGGTGCCGCACGCCCTAGAGCTGCCACGATTCTGACCTCAGCCTGAGACACACGGCTGCCACCCCGGCAGCCGTGTGTCTGTTCCCGGCGAGCGGACCTTCGGGGCGAGCCCACGTCTGCCCGGGCCGGAACCTCCCAAGAGTCTTGCTCCTGCCGAAGTTATCCCCTTTTTCGCCCCGTAATCCCCAACATCTAGGGGTTTTCTCCACAGTTGACCACGAAATGTGGGGTGGAGGCTTGATTGGATAGAACATATGTTCTAATATGGAAGTATATGGACGACAAAGACGGCAGAGGAGGGGCCTTGTGGAAGTGGGACGGTATTTCGCGATTGATCTATACGCTGGGCTTCCGCGTGGCCCGCAGGGTGGTGATTGATGGACCTCGATCGCCCCGGCGGGCCACGTCATTGTACGGCGACGAAGCGGGATGGGACGCCCTGCAAGGCTTGGGCGGTGCGGGGCAGCGATCCGCCCCGCTGTCCGGCCCACGCAGGAGCGCCTCTCGGGGCAAGGCCCCGCGACGACTGCGGGGCAAGCGTGCGGCGTCCCGGTCTGTGCCCCCTGCGGGCGACGAGGAGATGGTTCCGCTTCAGATGACGTATGTCGCCCCGAAGACGCCGAAGAAGCTCCTCGTCGGTGACGCCCCGGATCTCCCCACGGAAATGCCGTCGATCGATGAGGTCCTGATCGACCTGGCGGGCAGGCAGGCGCGGCTGTCCTTGCTCATCGAGAAGTGCATCAAGGATGAGACTCAGAATGTGACGGTGGCCGAGGTGTTGCGTCTCTTTGCGCTGCACGGCCAGAACGCGAGCCGGCTGGGGCGGCTACTGCGCGATCGCCTGGCGATACAGTCCGAGTCGGGTGATGAGTTCCCCGACGAACTCGCGCAGGTCTACGACGAGCTGTCGAGGCGGCTCGGGGTCGAGCTATAGCTCAGGAGGCCGGGATTGATCGCACGTGGGTACTACCGCTGGCTCTGTGAGTCACTGACCGACATCTCGGGCTTCAGCGAGCATATCGTCCGGCGCCCGCTGCGCGGCTATCAGTTGCGACCGGCGGCGGCGATCATGCACTCGATCCTGGAGAGCCGCGGCCTCACGTTCGCCGTGATGATGTCGCGCCAGGCCGGCAAGAACGAGCTCTCCGCGCAGTTGGAGGCCTATCTGATGAACCTCCACGTGCGTGCCGGCGGCGGGATCGTGAAGGCGTCGCCGACCTTCAAACCGCAGACGCTCAACTCCATCATGCGGCTGACCGACCGGCTGGACAACGCCTGGAACGGGCGCAGGCACAGCGCGTTCCGTTACCGGCGCCGCGACGGCTACATCGTCGAACTCGGTGCCGCCCGCGCGTTTTTCTTCTCCGCAGAGCCCTCCGCCAACGTCGTCGGCGCCACCGCCTCGGTGCTGCTCGAAGGCGACGAAGCCCAGGACATCCTGCAGGCCAAGTGGGACAAGGATTTCTCTCCGATGGGCGCCTCGACCAACGTCACGACGGTCCTCTACGGCACGGCCTGGACCTCGGAGACGTTTCTGGCGCGAACGATCGCCCACCTGGAGCAAGCTCAGGCCCGCGACGGTGTGCAGCGCGTCTTCAGGGTGACCGCCGACGAGGTGGCTGCTGAGGTGCCGGCCTACGGCGCCTACGTGGCCGGCCAGGTGGCCCGTCTGGGTCGCGACCACCCCCTGGTGCGCACGCAGTTCTACCTCGAACCCATCGATGGGAGCGGAGGGCTCTTTCCCCCGGCCCGCAGGGCCCTGATGCACGGGGACCACGCGCGCCGCCACGACCCCGAGCCGGGTCACCGCTACGCGCTGCTGATCGACGTGGCGGGCGAGGACGAGGCCGAGGGGAATGCGCTGGACCGGCTGATGCTTGCGAATCCACGCCGCGACGCCACCGCGTTGACCGTGGTGGACGTGGTCGTTGAGCGCCGCAGGGGCGCCATCCCGCGGGGCTGCACCGCGACGGGAGCCGGCCTCGCCGAACGCCGTTTCCTCGTCGTCGACCGGCTGCTGGCCTTGGGCACCCGCCACACCACCCTCTACGCAAAAATCCTCGCCCTCGTGGAACACTGGCACGCCGCCTGGGTCGTCGTCGATGCAACCGGGGTCGGCGCCGGCCTCGCGTCCTTCCTCACTCGCGCCCTCGGGGACCGTGTGACCCCCGTCGAGTTCTCGCCCAACGTCAAGAGCGATCTCGGCTGGGACTTCGTCGGCCTCGTCGAAACCGGCCGCTATCAGGACTACGCCGCCGACGCCCGAGCGGACTCGGGTTCCCCCGATACCCGCCAGTTCTGGTATGAGGTCGAGGCTTGCACCTATGAGGTCGCGCAGGGGCCCGGCAAACGCATGCGCTGGGGAGTCTACGAGTCCCCCGCCTATGACGGCCTCGTCGCCCGTGGACACGACGACCTGCTGATCTCGGCCGCCCTGTGCACCGTGGTCGACAAGCTGGCTGTGCCCGGCGATGCCGTCGGCCGCGCCCTCTTCCAACCGGATCCGCTGGAGGAAATAGACCGTGGTGAATGGTGACCTTCTCGCCGCACTGGCATTCTCGGCCGGCTGTGTCGTCGGCCTCGCTTTCCCGAACCTGTTCGGAGTCTTCGCCCTGTCCGGCCGCATCACTGACCACGAACGCCTGCACTGATGGTGACGCGTGATGACGCAGACTCCGGTCCAGATCTGCTGTCACCACAGGAGGTCATATCTGAGCCGTCTCACTGACGCCGTCGCTGTTCTGTTAGGTCGAGACGTTCGACCCCACGTGTACAACCGCCGCCGTCTCCGTCGCCGTCGACGACTCGCCCGGCTGGCAGGGCGTCAACCCCGCCCCCGGGGATCGCCCCTGGGGAGACATCTACGCCGACCTCGTCGACGCCCTCGACGCCTGGCGCAAGAACTTTATGGTCCGCCGTATCGTCGGCCTGACCCGGTCCTATACGGTCGGATCCGGTCTCACCGTCTCATGCGGCATCGAGGAGGTCGCCGAGTTTATAGACGTCTTCTGGAATCACAGCCAGAACAACGTCAGCCGGCGACTCGGGGAGATCTCCGATGCCCTGACACGCGACGGGGAGCTGTTCCCGATCCTGTTCACCAACCCCATAGACGGCATGAGCTACCTGCGCTTCAAATCGGCCCGCCAGATCCGCGAGATTGTCACCAAGCCCGACGACTTTGAGACCGTGCTATCGTTCACAGAGAACACCGTCGCCCAGTCCCCGCGGTCCTGGATCTCGCCGGCCAACGACGCAGGCCGAGACGCTCCCGCTGCAGCCCGTGATGCTGCACTGGGCAGTCAATAAGCCCATCGATGCCACCCGCGGAGAGTCCGACCTTACCCCGATCCTACCATGGGCCCTCCGCTACTCCGAATGGCTGAAAGACCGGGTCCGCCTGAATCGCCTCCGCACCCGTCAAGGCATGCTCGACGTCGAGGTCGCCGACGATACCCAGGTTGAAGCCAAGCGCGCCCAGCTCCGCACAGGCAACCCCATCGACGCCGGCATCTACGTCCACGGCCCCGGCGAAACCGTCACCATGCACAATCTCCAGATCAACGCCGATCGCAGCGAGGAGGACGGCCGGGTCCTGCGCCTGGCCATCGCTACAGGGTCCTCGCTTGCGCTGCACTACCTGGGAGAGGGGGAAGGCACCAACTACGCCACAGCCCGGGAGATGGGCGAGCCCACCGCCCGCTTTTTCCAGGACCGGCAGCAGCGCATCATCTGGTATCTGCACGACCTGGTCACCGTGGCCTACCGCCGCTATTGCGTTGTCCAGGGGATCACGCCGCCCGAGGATCTGCAGCTACAGACCAGTCCGTCACCGAGGTCGCCAGAGCAGACAACCAGAGCATAGCCTCCGCCACGTTGAGCATCGTCCGCGCCCTCGCCATCAGTGCCCGCCAGAACTGGATCGACGACGAGACCGCCTTGTCGATCGCCCTCAAGTTCGCCGGCGAGAACTACACCATCGAGGAGATCCGCGACATCCTGGCCACCGCCCGCAGCGAGGATGGAGACGACGACGCCGACGTCGACGTCGACGGGATCCCGGCACCACTGACGACGAACAACCGGTCACCGACGAGCAGGAGCCTTCCGAGTGACCTTGCATAATGGCGCCAGCCTACTCCCCGATCGCCGGCGAGCTGGGGATACCCTGCCACCACTGGCGACACAGACGCCGGCATTTTGACGCCTGCGCGCCGGCATCCTGTCACCACTGGCCCGGCTGCCTACCTTGAGTGGACCAACTCCAACCCTAACCCCGCGTCTATCTGTGACATGTGCCTGCCGTTCATCGGCACGATATGGGAGCCCGGCACCGAGCCGCCCTTGCCCTTGCACCCGCACTGCTATTGCGCCTACTTCCCCACCGATCGCACACCCGCCCAAGGTCGTCCGCTGCCCGACGTCGACAGCCTACCGCCCAACGTCCGCGCAGCCTGGATCCGCTACACCGCCTGGCTCCTGCGCCTGGGTATCGTCCTGGTCCCCTTCCTGCTGCAGTTCGAGGAGGAGGCCCGCCAGTCATAACCGTGACCACGAAGGAGAT
This sequence comes from uncultured Chloroflexia bacterium, assembly GCA_963751345.1. GTDB lineage: Bacteria > Chloroflexota > Anaerolineae > B4-G1 > SLSP01 > PWVB01. The sequence goes on from CAVVUS010000017.1 coordinate 13,754, forward strand.
GAGTCTATGCCCGGAACTGACCCGCAACCCGATGCACCCGGTACCTCGCCCATCAGCGACATCGACGCGCTTTCCTCGCATGCCCGCCACTGCCCGCCGGCCGCGTGCTCCTGGAGCCCGCCGAATCCGACGGCCGCCACGAGTACGCCTGCGCCTTCACCGCTGCCGGCCGCGTCAAACGCTCCGACCAGCAGCCCGCCGACTGGCTCATCCCGGCATCCGCCCTCGCCCAAGCCGCCCCCCTCTACGACGCCCGCCCTTCCTACCTCGATCACCCCGACCTCTTCGGCTTTGGCTGGCATCAGGAGCCCAAGGTCTCGCGTCTCGTCGGCGTCACCTTCAACCCGCGACTGGTCCCCCGAGGAGGAGACCGTCCTCGGATCCCTCAGGCTTTACGACAAGGCGCCCGGGTCGCCCTGGGCACTTCGTCGGCGCCCTCTTCGACCAGATCCTCAGCGACAAAGCCAAGGGCCTGGCCGTCCCACCCATCGGCTTATCGGCTGTCTTCTTCCACACCACCCACCTCGACGAAGACACAGGACTCAGGATCACAGACGCCATCGACTACGTCGAATCCGTCGACGTCGTCTATGATCCCGGCGCGGCCGGCTATGTCCGGGAGGCCCTCGCCGCCCTCAGACCCAAGCACCTATTACCCGGCCGCCAATCTCACACCAGCAGGAGGACCCGCAATGCCCGAAGAACTCGAAGCCATCACGCACCGAAGCAACCCCACGGCCCCGGCACCACGGCCCCCGCGCCCGCGCCCGCGCCCGCAGTCCCGGCCGCGTTGACGCACCGCCTTGCCGCCCTCGAAGCTCAGCTGACCCGCCTCACCCAGGCTATGACCAGCCTCGCCGAGGATCGCACCATCCACAGCGTCGAGAATCCCGTCCGCTCGATGCAGTCCTCGCTTGACCAGGTCACCACCGCCATCGAGGCCATGCTTGCCGGCGTCCGCCCGGCCGGCGGCATCCCGCCGCTGTCCGGCGTCCGCGAGCTCTACACGCTCCTCTCCGGCGACTTCGAGATGACCGGGATGTTTCACCCCGATCGCGTCTATCTCGCCAACGTCAACACCTCGACCATGGCCGGTCTCGTGGCCAACGCCCTGAACAAGCGGGTCGTCAATCAGTACCAGGAGTATCCCAAGTGGTGGGAGGCTGCAGTCACCGAAGAGGACTTCGCCAACCTCCAGGAAGTGAAGTTCATCACCCTAGGCGGGATCGGGGAACTCCCCACCGTCGCAGAGGGTGCCGTCTACACCGAACTCACCTGGGACGACCAGACCGAGACCGCAACCTTTATCAAGAAGGGTGGATATCTCGGGCTCACGATGGAGGCCATCGACAAGGACGACACCCGCCGCCTGCAGGCGGCTCCTCGCGCCCTCGCTCAGGCTGCCTGGCTCACGCTCGGTAAGACGATCGCTGCGCTCTTCACCGCGAACTCCGGCTATGGTCCGCAGATGTCCGACACCAACTATTGCTTCGACTCCTCCAACCACGGCAACCTCGGAGCGTCCGCCTTCTCCCACGCCGCGTGGGTCGCAACCAAGGTCGCTATGATGAAGTTCGCCGAGTTGAACAGCAGCGAGCGGCTTTCCGCCCTCACCAAGCCCCATCTGCTGTGGGTCCCCGTCGACCTGGAGGACGCAGCTGTTGCCGAACTCGCCTCCGGAGAGGGTCAGGTCGGATCCGCCGACTACAACGTCAACGCCGACGCCCTGGCCAATGCCTTGACCGATCGCCTCGGCCGGGCCCGCGAACGTGTCATCGTCTGCCCCTTCTGGACCGATACCGCCGACTGGGTCGCCCAGGCGGATCCTCGCCTCTACCCCGGCCTCGGTCTCGGCTATCGCTATGGTCGTGTCCCCGAAGTCTACAGCGTGGCCAGCCCCACAGCCGGCCTCATGTTCACCAACGACACGATGCCCATTAAGGTCCGCTTCTTCTTCGCCGCAGGGCTCACCGACTACCGGGCCTGGTACAAGCACATCGTCTCGTAGCACGTAAGCGCGCTCTATCGCTTACGCGTGATCTCACCGCGGGGCTAACGCCCCCGCAGAAAGGGGAACAGCCGGACGTGATGCACCTATACTTGTGTGAACAACTTCACACACGTCATCGAGCGATGATGGGGAAATGTCCTACCCGCTCACGTCCGGCGCCCTTCCCTGTCGTGGTGACACCGATCGCGCTCGAGGAGCTGCAGGCCGTCACCACTCACGTCCGCTAACTTGCTAACGTTCACACGTTTTCACGTTCTCACGTTCCAACGAGGAGGTCCCAATGTTCCGTCCGTTCTGTCACACCATCGTCGTCCCCGGCACCCTCGCCGCGGCTGTCCAGTACACCTGGACCGCCCCCATGGATTGCACGCTCCAGCACGTCTAGCATGGTGCAGTCCAACGCCGGCGACGGCCGGATCAAGATCGGCACGTCTGCCGATGATGACATCTTCCTCAGCTACACCGACAATGGGCCAGTCCGGCACGCCCGTCGAGGTCGTCGGCGCCGGCGGGCTTCCGCGGCGCCGCCACCCCCCGCATCAAGAAGGGGGACATCGTCAAGCTCAATCTGGACTACGACGGCGCCTCCGGCACCGCTGCCGCCGATGCTGTCATCGTCCTGACGTTCGAGGAAGGGTAAGCGTAGACGGCGCGCCTCAGGCCTGCCGCCGCCTCCCGTTCGCCGTGGCGACATGCTCACCGGCTGGACCCGGAGGCGTGTCGCCACACTCAAAAGGAGCGCACCTATGCCCAGTCTTCTACAACGTGCCGTCCTCGAATTAGGGATCGATGTACCCGTCTACCGCTAAAGCCGAGAGAGACGAGAGGGGGTGATCGTACTCTATCTCTATGGCGGCCGTGTCGTCGAGTGGACCCCGCCAACCTTGCCCGGAATGGAAGACGTCGAGAAGGTGGAGACAGCAAACACCGCTGGCCAGGCCCAGTCACCATCGATGATTTCACGTCGTTCCCGGGATCGGCGACGTCTCGGCCCAGGCCCTCACGCGTGCCGGCTTCCGCACCTTCGACGATCTCGCTTCCGCCCCCGATGACGACCTGAAGGCCGTCCTCACCGGCTACGCCTTCCGCAAGCTCAAAGACTGGCTGTACGTCAACCGGTCCTAACGTTCACACCCAGTCTGCTGGGCCACGTTCCAACGTTCACACGTTCGCCCTGAGTACCTCTCACGTTCCAACGGAGGTCCCTATGATCATCGATAAGACCAAGCCCGAGCCCGAGCCCGAGCCCGGCACAGCCTACGCCTTCCCGCCTATCAACGTCGTGGTCCCTGACCAGCAGAAGCAGCAGCTCTACCAGGCGATCATGACCCTGATCACCGTCGTCCTGTCCATCGCCCTGACCCTGACCGCCCAGGTCATCAGCCAGGCCGTCGACACCAACGCCCGAGCCCGTGCCCGGCACCAGGCTGCAGACCCGCTCCAGACGCTGGGTACGTCCCACTTCCTCGACCTCGCTGTCACCGGCGACCTGGCGTCGACGTCGGCACTGACCTCACAGCCGGAGGAGACGCCGCCATCACTGGCGACCTGTCTGCTGACGCTATCACTGGCGCTTCTCTTGTCGTCAACTCGTCACGCCGTCCTCACCCAGTCGCCGCCATCACTATCACCGGAGTGCTCACCGACGTCGTCATCCTGTACCACCAGAACTAAGGTACCAACGGCCGACCATCCAACATGTCCACGTGAACACTTTCTCCTACTGCTGCGCGTCCCAACGCTCGGCCGTCTCCAAAGCCGCGGGCGTCGAACCCCTCACCTCGCCTCCGATGCACTTCGAGGCCTTCGACGCCCGCTTGCTTGAGAACCGCGATCTGCTCTACTTCGCCCTTCACGGCCTGCCCGATCAGCCCTACTGGTACGGAGACGACTACCTCACCGCCCTGTCCGTCGACGCGTTCCACGGCCTCAATCTCCGCCAGTGCACCGTCTTCGTCGCCAACTGTCACTTCACGGCCTCGCCCTTCCTGCCGGCCATCCAGGCCTGTCGCCCGCGCGCCATCATCGCCGGCAGCGGAGAGAACTACGCCCGCTCAGCCTCCCTCGTCGGTCCCCATCTCCTGGGCTACTACCTGCGCCTCGCGCCTACAAGCCGGCCTCCCGCCCCGCTCGCCCTCGCCGCCGCCAAGTTCCGCCTGCAGGTCACAACCAACCGCCTCAAGAACCGCACCGACAAGCGCACCACCGAGGATCTCGCCGCCAACCTCGACGCCCTCCAATTCGAGCTGCTCTGACCTTTGGGGTTTTCCGAGACCCCAAAGGTCTTCCCAAAGGAGGAACACCATGCCTTACCCGGTCACCCAGTACAACGAACCCGTCCTCACCGCCGCCACGATCGCCGCCTCGGCATCGCTCAGCGACGCCGTGCGCCTGCCCCCCGGCCACGTCCTCGTCGGCATCGTCATGCCCGCCACCTGGACCGCCGCCGATCTCACCTTCCAGTTCTCCGCCGACAACGTCACCTACCAGAACGCCTATGACGCCGCGGGCACCGAGTTAACCGTCACCGGCACCGCCGCCGCCACCATCCCCGTCGATCCCCTCTACTTCCGCTGCGCCCCCTTCCTCAAGGTCCGCTCCGGCACGGCCGGCACGAGCCGTCGCTCAGGCTGCCGCCCGCTCGATCGGCCTCGTCTCCCGGCCCATGTAGCAACGTAAACCGGAGGCTGACGCATGCCCTACCTGGTCACCGCCGACACACCCGGCCGCGTCCACACCGCCACCATCGCGCTCAGCGGATCGCTCAGCGGCGCCGTCGCCATCCCGCTACACTCACACCCTGGTCGGCCTCGTGATGCCCACCGCCTGGGACACCGCCGACCTCACCTTCCAGGGCTCCTTCGACGGCACCACCTACGCCAATCTCTACACGGACGGCGGCACCGAGGTCAACGTCCCCACCGCTGCCGGCCGCTCCATCTACGTCAACACCGCCGAACTACGCGCCTATCCCTACCTCAAGATCCGCTCCGGCACCCAGGCCACACCCGTCGCTCAGACCGCCAGCCCGCGTCATCACCCTGATCTCGCACCCGTAAGGGGCCCGTAATGGCGACACCGGCCTCCGGATGGCCACGTCACCACGCCTCCGTGAAAGGAGCCCCGCCGATGCAGCTCTGCACCAATCCCAGCTTTGAGCAGCAATGGACCGACCTACCGCCCGTCGGCACCCTCACCAACCAGCAGCCGGCCGGCTTCTCGCTCACCATCCGCCCGCTCGGCACGCCCTTGCTCAGCACCGGCTACACCCCCGACGATCCGCCCCGCTTCGAGGTCGTCGCCCTGATCCCCGAGTGTGTCCACAAGCTGCGCGCTCAGATGCCCGACGCAGATCGCCGCATCCTCGACGGAGACGTCTCGTTACAAGATCTTCGGATCCGGTCCCTTCAGCGTCGACCTCGCCTATCCTTGCATCGTCCTCAGCCGGCACTCGTCAATATCGCCGTCCCTGTGGAAGTGCACAACCACGGCGACGGCTCCCCGGGAGCTGCTGTCTGGCGCCTCATCGTCGACATCGCTTGTCTTTCCCTGGCGCACCTTCGGCGCCGGCTTCTCTGACCGTGAGTGGACCACCGAGACCTACTGCCCTGCACTGCGACGCGAACACCCGCCTCACCGTCACCCTGCAGGTGAGGGTCGCGCCACACCCGGCGCCCCCATCGACTTCTTCACCGATGCCTGGTACATCGACCTGACGCCCGATCCCGACAGCCCGAGCCCCGAGCCCGAGCCTGCGAACGCAAGCCCCTGGCGAATGGTTCGACGCCTTCGGCTACGTGGTCGACTTCGATCTCATCACCGATCCCGCCGCCCGTCTCGCCTACTACATCCAGGCTTGCAGCGAAGGTCGCGTCATCGGCCCGTCTCACGATCACCTCGCCACCTGGCCACCCGGGGCCCGGTCCTACACCGTCACCCTGCCCGGCATCCCTGTCGATCGCCGCTCCGCATTCACCGCCTACTATGCCAACCTCAACCCCCGGATCGCCCTGCGCTACGTCGACACACCCGCAGAGCCCCGCCGGATCCTCCTCTTCCTCCGGATCCCGAGCCCCCGCCCCCGCCCGTCACACCCCCGCCCCTGTGGCGGCCCGCAAACTACGTTCCTCGAGGAACGAAGCTGGGCTTTCACGGCGTCGGGCGATGGAGGACAGTCCGATAAGATCTTCGCCCCCCTGTTGCCCCTCGGAGCCGCCCCGCCCACCGCAAAGGTCATCGTCTCGCTCGGCGCTGCCGGCGACATCCTCCGCGAGGCTGATCGCGCCAGACCGGAGCCACGCCCGCCATCGTCGGCCGGCTCATTGATGCGCCTGGCCTGGGCAACCTGGAGTGGTGGAGATCCGACCTTGACCAACGCTGGCAGGCAGAAAAGCGCATGGCCGAGCTTATGCCTCGCTGGGAGCCCTTCCGGCAGCACTACCGCTACTGGGAGATCATCAACGAGCAGAACCCGCCCACACCCGAGGCAGCCGCCGCCCAAGCCCGCTTTATGATCCACTGCATGGACATCGCGGAGGCCAACGGCTACCACCTCGCGCTCTGGTCTCACTCCGTCGGCACCCCCGAGCCCTGGGCCTGGGATGCCTGCGCCCCCACCGGAGTCTTCGAGCGCGCTGCAGCCGGTGGCCACGCTATCGCGCTGCACGAGTACGGCGACGTCAACCTCAACCTCGGATCCCACCTCGGCCGCTATCGTGACGTCTACACCCGCCACATCCTACCCCGCGGCCTCGACATCCCCCTCTACATCACCGAATACAACCTCTGGCGCGAGACCCTCGGCTACGTGGATAGTGGGTATCTGCTGGATCAGTGGATCCGCTACGACGCTCTGGTCTCCACCGATCCTTACGTCGCCGGAGTGCACATCTACAGCGTCGGCATGGTGCACGACCTCTACGTCCAGGCTATCTACGACCTCTACCCCCGCCTTCCGCGACTACGCCGTCAGCGTAAAGGAGCGATCAATGGACACTAACGGCATCCCTCGCGCGGTCGTCCTTCCGCCTCCCATGAAGAACCTCGAAAAGCCTTGGTACGAGGCAGCCCACCTCGGCCCCTACAACTACCACCCCGAACGCTGCGAAGACTGGAATCTCGAATCGATGGGGAACACCGACCTCGGCGAACCCCTGGTCGCGCCCTTCTCCGGCCTGGTCCTGGCCGCGGCCAACTACGGCGGAGGCACCGGTCGTGTCTGTCAGATCCTGGGGATCACGCCTTCCGGCGCCTTGATCGTGTGGGGAGGCTGGCACCTTCACTCGCTCTTCGTCGCCGCCGGCCTGGTCGTCGAGGTCGGCGATCCCATCGGCACCATCGGCAACGCTGACGGCCGCTATGCCGGGGCCCACCTCCACGAGCAGATCTGCATGTCGTCAAATCTGCCAGCGGCATCCCCGCCCCCACCACCTTTGCCTCAGACAACCGCTATGCCTGGCAGCAGCCAGTCCCGCTTCTACCTCGACCACGGCGTCGACCCCGACCTCATCCGCCACGTCACCCTCATGGACGGCCAATGACGTGGTGACAGAGCCCCGACGATCGTCGTGATCACGATCCCTTTGTCACCATCCGCAACTCCACACGTCGGACACGTTCCCACCTCCCAGGAGGCTACCGTGAGCTACACACTCGCCACCTTGAGAGACCGCGTCGAACTGCAGCTTTCCGACGTCACCAACGCCCGCTACTCCACCGACGACCTCGACGAAGGCATCCGCCAGGCCCTCAACGCCTACACCGAACACCTGCCCCTCCACGCCGTCGGCACCGTGGAGCTTGCCGCTGCCGGCCGCGAGATCGACGTCTCTTCCCTCACCTACCGCACCATCGACCGCGTCTGGTGGAACTACGACGAGGACGCCCCCGACCACCCGCCCCACTGGCGCAACTTCGACGTCTGGCCCGGAGATCTGCTCTTCATCAGTGATCCCGAGGAACCCGCCGGCGGAGACGTCGTCCGCATCTTCTACACCACCGACCACACCCTTGAGGACCTCGACTGCGCCGCAGGCGACCACCTTCCCCGACGCCGACGCCTCGCTCATCGCCCAGGGCGCCGCCGCCTTCACCGCCCTCGCCCGTCGAGCCCACATCGCCGAAGAACTCAACGACAATGAGTGGGCCCCCCGCAACCTCAAGGAGTGGGTCGAGGCCCGTCTCGCCGACTTCTACCGCCAACTCGATGTCCGCGCCCGCCAGGCTGCCGCCCATGCTGCAGGCATCGCCCCCGGCCCCTCCCTCGATCGCTGGGATGGTCTCAACGTCTGGTGAGGAGCGGCGGGCACCCGCGTTCGACGGGGCGGGTCAGACGGACCAGTCTCTCAGATTGGCCCAATCGGGTACGTTTCGTCTCGGGGGATAAAGAAGGTCTCTGTCCACGGATGCAGCCGTAACCGCAAGGCGGAGATCCTGCACTGAGTTCAGGATGACAACTCACGCCCATCCTGAAACGCACCCGCCCAATCTGGGCTATTGACAAGAGAGGAGGAATGCGTCAGGATGGGGGCAGGGAATGGGAACGGTTGCTCGTGATAGAGAGGAGGCCGACCATGGATTACACAGATTACCCGCGTCCCGTCGTGGAGGACATCGCGCGGCTCCGGCGGAGGATCACCGCGTCCGGGATCCCTGAGAAGCACGTCGACGCCAACCTGCTGATCGGCACGTGGAACATCCGCGGCTTCGGGCGGGTCTTCGACGAGTGGACCGAGAACCCCGGCAGCCCCAAGCGCAACCTGCGGGCGATGGCCTGCATCGCCGAGGTGGTGCGGCGGTTCGACGTGATGGCGATCCAGGAGGTGAAGCGCGATACCAGCGGGCTGCGGCTGCTGGTCGACGGTTTCCTGGGACCCAACTGGGGCGTGGTGCTGAGCGACGTGACGGCGGGCGACGCGGGCAACGGCGAGCGGCTGACCTTCGTCTACGACAAGCGCCGCGTGACCCCCTCAGGGCTCGCGGGCGAGATCGTGCTGTCCGCCCACAGCCGACGGAACGCCTTCGGAGCAGTTCGATCGCACGCCCTTCATCGTGGGCTTCATGGCCGGTTCACCCGGGTCGTCGAAGGCCGAGCGCTTTGCGCTGCTCACGGCGCACATCAAGTACGGCAGCCGTGCCGGAGGACCGGCTGCCCGAGCTGCGCGCGGTCGCGGCCTACACCGCCACCGAGATCCGCGACCGGGCCACGGCGGGCGGCGAGGAGAACAACCTGATCGTGCTGGGCGACTTCAACATCGACGAGCGCGGCAGCAACCCGCTCTTCCAGGCCTTCGTCTCCTCGGGGCTGGTCGTGCCCGCCGGGCTGCTCAACCTGCAGACCACGTACGGGACGAAGCCCAAGTACTACGACCAGATCGCGTGGTTTATGGGCGACCTCGATCTGCTGGTGACCCAGCGGGCGGGGGTGATCGACATCGCGGGTGCGGTCTTCCAGGAGCTCACGCTGTCCCAGATGTCCTACCGGGTTTCGGATCACTTCCCGGTCTGGGTGGAGTTCCAGATCGATCGGAGCACGGAGGTGATGGCGGAGACCCTCGGCGTGGATCCGGGCATGCCGGATCCATTGGGGACGGTGCCGGACTAGGGCAACAGCATAGGTGCTTTTCGAGAATAGGTTACGAAGACACATGTTCCAGGCGGATCATGTCCCAGGGTACTGGGGGTGATCCGCCGGCTCTGCGCGCAGAGCGGCGGATCACAGATCCGCCTGGAACGGAGATGAGTGAGGATCTTACCCGAAAAGCTGCCCTGATCTGGCACTGGAGCTAGAGGCCGGAAGGCGGGAGCGAATGCCGGCTGTGGGATGGCGGATGGCGGGGGCCGGTTGGCTGCGTCGGCCAACTGGAAACTGACAACCGGTAACTCCCCGCCTAGCCGTTGAGCATCCAGCGTGTCACGCGACCGAATGCCAGCGCGGTCCACTTGAAAGCGTGGAGGGCCCCGAAGAAGAGCAGGGCGCCCACGAGACTGACGATGACGGCTTCGCCGAGGGTGTCCACCTGCCATACGCCGCTGCCGATGGTGACGTCGGGCAGGTTGTAGTAGAGCGGGGCAAAGAGCATCGCCAGGGGCGTGGCCAGCAGCGTCACCAACAGCACGAAGGCGATGATGCCCAGCGGGAACTTGACGAAGAGGTAGCCGACGCTCCGCCAGGTCATGCCGGAGACGAGCAGCGCCTTCAGCCGCTGCCACAGCGTGCCCGGCTCGACCGGGGGCAGTGCGCGGATGTTGGTGCGCAGGAGCCCGTTGGCCAGCGCCCGTTCCATCGCGCCGAGGAGCCGCGCCAGCACGAGCACCCCCACCAGGATCGGTATCCCGACCCAGACGATCAAGAGGCCGAGGCCCAGCGAGAAGCCCGTCACCAGCAGGATGAAGTAGAAAGTGCCCAGGGGAAAGGCAAGCAGGAGATAGAGCATTCCCCGATAGACCATCGGGTCGGTGACGATTGCGAAAAACTGCGTGCCAAGGGTGCCGTCGGATCGCCGCTCACTCATAGGTTCCTCCCAAACAATCTGGTGTAACGCCCAGTGGTCAGTCAAGCTGAATGGTGCAAATGTCATTCTGAGCCGGAGGCGAAGAATCTTGGTCCTGTAGACATAGATCCTTCGCGCGCCCACTGCGTGGGCGCCCGCACCCTTAAGGGCGCCCGCTCAGGATGACAGTCTCCACGAATCAGGTTAACTGACCACGAGTGCAGGAGCAAGATAGCGCTTCGGGAAAGACCTTTGGGGTTTTCCTGTATAGCAGGCTCCTACTTCGAAGGAAACCCCAAAGGTCTCAGCGCGGGCGAGGAGGTCCATTCCCGAGGATCTCTTCTGTCCTTGCACTGTGGGCTCGTTACTACGGCGTACGCCGGTCGTCGATGTCCGTGGCGTTGTTTGACACCGCGTTGGCGCCGAGCGTCGGGTTGGCGCCGGCCTCGACGTAGATGCCCCATTTGTTGCCGCTGATGGTGTTGCCCTGGGCGCTCCCGCCGCTCTGGTCGAAATAGGAGAGCCCGGCCGCGCTGTTGTCCGTGATCGTGTTGCCTTCGATGGTGGGCTGAGACTGGTCGTTGAGGCTCACGCCGTTGAGCGTGTTGCCGTTGACCTCGTTGTTGCGGAAGGTGCCGCCGGAGGTGCCGAAGTAGGCAGCGCCACTCTCGGCGTTGCCGTTGAGCGCGTTGTTCTCGATCGCCGGCCGGGCCGAGTCTCGGACCACGATGCCCGAGAGCGTGTTACCCGTGCGCAGGTGTTGCCGACCAAGTGCGGAGCCGCATTCTCCGTGATGCGGATGCCCACCTGGGTGTTCTGGCTGCAAGTGTTGGTCTGCAGCGTCGGGGAGCTGGTGCCATAGAGATCGATGCCGTGGAGGCCGTTGCTCTGCGCCTGGTTGTTCGAGGCCTCGCCGCCCGCACTGCCGAAGTAGGCAATGCCGCTCTCGCCGTTGCCGTCGACCACGTTGTCCTGGAGGACGGCCGTGGCCTGATCCCGCACGATGATGCCCGAGAGCTGGTTCTCGTTGCAGGTGTTGCCCGTGACGGTGGTGTTGCTGTTGTCGGCGAGGCGGATGCCCACCTCATTGTTGTTGCTGCACTCGTTATTCTCCAGCTTTGGCGTGGCGTCCTCGTTGACGCCGATGCCGTGCAGGCCGTTGCCGGTGCAGCTGTTGCCGCGCGCGGTGCCGGTCGACGCCTCGAAGTAGGCGATGCCGTTCTGGGTGTTGCCGGTGCACGCGTTGTCGACAAGCAGGGGATCGGCGTCGTCGTTGACCGTGATGCCGTGCAGCCCGTTGCCCGACGACGTGTTGGACGTGGCGTCGCCCCCGCTCGCCAAGAAGTAGGACAGGCCGGATTGGGTGTTGTCGCGCAGAACGTTCTCCTTAAGGCTCGCGTTGGCCGTGTCGGTGAGGCTGATGCCGCTGAGCCCGTTGCTCTCGCAGGTGTTGCCCATCGCCGTGCCGCCGCTGGCATCACGGAACTGGATGCCCATCTCGGCATTAGAACTGCAGGTGTTGCCGTTGAGCGTGAGCCGGGCCTTGTCCTGCAGGCGGATGCCGTCGAGATTGTTGTTGGAGGCGTCGCAGGCCGACACGGTGCCCGTCGTCGAGCCCACGACGTGCAGGCCCGCACCCTTAAGGGCGCCCGCATACGCGGGTCCACCCTCCAGGTAGACCGCGCCGGTGAACCGGCAGTGGTCCAGGGTGATCGTGCCGCCCTGGATGAGCACCACGTCGGAAGCACCGGGGCCGTCGTGGGTGAAGGTAATGCCGTTGGCCTCGAAGGTGCCGCCGGTAAGCTCGTCGGGGGAGCGGGCGCCGATGAAATTCACCACGAAATCATCCGCCGCGCTCACGATCTCGGTCAGGTCGACGCCGGCGCCGACCAGGGTCAGCGACTTGTCGATCACTAGCCCCTCCGCCAGCCGGTAGGTGCCCGGCGCGAGCGTGATGGTCGAGCCGGGTGTCGCGGCCTGAACCGCGTCCTCAACCGAGACGTAGTCGCCGCTGCCGTCGGTGGCCACGGAGATGGTAAGCGTGGCAGGGGCCGGCGTCTTGCTGGGCTTGGGAAGCGGCGTCACGGTGGGCGTGTCGATGGCTCCCGTGGGCTGCTCCGTGACGCCGGGCGTCGGTGTGGCCGAATCGCTCGACGGCGTGGTGAGCACGCAAGCCAGGGTGGGAATGAGGAGCAGTACCAGCGCCAGCAGCCTGGCGGGCGCCAGCAGCCTGGCGGGCGCCAGCAGCCTGGCGGGCGCCAGCAGCCTGGCGGGCGCGAGCGTCGTGTCAGTTTCCCGTTCGGTCGTGTCAACGGCATAGATCTCCTCCTGGTGTAAGCGCCAGCAGCCTGGCGGGCGCCAGCAGCCTGGCGTAGGCGCCAGCAGCCTGGCGGGCGGTGTGGGGTACGGTCGTTGATCGTGGCGCCATCATAGCGGCGAAGTCCGCAGGTGTCAAAACCCGGCGCATTCAGGGCGCGTGGAGCCGGCTGGCAATCGATGTATACTGGCCGTAGCTGCACCGGCTCCGACCCGTGTCCCGCGATCCTATCCATCTTTTTGTGAGGTGACTATGTCCGACATCCGAGAGTCCAGTCCGACGCTTGTACCCTTAAGGGCACCCGCACCCTTAAGGGCACTCGCACCCTTAAGGGCACCAACACCCCCGCTAACCCACGCCCTGCGGGCGCTCGCCCGGCCGTGGACGCTGGCGCTGGTGGTGGTGTTGCTGCTGAACGATCACGTATTGAGGGTAGTTGTGCCCGGATGGGTCACCGGCAAGCTGGGCGACGTGGCGTGGCTGGGGTTCGCGCCGCTGGTCGTCGCGGTGCCGGTGGCGCTGTGGACGAGCAGAAGACGTGGCACCGCCACGTCTCTACAGGATCAGGTGGGAGGAGGCGGCGCCGGTTGCGTGACGCGATCGCCGGGCGGCGCGTGGTCGATCTGGATCTCGATAGCGATCGTGGGGGCGGTGTTCGCGGTGGTGAAGACGGTGCCCGCGGCCACGGCGGCGTTTTCGACCGGATTTGCGGGGGTCTTCGGCTGGAAGCCGCTGCTCGTGCGCGACCCCACCGATCTGCTGACGCTGCCCGCGCTTGGGATCGCGTGGGCGCTGTGGCGGGCGGCGGAGGGCGTAGCGTGTCGCGGAGGGCGCAGCATGCTGCGCCCCTACAGGCGTCCCAACATGCGACGCGGCCGTATTCCTCGGAGGGCCTGGTGGGTCCTGGCGTTGGCGGCGCTGGCGACGCTCGGCAACAGCGGCCCGCCGGACGAGGGGATCCTGTGCGTGGCAGCGCGGGACGGGCAGCTCTACGCCGGGCCGCGCCACGCCTACGCGCTGACGCGCGCCTTCGTCAGCGCTGACGGCGGGCTGACCTGGCGCGAGAGCGACGCCTCGTGGCCGCTCCCCTCGTCGGGCGGAGGCGAGGTGTCGAGCTCGGAGCCGGCCTGTCCCGTGCACGACGCGCCCTGGACGTTGATGGCGGGACCGGTCCTGTACCGCTTCACGCCGGGGACGGGCATCGATGCTTCGAGCGACGACGGCGCGACATGGATGACCGCGGTGGCCCTGACCGGCGACGATGCGCGTGTAGCCTACTACCAGGCGACGCGGTCCAACATCTCCGGGAGCCCCGGGCCGCACGATGCGCTGGTGGACCCCGTCACCGGTAACGTGGTGGTGGCGATGGGGCAAGAAGGGGTCCTGCTCCACGTCGCCGACCACGCGCCTACCGAGGCATGGCAGTGGGTGGCGCTGGGCGAGTATCGTTTCGAGCCGATCACGCGTCCGGGGCAGGTGGTCACGCTCCTGAAGGGCGAGCTGGGGCTCCTGGTGGCCGCCGTGATGGTCGGCATCGCGCTCGGCGGCTGGCGGGTGCTCCGGTGGCCGGGACGCGTATTTGCGGTGGGTGTGGCGGTAGGCATCGTGATCGCGCTGGTGGCAATTCGTCCGGCGACGGTGACGGGCTACGCGGGCGTGATCGTGGTCGGCGCCGTGGCGGTGACCGTGCTCGCCGCGCTGTCGCTGGCCATCGCGGCGGCCGTGAGAGTCGGGCGAGGGGGCGCCGTCGCTGTGGTGCGCGCGATCGGTCTGGGGCTGGATCCGGGTATCTTGGGGCTCGCGGTCTTCGTGCTCTGGGCGCTCGGCGTGATTCCGACGTACACCACGGCGCTATGGATCTGCGTGGTGGAGATGGCCGTCACGTGGACGTCGGCGGCGGTGGTAGGCGCGGTGGCAGCGTCCCGCGCGACGCCGCCCGCGGCCTGATTTCCCGGAAGCTCTGCTTCGGCTAACGGGTGCCGGGCACTGGACACGCGCAGCTGTAGCGGGAGGCATCGCGGCCGCGGGACCGGCCGCCTAAGTGCCGGGCACTGGAGACATTAGCTGCCGGTGATTCCGATCTCTGCCAGCCACTCCGCGAACCGCTCGATCCAGCCATCGGTGGGGAGACCCTGGGGGCGCATGCCGAAGCCGTGGCCGCCTTTCGCGTAGATGTGGAGCTCCACGGGGACGCCGGCCTCCTTCCACGCCTGGTAGAGCCCGACGATGCCGGGCGCCGCGATCCGATCGTCGGCCGCGCAGAGCGTGAAGAGGGGCGGGGCGTCGGATGGAACGGCGTCCGTGCCGTGGCCGCCGCCGTAGATCACGCCCAGGAAGTCGGGCTTTGCATCGGCGTTGGACTCATCATTGTCGGCCAGCCCCACGGCTAGCGTCAGCGAGCCGCCCGCCGAGAAGCCCATGATGCCGACGCGCTGCGGGTCGATCCCCCACTCATTGGCGTGCGCGCCTTGGACGGCGCCGCGCATGATACGCAGCGCCTGTTGGCCGTCCGCGAGCATCATCGGGCGGTACCAGGCCATGATCTCGGCCCACCGGTCGCGATCGCCCATATTGGCCTGCATATCGGCCTCGAAGTCTTCCCCGGTGTGGATCACGCGGTACTTGAGGACGCCGGCGGCGATGCCGTGGGCGTTGAGCCACCGCGCGACCTCGTGGCCCTCGTGCTCGATGGCGAGCAGGTGGAACGCGCCGCCGGGACAGACCACGATGGCTGCACCGTTGGCCGGCGCATCGCCCTGGTCGGGGTCGGGCAGCGAGACGGTGAGGGTGGGGCGGGCGACGTTGAGGACGACGGTAACGCCCTCGCTCGGCGGCCGCACGACCTCGCGCTCGGGCCAGTTCCAATCTTCAGAGCCCGGCGCAGCGCCGGGCCACAGCGGAAGTACGGTCGGTTGCATAGGATGCCTCCTGCGGGCTAAGGGAGTATGGGGGTATGATACACCGAAAGGCGGATGGCGGCAGGTGCCGGTGCGATGGCCAGATGCGATAGCCCTACCCCTGGCCTATGGCGACGCGCTCAGGTCAGGACAGTGCGGATGGTCAACAGCAGCTGGTCGATGTCGAAGGGTTTGGCGACCGCCGCGTCAAATCCGGCGCTCAGCAGGGAATCGAGCCTCACATCCAGCGCGTAGCCCGTCACGGCGACGGCCTTGGTCTCGGGATAGAGCTCGCGGATGGCGGGCAACAGCTCGATCCCGCTCATCCCGGGTAACACGATGTCGGTGATAAGCAGATCGGGCGCCTCGTGCAGGGCAAGGTCGAGCGCCTCGGGGCCATCCGCGACGGCCATCACGCGGTAACCGGAGGACGTGAGGAACTGCTCCAGGGCGGAGCGGAGAGCCTCCTGATCTTCCACCAACAGGAGCAGCTCCCCGTGGCCCAACTGATCGTCAGGGCCGGAAGTGCTCTCGGCGTCCTTCACCCTGTGCTCAATCGCGGGCAAATAGATGGCGACGCTGGTGCCGACGCCGAGTTCGGTCCGCACATCGATATAGCCGTCGTGCTGCTTGACGATTCCATAGACCTGGGAGAGGCCCAGTCCTCTGCCCTCGCCCGGCCCCTTGGTCGTGAAGAAGGGCTCGAAGAGGTGTACCTGGGCCTCTTCAGACATCCCTGTCCCGGTATCGGTGACCTGGAGCCGGGCCCACGGACCCGGCGCCATACCGTCAACCGGCGGCACCATCGCCGGCACCAGGTCGAGCCGGCAAACGGCGATATGCAGCTCCCCGCCGTTGGGCATCGCATCCCGCGCGTTGAGCGCCAGGTTGATCAGCACCTGCTGCAGGCGGGCGGCGTCCGCCATAACGCCGCAGCTCGTGCAAGCGCCCTCAAGGGTGCAAGCGCCCTTAAGGGTGCAAGCCGTGTCAAGCCGCGGCCGGATCGTCCTCGGAAGCATCGGGCGCAGGACGTTCAGCACCTGTTGGGCCAACTCCGTGAGGTCCAGCGGTTGGATCTGCAGCATTGCACTGCGGCTGAAATCGAGGATCTGCCGGACCAAGGCCGCACCATGGTCTGCTTCCGACAAGATAGTGTCGAGCGCCTTGCCCACGTCCGGCGGCAGTTCTGCGCGCCGGTTGAGGGCCAACTGGCCATAGAGCACGATCGTTGCCAGCAGGTTGTTGAAGTCGTGCGCGATTCCGCTGGCCAACCGGCCGACGGCCGCCAGGCGCTCCTGGTGGCGCAGCTCCTCCTGGAGTTGGCGCAGGTCGGTCACGTCGCGGGAGATGCCCATCGTCCCCACGATCTGCCCGGCCTGATCATAACGCGGCATCTTGCTCACTGAGAACCAGTGCTCGCTGCCGTCGGGAAGGGTGAGCTTCTCGACCTTGCCCACGATGGGCTTCCCCGTCTCCAGCACAGCGGTGTCGTCTCTGTACAACTGCTCCGCCTGGGCAATGGGAAAGTTATCGAAGTCGGTCCTGCCGATGAGATCCGACGGCTCCAGGCCCTGGCCCTTTACCATGGTCCTGCTGACGCGCACGAAACGGTGCTCCCGGTCCTTGAAGTAGATCGCGTCCGGGGTGTACTCGAGGAGCGAACGCATCATGTTGTGCTCAGCCGCTGCCGCTTCCTCAGCCGATTTTCGGGCGGTGATGTCCTGGTAGGCAATGACGACGCG
This sequence comes from uncultured Chloroflexia bacterium, assembly GCA_963751345.1. GTDB lineage: Bacteria > Chloroflexota > Anaerolineae > B4-G1 > SLSP01 > PWVB01. Next base: position 31,213 of record CAVVUS010000017.1, read on the forward strand.
ATCGTCCGCCAGAGGGGCGGCGGTCACGTGGATCCACGTGACCGCGCCGCCGGGCTTGACGATGCCCGCCTCCTCGTTCACCGCCAGACGTCCGTCACTCAGCGCTCGCACGCTGGCATACTCATCGGGCGGCATCGGCGTCCCATCCGGTCGGATGGTCCGCCATTCCGCGCCATCAATGTGGCGCGTCTGCTGTGCCTCTACCGACAGGCCGAGCAGTTCCTGCGAGGCCTCGTTTGCCTCGATGATATGCCCGCTGCTGTCGGCAATGGTGATCCCCAGGGGAAAGGAGTCGAAGAGCACCCGGTACTTCTGGAGAGCCTCGCGCAACTCACGCTCAATACGCTTCTGCTCAGTAATGACCCGGAAGTAGACCGCGATCCCGTTATGCTGGGGATAGACGTTCACTTCGTACCAGTCCCGCCGGGCGGCTCGCCGAACTCTGTGGAGAACCTCAGTGGGTGTTTCTCCCGGATGGCCTGCCTGTACTTCTCTTCGAAGATGGAGCCGCGGGTGTCCGGAAAGGCGTCGGTGAAACGTCGACCGAGGACCTCGTCCCGGCGCCGGTCGAGCACCTGCTCGGCGACCCGGTTGATGTAGGTGATCGTCAGGTCCTCATCAAGGGCAAAGAAAGCATCGCTGATGCTCTCCAGGATATCGCCGATCCGCCGGCTGTTTCGCTCCAGCTCCCGGCGGGCAGCTACGCGATCGGTGATGTCGGTGGTGATCCCGACGACGCCGATGAGTTCCCCTCGATCGTTGTGGAGGGGGGCATCGGTGACGATGGCAGGGAACACGGTGCCGTCCCGCCGCCGGACCTGGAACTCTCCTGACCAGGACGCGCCGGTACTGAGCCGCGCCATGATCTCAGCTGCTTGCTCGCGGAGCGCAGGGGCCGGAATGATACTGACGATATTGTGGCCGATGACCTCATCGGCCGCCCATCCGTAGAGGGCTTCAGCCGCGCGGTTCAGGTAGGTGATGCGACCAGCGAGATCCGTGGCGATCACTGCCTGGCCGACAGCATCCAGCAGTTGGGTGTGAAGGGATTCAGCGTCTCCTCTCGGTGTCTGAGTGGGGCGGCTATCCGTCAGTTCGTCTTGCGCCATCGGATGACACCTCGTTCCTTCCTACGTGGAGGCCGCCGGCGAGTGGGCCCTGGCGACTATGCCAGGGCGTGATGATGCGGCGATCGGTGTTGGCGGCCCTCGAAATATCGTCGAAGGCCAAGTGGCTACAGCTCAAACCCGGCGGCCGGGGCCGAACCCCGGACTCCGGTTGCCTACGGCATGTTGCCTCTCTGCATACTCGTTCGGCCTCAATGAGGGTTGGCTCAGCCGCTGTGTGGTCTATCTGTGCCAGTATACACCTCGACAGATGCTGGTCAATCAACTGCACCTTCATCAAGTGTTGCATGGACCGCCGCGCGGCCTCTTCACTTCGCGTAGGCCAAACGCCAGAGGGCCGGCGGTTGCCCGCCGTGCGTTCGGCCATAGAATCGGCGGTGCATTTCGCTATCTTCCGCGGCCAAGGAGGCCTCACGATGAGCCAAGATCCGATGTACCTGATCCCCCGAGATGCCCGGACACGCTGGGCAAGCCCTGAGAACCCCACGGCGGAGCCGGGGCACGCCTGCTTCGGCAACGATGGACGGAAGCGCCACCCGTTTATCTCGTTACCCGCCGGCGCTTCCGCGACCCTGCTGGACCTCGGGAATACCAGCGGCACCGTGCGCCGCATCTGGATCACGATCGACGATCGCAGCCCGCAGATGCTGCGCGGGCTGCGGCTGGAGATGTTCTGGGACGGCGCGGCGACGCCCGCGGTCTCGGCTCCGCTGGGCGACTTCTTCTCGCTGGGGCTGGGCCGGATGGCGACGTTTCACTCGGCGCTCTTTTCGAGCCCCGAGGGGCGCAGCTTCAACTGCACCATCCCGATGCCGTTCCGCAGCAGTGCGCGAATCCGGGTGACCAACGAGACGGACGTCCGCCTGGGATCGCTCTACTACGACGTCGACTGCACGGTCGGCGACGTGCATCCCGAGGCGGCGGGATACTTGCACGCCCACTGGCGGCGGGAATCCCCGACCAAGCTGCTGGAGGACTACACGATTCTGCCACAAGTGGGGGGACGCGGCCGCTTTCTGGGGTGTAACGTAGGCGTGATGGCCGACAAGGGCACGTATTACCGGTCGTGGTGGGGAGAGGGCGAGGTCAAGGTGTTCCTGGACGGCGATACGACGAACCCCACGCTGTGCGGCACGGGAACCGAGGACTACATCGGCACGGGCTGGGGGCAGGGCCAGTACGCCGGGCTCTACCAGGGATGCCATGTGGCGGACCACGAGCAGTATCACTACTGCTTCTACCGGCTGCACGTGCCGGACCCGGTGTGGTTCCAGCAGGCGTGCCGGGTCACGCTCCAGCAGATCGGCGCCTGGACGCCGGAGAGCATGGCGCAGATGTACGCGGCGGGGCTGGAGCTCACCCATGCCGACGCGCCGATCGACGTGGCTGCCGAGGCTCGCAAGCGGACCTACGGTCTGTTCGAGCGGCAGGACGATGTGTCGAGCTGTGCGTGGTTCTACCTGGACGGGCAGGAGAACGGGCTGCCGGCCTTGCCGGGCCGGCGGACGCGGATTCCGTAGGCGGGCGCCGATTCCACGGCGGAGGGCGTGCACGGCTGGATAGAGACGCCCCGGTGGGGCGCCTCGTGACGCGGGCGGGCCGCCCTCGGTCCAGTAGCGGATCGCTGCGTCACGTGAGCTGCCAGCAGCCGGCGGGGTTGGCCCGTCGGCAGACGTGCTGGCGGCACATCCTAGGCGGGTAGGAAGGCAGCCGCGGCGTAAGCCGCCCCGATGGGGCGTCTCCGTACGGGCGGGGTGTGACGGACGCCGTGCCGGCCGGGGTCGGCGGCGCGTCGTCGCTATTCGCCGGACACGAGCTCCAGGGCGCCATCGACGAGGGCGTAGACGTTGTGCGTCTCCTGGGTCGGGCAGCAGAGCGGATCGTCGGGCCCGGCGGTGAGCATGTCCACGCTGATCTCCCCGGCTTCGACGGACAGTGCCTGCATCTCGATGCGATCGCCGAGCAGCACCGGGGCCAGGGCCTCGGGTGTGCCGCTCCGGTTGAGCACGGGGGCCAGGTAGTAGAAGATGCCGGAGCCGCCCGTCTCGGCGACCAACACCACGGCGGCGTCGGGGACGCCGTCGCCGTCGATGTCGCCGTAGGCGATACCGCCGGAGGCGGCACTGTCGGAGAGATCGACCATGATCTCAGATGCGCTGTCGGGCGCCGCCGGGGCACTGAACGAGCCGTCGACCAGTTGGGCCTCGCCGCCCGGCGCGACGTCGAGCGGGTACGTGGCATTCCGCAACTGGTCGAGGGTCAGATCGGGTGCGACCGTTGCACCAGCCTCGGCGGGCGTGTCCGACTCAGCCACGATCTCCAGCTCAGTGCCGCTCAGCGCGAAGGTGCGGCTCGACTGCTGGGTCGGGCAGCAGAGCGGGTCGTCGGGGCCTGCCGTGATCATCTCCACGTCGATCTGCTCGGCGGCGATGGCGAGCGACTGGAGCTCGACGCGGTCGCCGAGGAGCTCAGGCGTGAGCGGGTTGGGCGTGCCGTCCTGGTTGAGCACCGGCGACAGGTAGTAGAAGGTGCCCGAGCCGCCCGTCTGGGCGACCAGCACCACAGCGGCGTCGGGAACGCCGTCGCCGTTGATGTCGCCAAAGGCGAAGCTGGCGGAGAGATCGATAGTGATTTCTGCCGCGCTGCCGGGCGCAGCCGGCGCGCTGAAGCTGCCGTCGACCAGTTGGGCCTCACCGTCGGGGGCGAGTTCGATGGGGTAGGTCAGGTTGCGTAACTGGTCGAGGGTGAGGTTGGGGGCGGTGCCCGCCGTCGGCTCGGGGATCGGTGTGGCGGTCCCGGTTCCCACCGGCTCCGTCGGCTGCGGCGTGGGCGCTACCGTCGGCGTGCAGGCCGAGATGGCGAGCGCCAGGACCACTACAGCCGTGGACCACCAAGGGATGCGCGATCTGACTTGGCCGTGCGATCTTCTCATTGACTTTGTGCTCCTCAATTAAGTTTGTCGGCTGATACACAGTGTCATTGTAGCCAATCGCCGTCCGTCTACAAGACTCAGCTGGCGAAGCCGCCGGGGCTTGCAATTTAGACTATAATATCTATAATAATAGGATAAAGTGGAGCGGCGTTGCCGGCCGTGGGCATAGGTCCGCGCAGCGTGGTCTGGGTCTGAGTGTAAGGGTGGGGAGCGGAGGATGACCAAGAAACAGATTGCGGTGTTGTTTTTGTGTAACCTGATCCCGTGGTGGTTTGGGGCCGGCGCGGTGCCGCTGCTGCCGGTCTACGCGACGCGATTGGGTGTGAGCCCGGCGATGGTGGGGATCTATCTCGCGACGGCCTTCGCGGGCATCTCCATTGGGTCGGCGAGCGCCAGTTGGGTCGCGCGTGTTTTCCGCAGCCACAAGATACCGATCATCGTGACGGGGCTCCTCGGCATTCCCCTGAGCTGGGGGATGGGGCACGTGTCGAGCGTCGTCAGCCTGACTGCGCTGACGATGCTGTTGTGGTACTGCGCCGGCGTGGCGACCTCGCTGGTCACTATCGTGGCCGGGTTGAGCGCCGGGCAAGAGGAGCGCGGCAAGGTTTTTGGCATCCTCACCGTCGCCGTCAGCCTGGGCGCGCTCATCGGCGGGCTATCGATGGGCGCCATCGTGGACCGCTGGGGCTTCCCCACGCTATTCAGTGTGGCCGCCGGGGTGCTCGCTCTGTGGCCGCTCTTCGGTCTCCTCGTGGCCGACGTGAAGGCGGAGCCGAAGCCCGTTACCGGTCGGCTCAGCCCGCTGCCGGCGAGCCGCCTGCCGCCGAGAGTTCGGCGCGGCCGCTCGGTTCGGGCTTCTATTTCTTCCTCGCGGCGGCTGTGCTGTCGTCGACCTCCGGTTTCTTCTTCCTGCTGGGGCGCTCACTGCTGATGAACGGGTTGGGCTTCAGTGCGCTGGCGCTTGCCAGCACCAACGCGGCGTCCAACGCTCTTGCGATGCCGCTGCCGATGCTCCTGGGGTCGCTGTCGGACCGCACCGGGCGCAAGCGATATCTGGTAGCGGGTTACGTCTTGGGGGTTGCGGCGCTGGCGATTCTTTCCGGGTCCAGTCTGCTATGGCAGTTCATGATCGCCTCGGTGTTGGTCGTGGTACCGCTCAGGACCAGCGGCCTTGGGCTGGCCCTGGTGACCGACCTCGTGCCCCGTCCCTCGCTGTCGCGGGCCCTGGCCTGGGCCGGGTCGGCGCGCTGGATCGGCGGCATCCTCGGGTATGCGGGTGCCGGGGCTGCCTTCCAGCGTCTCGGAACCGGAGCCACACTGGCCATCGGGATGGCCCTGTCGGCCATTCCGATCGTGCTGCTCGTGTTCGCGCGGAAGCGGCGCCGGCGGCCCTATCCGAGGCGTGTGAGATGGCCATCGCGTCGGGCGTGCGGCCCCGGTGGGGTGCTAGGAGCGACCGGCCCCTGGGCGGCCTGCCCCACAGGCATCAAGCTAAGGGCAGAACCAGTGCCGGCGTTCTGAGGAGCAGACGCGAAAGAGCGATCCGTTACCGGACTGCGGGCTGCCCGCGGTCCACTGTCCCCGCACCGAAACGATATACAGTTATTCCGGCCTGCGTTGGTGCCTCGTGCGGACCTACGCGCCGCGGAGTGGGTGGATTGAGGTGACGCCTGCAGGCCCTGCCGGCGCATAGTTCAGGGGAGGGGGAGGCATGCCCGAGTTCCGGACGGAGGCGGGCATTCGGGTGCCCGCGGTCAGCGCGGCGCAGATGCGCGAGGTGGACCGTGTGGCGATGGAGGACTTCGGCCTGGGTATCCTGCAGATGATGGAGAACGCGGGCCGCAGCCTCGCCGAGAACGCGATCGAGATGCTGCGCGGCGCTCGTGGTGAGGTGGTCATACTGGCGGGTGGGGGCGGGAACGGAGGCGGGGGCCTCTGCTGCGCGCGCCATCTCCACGACCACGGGTTCCGGGTCGGCGTGGTGCTGGATCGTGATGTGGCCGAATTGAGGGGCGCGGCGCTGGCCCAGTGGCGGATCCTGCGGGCGGCGGGCCTACAACCGGTCGCGCCGGACGGGGTCGTGGACGCGCTTGGGCGTGCCGGCCTGGTCATCGATGCGCTCATCGGCTACAGCCTGCGCGGCGCGCCCCGCGGTCGGGCCGCCGAGCTGATCGCCTTGTGTAACCGGCACGCGGAGCGGGTGCTGGCCCTGGACGTGCCTTCGGGGCTCGACGCTACCAGCGGCGAGGCGCCGGGCGAGGTGGTGCGCGCCGAGCGCACGCTCACGCTGGCGCTGCCGAAAACCGGTCTCCACGGCTTGCCCGGCGACCTCTATCTGGCCGATATCGGCATCCCGCCCGAGGTCTACGACCGCCTCGGGGTGCCCTATGCGCCACCGTTTGGGTCCCGCCCTTGGCTGAGGTTGCACCGCGACACCGGTTTCCCCTCGGCTCCGGCGTCTCAGAGGTAAGAGAAGGACGATCTCTTGCGTCCATGTTGATGAATTCAAGGCCCTGTGCCGGCAGAGCGGGCAAGACGACCGGTGCGGGATCAGATCACAGATAGTCTTAGTAACGAAAGGGGAGCGAGATGGCAGAGCATAAGCATAGTGTCACGTGTCCGGTTTGCGGGACGGCGTTTGGCGCCGATACCCAGGACGAGATGGTCAAGCTGATCCAGGCCCACGCCAAGAATGAGCACGGGATGGACCTCCCAAAGCAGAAGGCCCTGGATATGGAGAAGTCGCAGGCCAAGTAGCGAGCGCGCAGAGGCGCGTGGTCAGCTTAGTTGAAGGTTGTGACGTCATCCATCGCGCGCCCACGGAGTGGGCGCGCGATGGATTTGGGCCTCGCCGGGCGGGCGTGGGCGGCGAGGGGAGGGTGTGGTGCGAAAGGAGAGCGGCGGGATGGTGAGCGGGGCGAAGTCGTATGACGTCATCGTGATTGGGTCGGGGAGCGGCGCGGATATCGTTGACGCGGCGCTCAGCCGTGGTCTGAGCGTCGCGTGGGTGGATAGGGGCCCGCTGGGCGGGACCTGCGATAACGTGGGGTGCATCCCCTCCAAGATGCTGACGGTGCCTGCCGATCGCATCCTCGCGATCCGCGAGGCCGCCCGGCTGGGCATCTCGGCCGACATCCGGGAGATCGACTTCCAGGCGATCATGGAGCGCATGCGACGCCCGCGGGCGGAGACTCAGCGTCATATACGCGAGGCCATCGCGCACCTCGACGGCCTCGACTTCTACGAGACCGCCGGGCACTTCGTGGGTACGCACGAGCTTCAGGCGGGCGCGCAGCGCATCCGGGGCGACAAGATCTTCGTGGTTGCCGGCGCGCGACCCGCAATCCCGCCCATCGAGGGGCTCGAAGACGTACCCTATCTGACCAACGACACGGTGTTCGATCTGGTGGAGCGCCCGGACAGCATGGTGATCATCGGCGGCGGGTACATCGCCTGCGAACTGGGCCACTTCTTTGCAGCCGTGGGCACGGACGTGACCATCGTCCAGCGCAACGAGCGGCTGGTGCCTGAGGAGGAGCCTGAGATCTCGGAACTGCTGCTGCGCAAGCTGTCCGAACGGATGCGCGTTATCACGACCACGGAAGTGGTCAGTGTCCGTCCGGGGCCCGACGGATACGTGACGGTGGGCAAGGATCGCCGCACCGGAGAGCCTGTGGAGGCCGCCGGACAACAGATCCTGGTCGCGACCGGGCGTACGTCAAACGCCGACCTCCTTCAGGTGGCGAATGCAGGGATCGAGACCGACGCGAGAGGCTACATCGTGGCGAACCCCTACCTGGAGACCAATGTGCCGGGCATCTGGGCATTGGGCGACGTGATCGGCAAGCACATGTTCAAGCACACCGCCAACCGCGAAGCCAGCATCGCCTGGTACAACGCCGCGAGTGCGGGCGAAGGCGCGGATGCCGAGAAGGTAGCGATGGACTACAGCGCCGTACCGCACGCCGTCTTCACACATCCGCAGATCGCAGCCGTTGGGTTGTCAGAAGCGGAAGCCCGGAAGACGCACAACGTGCTCATCGGGCGGGCGCACTACAACGACGTCGCCTACGGGATGGCGTTGGGGGAAGAAGAGGGCTTCGCCAAGGCCGTGGTGGACGCCGAAAGCAGGAAGGTCCTAGGCTTCCACATCGCCGGCCCCGACGCGGCGATACTCATCCAGGAGGTCATCAACTCGATGGCCTTCGGGGACACGGTTGCCGATCTTGGGTTGGGGATGCACATCCACCCGGCCCTGCCGGAGCTCATCGTGAAGACGCTGGGCAATCTGCAGGAGGGCTGAGCCGCCGCGCACGACCGTCCAGATGGGTCCAATCTTCCGAAGATTGGACCCATCTCATGTTGCCGCAGGTGGCGCGGGCCTCCGGTCGAGCAGCAGCCATAGGCCGGCAGCCGTGGCGGCGGGTGGGATCAGGGCGACGGGAAGGATCTCCACGATCCTATAGAGCTCCACCCCACCCATAAGGCCCGCGAGCGCCCAGCCGGCGATCGTGATAGGGATCCACCAGACGGCCTGCTGCACCTTGCGGCGCAGCACCAGCCACTGGGCGACCGCGATGCCGGCCCCGATCACGCTCAGCGTGATCGCGCCGCGCACGTGATCCATCTCCCAGGCCGGCCCCAATAGGCGACCCGTCACGACCAGCGGGCCGACGATGAAGGGCAGCAGGTAGCCCGCCAGCGTCGCTGCGACCCACCAACCGAGTCCCTCCCGTGGCACGACGCGGCGCAGGAGCTCCATCTGCAGCACGCCGGTCGCCAGCCCGACCAGCCCGAAGAGCAAGTAACCGAGAAGGAAGTCCTCGGTGAGGTGGCCTGCGCCGGCCATTGAGATGGGGTCGCCCAACACCCGTGCCACCGCGATATCCAGCGCGAAAGCCAGCCCGAGTCCGCACGGCAGCGCGAGCACGCTTAGTGCTATCCATCCGGCGTAGAAGGTCCAACCGGGCCTTGGTGTCTGTGCGCTCATCCTTACCTCCTTGGAAGCGATACCCGATGCCGGGGACATAGATGGTGGAGATCGGTGTGGGGTGGCTGATGTGTTCTCAGTGTAGCAGAAGCGGGGTCGGGTGTCACCTGTGGATTTCACGGGGGTGTACCACAAGATGGGGACGCACGCTCAGGATGACAAGGAAACGCGCCCGCTTGCGGGATACGGTAAGATGGGTCCAATCTTCCGAAAATCGGACCAGTCTTGCGTGCACCTCAGGCCGAGTCGTGCACCCGCTCGGGGTTGAACGAGATGTTGGTGCGGCCCACGGTGACCACGTGCTGCATCCTGCCGGCCATCAGCGGTGAGGGCTCGACCTTGACGTCGGCCATGCCCGCGACGATCTGCTCGCACGCCGCGATCGCGTCGGGGAGCACGTCCTCGCCCAGGGGCTCGCCCAACCGGCGGAAGTCGTAGTGCCCGTTGTAGTAGCGGTCGTACCGGTCGCCCATGTCCCGGAGGCGCTTGAGATAGAAGAGCGCCGTCTCGACCGTGGTTGCCCGAAGACCGAGGTTGCAGTTGCACGCGTCGCCGAGGAAAAGCGTCCGGGTCGCCTCATCCAGGAAGGTCACGGATCCGGCGGTGTGGCCGGGGCAGGCGACGACGGTGATCCTGCGGTTGCCCAGGTCTATGACCTGCCCGTCCTCCAGCGGAAAGAGCGGCGGCTCGGGCCCCCACTCGGTGAGGTCGACGTCGAGGTCGTAGGGGTAGTCGCCCTTCTCGCGCTCGGCAATGAAGGTCACATACCAGCGGCGCTCCTCGACGCTCAGGCCGATTCCGCCGCCGGTCGAGAAGCCGGCCATGTCCTTGGGGTGGATGTGGGCGTTGTCGAAGGCGCCCGCGCCGCCGACGTGGTCCATATGGTTGTGGGTGTAGCAGACCATCAGCGGCTTGTCGGTGAGCGTGCGGACGAAGCCGTGCAGGTCGCCGATGCCGACGCCGGTGTCGATGAGCATGGCCTTCTCATCGCCTACAAGAAGGAAGCTCGACGCGCAGTCGAACTCCCCGATCTCGTAGGTGGCGGGGGCTATCTCGGCGTGGGGGAATGCCTGTGTTTTCATAGGGTGTGCCTCCTGTGCGGCGCGTTGTGATGAAGCTGAGGTGCTCGCGTATGTCCCCAGTATAGGCCAATCGCGGGCCTGCCAAGCGGGCGAGCGCCCCGGAACGGGCGTACGCGCCTCGACTCCGATCGGGCCAACCGGCGAGCCACGGCGCCACCCGCGGCTCCCGCACACGGTCGCAGAAGGGTAGATAGGCCTTGAGGTCGACGATGCGGGTGCCGTCGAAGGCATCGATCTCGGTGACGGTCACGCGACCCGCAGCGACGTCGAGGTCCACGATGGGGCACGTCGTCATCGCGATCGGGTTGGGGCGGAAGGGAGATCGAGTTGCGAATACGCCGATCGAGCGATCGGGAGCGTAGGGTGGCTTGATGTGCAGCCGCGCACGAGCCTCGTCGTTGTCGAAGGCATCGGCCCACCAGAAGACCATCACGTGGCTGAAATGGTGCAGATCGTCGAGCGCGGGACGGTAGGGCGCGTCGATCTCCAGCACAATCGCTTTCTCCTCGCGGCGGATGCGGCCGATGGCCATCATCCGCATCACGTTCTCTTGCTGCTGCATGCTGCAACCTCCTTGTGGCTATGCTGCGTGGGTGTACCTGTACAAGTATACACGAGCGGTAGCAGATCGTGCCCTGCGGGACGCAGCGGCGATCGGCTCGCCGGCAGGGCGAGGTGGAAATCCGAGACCGGCAGTCTAGTCGGCCGCAGACAGGGGCGCAGCCTACCATCAGGAGGCGAGTGTGTTCAGCGCGGCGGCGCGGATGCTGCAGTAGGAACGAACCGGTATCAACTAGAGCAATTGGAGGAGATCCTCAACGGTGAGATCGGCGTCGCGCAGGATCTTGCGTAGGAGGCCTCGACCGACGTCCTGCCCGCTATGCACGGGCACGGTGATAACCCTTCCGTCGGGGTGCCGCAGGCGCACGTGGCTACCGCGCTGCCGCTGGACTTCGAAGCCCGCACGTTGGAGGGCTTTCACAAGATCTCTGCCGGGCAGTACCGGCAGTGGGGGCATCAGACGGTGACCCTCTGAACGCCGACGAAGATGGGGAAGTCGCTCGCTCCCTCGCCTTGGTCTTCGAGGCAAAGCTTGATCACCTCACGCATGTTGGTGAGTAGCTCGTCCAGTGTGGCGCCCTGGGCGTAGCATGCCGGCAGTTGGGGCACCTCGCCGACGTACATCCCATCTTCATCCTGTTCCACCCAGACGTAGAATTCGTGCATGGCTACCTCCTCCAGGCAAGAGCATTCTATCATAGATGGATCACAGAGAGAAGCCTCGCGACGGACTCCGTGTCGTGGCGCAGGTTGAGGGAGTTGCCGGTTGGTCGTTTCCGGAAGATACTTACGGCTGTTCGTGTTTCCGACAAGACCCTATACCACGGGAGGGGACCCATGATTGCGTTCGATACCGCGCCGTTTCCCTTGGGCGTGTCCCTGCACACCCTTGATCCCGAGCAGCGGCCCGAGACGGTGAAGCTTCTCGCCGGGTCGCCGGTCGAGGCCGTCGAGCTCTGGGAGCCGGCGTTTGGGAAGGACGAGGGCCACGTGGCTGAGATGCGGCGCCTGCTATCCGCTGCGGAGGTCGTGGCGCGCACCGTGCACGCCGACTTCGACGCCTCGCTGGACCTCTCTTCGCCCGATCCCGGCGTCCGGTCCGCGGGCATCCGGGCATTCACGGCGGCGCTCGACCTGGCTGTGCGTATGGGGGCCGAGATCGTCGTCGTGCACCCCAGCTCGGAGCCGATTCCCGGCGAAGCCCGCGCTTCGCGAATGGCGGAGGCCAAGCGCAGCGCCCGCGCCCTTGCCGGTATGGCGGGCGACGCGGGATGCCGGATCGCCCTGGAACTGCTGCCGCGCTCCTGCCTGGGACACTCGGTCGAGGAGCTGCTGGATCTTCTGGAGGGCGTGGACGCCGGCACGGCAGGTGTCTGCCTCGATACGAACCACCTGATGGCCGACTTTGCCGCGCTCCCCGACGTGGTCCGCAGCCTCGGGCCGCGGCTGATTGCGCTGCACTGTTCCGACTACGATGGGGTTGACGAGAAACACTGGCCTCCCGGTCGAGGCGTCATCGACTGGCCCGCCTTTCTGGCGGCGCTAAGAGACGTGCATTTCCCAGGGCCGTTGAACTACGAGGCCGCCCTGGATGG
>CAVVUS010000018.1:0-353365 GCA_963751345.1 uncultured Chloroflexia bacterium
GTCTAGTATGATATAGACAAGGACACGGCAGACCAATCCCGTCTGGGTCCGTGTGAACGAGACCGCCGTAGAGCAAGGGTCGCCGTGTCCTCTGACCAGCAAAGCCCGAACAGTTGCAGGGTCTCAAAGACCGTATTTGCTAGACCGGGCTGAGATGCGTATATCATACCCAAGGAGGAGCACCACGATGACACCCCCGGAATCCGCCGGCCCCTATGTCGGCATTGATGTATCCAAAGAGCGACTCGACATCGCCGTCGGCGAACGCACCGAGATCTGGACGGTGAGCAACACCCCGGAGGGGGTGACAAAATGTGTGACCCGGCTGCGGGCAGTGGCCCCGGCGTTGGTGGTGGTGGAATCGACGGGCGGGTTGGAACGCCTGGTGTTGTGGGAACTGAGTGCGGCGGGGGTGCGCGTGGCGCAGGTGAATCCGGCACGGCCGAAAGCCTTCGCCGTAGCCAACGGACAGCAGGCCAAGACTGACGCGTTGGACGCCCGCAATCTGGCCCGCTTTGCCCAAGCCTGCCGTCCCGAGCCCCTGGAGTTGCCCAGTGTGGAGCAGCAACAGCTGGCGGCCTTGGTGACGCGACGGCAGCAAGTGCTCCAGATACGCGTCCAGGAACTGAACCGCAGCCATACGGCGTTGCCGGCCCAGCACGCGTCGCTAACGGAGCATCTGACCTTTCTGGAGAAGCACCTGGCAGAGCTGGACGCCCAAATCCAGGCGCTGATCGACGCCCAGCCGGCGTATCGTGAACAGGCAACCAGGTTACAGGAAGTGCCCGGGGTCGGGCCGGTGACTGCCTACACCTTGGTGGCGGAGCTGCCCGAGTTGGGGCAGTGCAACCGCAAGCAGATCGCGGCCCTGGTAGGCGTAGCACCCTACAACCACGACAGCGGATGGCACCGCGGACACCGCGCCATCCGTGGGGGACGCGCCAACGTGCGTTGTAAGCTGTACATGGCCGCCATGAGCGCCAGTCGGCACAACCCCGTGATCCGCCCCCTCTATGAACGCCTACGAGCAGCGGGGAAGCTCCACAAGGTGGCGCTGGTGGCCTGTATGCGCAAGCTACTGCTGATTCTGAACGCTATGATCAAGAACGGTACTTCCTGGCAGCCGACCCTAGCCGCCTAGCACCCTCAGGAGAGAGCCAAGCAGAAACCACCCCTTCGTCGTCGTAGGGCAGGGGGCACGGTGGGCAAACCGCAGTCTGGTTTGTCCACCGTGTCCCCTGCCTCCCTACGGCTTGTCAGCCTCGGTTCGCCACGCCGAACTGGCTCTTGACACATACACAGTTGCTCTACGAGAAGCAGCGGAGGCTGCGGAAATCTGACGCACACTCCTCAAGCCGAGGGTGCGTGCCGGTGGCAGCCTCCCGGGGGCGTTGTGCAGACGTGCCGGCGCAACGTCTTCTCAGACGCTACGTCTTCCGAGACGCTACGTCCTCCGACACGCTACGTTTTCTGCGGCCGAGTTGTCAGGACAAAACGGTGCATTGCAGCCGGAGACGCCCCACCGGGGTGTCTCCAAAACAACATCGACTGTGCTCTTGTTCGGACGGGCCGACGGGGCACCGCCCCGCCTCTACATCCAAGCCCCCTATCGTTCGCGCCGATACGTGAGCACAAGGACGCCCGCGCTCGTGGTCCTGCTCTCCACCAGCTTCAGCGGCATCCTCGGCATCCCTCCCTCGAACAACCGCTTCCCGCTGCCCAGCACGAGCGGGTAGATCCAGAGGATGTATTCGTCGACGAGGTCGCGCGCCATCAGCGTCTGCGCGAGCTTGCCGCTGCCCACGACCATCAGGTCTCCCTCGTCGCCCGCCGCCTTCAGCGCCGCGACTGCCTCTGCGATGTCCCCCTTGAGCAGCGTGGTGTTCTGCCACGTCACCTCGCGCAGCGTCCTCGAGGCCACGAACTTGGGCATGCGGTTGAGTTGCCCTGCCAGTGGCTCCTCTTCGGCGGGCGCGGTGGGCCAGTACCCCGCGAAGATCTCGTAGGTCACCCGCCCCAGCAGCAGGCCATAGGTCCGGTCGAAGACGGCGGTCACGAGCCGTCCTAACTCTTCGTCGGAGTACGACATCTGCCACCCACCGTGTCTGAACCCGCCCTCGGTGTCCTCTTCGGCGGCCCCGGGTGCCTGCATCACACCATCCAGCGATAGAAATGTCGATACCACCACTCTTCTCATCTCGGTCTCCTCTTGGGGCGAACACCGCGTCCGGCGCCGCTATCCCTCCACATACGCCTTTAGCGAGGCGAGCATCATCCCCCAGTTCTCCTCGGAATGCGCCCGCTCCTCCTCGTTTTCGTTATGATCCTGGGTCAGCATTACGTTCGTCGTCTGCCCGTCGCCGGACAGCTCGACCGTCACGATATGATAGGCCTCCGGTACGTCCGCCTGGCCGGAGAGCGGGCTGAAATGGCTATACTGCAGCACGCGCCCCGGCCTGATTTTCAGGATCTTGCCTTTGTCCTCGAAGGGACTGCCCTCCCATTCGCCCCTCCAGACAATCGGGCTGCCCTCGTGCCAATCCGTGACGACGTCGGCGCCAAACATATACTGCTTGATGGCCGCGGGATCCACCAACGCCTTCCAGACTTCCGACCGGGGTGCGCCGATGGCGATCGAGGCAATGGCGATCAGGTTCTTGTTCATACGACACTCCTTTGCGGTTCGGGGGTGGTCGGACTCATGGCCTGGCGCGATGGGACGATCACAGGAACACGCGCGGGCCTCGCCTGCGGTCGCTCTGCCATCTCTTTCCTCCCGGATTCCGCCTACACCGAAAGTCTACGGCACTGAGGGCGGCACGAAGTTCAGCACGCTCTGCCCGTTGTTGTACCAGATGGTCAATTGGTTGTCCTTCAGCTCAAACTCCCCCGTGTTCTGTAGCGCCTGGAAGTAGGCCGCTTCCTGGCTCATCAAGCCCTCGGCGGTACAGGCCATCTCGGTCGAGACGATCTGGGAGAACGAGATCTTGCCGTTCGAGACCTGGTACTGGCCGCCAAAGCTGTTGCAGCCGCCGGTCCCGACCACCTGGCCGCCGCTTTGGAACTCCAGGGTGACCTCGGTGCCTTCAATGACCTGGGTCTCAAAACCGACCTCGCCATAGGACTCCAGGCTCCAGTCTGTGCCGGCCAGGTCGGCAGCAGAGACCGATGTCTGGCCGTTTGAGGGCGCAGCACAGGCTGACATAACCACTACCAGGATGCCCACGAAGACGTAGGCAGAACGTCGCGTCAAGCTCTTCATCGGTAACCTCCCTCTTACGTACGATGCACACATCAAGCGTTGCCATTCTGGCACGAAGACCGGCTCGGGACCGGTGGGATGCGTTAGCGTGGGGGTGGGTCGGGCTTGAAAAGGGTTGGTGTCAGGCCGGCAGGGTGCACGGGTGCGCCCGTTGCCTTGCCGGATGTTGACGGTAAAATGCACCATCGTCTGATACCCCATATCTGGTCGAAAATCCGGACCCTGGTTGGAGCTATAGATACATGCCGTCAGATTCAGATCGTTCACGTCGTCACGGAAGCACGCCACCTGAGGCCTCTTCAGGTCAGGGGCACCGCCCTCCCTGGCGTCAGGCGGATCTCCGCCCACAGGAGAATGCCGTCCCGGCTGATGCTACACGCAAGATCCCTGTCGTCTCTGATGAGGGAGCGCGGCAGCCTGACGCGGGTACCGGCCAGGCCCCCACACCCTCGGCGGCGGTCACGCCTCCGGCTCAGCCGACGATCAGTTTCGGCCGCCCTGGCCTGCTGGACAGCCTCCAGCAGGATAAGCCCGACCTGACGACGCGCCCGGCGCAGCGATCGTCCTCCGGGCCCTCGGCTCAGCCCACGCGGCTGCTGCGGCCCGCTAGGGGTGCGCGACCCGAGGACGACTCGCCCACCCAGCCCAACCGCCCGGTGCGAATGCCGCCCCCTCCGCCCGCGCCGCCGAACTCACCCAAGCGTCGCCCGCACAAGCGCCGTGGAGGAGGGCCTCGCTGGGCGACCATCCTCCTGACGGCTACGCTCGTGGGTGTGGGGCTCTTCATGTTGGCCCTGGCCGCCGGCGGCGTGGGCTACATCTACCTGGCAGCCCAGTTGCCGTCGCCCGATCAACTGCGCGAGCGCGAGCCTAACTTCGCCAGCAGCCAGATCTTCGACCGCAACGGGATGCTGCTCCACGAGATCAGCGATCCCACGGAGGGCCGGCGCACCTACGTCCCCATCAGCCAGATCTCGCCCTATCTCAAGCTTGCCACCGTGGCGACCGAGGACCGCAACTTCTACCAGCACGGCGGCTTCGATCCGATCGCCATTGCACGGGCGATCTACTACGCCGTCACTGAGCGAGAGGTGGTGTCGGGCGCCAGCACGATCACCCAGCAGGTCGCCCGCAACATCCTCCTGGGACCCGAGGCCGCCAGCGACCGCACGCTCTCGCGGAAGATCAAGGAGATCATCCTCGCGGCCGAGTTGACCCGGCGTTACAGCAAGGACGACATCCTGGAGATCTACGTCAACAACAACAACTACGGGAACCTCGCCTACGGCGTCGATGCCGCGGCGCGCACTTACTTCGGCACCAACGCTGCCCAATTGACGCTGTCGGAGGCCTCCTTCCTGGCGGGCATCCCGCAGTCGCCCGCGTTCTACGATCCCTATCACGGCGGGCGCGACGCCGCGCTCGCGCGCCAGAAGGTCGTGCTGGCGTTGATGGTCGAGGACGGCTACGTCACGGTCGATCAAGCCGTCGCCGCTGCCGCCGAGATGGATGCCTATGAGTTCGTGCCGATCTACACCGACCGCATCCCGGCGGCTCACTTCGTCGTCTACGTGACGCAGTGGGTCGAGCAAAACCTGGGGGCCGACATGCTTTACAAGGGCAGCGGCCTCAAGATCTATACGACCCTCGATTCGAACCTGCAGCGCATTGCCGAGCAGGAAGTGGCCAATGGCGTTGAGGCGCTGGCCGACCGCGACGTGACCAACGGTGCGCTGGTGGCGATCGAGCCCTCCAGCGGTGACATCCTGGCGATGGTCGGGAGTGTGGACTTCTACGACAACGACCTGGGTGGCCAGGTCAACGTCACGCTGCGGTGTCGCCAGCCCGGTTCGGCCATCAAGCCGCTGACCTATCTGGCCGCCCTGGAGCGGGGGTGGACCCCCGCGACGATCCTTTGGGACCTTCCCGTCTCCTATACGGACTCGGCAGGGAACGTCTATGAGCCCGTGAACTACGATGGGCGATTCCGCGGGCCGGTCTCGATGCGCACGGCGCTGGCGAACTCGCTCAACGTGCCTGCTGTCAAGGCGTTGGATTTCGTGACCGTGGACGGGCTGCTGGACGTTGCCGATCGTCTTGGCGCCGCGTCGTTGGTGAGCCCGCAGACCGAGTGCCCGGACTATCCCTACGATACCCGTCCTCCCTATGGGCTGGCGCTGACGCTCGGCGGTGGGGAGATGAAGCCGCTGGAGCTGACGAGCGCCTACGCGACGCTGGCCAACGGTGGCCTGCGCATGGAGCCGACCCCTATCCTCTGGGTAGAGGATTCGAGCGGGAAGGTGTTGATCGACAACCGCCAGCGCCAGGGCACCCAGGTGACCAAGCCGGAGCTTGCCTATCTGATCACGAACATCCTCTCCGACACCCAGGCCCGCTGCCTGGTCTTTGCCTGCCCCAACGTGCTGGAGCTTCCGGATCGTCCGGTGGCGGCGAAGACCGGCACCACGAACGACAACCGGGATGCCTGGACCGTCGGCTACACGCCCGATATTGCGGCTGGGGTGTGGGTCGGCAACAACGACAACAGCCAGATGGCGAACGTCGCAGGCTCGTCCGGCGCCGGCCCGATCTGGCAGGCCTTCATGATGCGGGCCCACGAACAGATCCCGCCACATACGTTCCCCAGACCCGCGGGCATCGTCGAGCGCGAGGTCTGCGCCCTGACGGGCACCGAGCCCTCCCCGGCGTGTTCGGAGAAGCGCACGGAGGTCTTTACGATGGACAACCTGCCGCCTGCTGCCAGCGCCGGATGGCTTCAGGAGGTAGAGATCGATGCTAACAGCGGGCTGCTGGCCAACGCGTTCTGCAGGTCGAACGTCGTCACCAAACTCGCTGTCGTAGAGAAGCAGGTGTCCGATCCTCAGGGACAGGTGTGGCTGCGGCAGTGGGCCGTCGACAACGGCGCGATCGTCGCACCGCAGGCCGAATGCACCAGCGCGGAGCAGCCGCCCGTCGTGGAGATCACGGCGCCCACGCAGGGCACCGAGGTCTACGGGTCGGTCGAGATCTGGGGGACTGTCGATCTGCCCGATTTCGATCGCTACGAGCTGACCTACGGCGTCGGCAATAACCCGCAGGCGTGGGATTGGATCAGCGGTCCTCATCTCGCGCTCGTCCAGGGCGGGGTCCTGGGGGTCTGGCAGATGCCCCAGGGTATGACGCCCGGCGTCTACACGATTCGCGTCGTGGCCTACAACCGCCAGGGCGCCCGCTTTGAGGCGCGTCAGCCGGTTCAGGTGGTCGGGCCGACCCCGACGCCGACGTTGGAGGCCTCCCCGACGCCCGAGCCGACCTCGACGGGCACGCCTACGCCGACGCCCGAGGCGACTATGACGCCCTCGCCAACCGTCAGCCCGACCCCGACGGAGGAGGCGCCCACCGTCGAGCCCTCGGCTACGCCCACGCCGACGCCCATGCCCACGTTGGGCATCGACCTTCCGACGTTGGAGCTGCCGCAGCCGTAGATGCCAACCTTGCGAAGGTTTCTGCAGAACGTTTCCACGTGCAAACGTGCAAACGCTTTAGCGTTCCGCTGATTGACACTCGGCGTTTTCATGTTATGATACGTCCGCGTTTGTAGCTGTCACATTTTAGCCCAAACACCAACAAGGGGGACATTATCAGCAAGCAGCAGTATCGTGCGAACAGCCAGATTCGAGCTCGCGAAGTTCGTGTCATTGACGGGGAAGGGACCAACCTTGGCGTCTTGCCGACGTTCCAGGCATTGCGGTTAGCCGAGGAAGCCGGCCTGGACCTGGTCGAGGTCGCGCCCAATGCCGAACCTCCTGTCACGCGGATTATGGACTTCGGCAAGTTCATCTACGCTCAGGCGAAGAAGGAACGGGAGGCGCGTAAGTCTCAAAAGCAGGTCGAGATCAAAGAGATTCGCCTGCGCCCGAAGACGAATGACCATCACGCCGGGTTTAAGGTCAAGAACGCGCGCGGCTGGCTCGAAGACGGCAACAAGGTCAAGGTTCGCGTGCGGTTCCGCGGTCGTGAGATCACCTATCCTGAGGTTGCGATGGAGCAGCTAAAGGAGATCGCTGAAGAGCTGTCTGATATTGCGCTGGTTGAGCAGTCCCCGACGATGGATGGGCGCACGATGTTGATGGTACTGGCGCCGAGAAAGAACTAGCAGGAGGTATTTTGTGCCCAAGATGAAGACGCATAAGTCAGCTTCCAAGCGCTTCCGCCTCTCGCAAGGTGGGAAAGGGAAGTTGATGCGCACCAAGCAGGGAAAGAGCCACTTCCGCCGCAATAGACCGCGACGCCTGCGGGCTATGTTTGACCAAGTGCTTGCAGTGGATAACCGCGGGACCGAGCATCGCTTGCGCCGGTTGGCCCCGTACATGAAGAAGAACTCCTAATCGTCTGAGGTGAATTGTGAGAGTCAAAGGTGGAACCGTAACACGCCGTCGCCATAAGAAGCTCCTTAGCCGTACCAAGGGGTTCTTTGGGACGCGCCGTAAGTTGTTCCGGCGAGCCAATGAAGCGTATATGAAGTCCATGACGTACGCGTATCGCGATCGTCGCAATAAGAAGCGAGATCTGCGTCGCCTATGGATTATCCGCATCAACGCAGCCGCCCGTAACAATGGCACGACCTATAGCCGCTTGGTCTACCTTCTCAAAGGTGCTGAGATCGAGCTGGATCGCAAGATGTTGGCCGACCTGGCCGTCAACGAGCCAGGTGCCTTCACGGCGATTGTGGAGGCTGCGCAAGCGTAACGCGCACTCTTCAGATGGCAGAAGGGCGACGCTCAATGCGTCGCCCTTTTTTCATGGTGCCGCTGGCTGGTGATCCAGCCGTGTTCTCTTGCTACGAACGGCGGCGAGTGATCAACTTGAAGAGGCTGCTGATCACACCGAGCACCAGCGCAAAGACAACGGCGGCCCGCACGTCGAAGAGCACCGTCACGTCCTCACCCTCGATTTGATTGGCGGCGACGAACACCGCCATTGCATCCTGCATCTTGACGTTCTCTGCGGCAACGATGCCCGCTCCTCCGTCGGTGATGGTGACGTTCTCGCCCTGGATGATGCCCACGCCACCGTCCTTGACGTCGACAAAGCGAGCTTCCACGCGGGCGATGCCCCCTTGCTCGACGTGGACTTTCTCGGCCTTTACGGTCTGCGCTCCACCTTGGGTGATGTTCACCGTTTCCCCCGTGACCTCTGCTTCGAGCGTGCCGGCGTCGGCGCTCTCGGCATCTTCCGGTGCTTCGGCAGGCTCCGGTAGGAGTTGCTCTTCTTGCGGATCTTCTACTGCGTCCATCTAAAGCCTCCTTGCGCGGTCTTTGATCCTTACTTGGTAAGTTACTGCGATGCGTTCTGCCTTATGCCTAGTCTAGCACAAATCTATGAACTACGAAGCCGAAGTGCACGATGCAATCTGCTATGGGAGCTCCGTCACATGAGTCATAGTCATTCGTCACTAGGTTTCGGCCCCCGAAGCCGATATGATTGTGGTCGATGAGGTAATGATGGTTTCTTGAATCCATCGCACCTCTCCTCCTTTCCTTGGCTGGTGGCCCCCCGGATTCCCCCCTCGCCGGGGGGCCAGGCCATGGAAGCGAAGCCCAACTTGATCACTTCCCTTACCTTCCGAGTTGCGCGCCGCGGACGGCATGAGCAACCCGGAAGGTGGTCGCTGTGACCGCCGGGCATTGTCCGGCACCCCCCACGTGGTATAATCCCGAATGGACATGTTTGTCTGTAATGGAGATGTGAATGTTAGGTGGTTTCTTTAAGAAGATCTTCAGTGACCCCGACGCGCGTACGATTGCCCGACTTCAGAAGACAGCCCAGGCGATCGATGCGCTCGAAGATGAATTCCAGAGCCTCTCCGGTGAGGCTTTGCGTGGGAAGACGGAGGAGTTTCGTTCTCGTCTAGCGGCGGGCGAGACCCTCGACGATCTGCTCCCCGAGGCGTTTGCTGCCGTTCGGGAGGCATCCCGGCGCACCATCGGGCTCAGGCACTATGACGTACAGCTCATCGGCGGGATGATTCTGCACCAGGGCAAGGTGGCAGAGATGCGCACCGGTGAAGGCAAGACTCTGGTTGCGACGTTGCCGATGTATCTGAATGCACTCGCGGGAAACGGCGTGCACCTCGTCACGCCAAACGACTACCTGGCCAAATATGGTGTGCAGTGGATGGGGCCCGTCTACGAGGCCCTGGGCGTCAAGGTCAGTGTCATCCAATCCGGGGCGGGGCGCCCCGACGAGGCTTCGTTCCTCTACGATCCTACCTATACCTCAGACGATGACCGCTACCAATATCTGCGCCCGATCACGCGCCGCGAGGCGTACTATGCGGATATCACCTATGGCACGAACAACGAGTTCGGGTTCGACTACCTGCGTGACAATATGGTGGTCGACCTGGAGCAGCGTTCGCAGCGTGAGATGTACTATGCCATCGTGGATGAGGTGGACAGCATCCTGATCGACGAAGCGCGGACCCCGTTGATCATTTCGGGGCCGGCGGAAGAATCCTCGGATCTCTACCAGCGTTTCGCTCAACTTGTTCCCCGGCTGCAGCCCGAGACCGACTACGAGGTGGATGCGCGCCAGCAGATCGTGATCCTCACCGAGGATGGTGTGGCCAAAGTCGAGTCGATGGTCCACATCCCCGAGGGTGAGAGCATCTACGATCCCGAGCACGCCGAGATGCTGCCCTATCTCGATAATGCACTACGCGCCAAGGAGTTTTTCCAGCTCGACAAGGAATACGTCGTCCGCGATGGTGAGATCATCATCGTCGATGAGTTTACCGGTCGCTTGATGTTTGGTCGCCGCTATTCGGAGGGACTCCACCAGGCCATCGAGGCCAAACAGGGCGTCACCGTTCGTCGCGAATCGTTGACCTACGCGACGATCACGTTCCAGAACTTCTTCCGAATGTACGACAAGCTTTCGGGTATGACGGGAACGGCAGCGACTGAGGCGGAGGAGCTGCACAAGATCTATGACCTCGACGTGGTGGTATTGCCCACAAACGTCGAGTACCGGGCCAGGTTCGGAAACCTCGAGGAGCATGACGTCTTGCCTCCTGAGGCCGGGGTGACGTTCGGTGGGGTGCTGGATGAGGACGACCATTACAAGGTCACCGTCTACGACAGCCCCGAGGACGAGCGTTACTATCAGCGTCTGGACATGCCCGATCTGATCTTCAAGACCGAGCAGGCGAAATTCGCGGCAGTGATCGATGAGATTCAACACGCCCACGAGGCGGGCCGCCCGGTGCTGGTGGGTACCACAGCCATCGAGACCTCAGAGCGACTGTCAAAGCAGTTGCAGCGTCGCCATGTACCGCACAGCGTGCTGAACGCCAAGTATCACGAGCGCGAGGCTCTGATTATCGCCCAGGCAGGCCAGCCGGGATCGGTCACGATCGCGACGAACATGGCCGGCCGTGGTGTCGACATTCTGCTTGGCGGTAACGCCGAGAGCATGGCCCGCGACCAACTGCGCAAGGAAGGCGTCGATCTCACGGAGATTCACTCCGAGGATTGGGATGGCGCGCTCAAGATGGCGCGCAGCGGCGAGGATCCGGCAACACGCTTCGAAGGGCGATGGGCAGAGGTTCTCTCTGAGAAGTTGGCCCAATGCCGCACAGACCGCGAGCGCGTGTACGCGGAGGGCGGCTTGCACGTTATCGGCACAGAACGGCACGAGGCGCGCCGGATCGACAATCAGCTTCGTGGTCGTGCGGGACGTCAGGGCGATCCGGGTTCCAGCCGGTTCTTCATCTCGCTCGAAGATGAGTTGATGCGACGATTTGGCGGCGAGCGATTGCAGCCTTGGATGGATCGTGCGGGTCTCGAAGAGGAGGCCCTGGAGTCCAACCTTCTGGCACGGGTCATCGAGTCAGTTCAGGAGCGTGTCGAGGGATACAACTTCGATATCCGGAAGCACGTCCTGGAATACGACGATGTCGTCAACAAGCAGCGCGGAGTTGTGTATGCCGAGCGGCGGAAGGTTTTGAGCCGCGCCGACCTTCACGATGACTTGATGCAGATGCTGGAGACCGAGGTTCGTTCGGTGCTCAGCGGGCGCTCCGTTGAGGGCGAGGTCCAGGACGCCGAGGCGATACTGGCCGAGCTTCGCCGGTTCCTTCCCGTCCCCAGGAGTTTCGGTCTGGAGGCCCTGGAGACTCCTGATTCCGACGCCGTGGTGCAGCGGATTATGGAGTGGGCAGAGCAGACCTACTGGAAGATGAATGAGCGATTGGGGGAGGATCTCTACCGGGCCATCCGTCAGGAGGACACCTCAGTGCGAACGCTCTTCGAGGCCCGAGATCCCTTCTATACTGCGGTGTGCGACCATCTGCGGGCGTCGGTGGGTGCCGAAGCCTTCGAGCCCTGGTACGATCAGCCGATTCGACGGTTGCCGGAGGAATTCGAGACCAACATTCGTGAGGCCGTCATCGACACTCAACGGGTCTTCCGCGACCGCCGGCTTATGCTCCGTCAGATCGATGACCACTGGGTGCACCACCTCACATCTCTCGATATGCTCCGGGAAGGCATCGGACTGCGGGCGATCGGCCAGCAGAACCCTCTGGTGTCCTACCAGAAGGAAGCGTTCGAGATGTACCAGGAGATGCTGACGTCGATACAGTCTCAGGTTGTTCGATCCCTCTTCATGGTCCCTCAGGGTTCCGTAGCTCCCGGACAGCGCAGGGCCGCAGCCGCGGCGCCAAGTCCGGTAGAGCCCGACCGGCAGCGACAGCTTTCGTTCCGTGCGAGCGGCGGAAGTTCAACGGGCGAGACAGCACCCGAGCCGCACCATGCGGCCTCCAAGCCGGGACGAAATGACCCATGCTGGTGTGGCAGCGGTAAGAAGTACAAGGATTGCCACTGGCGAACCGATCGACGGACGGCGTCGGCTTCCTCGGGGGCCTAGGGCTCCTGTACGGTAACTGGACTATGGACAAACCACGCGCCCCCTGGTCGTCCGAAGTGGCTGCGTCCGATGACGGCGCCACCCCCTCGGCGCAGTCAGCGGACCAGGTCCATTGGGCCTTGATCAATGAGATCAGCGAACTGGCAGTCGGCGAGCTGCCGAGCGAGCGGGTATTCGCCGAAGCCCTTGAGAGGATTCGACATACCTTCGACCTCGACGTCGTCGCGGTTTATGCGGGAGAGCCTCTGACCCTTCGCATGCAAAATGGCGGGGTTCAGAGCCGACCCGGCGCCCCTGTCCCCGTTGGCCCGGCGCAGTTGGCTCTCCAAGAGCGAAGGGTGATGACTTCTGGCGACATCCGGGAGGGTGGGGCCTGGTCGCCTCCTCCCTGGGCGTCGCGGGGTGTGAGGGCCGAGGTCGCCCTGCCGATTTTCTACCGCGGGCGTCGTATCGGCGTCCTGGATCTCTGCAGCCGCGAGGGCGGTGCTCTCAGCGATCCTGATCTGGATATCCTTGGGATCGTTACACGGCTCCTGGCCGTCGCCATCGCACAGGAAAGCTGGGGCAGGCCCGAGGCCTCATCTCAGGAGCTCAAACGCGTCTATCGACGACTCGAGGAGTTCGCCGAGCTGAAAGGACAGATTCTGCAGAACGTCTCTCACGAGCTCCGCACGCCGCTAACCCTCATCAAGGGATATCTGGAGCTGTTGATGGACGACCAGATGGGCGAATTGGCGCCCGGCCAGCGTCGGACTCTGGAGACGCTGTGCGATCGGGTGGATGACATTGTCACCATTGTCGATCAGACGGTCTCTCTCAGTCCGCTCAGGAGCCTGTCTCTGGACTATGAAAAGGTCGTCGTGGCCGATCTGCTGGCGGAAATGGTGGATCTCTTTGAGCGGCGCACGCTGGGTCTGCCCGTTCGCCTGGAGGTCAGTGACATCGATCCAGAGCTCATCCTCTATGCTGACGCCCAGAAGCTCAAGCAACTATGCTATAATCTCATCGACAATTCGGTGAAGTTTAGCCCAAGTGGAGGATGCATCTCCGTCCAAGCCTTTGCCGAAGAGGATAATGTGCACCTGGTCTTCCGCGACCAGGGCATTGGGATCCCCGAGCAGCAGCTCTCACAGATTTTCGAGACATTTTACCAAATCGATGGCTCCACTACGCGGCGTTTCGGCGGGTTGGGATTGGGCTTGACGGTCGTCAATCGCATCGTCGAGGCCCACGGGGGAGACGTTTGGGTCGAGAGTGAGTTGGGCCGGGGCAGTTCATTCCACATACTCCTGCCCAAGGATGTGCCTGAGCCCCAGAATCCAGGCTCTATTTCGGTCTAGACAGAAAGGCGGACGGGAACGTGAAAGCGCCCCCAGAGCATTTGGACAACGCTTGCGATGCACTGTGGTCCTGGGCACACACGCTCCCCAAGATTGACCTCCATCGCCATCTTGAGGGCTCCTTTCGTCTCGCGACGCTGACCGAGCTGGCTCGCACTCATGGCATATCGCTTCCCAGCTACGATGTTGAGGGGCTTGCGTCGCCACGTCCAGATGGTCGATGATCCCCCCGACTTCCAGCGCTTTCTCGACAAATTCCAGGTTCTCCGCAAGTTCTTTACCTCGAAGGACACAGTTCAGCGTATCACGCGCGAGGCCATCGCCGACGCAGCCGACGATAACGTCATCTACCTCGAGCTGCGTTTCAATCCGCTGGCGCTGGCGCGTGCGCGGCAGTTTCAGTTTCTCCGAAGTCGTCAACTGGGTCGTCGAGGCGACGGCAGAGGCGGAGGCGGACACCGGCCTGCGAACTTGTCTCATCCTGCAGATTCCGCGGAAAGAAGCCCTAAGCGTGACGGACGAGATCGTCGACGTGGCTATTGCGAACTTCGGGACCTGGGTGCGAGGGGTCGATCTTGCGGGCGACGAGGTGAATTATCCTCCTGAGCGATTTATCGCAGCCCTTTCAGAGGGCCTTTGACGCGGGACTCCACATCACGGTACACGCCGGCGAGTGGAGCGGGGCGGAGAGTGTGCGTGGCGCGATCCTGTATCTGCACCCGGAGCGCATCGGCCACGGGGTTCGCTGCATCGAGAACTCGCACGTCGTCCGCATGCTCTACGAGCAGGAGATTGCGCTTGAGGTATGCCCCACCAGCAATCTATACACCGGCGTCGTGACGGCGCTTCCCCAGCATCCCCTGACCGACCTGATCAAGCTCCGGCTACGGGCCACGGTGAACACGGATGACCCAAGCATCTTCGATACGACGCTCACGGACGAGGTCTGCGCCGCAGTCGGTCCGATGGGGTTGACGCAACCGATGATCTACGGAATGTTGCGGAATGCCGTGGAATCGGCCTTCATTCCTTCGGAGGAGCGACCGGCGCTGCGGGCAAAGTGCTTGGAGGCGCTGTCGACCTATCCGGGAGGCGTTGAGGCATTCGACCCGTACTAAGAAGGCCCGACAGGACCGCGCCCATCACCCTGACGCCGACCACCAGCGCGTCTTCGTCGACGTCATAGTCAGCGGTATGCAGGATGCTGGCGATGCCCTTCTCCGGATTGGCGGTACCCAACCAGACCAGCGCCGTAGGGACCTCTCGGGCAAAGAGCGCCAGGTCCTCGTGAGCGAAGGGGTAGGGATTGCGGAATCTCAACACGTTGTCTTGACCCAGGGCCTCTTCGATCGCCGGCAGAATCTGTGACACCAGTTCGGCGTGATTCTGCAATGGCGGGTTGGAGAAGGTGAAATCCAGGTCATAGGACGCGCCATACCTTGCCACCAATGCGTTCAGCACGCCCCGGATTCGGCCGCGCACGGCCGGGCGCAGGCCGAAATCCGCCATACTGACCAGCCCGAGAAGATGGTAAATCGGCACGGAACCGGGGGCGTGCTCCCAGCAGCTCAGGAAGACTGTGCGACTTAGCCCGGCTCCCGTTTCCATTTCCTCGATCATTCTGTCGAACGCGCCGGTGTCCGTCGGGGCGTGGGCGGTGCTTAGGTCCTCGAGTGCGGTAATCGCATGAGCGACCAAGTCGTCCAGGTTTCCTGCCGGCGCGTAGAATCGGACCTTGAACTCCTCCATCCCTGCCAGACAATTCCCCAGTGCTACGCCAACCTTGCCCACGGGGAGCGGAAAGGCATGGAGGGCCAACATCGCCTGGGGCTTATAGTGATGGAGTAAGCCCGCCTCAATCATGGCGCTCGCCCCATCGAGCGATTCCTCGGCCGGCTGAAACACAAAGACGACACGACCCGCGAGGCGATCCCTGGAGTCACGCAGAGATTCGGCAAGGCCCAGGGCGATGGCCATATGGACATCGTGGCCACAGGCATGCTTCACGCCCAGGACCACCGATGCGTAGGCTGTCTTGATTATGTCCTGGATTGGGAGCGCGTCCAGTTCTGCCCGGTACGCGATGGTGGGGCCGGGCAGTGCGCCTTCCAGCACACCGACGACCCCATAGCCTCCGACGCCCTCTTCCACCTGTAGGCCAAGATTCGCAGGTGGGCTGCGACGAACGCTGCGGTCTCTCGTTCATCGCCCGAGAACTCGGGATGGGCGTAGAGCCGCCGTCGCAGTTCCCGAAGGGCCTCCTGCGAGGGTGCCGGGCTATTGGGTGCCGCGTGATCTCCACTGGGGCTCTCCACCGCAGTTCTCCTCTATTGATCGGGACTCGGGCGCGTCAGTCGGATGATCGCCATACCCAATGGATTTTAGCGCCGATCCGGGGATGGTCCACGGTTACAGTTGGCTTAACGCTTGGATAACAGATGCAGAGCCCCACACGTAAGTGTGGGGCTCTGTGAGGGTGTAAAGTTAGAGGTCTCTTACTTATTCTAGGTGTGCTGCGACCATCGCAGCGTCCAGTGAGCCCACCATTTCAAAGAGGGTATCCATATGCATCATCTCATAGAAAATGCGCACGGGATTACCCGGAGGGCAGACAAGAATTACACTGCCACCGTCAGCTTGGGCACACTTGAGCAGGTGAAGCAGGGGGTAGTCTCCGTCGGCATCGACAATGCGTACGACGGAGAGGTCGATGATGAAGTGGCGTGCTCCTTCGTCCAGTAGACGATCGAACTCCTCCATGAGTAACGGTGCACTGAAGACGTCCATTCGTTCTTTCAACGTGACGATGACGCTATCCCCCACTGCTTCAGCGTCTGCAATGCTCTGCATGGTCTGCTCAATCATGAAAGACCACGTCCTTTCATAAGGCCGAAGGGCTGAGTATTCGGCTAGCAGCATATCCCGCTCCATTTCGCCTGTTCCTTGGGTCGGTAGCGACGGTATCCTTACCACCTTCTTACCTTGATAGTAGCACAGGATCCGCTGATGCCCGTTACCGGAGTGTTGCAGGATGGTTACGGTGGCTGCTACTTTCGTTTGACGTGTACTTACCTCGTTTCTATAATGACCTGGCAATGACGCCCCTGATGCTATTTGCGTTGGCATGGATGGGTGGGATTCTATTCGCTCGGGCGGCTGACGTTCCCTCGGTCTGGTTTCTTCTGGCCCTACCCCCTGCGTTGGTGCTGTTGGTCGGCTGGGGCGACCGGCGTGGGATGCGGCGTGCGGCGGCGATGCTTCTGGGCTTGATGCTGGGTGGCCTGCGCTTCACCGCAGCCCTGCCCCAGATCACGGTCGACCAAGTTGCCTACTACCGCGATCACGGGACGGTGGCCGTCGAAGGGGTGGTGATCGCAGAGCCCGACCGGCGTGCTTCGGATGCTCGTCTGCGCGTGCGCGTCGATCGGCTCGCAATGGGAGATGGCGTCACCCATACGGTTGAGGGACGGTTGCTCGTCTACGTGCCCCTCTATCCCACCATCTCCTATGGCGACCGGATCCGCGCCATCGGCCCGATGGAGACCCCGCCCGTCTTCGACGATTTCTCGTACAAGGATTACCTTGCTCGCGAGGGAATCTATGCCCTGCTTCGTGATGCCGACGTTACTGTGTTAGCGTCGCATCAGGCCAACCCCGTGATGGACCGTCTCCTGCGTTTCAAGGAACTCGCGCATCAGCGCCTCCAATCGCTGCTCCCCGAGCCCCAGGGCTCGCTGTTGGCAGGGATCCTGCTGGGCACCGATCAGGGGATTCCGGATGATCTGAACGCGGCGTTCGAGACCACAGGCACCAGCCATATCGTCGCGATCTCCGGCTTCAACCTTACGATGATTGCCGGATTGGTCACGCGGGTGGCGCGCCGCTTCCTACAACGGCGCGGTGGCCTCTTGGTAGCCCTCCTGGCGATATGGATCTACGTAGTGCTGGTGGGTGGCAATGCGTCCGTGGCCCGCGCGGGGGTGATGTCCTCGCTGCTTGCACTGGGACAACAGGAAGGGCGCAGAAGTCACGGCCCGACGTCGTTGGCAGCCGCTGTGCTCGTCCTCTCCGCCGCCAACCCGTACGTGCTCTGGGACTCCGGCTTCCAGCTCAGTGCCGCTGCCACACTGGGCATGATGCTTTACGTGCCACCGCTGGCGGGCTGGCTGACGGCACTGCTCGCGCGGTGGATGGACCAGGAGCGCGCCAAGGGGGTCGTGAGTGGGCTAAGCGACGTCCTGATCGTCACGCTGGCTGTGCAGATAACGACGTTGGGCATCACGGTCTGGTCTTTCCGTGCGATTCCTCTGGTGGCGCCGCTGACAAACCTACTCATCCTGCCTGCCCAGCCGTTCATTATGGTCTTCGGTGGGCTGGCGCTTGCCGCCGGGTTTGTCATATGGCCACTGGGCCGGCTTTTCGCGTGGATCGCCTGGGTCTTCCTCACATACACGATCGAGGTCGTGAGGCTGACGGCGGAGCTGCCGCTGGCGAGCATCCCTGTACCGGAGATAGATCCGGCGTTCATCTGGGGTTACTATCTGCTGCTTGGGCGCGTTCAGCCTCTGGCTGGCGACGAGAGGCAGCCATCCCCTGGGCGAGCGCTTGCGGGTCGCTTGGGACTGGGTGCGCGATGTCCTGGGGCATATGAATCCCTATGTCAGGGCCGGTGCGGGTGCCGTGATCGTGCTGGGCGCGCTCTACCTCGGCATGCAGCCTGACGACAAGCTTCACGTCGTCTTCTTTGACACCGGCGCGGGCGATGCTGTCTTCATCCGGATACCGGGCGGCAGGCAGGTCCTGATCGACGGCGGCGCCGACTCGCGACGGACGCTGGCCGAGATCGGCCGGCAGATGCCGTTCTGGGACCGTAGCCTGGATCTGGTGGTGCTCACCTCGCCGGACGACGACCGTCTGAATGGCCTCATCCCGGTCATTGAACGCTATGACGTAGCCTACGTCGGCTATGGCCCCGAGATGCGAGAGGGCACGGCGTATGCGCAGTGGCAGTCCCTATTGGGTCAGCGACCGCCGGGTACGTCAGGTAGTCTGCGGCAGGGGGATGCCTGGGATCTGGGGAACGGCGTAGAGCTCAGGGCACTGTGGCCTCCACCGGACCGTGAGGGTCCCCTGGTCCTGCAACTGAGCTACGGTGAGGTGAGGGTACTCCTGATGGGTGATGCGACGACCGTCGTCGAGGATGCGCTCGTCGATGCCTACGGTCCTGACTTGCAGAGTCAGGTATTGCTGGTACCCCGCCAAGGTGCCAGGACTTGCTGCTCCGCATCACTGTTGCAGGCCGTTGCCCCTGAGCTGGCGGTCGTGCAAGGAGACCGCCTCGATGACGTCGTCAGGGCCAAGCTGATGGACATACCCCTCTACCAAACGTCACGCCAGGGAACGGTAGAGGTGATCTCGGACGGTGGCGACACCCAGGTCCGTACGCGGCACTGATGGATTTGGGGCTCCAGGCTTTTCCGGAGAGCCTGGGTCCTTGCATCTCCCCCTGAGCTGCGGTTGTGCTATGATGGTTGGGTCGCATCCCAAGGAGGCCCTCACCCGATGAGCTCAATCCGGCTGAATAACGTCCACAAGTCCTATGACGAGACGCCCGTGCTGCGTGAAGTCTACTTCCGGCTGAGCGAGGGGGACCGCGTAGGGCTGATCGGCAAGAACGGCGCCGGCAAAACGACGGTGCTCAAGCTGATCCTGGGACTGGAGCCTCCGACCGAGGGCACCGTCGAGGTCGACGATGGCGTGAAGATCGGGTATTTCTCGCAGTTCTCCCAGCTCGATGGCACGCGGAGCATCGTGGAGGTGCTGGACGAGGTCTTTGTCGAAATCCACGCGCTGGAAGAGACGATGTTGGAGGTGGAGATCGCGTTCGAGGGTAACCCGCAGGGCGCGGCGCTGGACCGCTTGGTGGCGCGCCAGGCCGAGATCCTCGAGGCGATGGAGCGCCGCGGCGCGTGGACCTACGAGTATAAGATCGACACGGCCCTGAGCCGGCTGGGGTTCAATGAGGCACATCGCACCTGTGCCATCGGCGAGCTCTCCGGCGGATGGCGAAATCGCGCTGCCCTGGCCAAGATCCTGCTGGAAGCGCCGGACGTTCTGCTCATGGACGAGCCCACCAATTTCCTCGATGTGGAGGGGCTGGCGTGGTTGGAATCCTGGTTCAACGACTTCCCCGGTGCCCTGATCTTCGTCTCCCATGACCGGCAGTTTCTGGACCGGGTCGCCAACCGGATCGTGGAGATTGAAAGCTATCACTTCCAGGAGTACACCGGGAACTACCGTGACTACGTGCGCGAGAAGCCGATGCGCATAAAGTCGCTGGAGCGTCAATATGAGCACGAGGCGGAGCTGCTGATCTACGAGGCAGAGGCTATCGCCGACCGCGAGACGGCGCGGCGGAATCCAAGTCGCGCGCTTCAGCGCAAGCTCGCCAACGTCAAGAAACAAGCGGAGCCGCGCCCCATTGACAAGATCATCACCGCGATCTACGATCGGCTCTACGTGCCCAACGATGTCCTCCACGCCGAGCGACTTTCGAAGGCCTATGGCGAGCAGCAGCTTTTTCAGGACCTCTCCTTTGACGTGCATCGTGGCGACCGTGTCGCGATTCTCGGGCCGAACGGTTGCGGGAAGACCACGCTGCTCAGGACGTTGAGTGAGACAGAGCCGCCGGACGCCGGGCGGGTCACCTGGGGCAAAGGCGTGGGCTACGCGTACTACAACCAGATCTTCGACGAGCTCGATCTCAGCGACACGGTCAGTCACGCCGTGAACGTCATTGGGCTGGCCAATCGTGCGCCGCGGAAGCAGGTCAACCGGTTTCTCTCACTGATGCAGTTCTCCGAGATGGACTTGACTCAGCGGATCGGCACCCTTTCCGGGGGGCAGCGTGCCCGTGTGGCGCTGGCAAAGTGCCTGCTCTCCGGGGCCGCCTTGGTGATGTTGGACGAGCCGACCAACCACCTCGACATGACGAGCACGCAGGTGATGGAACGCGCGCTGGCGAATTTCCCGGGCGCCGTGATCGTCGTGAGCCACGACCGGTTCTTTATCGACAAGATCGCGACCAAGCTCCTTGTCTTCGAGGCGCCTGGCGAGGTCTGCGAGGTTAACGGTAACTGGACGATCTGGCAGGCAAGTAAGACGTTGTAGCGCCTCTACTGAAGGGATCTGTGCCTTGCAGGGGAAGATTCTTCGCCTTCGGCGCAGAATGACACTTGCGGCATCCAGGCTAACCGACGCATCGCTTTTTGCATAACAAATGGAGAGGGGATACCTGTGAAAAACGACATCTACGCAGACTTTCACGTCCACACGTGCTACTCGCCCTGTGGCCACAAGGAGGCGACCTTGGCGGCGATGATCGGGCGTGCGCGCGAGAAGGGATTGGCGGCGCTCGGCTTTGCCGATCACGTCACGCCGACACCCATTCCCGGGTGCGGTTTCTACGACGGACAGCAGCCCGACGTCCTGCGCCGGCAGCGTGCTGCACTGGCTGCGATGGCCCTCCCCTCCGACCCGGAGATTCTGGTGGGTGTGGAGGCTGATTACACGCTGGCCGGCACTGACTGCGCCAACGCGGAGATTCTCAGCCTGGTCGACCACGTTATCTGTTCGGCCAGTCACTTTCATCTGCCCGCGGCGCCAAGACCGTCCGCAGATACGCCGCGGGCCAGGGCTGAGCTAATGGTGCGGATGGCGCGTGAGATGCTGAGGGTGCCCGGCGTCACGGTCTGGGCGCATCCCTTTGACTGCGGTGCGATGCAGCCCCTGGCGCCGATTATGGCCGAGATCAAGGTCCAGACACAGGCGGAGTTGATCGCTTTGGCGAACACACAGGACGTTGCCGTGGAGATCAACGGGGGCGCCGGGCAGGATCCCGCCTACCGGGAGGCCACCGAGGCGTTTTTCAGGCTCGCCCGCGAGATGGGCGCGCGCTTCACGTTGACGGCAGATGCGCATCACCCTGACGACTTTGCCAGGTTGGACCTCGCGTTGGATTGGGCGCGCAGCATGGGCTTCCGCGATGAGAATTTCCTGACAGCGAGTGAGATCCGACGGCAAAGGCATTTGCTCTAGTCGCGTCCGCTGTTCTCCCTTGAGGGGTGGTCGCAGAAGGGGGGTATTCATGCTTGAGCGACCGAATATGGCGTGGTTCCGCGAGGCCAGGTGGGGTGTTTTCATGCACTTCCTCGCATCCTCAGGTCCCGATGCCGGTGTGGATACTGACCCTATCGATGACTGGAATCGGAAGATCAACGAATTCGACGTCGACGGTCTGGCCGACCAACTAGCCGACGTTGGGGCCGGCTACTTTTTCATCACGCTCGGCCAGAACTCGGGCTTCTATCTTTCGCCCAACGCAGCTTACGACGCCTTGGTGGGGCGCCGGCCCAGCCGCTGTTCCGAGCGCGATCTTGTCGCGGACCTGGCAGCGGCCCTCGAATCGCGAGGGATTCGACTGATGGTCTACCTGCCCAGCCACGCGCCCGCGGACGACCGTGTTGCCGTGGAGGCACTGAAGTGCACGCCTGACTGGGACGCCTCCAAATGGCAGCTCCGCCCGGGTCGCTATCTGCGAACGTCGGAGACCGACCAGCGGCTCTCGGCGTTCCAGCGGAACTGGGAGTCCGTGATCCGCGAATGGTCCGTGCGGTGGGGAAGCCACGTCTCCGGGTGGTGGTTCGATGGCTGTTACTTCTCTGAGCGGATGTACGTGCACGACGATGCGCCCAATTTCCACAGCTTCCGGGCAGCGGCGAAGGCGGGCAACTCCGAGAGCTTGGTAGCCTTCAATCCCGGGGTGCGAGAAGCCTTCGACGTCAATACGGCCTACGAGGACTATACGTCCGGCGAAGTTGCTGACATGCTGCCGGTCACCGTGAACGCAGCCTGGCAGGCCCACACGTTAGGTCAGGACGGCGAGGGGGCGCAGTTCCACGTACTCACCTTCATGGGCCGGTATTGGGGGCAGAGCCCCCCTCGATTTCCCGACGCGCTGGTGGTTGGCTACACAGCCTACGTGAGCCAGCATGGGGGCGTGATCACCTGGGATGTGCCCCACACGTCTGAGGGTCGCATCCCACCGGATTTCGTCCGGCAGTTGTCATCGTTGAGGTAGGCGCTCGAAATCATCTGGCCTGGTGTTGATGGAACATATGTGCTATTATGAAGGGGTAGTTTCCGAAACGTGGAGGTGTGAGGGTGTCCGACCAAGACCTGGCTGAGCTCTTCGAGCCCTATGTCTGGGCCTGGTTCTCGTCCACCTTCGAGCGTCCCACGCCGCCCCAGATCGAAAGCTGGCCCAGGATCGCCGAGGGCAACAACACCCTCATCTTCTCTCCCACCGGGTCCGGCAAGACGCTGGCTGCCTTCCTGTGGTGCCTCAACGAGCTCTACCGCGAGGGGGGCGACCACGGCCTGGAGGACACCATCTACGTCCTGTACGTCTCGCCGCTCAAGGCGCTCAACAACGACATTCAGAAGAACCTACTTCGTCCGTTGGCGGGCATTCCGGCGGCTGCCGCCGAGATGGGCTATGAGGTCCCCGAGGTCCGGTCCGCCGTCCGCACGGGGGACACCACCCAGCGCCAGCGCTCGTCGATGGCGCGGCGTCCTCCGCACGTCCTCATCACCACACCGGAGTCACTCTTTATCATCCTGGCGACGGAGAAGTTCCGTGAGGCCCTGCGTAGCGTCCGGTACGTCATCGTCGACGAGATCCACGCGATGTCGGACAACAAGCGCGGCGTGCACCTCTCGCTCTCGTTGGAGCGGCTGGAACACCTTGTCAGGACGCCACCAAATGGCGGTGAGCCGGAGGGACGAACACCGATCGGCCCAGGCGGCTTTGTGAGGATCGGCCTCTCGGCGACGCAGAATCCGCTGGACGAGATTGCGCGGTTTCTCGTCGGCACTGAGGATGACGGCAATCAGCGCTCCTGTGAGATCGTGGACGTCGGTGGGCGCAAGGACCTCGATATCCGCGTGGTTTCCCCGGTGGACAATCTGCTGGAAGCGCACTTTGATGCTATCTGGGGTTCTGCCTACGATGCGATGCTTCGCATGGTCCGGGAGCACAAGACCACACTGATCTTCACCAACAGCCGCTATAAGACCGAGCGGACGGCACTTCGCTTGCGCGAGCTTGCCGCTGACACGCAGCGAGGCGAGGACGGTCGCGTTCGGGTCGGTTCTCACCACGGCAGTATGGCCAAGCGCGTGCGCCTCAGTATGGAGAACCGGCTCAAGCAGGGCGATCTGGACGCGCTCGTGGCCACGTCGTCTCTGGAGTTGGGGATCGACGTGGGCAGCATCGACCTCGTCTGTCAGGTGCAGTCGCCCAAGTCGGTCTCCAGCGGGATGCAGCGCATCGGGCGCTCCGGACACCTGCTCGATGCGACCAGCAAAGGCCGCCTCCTGGTCACCGACCGCGACGACCTGGTGGAGTCGGCAGTATTGGTCCGCGCGATCCTCGACGGCGAACCTCGACGAGACGCGGGTCCCGCGCAACTGTCTGGACGTGCTGGCCCAGCAGGTCGTTGGAGCTGTTGCGGCAGATCCCTGGGACGCGGACGCGCTCTTCTACCTCTGTCGGCGAGCGTACCCGTTTCGGGCCCTGGACCGTGCCGACTACGATCGGGTGCTCGGGATGCTTTCGGGCGATATCCGTTTGGAGATGGATTACGCGCCCTATCCCAAGATCACGTGGGACAAGGTAAATGGCGTGCTCTATCCGGAGCCCAGTGCGCGGATGATAGCGTTCCGGTCGGGTGGCACCATCCCGGACATCTCGGAGTACGATGTCTACTTCGAGGCGCGCAAGACTGTCGTAGGCCGTCTGGGCGAAGCCTTTGTTGAGGAGCTACACGGCGGCGACGTCTTCATCCTGGGCAATGCTTCGTGGCGCGTCGTCCGAATACACCGGAACCGTGTCATCGTCGAGGACGTCTATGGACTGGCGCCCACAATTCCGTTCTGGTTCGGAGATCGACCGTCGCGCACCTTTGAGTTGGGGCTAATGGTAGGGGCATTTCGCCGTGAGATCGCCGAGATGATGGCGCAGGCGGATGCGCCGGACGAGGCGATTGTGGATCACCTGCAGATTCGCTATCACACAAATAAGAATGGCGCACGCGCCATCCGCGAGTATTTCACCGAACAGCGGTTTGTGACGGGTGAGATTCCGTCGGATCGCTGCCTCCTTGTCGAGCACTTCCGGGACGAACTGGGGCAGTTGCAGGTAGTCATTCATACTCCCTTCGGGATCAGGGTGCATGATCCCTGGGCGATGGCTCTGGCCCAGGCCTTTGATGAGCGCTATGGCGCGCGACCGGTGACCGCGACGGTCGATGACGGTATGCTGCTCTCTTTTTCCAAGGATGCCGAGGAGGCGATAGGTCACGTGCCTGTCGACGAGGTCGTTGGCATGGTGACACCGGATAGCCTGGATGGTCTGTTGGTACGTGCCCTGCGCGATTCACCCATCTTCAAGTCTCGCTTCCGGCACAATGCTGTCCGGTCGCTGATGGTCCTTCGCGAGTACAAGGGGCGGCGTACCCCGGTGTGGATGCAAGGGCTCCGGTCTTCAGGACTCCTGGAAGCGTGCCAAGAGCTGGAGGACTATCCTCTGATCAAGGAGACTTTGCGTGAGTGCACTCACGAAGCGCTGGACGTCCCCAACTTACGGCGGGTGCTCGAGGCCCTGTCCCAGGGCGAGATCGAGACGAACGTCCTCAAGACGCGGATCCCCTCGCCCTTCACGCACTCGCTTTTGCTTCTGGGGCAGTACGGTGAGCTTGGGTCGATTCCCACAGAGGAGCGGCGCGGTCGCCTGATGCACCTGCACCGCGAGCTGCTGCGGCAGATTCTGGATGAGGAGACGCTGCGCCATCTGCTCAACGAAGATGTCGTGAAGGAGGTTGAGGAACGGCTGCAGTGGCGAGGCGTGCGCAGAGCCCGTAGCCTCAACGAACTGGCCCGGCTGCTTGGGGATCTGGGGGATCTAGTCCTCGCCTCGGATCAGGAATTGTCATTGGGCGATCGCGTCAGTGGCGCCCCGATGGGATTGCTGGACGAGCTGATCGAACAGCGTCGTGCTGTTCTGGTCCCTATCCCCACCGCCGAGACACATAGCGACCGCTGGATCGCTACCGAGGCCTATCCATTGTACCGGGCCGCTTTCGAGGTCGTCTCTTCTGCTGACCCTGAAGATGAGGCGCTGCTGCGGATGCTGCGTGAGAACGGTCCGTTGACATTGTCGGACTTGCCCCTGGACGGGGACGGCGAGGTGCGCCTGGGACGGCTTGTGCGCGCGTACGAGGTCCTGCGCGTCGTTCGAGACTGGCGCCCGGCCTACGTTGCCGCCGACCGCTGGCTTCCTCGCCATATCCACGATCAGGTTATGACACGCCAGGCGGCCCGGCTGGAGCTCGTGCGCAAGTTCGCGCGAGCTCACGGGCCGTTCACGAAGTACGAGGTGATGGAGCGTTATGGCTTTACCGGCGACTGGGTTGAGGAGGCCCTCGTTACGCTTCGTGATGAGGACTTTCTGGTCCGGGGTGAGTACGTCGCGACGAAGTCCTTCCCCCAGTGGTGCTATCGTCCCAACCTGGAGGAGATTCACCGGCTAACGCTGCAGCGGCTGCGCAAGGAGATGGAGCCCGCCTCGCCTGAAGCCTACGCCGACTTCCTCGTGCGCTGGCAGCACCTGCACCCCGAGACCCGACTCGAGGGCCTGGAGGGGCTGCGAGCCGTGATTGCGCAGCTTCAGGGCCAGGACAACTACCAGATTGTTTATGAGCGTGACGTCTTCCACGGACGGATCAAGGATTACGATCCGGCGATGCTCGATCAGCTCTGCCAGACCGGAGAGGTGGTCTGGCGGCGGTTTGGCTACACGCCCTGGAGTGTCAAACGGGGCCAGATCGGATTCTGTTTCCGTCGGGATCAGTCCTGGGTGACCGCCGATCCCAATCAAGTGGAGATGGATTTCCGGCAGTGGGATGACGATATCCCGGAGGAGTGCGATGCGGTGCGCGGCTATCTCGTTGGCCATGGTGCCTCCTACTTCGACGATATTGTCGCCGGCACCAAGCTGGATTGGCGTCTGGTGCTGCGCGCCACATGGCACCTTGTCTGGACCGGGGAGGCCACCAATGATAGCTACGAATCCATTCGCTATGCTGACGTGGCGAGTGGTCTGTCAGGCTGTTATGATCTGGCGACGCGCCCGACCAAGAAGGGGGTTACCCTCGACTTCATCGTACGCCACATGCTCGAGAACAAGCGGCTCGATCCTCGGCTGGGGCGTTGGGCGCCGACCGAACGCTTGATCCCGCCCGCAGCAAAGCCTGCGGGTTCGCCTGCCCCTGATGCCATCGATCCTGAGGAGGCGACGGCCCAATTGGCCGATCTGCTTCTGCACCGCCATGGATTCATCACCAGGGAGACGGTGAAGCTCAAGCTGGAGCGTAATGATCTCTCCTGGCGTGATCTACGCCGGGCCCTGGTCAAGAGAGAGCTGCTCGGAACGGTGCGTCGTGGTTACTTCGTCGAGGGCCTATCGGGCGAACAGTACGCATTGCCGGAGGCTGTCACAGCACTGCAGCAGGCCAAGCTGCGGCAGCTGGATCGGCTTGAGAACGGCGGTGATCCAACCGACGTCAGCGCCAAAGACGGCTTGGTCCTGATCAACCTGTACGATCCGGCGAACCCCTATGGCCCGCTTTTCCCGATCACCGATGAGGTGGGCAACGAGATCAAGCAGATGAGCACACCCACAAAATACTTGATCCTGCGTGACGGACAGCCCCTCGTCCTCTACGATGGCCGGGTCACGATCCTCGGAGATGTGACCCGAGAGCTCACCATCGCTGCGCTGCGGCTGCTGATGGACCTCGTAGATCATCCTGCTGTGACCGACAGCCGGCGTGACATCCAGGTGGGCCAGTGGAATTTCCATCCCATCGCTGCAAGCCCTGGGCGTCACCTGCTGACGACGTTGGGGTTTGTGCCCACCGCCAACCGATGGCGGGGCTACATTTACAATGGCGTGGACCGGCCTGAGCCCGAAGCGGTCGTCGCCGCCCAAGCGGAGTTGCTGGACGTCTATGAGCGCGTGGGAAAGGAGGCAGCCCCCATCGTCTATGATGCCGCGTGGGTCATCTCGCAGTCGCACGAGACGATCCGGCCCAAGGTTGAGGAGTTGATCGACTGGCTGCGGGCTCGGGTGCCGCCTGAGTGCGAGTTCATCTACCGGCCCCGCTACTTCAAGGATTTCCAGATACTCTACCGTGGAATGCGTTGTATCAACCCATACGTCCAGACCAAGCAGATTCGTCTTCAGATCGCGCACAAGGGATGGACCCCGGGTATCGTCATCGGACCCGATACGGACCTGGACGATGAGGCCTTTACGAACGGAATTCAAGGCGCAGTTCGTGCGAACGTGTACGCAGATTGATGCACTACTGGATGGAGATGGGAAGGCATAGGGAAAAAGGGAAGGAGACGTCAATGCACAATGACCTGACAGGATTACTGATCACCGACATCACAGCCGTGGAGGCACGCGGGGTGCCGTTCAGCGTCGGTTTGGTGCCGCCTTGGAACCCCAAGGACCGTATCACGACGCGGGACTATATCGTCGTGCGGGTGGAGACAAACGAAGGTATCGTCGGGATCTCGCTGGACGGTGACTACACGCCCAGCCTGCCGGCGTCGGCAACTTTCATCGAGAAGGAGATCGCGCCACACTTCGTGGGCAAGCCCCTTCTGGACATGGAGGCACATACCGAGTTCCTGCACAGCATGCGACCTCAAGGGCGTTTCTTCTTCATCGCCATCGCACTGTGGGACATCATCGGCAAAGCCGTGGGCGCTCCGCTCTACCGGCTGTGGGGCAACGGACGCGACCGGGTGCGAGTCTATGCCAGCACCGTCCAGCACGGGCGGTCGCCGGAGGAGCGAGCGGAGGATTGCCTGCGCTATCTCGATCAGGGTTACCGGGGTGTCAAGCTGCGCCTTTCGGCGGACACTGTGGCGGAGGATATGGCGCTGGTAACCGCGTGTCGCGAGGCAGTTGGCGGTCGTATGGACATCATGGTCGATGCCAACCAGGCGGGTAAAGGTCCGGGCTCCAACGCGCCCGGCGTCCACTGGGACCTGGCAAGGGCTCAGGAGACGGCCCGACTGCTGGGCGAACTCGACGTTGCCTACCTGGAGGAACCGCTACCCTACGTGCTGGAGGATGATGGGCTGCGGCTGCGCGAGACCTCGCCGGTTCCGATCGCCGGCGGCGAGGGGAAGTGCGGCATCCGGCCTTTCTCGCACTTGCTCCAACGGGGCATCTACGATGTCCTACAGCCCGATCCGATTACGGGCGGGACGCCGACCGATATGCTCAAGATCAGGGCGATGGCTGAGGGCGCGGACACACCGGTGGTCTATCACCATGGCAAAAGCGGGCTGGGGTTTATGATCGGCCTGCATCTGGCGACTGCCTTCGGGGACTCGCCTTGGCTCGAGTACATGGATGACGGACCATTCTGGCAGCCTGCAGGGTTCCAGGTGGGGTTCAAGGAGGTCGTCCCGATCGAAGAAGATGGGTGTGTCCTCTGTCCCCGCGCGCCGGGATTGGGCATCGAATGGGATGAGGACTGGCTGCAGTCGATTGGGCTCTGATATGTGGGAGAGGTGACGATGGCTGATACCAAGGCTGACGACTCAAGCCTGTCCGACCTTGCCGCAGCGCACGCCGAGACACACCAGGCTTGGGAGCGCAACGCAGGCTACTGGGACGACCATATCGGTGAGGGCAATGACTTTGTCAACCACCTGATCTGGCCCGCGACGGAACGATTGCTGGCGGTGCGTCCCGGCGAGCGGGTGTTGGACGCGGCGTGCGGCAATGGGCTCTATGCCCGACGTCTGGCAGCGCTGGGGGCCGAGGTCGTGGGGTTCGATTTCTCCGCGGCGCTCATCGAACGGGCCAGGGCGCGTACCGTCGATGATGCGGCCCGTGTGCGATATCAGGTACTGGATGCCACCGACGAGGCGGCGCTGTTGACGCTTGGGCGAGCGGGCCTTTGACGCGGCGATCTGCCAGATGGCGCTCTTCGACATCGCCGAGATCCGGCCCTTGATGCGCGCGCTGGCACGGCTGCTCAAGCCCGGCGGGCGCTTCCTCTTCTCCGTCACGCATCCCTGCTTCAACAACGCCAACGCCGTCCACGTCGGGGAGTTGGAGGACCGCGAGGGTGAGATGGTGCGTCGCTACGCGGTCAAGGTCTACGGCTATCTGACCCCTACGGTGATGCGTGGTCTGGCGATCGCCGGACAGCCACAACCCCAGATTTACTTCGACCGGCCGCTTCACGTGCTCTTCGGCGCCTGTTTTGACGCCGGCTTCGTGCTGGACGGGCTGGAGGAACCGGGGTTCGTCCCCGATCATCCGGCGGGACAGGGCGGGCTCTCCTGGGGCGGCAACCTCAGCGAGATCCCACCGGTGCTCGTGGCGCGGATGCGACTCTTGGCCTAATACCTATGATCTCGTGGTTGCGCTGGACGTGTTGCGTTGAGAGAGGAGGCGCAGGATATGTCATTGAAACGACCTGAGGTCGGCAGCTTTGTGCCGTATGAGTTGGTTCCGGAAGGGTTTGAGGCGATCTACACCGGCGAGACCGAGCTAGTGGGAGCAGATAGCGTCGGATCTGGATCTCCTCTACTTCACTGATGGCGACGGCAACGTCGCGATGCGGTACTCGCTGTGGGGGTTCGCTGCGACGACCGAGGACAAGTGGGACGACGAGATCCGTGTCATCAACGCGATGCAGGCCGAGCTGGGCGCACTCGACGACGCCACCCGCGAGATCAGGGCGCAGATCGGGAGCCTGGTCGGCTGTGACAACGGTGTGCCGGTCACCATAGACGAGATCCTGATGGCTATTGGAGCGGGCCAACTGCCCTCACCCGCTTTCCACGCCGGGTGCTGGATGAGCCGCAGCACACGCACGACCCAGCCGGGTCAGGCAGAGAGTATGCGCACGATCGAGTCGGTGCTCCGCGGTTACCTGGAGGGACAACCTGCGGAGACCTTCCTGGCGCGGTATCCCTACGCCCAAGGGTTCATCGAGCGCGCGTACGCGTGGCTTGGGCCGGTTGTGGAGCTCGGCGAGGTGCGACGGCTCATGCTGGAACGGATGCTGTTGCCTTTCGAGTTCTTCGCCAAACACAATCCGGATCGCAATGAGGTCTTCCGCGCCTGTTTCGACGAGGGGCAGGCGGGAAAGGCGCTGGATGCGCAGATCTCGGCGCTGGCGGAGATCCCGGAGATCGTACCCAACTATCGGAAGGAATATCAGGAGCGATTGGGGACGATCGAGGATCCCGCGAAGCGCGCCATCTATACGGTCAGCTGCCACGTGACAGATTGCGTCTCGGAGCTCTCCGACTGCCATCACTCAACGTTCCGGCGCATCGAGCGCTGGATCCACGGTATCGGTACGCTGACGTGGGATATCCCGACACGTGCCGAACACGTCGAGAGCCAGCGGCTCGGGCGGCTCTTCTTGGGCTACGCGCTTGGGTTGGATGGGTGGCTGCGCGAGATGCCGATGCAGTTCCTGCTGCTGGATTTGGGCCACGCCGATCTTGGATTCGATCCCAAGAACGAGATCCTGCGCGTCTATGCGCATCTCGGAGAGCCCACGCCGGTCAAGCGGTGGCTCGCGGCGTGTCTTTGGTACAAGTGTGTGCTGGAACCTCCTGCGAGTCTTTACAGGTGGGGATGGCGCCATAAGGATCTGCTGGCGCGGGCCGAGGCGGAGGGTGTCAGCGTGCGGACGTGGATGGATCAGCAACTCGCAGCAGGGAGGAAGACGTGCCGACTCTGAATGAGGAGGCCCGCAAGGGGGCGGGCGGCGAGTTCGTCGAGCTGTCCGAGGGTGTGACCCACTATCAGCTCGGAGGGCCGGATGACGGCGTGCCTGTCGTCCTGATCCACGGCTTCTCAGTCCCGGCCTTTATCTGGGATCCGACCTTCGATGCCCTGGCAGACGCCGGATTCCGCGTCATGCGCTACGATCTCTTTGGTCGAGGTTACTCGGACCGGCCTCGTGGTCGCTATGACCTGGCACGATTCGACCGGCAGTTGGTAGAACTGGTCTCTGCGCTCCAGCTTGGGCCTGCTGTGGCCGTCCTGGGGCTCTCTATGGGCGGCGCCATCGCAGTGGGTGCCGCCGATCGGCACCCTGATCTCGTGCGCAAGCTCGTGTTAATCGATCCCGCGGGCATGCCATCGCAGATGCCTTCGGGCTTCCGGATTCTGAATATCCCGTTGGTGGGCGAGCTCTTGATGGTGACGGTGGGTAAGCACATGCTCGTGTCGGGGCTGCAGGACGGATTTCTACAAGCCAGGCCGGATGGCCGCGCTGATGAACCGCTATCGAGACCAATATATGGCTCAGATGGACTATCCCGGCTTTCTCCGGGCGCTGCTCTCCACGATTCGTTACGGTCCGTTGGGCACGATGGCCGATGCCTACGCACGCGTCGGTAAGCAGGAGCGCCGGGTGCTCCTGATCTGGGGTCGCGAGGACAACACGGTGCCTTTTGCCGTGAGCGAGAACGTGGTGTCGCTGATGCCAAACGTGGACTTTCACCCCATCGATGACGCCGGACACGTGCCGCA
The DNA here is from genome assembly GCA_963751345.1 of uncultured Chloroflexia bacterium. Classification (GTDB taxonomy): domain Bacteria; phylum Chloroflexota; class Anaerolineae; order B4-G1; family SLSP01; genus PWVB01. The sequence continues at coordinate 32,243 of CAVVUS010000018.1, forward strand.
TCTGGAACAGCCTGGCCTGGTGAACCAACTGCTCGTCGATTTCCTGTCGAGGGCATAGCGCCCGGTGCTATGATTTACATACAGGTCGGTGGGCCCTCCGGTCCGGATACCTGTATACTAGGGCAGTGGACGATGCACATCTGACGAGGGCCGGCCACACCGTGGGCGGCGAGAGAGGGAGGACAGGTATGGAGGTTGTGGGTTTCAGGATCATGCGTTACACGCGGCAGTTTGATGCCATGTTGCACTTCTACCGCGACTTATTGGAGATGCGCTGCATTCAGAACTGGAAGAACCCGGGTGTCACCGGCGCTGTGCTCACGCCGGGGCGAGCGGGTGGACATACGACGATCGAGATCCTCGATTCCAGGGATCGGCCCCTTCAGAAGGGCAAGCCGGCCAACGTCGACCTGAGCCTAGAGGTCAGAGACGCGGATGCCTGGGAAGATCGGCTTCGAAGACAGGGCGTGCAGATCGCCGAGGAAATCGAGGACAAACCTTGGGGCCATCGTGCCTTCGGGATCGAGGACCCTGACGGCCTGCGGGTGACGCTCTACCAGGTTATCGGTTAGGGCCAAGTGGGTCATTGCAATGAGTCCGTCGTCTGACGCGCTGTTCGGTGAGATCGTCCATGGCCTGATGACGCTCTTCGGTCCCTGGTCCGAGTATGTGGAAAAGAAGGAGTGGGTGACCGAGGGTCCGGTCGGGTTGCTGGCCGTGCGGACCGTGAACGGCTCGATCGTGGTCCACGGAGCAGATCAGGACGGGGTGACAGCGACGTCCTGGGTGACAGTTCGGGGGCCGACGCGGGATCTGGCCGAGTATTTCGCCACGCGTGTCAAGGTGCATATGGATCACAGGGGCGAAAACGTCTCCTTCTATACGCTTTATCCCCGCCCACCGCTCGGGTGCTCGGTCTTCGTGCGCTATGAACTCACCGTGCCCCGGGGTACCGACGCCGTTCTATTCACAGAGAATGGTGGCATTGACATTGACGCGACGGAGGGGGCCGTTGAGGCAGAGGCTTGGAGCGGCAACATCCGGCTCGTGGACTCGCTTGGGCCCGCGCAGCTCGTTACCTCCCAGGGCGCAATCTGGATATCGGGCTCCGAGGGATCTGTGGACGCCACGAGTGGTGGTGGCACGATTGAGGCGCGAGATGTCACGGGCCATATCAAGCTGAGAACGACCCGCGGGAATGTCCTCGTCCTAAGAAGCGACGGCGCCGTGCAGGTGCGGAGCCACAACGGCGACATCGACCTCAGGGGAGGGCGCGGTGAGGTGACGCTCGAGACGACGCGGGGGGACATTCGTGCCACGCTCGAACGGCTCGATGGGCCGGGTGTATTCGCCAGTAAGACAGGCGATGTCATCGTCGCAGTGCACGAGGGTGGCCTGTCGATCGATGCCGAGTCCGTCCAGGGCAGCGTGGATCTGCGCCTGCCCGCTGGGTACAACGGCGAACTTGAGGTGGAGACCGCCGGCGGCGCCATACAGTGCGAGCTTCCGGTCGATGCCAGAATTGCGTCCCCCAGCCTGTTGTTGGGACAACTGGGCGAAGGTGGCAGCGCGCTAGTCAGGGCGCGGGCCTTCGATGGAAGTGTTCGGCTGAGAAGCTGGCAGTCGGACTCCTGATTGTGATGGCTCTGATGACGAGGTAACGTTGTCTATGGTATATCAGTGGTTACTTCTTGATGCAGATGGCACGCTCTTCGACTATGATGCGGCCGAGCGCCAGGCGTTGGGGGCAACGCTGGCTCACTACGGGATTCCATTTACCCCCGATGTCCTGACAACATACCGCAGGGTCAACGGACAGTTGTGGCGTGACTTCGAGCAGGGCAAGATGACCTCGGAGCGCATTAAGACGGAGCGATTTGCCCTGCTTTTTGGGGAACTCGTTCTGACGCAGACTTCGCCGGATCCTCTTGGATTCAGCAATACATATCTGGCGAATCTTGGCACCTGCACCGCCATGATGCCCGGGGCCGAGGACGTGCTGCAGGCGCTCACCGGGCAGATCCATCTGGCCCTGATCACCAACGGACTCTCGAAAGTGCAGCGCGCGCGGTTGGCCAATTCCGGTGTCGGTCACTATTTCGAGGCCCTGGTAATCTCCGAGGAGGAGGGTGTTGCCAAGCCGGATCCTGGTATCTTCGACGTGATCTTCGCACGCATGGGCATGCCCGGGCGGGACGAGGTTTTGATGGTGGGGGATAGCTTGACATCAGACATCCGGGGAGCCAACCGATATGGCATTGACGCCTGCTGGTACAACCCCTCAGGTCTCCCACGTGCCCCCGGCTTCGACGTTCGCTATGAGATTGCGGCCCTGCAGCAGCTTCTCGCTATCGTCGACGTCCAGGAGAGAGATGGGCAAGATAGAACGTCATAGGCAGGACCTGATGCCACTGCTCGCCGCGTTTTTGGAGACTGGCGAATCGGCCGATCTACACGCCTATCTGGTGTCAAATAGTAACCTCCCTGGGCCTCGAGGTAACCTGGAGCTAGCGTCGGCGTTTGGTGATGTCGTGGGCGACATGGGAGAGGAGAATGTGGGCAGGCTCTGGGACCTGTGTCTCGAGATGACGCAGATTCCCGCGGAGGTGGCAGGGGTTAACAATCCCGAGTCGTTCCTCCCTTTCTGCGGCACCGTTGCACTCGGAGCGCTCGGAGCTGTCTCTGGGAATCATACCGACCCGGCACTCGCGCGGCTCCGGATCCTGGCCCGCGATCCACGCTGGCGCATCAGGGAGGCGATCAGTTTTGGCCTTTCACGGCTGATGGCAAGCCGGCCCACGAAGACGCTCGATGCGCTTGATGGGTGGGTGATCGGCGGTGACCCGCTTGAACTGCGAGCCGTAGCTGCCGGCGTTGCCGACCCACCTCTGCTGCAATCGAACGACGTAGCAGAAAGGGCTCTGGTTCTGCACGAGCGCATCCTGGCCCAAGTTGAATCCTGGCCTGCGGCTTCTCGCAAGGCCGAGTCGTTCAAAGTCCTGCGGCAGGGGCTTGCCTTCACGCTCAGTGTCGTGGTGGCAGCCTCGCCCGAACGAGGCTTTCGCTTGATGCACCGGTTGGCGTCATCGTCGGATCGCGATATCCGTTGGATCCTCGCGCAGAACCTCAAGAAGAAGCGCTTGACCTCACCTTACCCCGATGAAGTGCAGGCATTGATCCTCGCCCTGCAACGCGGTCCTGTATAGACCTGTCACATTCCGACGCTCCCCGGTGTCTATATCATGAAGGGCAGATGCAAAAAGATGGCGACAACGTGGGATGGGACCTCCGCAGAGCGTACGCTGCCGGGACAGGATGCCGAAAGGGTGCTTGAAAGGGCCCTGGAGGAGCACTGGCACCGTGTCTGCGCGGTGCTCTATCGCTTGGTCGGCGACTGGGATGAGGCCGAAGATCTGGCGCTTGAGGTCTTCTATCGACTCCACAAGCGCCCCCCACGCGACGTCGAGAAGGTGGCGAGTTGGCTCTACCGCGTCGCTACAAACCTTGGCTACAATGCCATTCGCGCGCGTCGTCGTCGACGTCATTATGAGGAGGCTGCCGGCAAGCTGGAGTGCCAGCGCGTCGTCTCGATGGACCCCGAGCGAGAGGTAGAGCGTCGCCAGGCTCAGCGGCGAATCCGCGAGGTGCTGTCGGGGATGCGGCCTCGCTTCGCCCGGCTGCTCGTCCTGCGGCAGTTCGGTCTATCTTACGCCGAACTGGCCGAGGCGCTGGGCATCGCGCCGGGATCCGTCGGGACGCTTTTGGCTCGTGCGGAAAGCGCGTTCGAAGCGGGCTATCTGGCCCTGGAGGGCAACGATGCGACACTTGAGTGAAGGTCAACTTCGTGCTTATCACGATGGCGCGCTGGGACCGCGGTCACGTGCACGCGTCCAAGCTCACCTTGGGAACTGCGCCCGTTGTGAACGACGGTCGCACCAGGTCGTCGAACGCGGCGCTCGGGTCGCCGCGTGGGTGGCAGCGCCCCAGCCTTCACCCCGGGAAGCCCACCCCATCATCTCTGTGCAGTCTGCCCGACTGAGACTTGAGAGATACGAAGAGAGCAGAGAGGAGGCCGAAGAGCCTATGGCTAAGCTAAAGAGAGGACTATCGCGCCGTATCAGCCCTGCCTGGGTCGCCGTGATCCTGTTGGTGATCCTGGGACTGAGCTTCACGCTGGAGCCGGTCCGCACGTTGGCGAGCAGCTTCCTGGGACTGTTCCGCGTGCAGAAGATAGAGTTTGTGGCGTTTGACCCGTCATCCCTGCTCGACGGTCAGGGCGTGGAAACGGCAATGCAGTCGTTGGAAAAGATGATGGACGAACAGGTCGCCGTCGACGTCGACGGCGAGCCCCAGAACGTGGACGAGGCGACGCTTCGCTCGCTCTCGGCCTTCCGGGTGCGTCTACCGCAGGCCGTCGATGGCGAGCCGCACTACGCGCTGACGCCAGGCGCCACCATCGACGTCAAGGTGGATCTGCCGCGCATCAAGGCGCTGCTCTCCGAGCTGGGGTATCAGGATGTTCAACTACCAAGTGCCCTCGACGGGGCGGACGTGAGCGTGCAGTTGTCGCCGTCGGCCATCTCGTCCTACGGATCCTGTGAGCCGAACACCGAGGAATGGGCCGCTGCGCATGGCCCTTCCGATTTCAGTGGCGACTGCACGGCCCTCATGCAGATGGTCAGTCCTGACGTCTCGGCCCCCGAAGGGTTGGATCTGCAGCAGTTAGGGTTGGCCTATTTGCAGCTTCTCGGTATGAGTCCCAGCGAGGCGACGCAGTTCAGCCAGCACGTCGATTGGACGGCGACACTCGTGATCCCGGTCCCACAGTCCGAGGCAACGTACACCGACGTGAGCGTGGATGGCGTCACTGGCGCGCTGATCCGGCCTACGCACAACCGTCTTCCCACTTCGGAGTATCTTCTGATGTGGATCAAGGACGACGTCGTTTACGCGCTTATGGGAACGGGAAGTCAGGCTGAGGCGCTTCAGATCGCCAATTCGCTTCAGTAACACGTTGCTGGCTGGCTGGTAGCCGGTAGACATCGATCGCAAGACTACCCCAAGGGTCGCCCCTGGGGTGGTCTTGTGTACAATCATAGGTGATATGGTCACGTCAACTCGTACGAGCCTTGCGATTGATGTTCAGCATCTGCACAAGACCTTCGGTGAGCAAGTTGCCGTTGCTGACCTGACGCTGCAGGTCGAGCGGGGCGAGGTTTTCGGCTTCCTAGGGCCCAATGGCGCGGGAAAGACGACCTCGGTCAAGATGTTCCTGGGCCTGGTCGCGTCGACGGCGGGCACCGGACAGATTCTGGGGTTGCCGCTCGGCGATCCCCAGGGCCGTGCCAAGGTAGGGTTCCTGCCGGAGCATTTCCGTTTTCACGATTGGCTGACCGCCACGGAGTTCCTCCGCCTCCACGCGGATCTCTACAAGATCCCCGCGAGCGTGAGCCGCAAGCGCATCCCCGAGCTTCTGGACCTGGTAGGGCTATCGCCCCACGCCGGGAAGAAGCTGCGCGCCTTTTCAAAGGGGATGCTGCAGCGCATCGGCCTGGCCCAGGCGCTGCTCAATGAACCGGATCTCGTCTTCCTCGACGAACCCACCTCGGGGCTTGATCCGATGGGACGGCGGTTGGTGCGCGACATCATCCACGATCTGAAGAAGCGTGGCACCGCCGTCTTTCTTAACTCCCATCTGCTCAGCGAGGTCGAGGTGACGTGCGATCGCGTGGCCTTCATCCGCCACGGCGAGGTGGTCTACACCAGCGCGCTCAACACGCTCGTCGAGGGCGAGGAGCTCCTCGCCCGTGAGCTCACCGTCGCCATCGGGCGCACCCGCACGATGCCGCGTTGGGCTCTTCCTTTCCGCTCGAGGTGATCGCCGGGCTGGCCCGTTGGGGCGACAACATCCGCGCCGGCGGCGACGTCCGCGCCGACGGAGGCAACCGCCGTTCTGACGGAGGCAACCCCGTTCTGACGGAGGCATGATCTCAATGACCGTGCACCGGGAGTCGGATCTTCCGGCTATCGCGCGATATCTGATGGATTGCGGGCTTGACCTCTACGCCTTCTCGCCCCAGAGAATCTCGCTTGAGGATCTCTTCGTCGAGATCCTCGGCGCCGACAGCGAGGTGTGACGCGATGACTACGTGGGTGATTGCCCGGCTGACGTTCCGTGAGGCCTCACGGCGCAAGATCGTGTTTGCCGCGCTCGTGTTGGGCGTGGTCTTCCTGGGCGTCTACGGCGCGGGCCTCTACTTCATCCGGCAGGATCTGGCGCGGTCGGGCGAGATAGGGAACCCCCTGATCAGCAACCAGATCTTCAACTTCCTGCTGCTGAGCGGGCTTTACGTCGTCAACTTCCTCTTTGTCGTGATGGCGGTTCTGACCTCAGTGGACACTATCGCCGGTGAGATCAACTCCGGCACGATCCAGTCGTTGGTCGCCAAGCCGGTGCGCCGGTGGGAGATTCTGCTGGGCAAATGGTTCGGCTTCATCGTTATGCTGACCCTCTACCTGGCCCTGATGGCAGGCGGCGTGATCGCGATCAACCGGGCGATCACCGGGTACCAAGCCTCGAACGTGTTTCGCGCGATGGCCTTGATTTGGCTCAACGGGTGCTTGCTGTTGAGCGTCAGCTTCCTCGGCGGCACGCGGCTCTCCACGCTGGCCAACGGCGTCCTCGCCTTTGCGGCCTACGGCGTCGCCTTCGTCGGGGGATGGATCGAGCAGATCGGGTCGTTCCTGGAGAGCACGACAGCCATCAACGTGGGCATCGTCTCCAGCTTGCTGCTGCCCAGTGAGGCGCTGTGGAAGCGTGCGGCCTACGAGATGCGCTCCCCTATCGTAGACGTCATGGGATTCTCCCCGTTTACCTCCGGTAACTCGGTGCCCAGCGGTCTGATGGTGGGGTACGCCGTTGCCTATGCCGTCGTCGCGCTCGCGCTGGCAGTCTGGAGCTTCAGTCGTCGCGATCTGTAATGCCCGCATTTCGTAGAGACGGGTCACCGACCCGTCTTCTGGTATGAACGCCCGTTGAATGTTGGTATGATCTTCGTCGTGAGGGTTCTGATTGAGCGGTGCATCTGCGCCCAGAGATGAGGCACGACCCAATCTACACGATCGCGCGCCGAGTTGTCCGATAGAACTTTTGTGCTATCATGTGGGCTAGGAACGTCGTAGCCAAGTGAGGAGGTCGGATGCCAGCCGATCCGTCCGCGTTGACCATTTGGACCACCCAACCCGACAGCCCGCTAGCACGTCATCTGCGGGAGATGGGCTTCACTGTCGGCGCCATCGAGGAGGATGAGGGCGACATCGATCGCTACATCCTTGGCCCACAACTCGCGGTCGAGCGTCGTACGGCCCGCACCTTCCTGTTGGGCATCCAGGACAAGACGCTCTTCACCTCTGCTATCTATCTCCGCGAGCACTTTGAGATCCCGATTCTCATCGTCGAGGGTAGTATCGACTACGGGACCACGGGGTTTCATCCCCAGGCCGTGCGTGGCGCGCTGTCGTCCATGATGCTTGAATATGGCGTGAGCGTCCTTTCCACTCCGGACGAGGGGGAGACTGCTCAGCTTCTGGCGATGATGGCGCGCCATGCCCAGGCGGGTATTCCCGAGATCTCCCTGGTCCCCAAGCGCAAAGCCGTGATCTTGCCCGATCTACAGCGGCGCGTGGTGGAGATGCTGCCGGGCTGCGGACGGGTGACTGCAAGGGATCTGCTGCAGCATTTCGGCAGTGTCGAGCGCATCGTCTCCGCGGGGCAGACGGAGCTGCAGCACGTCCGCGGCATCGGTAGGACGCGCGCCGCCGAAATCCACCGCGTCTTGCACGCAGATTATGAGGCGGTCGATACCGAACAGAACCTGGAGGACGCCATCACGGCTTCGCCGGAACTCCTCTTCGATCATGACGTTGAGTTCTTGGCACGACAACACCTTTTCACGACGGCGGCAGGTGAGCGCAATATCGTCGATCTTGCGTTCTTCGATGTCGCACGCGCCACCGTCGTTTTGGTTGAACTCAAGAGGGGTGGGCTGAACGCGGATCACGAGGCACAGCTTCGACGCTATCTTGAGACGGCGGATGAGTCCCCGCTCTTCCACAGCTATCTGGTTCAGGGTGCCGGGCTTCGCGGGATTCTGGCTACCGTGGACCGATGTGATTTTACTGCCAGCATCTCCGGACGTCGAGGCTGTTATCGTGGACGAGGCTGCGGTACAATCGAGGTGATCAAGGCGCTACGCCACAAGAGACTAGGAGGATAGAGAAATGGAGAAGCTGAGCCGGGCAGCACAGGCCAGAGCGCGGGCATTTGTCTTCGAGTATGGGCGTCCGTTGGAGCGGGCCAGGTTTCTCTATGCCTTGGAGGGTGGCGACGCGCAGAAGCTGTGCTCGACGAACTGGCGTCCTTCCGAGAACGAGGACGGAGGGTTCGGCCACGGGTTGGAGTCCGACCTGAGGCTGCCCGACTCGTCGGTGTTGGCCACGACGGTGGGGTTGCAGATCGCTTCGTGAGGTCGGCGCCGGCGCGGATCATCCCTTGGTCGAGGGGGCCATGCGCTACTTGATGGCGACCTATGACTCCGACCACGAAGTCTGGCCTATGACCCCCCCCAACGTCGACGACGCGCCGCACGCCCCGTGGTGGCACTATGATGAGGACGTGGCGACCGGTGGGGTGGATTCCTGGCCAATCCCCGTGCGGAGATCGTGGGCTACCTGCACGACTACGCCGATCTGGTGCCGCCGCAGATGCGGGATCATCTGACGGACGCAGTCATAGAGCATCTCGGGGACCTTGGGACATCTGTCGAGATGCACGAGGCCCTTTGCTATGTGCGCCTCGCCGAGAGCGAGGGGCTGCCGGAGGCCGCGCGTTTGGAACTGCTGCGCCTGCTGGTGCCGGTGGTGGATGCGACGGTGGCCAAGGACCCGGGCGCGTGGGGTGGATATGGGCTTACACCGGTCGAGGTCGCCAGCGGTCCGGACTCGCCCTTTGCGGCCCTGTTGGCCGAGCCGCTGTCGGCCAACCTCGATTACGAGATCGCGCAGCATGCCGAGAGCGGTATCTGGGAGCCCAAGTGGACGTGGGGTGGCGCGTATCCGGAGGCTTGGGAGCAGGCGAGAGAGGACTGGTCCGGAGTCATTACCGTTCGGATGTTGGCGACGCTCAAACGTTTCGGGCGCCTGGAAGGGTAGGTGCGGCCGGTGGAGATCTCGATTGCGACGGCTCGTCGACTGGCGCTCTATTGCCAGGGGCTCAACGGTGCTTCCGAGGGCCCTGCAGATAGAGCCCATATTGCTCAAATCATCGAGCAACTGGGTTATGTGCAGATTGACACGATCCACGTCATTCAGCGGGCGCACCATCACGTGCTCTGGAGCCGCTGTCCGGGCTATCATCCACAGATGCTCCACGAGCTTCTGGTCGAGGATCGCAGCGTCTTCGAGTGGTGGACCCACGCCGCATCTTACATCCCGATGACCGACTTCCGCTTCTACGTGCCTCGGATGCGGGATATGGCGGACTCAGCACGACAGAAGGCGTGGCACGACGAACACCGTGAGGTTGTGGACCACGTCATCGCGCGCATCCGCGAGGAGGGGGCACTGGGCGCGGCGGACTTCGAGGCGCCGGAGGATTTTCAGGGCGGCACGTGGTGGAATTGGAAACCGGCAAAGCGGGCGCTGGAGTTCCTCTTCAACGCCGGTGTGGTGACCGTATCCGAACGCCGGAACTTCCAGCGGCTCTACGATCTCCGGGAGCGAATCATACCTGAGGATGCGCATCTTCCCGAACCGGATCGCGCTGACCGGGATGAGTTCATCATCCGGCGGTCGGTTGGCAGTTTGGGCGTACTTCCCAGAAGGGAGATCCGTTGGTGGCGGGCGACTCGCCCTAGCGCGGAAGCTCTCGAACGGGAAATTGATGCCGGAAGGATCACGCTCGTTTCGCTCGAGGGTGATGGGGACGAGCCCTGGTACGCCTGGACGGCGGCACTCGAAGCCATCGACACCGATAGCCGCGAGCCTGTCGCGCTCCACATTCTCTCTCCCTTCGACAACCTGATCATCCGACGCCAGTGGATGGAACGACTCTTTGGTTACGACTATCGACTGGAATGCTATGTGCCCAAAGCCAAGCGGCAATATGGTTACTTCGCGCTGCCGATTCTCTATGGCGATCGATTCATCGGGCGGATGGACACGAAGGCGGACCGCGCCACCCGCACCTTGATCGTGCGCCAGCTCACGTTCGAGGCTGATTTCGACCCCGACGAGCGCGTCCTGTCGCTTCTGGTGGAGAAGCTGCGGGCTTTTGGCGCGTTCAACGGCTGTGAGTGCCTTTGAGCGTCGAACAGGTCACGCCGGAGCGTTTGAAGCGTCCTCTCTCCCTTGCGCTGGCCTCCCCGGAATATGCCGAGAACTGACATCAATCCCCGGTAAGCTTGGATCGTGTCATATCAAAGGAGGCGACGTGTCATCAGTAGATCGATTCCTTGAGGGACGCGTGGCCCTGGTTACCGGGTCGACGGGTGGGGGCATGGGGCGGAGCATCGCCCTGACGCTGGCTGCTCACGGCGCCGACATCGTGCTCAACCACGGCACACATCGTTGCGATAGCGAAGCCGACGCTGCGGCAGAGGCGATTGTCCAGGCGATCTATGCTATGGGAAGTCGTGCGCGCTTCGTCAAGGCTGACACGCGCAAGGCCGGTGAGGTCGAGGAGATGGTCCGCCAGGCGCAGGAGACCTTTGGGCGTATCGATATCCTCGTCAACAACGCCGGTGGCGCGTGGCTGCCAGGTGATATTACCGATGCCGACCCGGAGGCGTTCCGTGATGTCATCGAGGCCGAGGCATTTGGCGCCTTCCTGTGTACCCGCGCATGCCTGCCGCTCATGCGCCAACAAGCCTGGGGCCGGATTGTCAGTCTGGGTGCTTATGATGCCGGGATCTGGGCCGATGGCCCGCTCTCCTACGCCATCGGCAAGGGCTCGCGCGCGCTCATGACGCGTCACCTCGCTCTGCAGGAGCGCAAACACAACATCACGGTGAACTTGGTCAATCCCGGGCCGGGTCATACCTTCGCCTTTGGGAGCCTGGATGTGCGCCTTGAGCTATGCGCGGCACGAAGCCGCGTGGCAAGAGCGACAGAAGGCAACGCCGCAGGATATCGCCGATGCCGTGCTCTTCCTCTGCCGCGAGGAGGCACGTTTCATCACCGGAAGCCACCTCGCCTTCTCCATCGACTGAGGTTGCCCTCCGATCTTTCCCGAAGTTCCGGTTGCGGTTGCGGTATAATGCACCGGATCGAGGAAAGTTAGGCGGAAGGCCGAACGTTTTCTATGATGATGGCGTGACACCGCAAGGGGCAAACTACCTTTGGATGAGGATACGAAGCAACTGATCGAGGCGTCGCTTCTTGACGAGGAGACGCTGGTCAAGGCGACGTTCAGCGGACGCCGTCGGGGATACGAATTGCCTTGGCGGCGGGTAATCGTCCGTCCGGTGTTGATTCGAGACGACCGCTACCTGCAGATCTCGTACTTCGATGAGAAGCATGACATTACCAAGAACTACGTCGGACAGGATGCGCGCGACAAGGTGCATGAGTTGCTGGAGTTGCCCTTCAGCCAGATTCACGTCATGACCACCGAAGGCGAGATCCAGGTGCAGATCTCGCGGAAGGGCGTGGCCCGTGTCTCTCAACACAGGTCCTCGAAGGCCGCACCTGCTCTGGCCCACGATCGTGAAAAGGCCTATCTTCTCCCTGGCACCGAGCCGGACGCCTTCCTGCAGGCCAAAGGCATCCAGACACCTGACGGTCGGATCCGGGCCAGCAAGCAGCGTAAGTTCCGGCAGATCAACGAGTTCCTGCGGCTCATTGCCGAGACCGAAATGTTGGACAAGCTGGTCCCCGCGGACGAGCCCAGACCCATCCGGATCGTGGATTGCGGCTGCGGCAGTGCGGACCTGACCTTCGCCACTTACCATTATCTCAGTCACATCTACAACCATCCCGCCAAGGCTGTGGGCATCGACGTCAAGGCGGATCTGGTGGCCAAGCAGAATGCGATTGCGGCGGACTTGGGTTGGACAGACTTACGTTTCGAGGTCAGTCGCATTATCGACTACCAGCCGGTTGAAACCCCTGACATCGTCCTTGCTCTTCACGCGTGTGACACGGCGACGGACGAAGCGCTGGCACAGGCCGTGAAATGGGGCGCCAGGATGATCTTCAGCGCGCCGTGCTGCCACCACAACCTGCAGGCGCAGATGGCGGAGCAGGAGATGCCGCCGGTTTTCCAACCGGTGCTGCGGCACGGCATCCTCAGAGAGCGTGTGGGCGACGTTCTCACAGACAGCTTTCGCGCCCAGATCCTGCGTATCTTTGGTTACGCGACCGATGTCGTGCAGTTCATCTCCCCTGAGCACACCGCCAAGAACCTGATGATCCGGGGCATCAAGACGACGACACCCGGCGATCCTCAGATGATCGCGGAATACCGGGCATTGGTGGATTTCTGGCAGGTTCGTCCCTATCTGGCGCAGCTTCTCGACAAGCAGCTTTCAGTGTTTGCGGATGCTGTCGCCTGAGTCGACGCGCCTTCGACGGCTGCCGCGGATGGCCCTGGGATGCGGGGTCGTCGCGCTTCTCCTGGGATTGGGGGCTGTCGACGCGTTCCTCATCGAGCCTCACTGGCTCCAGGTGAACAGGCTGACCCTAGCCTCGGACAAGATCGCGCAGCCGGTCCGCATCGTAGTGTTGGCGGACGTGCAGACCGATCGCCCCGGCCCCTACGAAGCGCGCGTCTTCGAGACGGCGATGGCGCAATCGCCGGATCTGATTCTCTTTGCCGGGGACTACGTACAGCTCGGGCGACGCAGTGGCAGCTATGAGACCGAGATTGAGGCGTTGAACGAGGTGATCCGCGCCGCAGGTCTCTCCGCGCCGCTGGGTATCTACGCGATCGCCGGGAACGTCGATCGGCCCGACGTATGGGCCCGAGTCTTTGACGGCCTCCCCGTGGTGACGATCGACGACACAACCCGGTACGAAGTCGGACCTTTGGTACTGACAGGACTGGGTATGCAGGATTCGTTCCGACAGGATATTGTGGTGGAGCCCGAGGACGGCTTTCACATCGTGTTGGGCCACAGCCCCAACTTCAGCCTTGGCGCCATCGAGGGCGACCTGTTGATCGCGGGACATACGCACGGCGGTCAGGTACAGCTCCCATTGATCGGGCCCCTGCTGACACTTTCCGCCGTGCCCCGGAGTTGGGCCTCCGGTGTGACGATGATCGCGCCCGGCAAGACGCTCGTCGTCTCCCGTGGTATCGGGATGGAGCGGGGTATCGCGCCCCGCATCCGGTTTCTCTGCCGTCCGGAGTTGGTGGTGATCGATCTGGTGCCGGAAAATGAACAATAGAGAATGGAGGAATGCAGAATGAAGGAATAGGGAATCGGAGAATGGAGCAGATAGCAGCCGCGGCTGGTTAAGTCACTCGTGGCAGACAACGTCGTCATTCTCATTCTTCTTCTATTCTCATTCTCTATTCTTGATTCTGTATTGCCTCTTGGAGCTGCACATTGCGTATCACTATTCAGGGCGCCAACGAGCACAACCTGAAGGACGTCGACGTCGAGATCGGCGACGGGCTGACGGTCGTCACCGGAGTCTCGGGCTCCGGCAAGACGTCGCTCGTCTTCGATACCCTCTACCACGAGGCACGTCGCCGGTTCCTGGAGGTCTTCTCGCTGGGCGAACGCCTCTCTCCGGCGGACGTGCGGGTGATCACCGGTCTGGGACCGGCGGTTGCCGTGGGCCAGAACCTCCTGAATCGCAACCCAGGGTCCACGTTGGCGACGGCCTCAGGACTACATCCGTTTCTGCGGCTGCTCTACGCTCACTTCGGGGAGCGCGCCTGCGCGCAGTGTGGGGCACCCATCTCGGTTCATACGAATGATGAGATTATCGAGCGGCTGGCCTTCCTGGCCGAGACGGCGCCGCTCATGGTTATCGCGCCCATCGTGCGCCAGGCAGTCGGCAGCCATCGAACGTTGCTGGCGCTCCTGATCGAGGCCTTTGGTGCGAGTGCCGTGATCCTCGACGGCGCTGTGGCGACCCAGGCTCAGGTGGCGGCGCTCGATGCGACACAACTGCACGACATCGACATTGTGGTTGCCGAGCTACCCACCGCGGCGGGGACAGGCGAGATCCGCGATGCCCTGGAGCGCGTCTGGGCATTCGGGGCCAGCGCCGTAGCGGTGCGCCAGGGAGACCGGGTGACGACTCTATCCCGTGCGCCTGTCTGCTCACAGTGCGGTGCATGGTTCGGCGATCTGTCTCCGGTGCGCTTTCACCAGCCCTGTCCTCACTGTGACGGCGCCGGCTGCGACCGCTGCGACCACACCGGCATGCATCCCGAGGCAGCCGCGGTCCGGTGGCAGGGCCTACGCCTTCCGGATCTGCTGGCTCTTCCGGTGACAGAGGTGCGCGGGCGTTTCGCCGAGGCCGAGCTTCCGTCGACGTCGGAACGCCTTGAGGCTGAGATCACGCGGCGTCTTGATGCCTTGGAGCGCGTCGGACTCGGCTACATTGCGCTAGATCGTTCTTCGCCCACGCTCTCCCGCGGGGAGTCTCAGCGGGTGCGGCTGGCTGTTGCGCTGACCAGCCGCCTCGAGGATATCGTCCACGTACTCGATGAGCCGACGATCGGGCAGCATCCTGCCGACGTCGCGCGGCTTCTACCCGCTTTCCGCGAACTGGGCGGCCCCGTGATCTACGTCGAGCATGATCGCGTCGCGGCGGCGGCGGCCGATCACGCGCTTGATCTGGGTCCAGGTGCAGGTCGTGCCGGCGGGACAGTCACGTTCGATGGTACGCCCGCCGGGCTCTGGCAGATGGATACGCCCACCGGTCGCTATTTCAGCCTCCGGGAGCGGGTGATGATTCCCGATCGCCGCCCTGAGCCGGAGGAGTTCCTGACTCTGCGAGGGGCCAACCTGCGCAACCTGCGGAGCATCGATGTCCCTATCCCTATGGGCCGGTTGACGGTTGTCACGGGCGTCTCGGGCTCGGGCAAGAGCACTTTCGTCGAGGATGTCCTCGCGGCTTCGCTCTCCGGTAGTGCCCCGGTGGGGTGCATTACCGTTGACGGGCCTCCGCTCAAAGCAGTGATGGTCGATCAGAGCCCGATTGGGCGGAACCCCCGGTCGAACCCGGCGACCTATACCAAGCTCTCCGACATCGTGCGCGACGGCTTCGCGGCGGCTACGGACCTCTCGCCGTCTCATTTCTCGTTCAATCGCCCCGAGGGTGCGTGCCCGGCCTGCAAGGGCATCGGCGCCGTCGAGGTCGCGATGCGCTATCTTCCCTCGACGTGGATCCCGTGCGCTGAATGTGAGGGCCACCGGTTCAGTGACGAAGTCCTGGCTGCGACGGTCCCCTTCGGGGATGAAGCTCTATCCATCGCTGACTTCTACGAGCTCACCATTGCCGAGGTCGTGCCGCTACTCCGGTCGTCTCCGTATCTCTCCGAGCAGCAGAAACGGGCCGCCGGGCACATCCTGCACGCGCTTCGCGATATCGGCCTTGGCTATCTGCAACTGGGACAGCCGTCACCAACCCTGTCTGGCGGCGAAGCTCAGCGCGTCAAGTTGGCAAAGTACCTTGGACGGCCCAGGCTCCGGGGGCAGATGCTCATCCTGGACGAGCCCTCGACCGGCCTGCACCCCAAGGACATCTCCGGTCTTCTCAAGGTGTTGGATCGCCTGGTGCGGCGTGGTGCCTCGGTTGTGGTGGTCGAGCACAACACCGATATCATCCGTGCAGCTGATTGGGTCATCGATCTCGGTCCGGGTGCCGGGCCCAGGGGCGGCGACCTCGTCTATGCAGGTCCGCCCGATGGGCTGCTGCGGACAGCCGGCTCGGCCACCGGCCAGGCGCTGCGCGATGAGGCCCTGGTCACTCCGCGGGGTTCCCCGACCTCGCCCGGCACAGATGCAGTGGAAGAGCAATCTGCCGGTACGGTGGTTGGGGCCATTCGTATCCGCGGCGCAAAGGCCAACAATCTCAAAGACGTGAGTGTGGACTTCCCCAAGGGGCAGCTCACGGTCGTCACCGGTGTCTCCGGCTCGGGCAAGTCGAGCCTGGTGGGTGACGTACTCGAGTCCGAGGCGCGGCGTCGTTTCCTGGAGACCCTGTCGATGTACGAGCGCCAGGGCACGCGTGAGGGCCCAGAGGCCGACGCCGAGGCGATCACGGGCCTGGGTGTAGCCATCACCGTGGGCGGAGGGGGACGGGGACGCTTCGGGCGACGGAACACCGTGGGAACGGCGACGGAACTCTCGCATCACCTGGCCATTCTTCTTTCGTGGCTCGGTGAACGTGACTGTCCGAACTGCGGCACCTCACTCCAGCGGATCTCGCCAAGCCGCCACGTGGCAGGCCTGCGGCGCGGCGGCACCTGGCAGTGCCCAACGTGCGGGAGTCTCTATCCCATCGCGGCCCCGCGGCACTTCTCCCCGTCCGTCTACGCTGCAGCATGCACGACCTGTCACGGGGTGGGCACGCTGCGTGAGCCGAACCCCGACAAGCTGATTGTGCATCCTGAGTTGCCGCTGTGCAGCGGCGCAATGTACTCCCCGGGGTTTTTCCCCAAAGGCTATCTCTGCAAGCCGATGAATGGCGGATATGAGGTCGTTCAAGCGTTGGCCAAGGTGTTGGGTTTTGATCCTGCCACCACGCCCTGGAACGAGATGACGCGCGAGGCACAGCACGCGTTCCTCTTCGGTTATCCGGAGCCGCTGGAGGTCATCCACGAGAGCCGTAACGGCACCACGAGCGTACATCGCCAACATCATCCTGGTTTCTACGGGTGGATACGTGACTGGGACGTCGGCGGTACCTATACCGATACCAAGGTGTGCCCGGCGTGTGGGGGCGTGCGGCTGCGCGCCGAATACGCGTCGGTTAGGGTTGCAGGCGAGACCTTCCATACGCTGAGCGAGATGACGTTGTCCAGGTTGGCCGATGTGCTGGACAAGGTGGAGACATCGTCTGTCACCGAACGTGACGGAACGCAGGTCGCCAGCACCGTCGCTGCCAGTCTCGATGCAGCGCGGAGACGGGTGCACTTCCTTTGCCAGGTCGGGTTGGGCTACCTTCACCTCAACCGCGACGCAGCGACGCTCTCCGCGGGTGAGGCGCAACGTGTCAAGCTGGCCGGCTTGCTGGGCAGCGGGCTGACTTCCTTGACAGTCCTCGTTGACGAGCCGACACGGGGTATGCATCCTTCCGAGGTCGAGGCGATGATCGGTGCCCTGATCAGCCTCCGCGCTGAGGGCAACACGGTGGTCGCGGTTGAACACGATCCGGACGTGATGCGCTCGGCCGATTACCTGGTGGATATGGGCCCTGGCGCAGGCGCGGCGGGAGGCATGGTGGTGGCAGCGGGCACCTTCGAGGAGGTGGTGCGATCAGAGACTCTCACTGCCCGTTGGCTCAGCGGCGCGCGTAGACTCGATCTGACGCAGCCTCGGCGCGAACCCAAGCAGTGGATGGTGATTCGAGGGGCCAGGGCGCACAACCTCAGAGGCGAGGATGTGCGTCTGCCGAAGGGTGTCCTCGTGGGGATCTGCGGGGTCTCCGGGTCCGGCAAGAGCACGCTCTTGATCGACACACTGGGCCGCGCCCTGGCGCCAAAGAAGCAGACGACATCCGTGGCCTATGAGCCCGTGGATCCAGGCGAGCACGATGCAATCGAGGGCTCCCCCCGGCGTGTCCTCCTGGTGGATCAGGTCAAGGCCGGGG
Source organism: uncultured Chloroflexia bacterium (assembly GCA_963751345.1). GTDB lineage: Bacteria > Chloroflexota > Anaerolineae > B4-G1 > SLSP01 > PWVB01. The sequence goes on from CAVVUS010000018.1 coordinate 50,075, forward strand.
TTACGAGTCCTGCTGACTTCCTGGGATTGACAAAGCCCGTTCACGCCATCTACGCTGAAAGTGAGGACGCCCATATCTTGGGGCTGGATGCGAAGGCGTTGGGCCAGCGCTGCTCCGCCTGCGGTGGGCGCGGGACGGAGACCCTCGACATGGGATTTCTGCCTAACGTGTACGTGACGTGTGAGACTTGCCAGGGGACGGGCTATCGGCCCGAGGCGTGGGACGTGAGGTTGCACGGCGTGGCGCTGCCCGAGATCTTCGGCAGGACGATCGATGAGGTTGTTGAGTTGCTCCGGGACGATATCGACGCCGGTTCGAGCCTTGCTCGCAAGCTGGAGGCTGTCCGCGACGTGGGATTGGGATACCTGGTGCTCCGTCAGCCCGGCTATTCGCTCTCCGGAGGTGAGGCACAGCGACTGAAGATCGCGGATGAGCTCTGCAGGCAGAGTCGTTCTGAGACGCTCTACATTCTTGACGAACCCACGGTGGGCCAGCATCTGGAGGACGTCGCGCGCCTTGGCGGCGTGCTGCGCCGGCTGGTTGCCGAGGGCAACTCCGTCTTCGTCGTGGAGCATCACACGCATCCTCCTGGCGACGTGCGACTGGCTGGTGGAGCTGGGGCCCGGCGGTGGTCCCGATGGCGGTCGCGTCATCGCCCAGGGCACCCCTGAGGCCGTAGCGGCGGGTGACACGCCGACGGCGCGATACCTGCGGCGGGTGCTGGAGCGATGAAGCGAGTGAGCGAGAAAGCGAAGGGGCGAATGCAGAATACAGAATGGGAGAATGTAAGCATGCAGAGCGGCCAATTCGAGATCGGACGCGTTTTCTCGCCTCTTCATCGTCTCGCTCACTCGCCTTTTCGCTTATTCTCCGATTCTTTAATTCTCTGATTCTTAGATTCTGATGCTACCTCTCCTTCTTGCCGATCGATCGCCTTGCTTGCGCTGGCTGGTGTTGACCGAGCTCCTGGGCAGGGCCGAGGACGACCCGGAGGTCCAGGAGCTTGCGGCGCTACGCGAGCGTGACCCGTTGGTGGCACCGCTTCTGGCTGCTCAGGGGGCGGATGGTTCGTGGCGTCGAGGGGACCTGGCGTGGCGGGGCGATGCCCAGCGGATGACCATGCTGGCCTTGATGCGTCTCGGTTACCTGGGATTTGGCCCCGAGACGCCTACCGTGGCGCGCGGTGCAGCCTATCTCTTCTCGCTCCAGCGAGAGGATGGTGCCTGGGATCTCCCCCGGAGCCACGAGGGGACGGAGGAGAACGAGGGCTATTCGATGATGCCGCTTCAGACGGCGTTGCCCCTGCGGGCGCTGGCGATGTGTGGCTACGCCACGGATCCTCGCGCGGAGCGCGCCTACGGGTGGCTGCTTGCCCAGCGGCTGGAGGATGGCGCCTGGCCCACCGGCATCGCCGGGGGCGGCACCCGCGGCTACGTGGCAGGTTATCGGAGGCTGCCTCACTCGCGGTGGGGCTGTCGTTCCAACACCACGGGTGCGCTGCTGGCTCTGGCTCATCACCCTGAACGACGTTCCGGACCAGAAGCGCGACGCGCGTTGGACCTCCTGCTGGGGCGCGAGACGCGGGAAACGGGCACGCTCGGCTTCGAGGTCGCGCGCCTGATTGGCGCTGAGCCGGCCCGCGGCTTCATTACCTTCTACGGGCGCTTCGACCTTTCCCAGGTCCTGCACCTGTGCCGATGCATCGGCGCTACGCAGGACGACCCGCGCGTCGCCGGCATTGTCACCTTCGTGCGTGATCTGCAGGGCCCCTACGGCCTGTGGGACGTCACGCCGCCTCAGGCCTCCCGCTGGGTCACCTTCGATCTGCTGCGCTCGCTCTCGCATCTGGATGCGGAAGGGGACTGGGTCAGCCGCGAGCCCCGCACACCCTTCCAGACCTATCCGAAACGACAGAGGCGGTACTAGAGGAAAGCCGTCTGCTTCCTCCCAGGATCAGCTCGAGCAGCGGCACGAAGTCGGCGACGCGCTTGGCACGGATGACCAGATCCCACAGCGGCTCGAACTTCTTCCACCCGCCCGTGTAGGCGAGGTGGCGCAGCCGGGCAAGAGGCTGCTGCTTGGTTCCGGCGGCCTCCAGAATGTTGGGCCAACTGTAGAAGTCGTGGTAGGCCTGCCAATAGCCGGCCTCCAGTGCCTCCGCCGTCATCCTCGCCGGGCGGAAGACGGCGTGTCGGGTGTCGTAGAGGTCCCAATCCTCCGTCGTGATGCGACCCTCTGCCGCCATTCTTCTGTGGAGCGCCGTGCCGGGGTAGGGCGTGAGGATGTGAAAGGTCGCCGTCTCGATCCCCTGCGCTACGGCCCAGCTTACCGTACGGTCGAAGACGCTGTCGTCGTCTTCGTCCATCCCGAAGACGAAGCTGCCGTTGATCATCACGCCCAGATCGTGAAGCTTGCGGATCGCAAGGTCGTAGTCGCGCTGAAGGTTGTGGAGCTTGTGCTGTGCCTTCAGGTTGGCCTGATTGAGGGTCTCGAAGCCAATGAAAAGGCTGCGCAGGCCGCACGCAACGGCCTGTTCGATCAAGCCCGGTGTGAGCACGGCCTGCACCGTGCCGGCTGCTTGCCACAGACGACCCATCCCGCGCATACCCGTCGAACAGCGACCCTGCAAAGTGAGGGTTCCCAAAGAGGTTGTCGTCGAGGAAGAAGAGGTGGCGTCCGGGCAGCCTCTCGATCTCGGCGAGGGCCTCGTCCACAGGTTGGGTGTAGAAGGATTTGCCGCCCTCGAAGAAGGCTTCTTTGTAGCAGAAATCGCAGGCGTGCGGGCAGCCGCGCGAGACCACGATGCTGTTGGGCACCAGGTAGAGGCGGCGCCGGATCAGGTCGCGGCGTGGGCTGGGCGCGCCGGTCAGGCAGCGTTGGGTCGAGCGATAGATCGAGTGAGGGCTCCCGGCGCGGAAATCCGTGAGAAACAAAGGCCACGTGTCCTCGCCTGGGCCCAGGAAAATCGTGTCAGCGTGCTGGGCGGCCTCCTGCGGCAGTGCCGTGACGTGCAAGCCCCCGAGGGCAACGTGGGCACCCCGGCGGCGGTAGTGATCGGCAAGCTCGTAGGCGCGGTGAGCCGAGGTGATGTAGACCTCAATCGCGACAAGGTCCGGGGTGTCCTCCAGGTCGAGCGTCTGGACGTGCTCGTCTTCCAGCGTCACCTCATCGTCATCGCTGAGGTAGCCCGCCAGCGTCGCCAGACCCAGGGGAGGGAAGAGCGAGTACTTGATGGGTCGCCAATATGGGCTCTTGGCCTCGGTCAGCGCAGGTAGGATCATCTTGACTTTCATGAGCCCCATCTTAGCAGAGTTGACGTGCCTCAGTCCACGTCCCGCGCCCACGCATTGGCGCACTCAGGTGCTTGACAGCGCCCTCTGACATCACTACAGTCAGGCTATGACGAACTTGCCTCTGCTGAGGGTCCTGCTCGTTGAGGATAATGACGCACTTCGCCGCGCGCTAAGCGTGGGATTGGCTGCCACCGGCGAGGTGCGTGTGGTCGGCGACGTGCCGAGTGGCGAGGCCGCGCTGCCTCTGTGCCTCGAGATGTCCCCCGACGCCGTCCTGATGGATGTCCAACTTGCCGGCACGCTGAACGGCATCCAGGCTACCGTGGCGCTACGTCGCGAAATCCCCCGGCTGCCCGTGGTCTTCTATTCCATCCAGGATGACGATGCCTATTACCGCGACTTCCTGGCATCAGGAATCCTCTCTCATTATGCTTACGTCCGCAAGACCAACTACTTGCTGCCGGAGAGCATCGTGCCTTTGCTCCGCGATGCCGCCGCCGGTCGAAGCTTTATTGACCCCGAGATCGAGGCCCGCGTCCAGGCCGTGCGGCAAAAGGATGCCCACGATCCCCTGGCGCTGTTGGAGCCCAACGAACAGGAGGTGGTCGCGCTTCTGGCGCTGGGGCTAACCAACGAGCAGATCGCAGTTCGGTTGGGGTTTCGCGACAAGCGCGCCGTCAGCCGCACCAATGGCCAGATCTACACTGCGTGGGCTCTCAACGAGACCTCTACGGACGAGAAAGTGGCTCGGACTCGCGCCGCTCTCATCTATCAGAATCGTGAACTGCTGATTTGGGATGAGGAGGGGCAGGCTTACGCGATGGATAGGCGACGGCCACTGGTCTCGGTGGGGGGCCGGATGAGCGGCAGCGTCATCCTTGACTGGGCCCTTCTGACCGTTTCTCTCTTCAATACCATTCTGCTGCTCTGGCTGGGATTGGTCGTCCTGCTCACTGCCGAGCGCCGCACCTGGGGGATTTGGCTTGCCGGGGTCGGGCTGCTTATCGGGGCGGCTTTTTTCGTCAGCCACTCGACGATCCTGAGCCACAACCTGACCTATCTTGGCGCGGGTACGGAGTTCTGGTGGCGCGTCGGGTGGACGGCCCTCGTGGTCCTGCCGTACGCCTGGTACATTCTGATGCTGTGGTATGCGGGTTTCTGGGAGGCACGATCGTCAGCTTTGCGCCGGGGCCACCAGGTTTGGCTTCTGGTGACAGCCGCGATAACGCTGGGCCTGCTCATGCTCGTGGTCTTCCCCGAAACGCTGCCTGATTACTCGCAGACCGTCGAGCTCAACTTGGGAAGTGCCCTCGAGGTGGCGGGGGTTCCCATCATGCTGATTGCCTTTCCACTTCATGCGATCCTCAACGTTAGTCTCGCCTTGGCCGGTCTGGCGCATCCCGAGCCCTCGCGCAGACGAATGGGCGCCCTGGCCCGTCGGCGGGCGCATCCATGGCTGGTCGGGGCCTCGATTGCCCTGCTTATGGCCAGCCTGCTGGTGGTGGCGATCCTGACGTGGATCGCCGTGGATGTACGGCAGGCGCGCACCCTATTCGTCGATGCCACGATCGTTCTCGCGGTGGCGTGGTTCGACCTGGCGATTGCCACCACCATCGGTGTCGCCGTGGTCCTGTTGGGTCGGGCCATCGTGGCCTATGAGATCTTCACGGGGCACAATCTGCCTCGCCAGGGCTTTCTCCGTCACTGGCAGCGGATGATCATCCTGGCGGCAGGCTATAGTGTCGTCATGGCCGGGAGTCTCACAGCGGGGCTGCGGCCTATCTACAGCGTGCTCCTTACCGCCGCTATCATGACCATGTTCTTCGCTATGCTCGTCTGGCGGTCTTTCGATGAGCGGGAGCAAGCAATCCGGCAGCTCCGGCCCTTTGTGAGCAGTCAGGGGCTCTACGATCATCTGCTTGGCGGGGGCGCTGCGAGCTTTGCCGATGCGGACGTCTTTTTCGTTGCCCTCTGCGAGAACGTCCTGGGTGCAGGCCTCGCATACTTGATTCCTGCAGGCTCGTCGACAGCGCTTATGCGCTCGCCCATTGTGTATCCCGGAGGTAGCACCTCACCCAGTCTGTCGTCACAGGATCTGGTGCGGCGTATGAGCGAAGCAGAGGCTATGCCCCTGGCAATCGATCCTGACCGGTACGGCGGGGCGGCGTGGGCCGTGCCATTGTTGCGGGAGGGCGAGCTGAGCGGAGTGCTTGCTGTTGGGCGAGAAGCGCGATGGGGGCCTCTACACGCAGGAGGAGATAGAAATCGCGCGTGCCGGCGGAGAGCGGGTGGTCGATATCCAGGTGGGTGCCGAGATGGCTCGTCGGCTCATGGCCCTTCAGCGTCAGAAGTTGGCTGAAGGCCAGATCATTGATCAGCGCCCACGGCGTGTCTTGCACGACGATGTGTTGCCTCGCTTGCATGCGGTCATGCTCGGCTTGAGCGCAGGTGAACCTACTTCAGAGGTGATGTCGCTCCTCGCCGAGACACATCGTCAGCTGTCGGACCTGCTGCACGAGATGCCCACGCGCCCTGCCCCTGAGGTGGCGCGTCTAGGCCTTGTCGGCGCATTGCAGCAGGAGCTGGCGGTCGAGCTACCGGATAGCTTCGACGATGTTATCTGGGAGATCGAGCCCGACGTAACGTTGAGGATCGCCGAGGTCCCGGATCTTGCCACCGAGGTCGTCTTCTATGCGGCTCGGGAGGCGATGCGTAACGCCGCACGTCACGGTCGAGGAGGGTCGGAAGCGTCACCGCTCGCCTTGCACGTTCGCGTGACCTGGGAGGCGGGGTTGATCGTGGAGGTCGAGGACAACGGTGCGGGCATCTGCCTTTCGGATGCCGAGACGTCCGGTAGCGGCCAGGGGCTCGCTCTGCACAGCACGCTGATGGCCGTCATCGGGGGGACACTGGAGGTCGACAGTGCAGCAGGGCGTGGGACGCGTGTAACGCTGCGGCTGCCGAGGGCGTAACGATTAGCGATCGATCGGAGTGACAGCCCCACGATCAACGTCAACCAGTGTGGAATCAGGAGAGCTTCTTGGGAACAGACCTTCACCTCGTTCCCGTTCAGGCGGATCTGTGATCCGCCGACTCTATTGAGGCCCGGCGGATCACAGATCCGCCTGGAACATGCGCAGCCATTGCGCTAGGGTTCCGATGCCGTCACCCGGATCCTGTCCGGCGCGCCATCGATTCCTGGCACGAGGACGAGGTCGCGATAGGTGCCCACCGGGCTTCGCCATACGTTGCTGAACCCCCAGCCGTGCCAACGCCAGACGGCCAGGGTGGATGCCTCAGCGACAGCCTCGCCGGCATCCGCCTGCGCCTCGAGCACTACGAGGTCTTCTGCTCCATCGCCATCCACGTCGCCGAGCGCGACCTCCAGGATCGGCTCGGCGATCGGGGAGCCTCCCCAAAGGATGCGATATTGCCCCTGGCGGTAACCGACGATAAAGGGCTGGCTTCGCGGTACCCCCGCGGCATCATCGCGCCAGAACGCCACCAACAGCTCGTAGCGCCCATCCTGGTTGGGGTCGCCGAGCGCCACATCGACCACGGTCCAATCGGACGGGCTGCGCCAGGCTTCCGCTCCGTCCTGGATCGATGGTGACCGTGTCAGCCGTGAGCCGGACGCTCTCCGGCACGCCATCCCCGGTCAGGTCAATCTCGCCGGTGGAGAAACTGCCCGGTATCGAACCGGCCGGCAGCTCCGTCTGACCCTCCCGCGATCTGCCAGCAGGTTTCGGTGTTGCACTGAAACTCTGCCGGACTCAGAGAGTGCCTGTGCATCCGCCGCAGATCCTGGGCCAGTCCGTTCTCGAGTCTGCGGACATAGGGCCAACTCTTTCCCGACGACGAGGGCGATCGCGACAGATGCCCAGGGCGACCGCGCCGAGCCAGAGGAACCGGCGCGATCGCCCTGCTTGCGATGCTGGGGGTGTTCCTCCGACGGTGGGTCGGGAGCGCTACCAGCTCGGAGGCGCATCCGCATAGACCGCGCTCGTCACCTGCCAGACGGTGCCGTAGGTATAGGTCTCTTGCTCGATCGTGTAGGTCACGTCCAGACTATAGGGCCCGCGCTCCGCGCTGGGTGCTCGTCGTAAGATGGATAGTCGCCGGTGTAGGTGTAGAGGGCATCCTGCCACGTCTCACGCACCGTGACCACAGCCAGGGTCGGTGACTGAAGATCGTTGGAGCGAAAGTGCGTGTTCACCAACTGGTGGCCCATATAGCTCTTCGCGTCACGCAGTGCCTGAATCTCGGGCGCGAACTGCATCAGAGCCGGTTCATCCTCCCGAATAGCCTCTCGCTGTTCCCAATAGGCCGACGTCACGGACTTCTCGAAGTTCAGGACCGCCTCCTGGAGCCCGCTGTACTCGCCGGACTGTGTGAAGAACGACGCCGTCCAATCCGGCGTCGAGGGTGCCGTCCCCTCGTCGAGCATCTGCCGCCATGCGTCGTCGGTCAGGCGGTCGTTCGCGGGCCACGGAAACTCATAGTAGGAGAAGGTGCCGCCCAGGGCGACCTGGAGGCTGACGCTGCCGTCGTCGGCGACCACAGGCACGATCGCGTGCAGCTCGTTGATGCGGCCGACCGCGACCTCCAGCGCGACGGGGCCGTCTGCGTGCTCGACCCGGATCGGTCGCGACGTCCGCGATAACGGCGGCCTGCGGCTCCTCATCCATGATGGGGCCGCCGCCGGGTCCCTCGGACTCGGTGTCTGCCGACGCCATCGTCAGGTTCTCCAGTTCCCCGCCATAGTATCGAATCCGGGTGTACTCGGCATCGGTCAGGGCCTCGCCCCGGAGCTCTTTCTCCGCCATCGTCTGGAAGGCGGTGGCGAGATCCTCAAGCTGGCGGAGGCTCGACGCGTCCTGGTCGTCGAGAAGCCCGCGGCTCTCCAAGCCCTCGACGGTCATCGCCGTGAGCGCGGCAAGGCGCGCGTAGAAGGTGGGCACCGGCTCGACGTAGCCCCTGGGCGGAAGAGGCGGCGGCGGTGGCGGCCCGGCCCCCATCTCCGCGTATACCTGCTTGGCGTAGAGGATGGTATCGTGTTTCAGCTCGGCCCAACTTCCCAGCGCCGTGTTTAGCTGTTTGTCGAGCCACGCCGGTGATTGCATGAAGGTGGGGTAGCCACTTCCCGGGACGTCCAGGAGGGGATGAAACGTATAGAGCCAGCTGTTGTATAGGGTCTCGGTCCAGTCGTCGACGGTGAGGCCGCTCAACCACGTCTGAACTTCCGCCATTTGCGACGGATAGTTGGCGTAGGATGTTTCTCCCATCTCGTCGAGGTGCTGGTAGGCGCGGTCGGATCCCATCGCGGCGAAGACGTCCAGCCCCATGGGCAGCCCGCGACGGTCCTCTCGCGTTCCCACGTTGCGGTAGATCAGTTGGCGGAAGATATAGGCGTCGGGCACAAAGCGCTGGCCCATAAAGCGCAGACCTTTCGTCATCGCCTCCTCGTCGTCGGTGTCCGCGATCACGATCCCCAGGATCTTGGGCGGCGGCAATTGGTCCGCCAGCGCGATGAAGGCATCGAGCTTTCCCTCATCCACCAGGGACGTCACCGAGGCATCGGTACCGTAGATGGCATCCATCACCGCCGCGTACTGATAGACCGTGAGATCGTCGCTGCGTCCGACGAAAAAGACGGTGGGGCTGTAGAGCTCATCCCAGACGTCCAGGGCCGGGCGCCCTCCGACGGTCGCCGCGCGCAGGGCGTGGACGAGGATGAGCGCGCTACGAGACTCGGCGCGGCCAACCTCCGGGTCCGGTGGATTCAGGCGGAACGTCATCCGCCCGTACCACATCATGCTCTTGAAGTAGGCAGTGAGGTCCTCGCTGATCGTGTAGTGACCGCGCGGGATGTACTGTGTGTAATCCTCACCGTACGGAAGGCCGGGGAAGATAGGCGAGGGCAGCGTGCCGGCGGCATCCTCGATATTCGCTACCTCGGCGTTGACCAGGTCTTGTGCATATGGCGGGACGTCGAGGGTCGGATCGAGCAGCTTCCCCGCCACGGCGACAAAGGCGACCGTGCGCCGCGCGGCATCCTCCCACGGGGTGGTGCGAAGGGCCTGGTAGTCCGCGTCCGCTTGTGCGAGCAGACCCCGGTTGAGATCTCGAAGCAGCGGGATGAAGTAGGTAACTTCGGCCGTGCGGAGAACCTTGTCAAAGAGGAGGTGATAGGTGTGCAGGAGCGAGTCGCTGGTCACAAAGATGGGGACGTTGCGATAGCGAGCTTGCTCGTAGAGCATGAAGAATTCCTTCTCCGCGCCCGGGCTGACGGCGAAACCATCGGTGGTCAGCCGCTCGATCTGGTCCTGGGAGAGGACGAAAGGGATCGAGACGTTCTTCAGAGCCCGGAGACACTTTCTCCATGTCGAGGCTGGGGACGGTGGTGACCTTCTGCTCCTGGAAAACCGCAAACACCACCTTGTGTGCCTCGGGCACGTCGACTGCAGGCGGCGCTGTCGTGGGTGACGCTTCTCCGGTCGGTGCTGCCTGCTCGGTCGAGGCCGCAACCGGCGTAGAGGTTGCGGCTGGCGCATTTGTCGGCGGGATGTTCGTTGGTGACGCGGCCGGGGCTAGAAAGTTGCAGTTCATAGCCAACAGCGCAATCAAAACGGCAATCCATAGGGATCTCAGATTTCGGGGCTTGTTCATCACTCACCTCCAGGCGGCTTGACACCCCCATTATAGGGCCGGGAAGTGTTGTCAACAAGCCACCGACGAGCGCGGGTGATTGCTTACCAAGTGCCGGGGACCTCGGAAGGCTCCCCGGCACTGCTCCCAATCCGCAAATGGTCTCAGCCAACGGCGTGCTGATCCGGTGCCGGGGACTTTCCGCAGTCCCCGGTATCATGCGGCGTGTCATTGTGCTATCTCGCGAGCCGATGGGCGGCGCCCGTCACGGTGTCCGCAACCACTCGGCCGACCCAGCGCAGGATCGCCAACGGCACCGAGGTCGAGCCCTGGGGCCGGACGTTGAGAGGCCCTCCGTTCCCCGGAACCATCTGGGTCGCATTTTGCGTCAGACTTGATCCTCCCGGCGCCTGCAGTTCAAACGCGGACTCCGGCGTATCCGGATCGACTACCTGGATGACCTTGCCCTTGTAGGAGAAAAGCACGTTGTTGCCCGCCTGGAGGAAGGCCCTCGCTTCCGGATCCTTCGCCAGCTCGAAGTATGCAGCCGACCCGAAATCAATCCGTCGATCGACGCTGACGTTCTCCGCGATCCAGGCGTCGGTGATGGGAACGTCCTGATCCCCCTTGCCTTGGAGCAGCGTCAGGTCGACGTGCTGTGTGCTGATCTGGGCGAGGTTGCGGAATCCGCTCTGGGTGACGTTGGCGCCGCTGGCGAGGTTGGCCTGTGCAGCTTGTTGGTAGATCTGGTTCTGCACGCGGGCTTGGACCGTAATCTGCCCGGCGGCCTGGTTGAGTGCCTGCTGATTGCCATACAGCGCCATGTTTTCGAGAGAGGCCGCACCTCCTGCCTGCGCGGCGATGACGAAGGTCGTGTAGGGTGTCACCAGGCCGTAGGTGAGACCCAGATCGCGGATTCTGCTGACGAGGGCAGGGCTTTCGCCCTCAACGCGGACCTCGTCGAGCAACCGGCCGATCTCGCGCGTGGCCCAGAGCCTCGGGACGAAGGCTTCGTTGCCCGCGGCGTCGAGGTCGAAGACGTACTCGAAGGTGCGTTCTTGTGCACCGGCCTGACCGCTCACGTGGACGGTGACACTCCTGTCCGTGGCATAGAATCTGCCGGTCAGTAGCAGACTGGATCCGTCGAACATATCGGGCAGCATCTGGGGCTGGAGATCCTCAACCGTCATCCCCTCGAATGTCACCTTGAGATCCGTGAGCACTGGGCTGGCGACACGGTGGTAGAAGCTCGTAAGCACCCGTTCCAGATCCTCGCCAGGCTGGACATAAGTGACCGAGCCACCGTTCTGCGCCGCCAATTGATCGAGCAGGTGGGTGTTCACATCGTAGCCGACGCCGAAGACGTGGAGACGCGCTTCAACGCGCCGGTTGTTTCGCTCAGCCTGCCTGGCGATGTCCACAGGGTCGGTCAGACCGGCGGTGGGCAGGCCATCGGTGAGGAAGACGACCAATCGCGTAGCGCCATGCCGGGCCTCACTGTCGCGCAGGATGTCGAGACCGCGCTTCAGGGCTGCGTCGATATCGGTGCTCTCGCGAGCGTAGAGGTTGGCGGCGAAGTCGCGTGCCGCCCGTACCGTATCGGGCTTCACCGGCTGCAAGGTCGCGGCAAAGACGTCAAGCCGGTCGTCAAATCCCACGATGGAGAAGCGATCGTCCTCGTTGAGCTGGCCGAGGATGAACTGAATCGCCCTCTGCGCCTGCTCGATCTTCTCACCCTCCATACTTCCGGATCGGTCGATAACGAAGACGATGTCCTTGGGTAGCGCGGGGGCACTCTCCTGCGCGTGGTCAGGGGCGAAGAGGAACAGGAAGTGCCCCTCCGGCTCACCGTCGAGCCCAGGCTGCCGGCCCGTGATCAAACCACTGCCGAACCCTCCTTCAGCCGGGGCGAAAAAGAGATGGAAATCCTCCGTGGGCTGAACGTACTCGGCTTTCCAGGTGACCTGGGCTCGACCGGCTTCCTGCCGCTCGGTCGTGATCGGGTGGGATGAGGAATAGATCGTGCTCAGTCCGCTCGACGAGGTCAGGTTGACGGTGATGGACGCTTCCTCCAGGAGGTCGGAGGTGTATCGCTCGGTGCTGAGCACGTAGCGATAGTGCAGCATTCCGGCTGTTGGGACAAGTACCTCCTCGTACTGGAGCGACATCTTGCGTGTTCCGTTCGCGGGGACCACGACCTCAAAGGTCAGCGTCTCCCAGTCTGCATACTGGAGCAACGAGGGATCGTGGCGCTCCGTGACCAGCCGATAGAGTGCAGCGTTGGTCACTGCGGCATCCTGCTTCCGGACAGTCTGGGGGCGCCCGTCCAGCGTGGCCTCAAAGGCGGTGACCATCGCCTCGGGGGGCACCGGAAAGATGTAAGATGCCGTCACCTCGAATGGATGCGGGTTGTAGAAAGCCTGCTCGACGTGGGTGGTCGCGTGGGTCTCGTCGATGTCGACGGTCACGCGGTGATAAGGGACGACGAGATAGCCGGTGCCGGCCTCCAATGGGAGGATCATGCCATCGGCCAGGACGGTCTGCGGCCACAGAATCGTCAGAAGCGCCAGCGACCATAGGATCAAGCGTTTTGTACGCATCATTGAGTCTCCTCTCTGTCACAGGGTGTGGAATTACCACTCTCTTTGTACTGGATGAGTGTGACAGGGGAATGACAGGAGACCGATGGATGGGGGATAGACGCTCTCGCCAACTTTGCGAAGGTTACGTAGCGCCCTTATTTGCAGGTCGCTGCGCTTCCGCAGGCATCTGCGTTACACGACACGGCACTAACCTTCCCAAGGTTCCCGGCTAGGCCACAGGCAGCGTGAAACGGACTTTCGTGCCCTCGCCCTCTTCGCTGTCGATGCGGAGGCTGCCGCCGTGAGCCTCGACGAGCGCGGCGGCGATGGAGAGGCCGAGGCCGCTGCCGCCCTGGTCCGTGCCTCTGGACCGCACCCTCGCCCTGTCTGCCCGGTAGAAGCGCTGCCCGATCTGCGGCAGGTCGTTGGCGGAGATGCCGATGCCGGTGTCCTCCACAGCGACCTGCACCATCTCGCCCATGCGCCCGACCTGCACGGTGACGGTGCCGCCGAGATGCGAGTACTTGATGGCGTTGTCCAGCAGGTTGACCAGGACCTGGGCAATGCGGTCGCCATCCGCCCACGCAAGGGGTGCGTCCGGCTCGGCCCTCAGGCTCATCTTGACGTCGCGCTCCGCAGCCCGCGGCCCCATCCGCTCGATCGTGTTCCGTGATAACTCGGCAAGGTCCTGCGGCTCGCGGCGGAGGTTCAGCCCTTCCGCATCGGCGCGGGTGAGGACTAACAGATCGTTGACGAGGCGGATCAGACGGTCGGTCTCGGTCTCCACCGTCTCCAGGAACCGGTCTCGGACGGCGGCGTCGTCGACCGCGCCGTCGCGGAGCGTTTCCACGGTCCCCTTGATCGCGGTCAGCGGCGTGCGGAGCTCGTGAGAGACGTTCGCCACGAACGTGGTCTGGGTCTGCCGCGCGGCCATCAGACGGGCTGTCATATCATTGAAGGTGCGGCTGAGGCGGCCAAGTTCGTCGTTCGAGCGTACGGGCACCTGATGATCGAATTGACCCTGCGCGATGGCACCGGCTGCCGTCGTCAGGCGCTGCAGCGGTCGGGTGATGGCCTGCGAGAGCAGCAGCGCGACCAGGCCGGAGAGCGCGAGGGCGATGGCGGTGGACCAGATCAAGCGCGTGCGCAGGTCGCCCAGGACGGCATCCACGTCGCGAAGCGGCTGGGTCAGGTAGACCACGCCCGCCAGGTTGCCGTCGACCATCACCGGCATCGCGACGGCCATCAGCGTCTGCTGCACGTCTTCCAGTGTGCTACTGCCGTAGTTGCCCTGCAGCGCCTGCACGACCAATGTGTCGTCGCTCAAGATCGTTCCCGCGGGTCCGCCGGCGGAATCGACCAGCACGGTGCCCGTCGTATCCAGTACCCGGATGCGTGTGTCGAGTTGGGTGCCCAGTTGGATCGAGGAATCCGCCAGGTAGCTCAGGTCGAGATCGCTCAGCGTCACGGCGTCGGAGGGCAGCGAGAGGTTCTCGGCCTGCAGGGCCAGGTTGCCGGTCTGCCGCTGTTGCACGGCGTTGGATAGCGGCGACTGCACCTCTGCCGATGGTCCGGCTGCAATCGCGCCCGGAATCAGGGTTTGGGCCGTGATACGGGCCTGAGCTACAAGGCTCTGCTCCGTCGACGTGAGGAAATAGCGGTGAAGAAAGGTCAGCAACAGAAGGCCGGCCAGTCCCATCGCCAGGATGATGAGACCGAGGTGACTCAACAGAAGCTTCAGCCGCAGGCTGGCCCGCACTGTATCGGTGCGCATACTCAGGGCTCCAGCTTGTAGCCCACGCCTCGTATGGTGACGATCAAGTCGCGGTCGGGGCTTGCTTCCCTCAGCTTTGCCCGCAGGCGCTTGATCACGGCATCCACGACCCGGTGATCGCCCAGGTAATCGTACCCCCACACCTGCTGGAGGAGCTGTTCCCGCGTGAGCACGTGCTCACGATTCTCCGTCAGCGTATGGAGCATCTCGAACTCGAGCGTGGTCAGATCTAGGGGGCGGCCTCCAAGTCGCGCCTCATAGCGGCCCTTGTCCACGAAGAGATCGCCTGCGCGAAGCACGGTCTCCACGCCGTCCGACCCCTGCTGTGTTCGGCGCAACACGGCCTTGACCCTCGCCAACAGTTCGCGCACGCTGAATGGCTTGACGACGTAATCGTCAGCCCCCAACTCCAACCCCAACACACGGTCGATCTCCTCGTCTCGGGCGGTGAGCATGATGATCGGTACATCCTGCTCGTGCCGGATTTGGCGGCAGACCTCGATCCCATCGATCTTTGGCAGCATCAGGTCCAGGATGATGAGGTCGGGGCATTCGCGGCGGGCCAGGGCCAGCGCGTCCTCGCCGTCCCACGCGACCAGCACCTCATAGTGCGCTCGCTTGAGGTTATAGGTCAGCACATCAATGATGGGCTGTTCGTCGTCTACGATCAGGATTTTCGGTGGCATGATGCAACTTCATTGTAGCAAGAACGCTGGCGTGGGTAAAGAGGATGTGTGACAGCGGGATGACAAGATTGAGATATGTGGCGAACAGTCAGGGTCACTCGTCGCATCTCGTTTGACTCCTCCGCCTCGCATGGTATAGTTGTCGCTTGGTTCTTATCGAGAGAGGTGGAGGGACCGGCCCTGTGAAACCTCGGCAACCCGGGCGTAGACGCGTCAAGCGCTGCGGCCCACGGTGCCAACTCCGACAGAAACCCTGCGGCAGCGGGTTCTGGAAGATGAGAGCGAAGCTATTTTGGCTTAGCGCCTCTTCAGATGCCCCGCAACAATGGGGCTGAGCTGAAGAGGCTTTTTGTTGCCATCTCCTCTCGTGATTCGAACCTGTTGCGGAATGGTTGGATGGAATCGTTGGATCCAGTGGAGAGGAGCTGTCATGACAACAGAACACGAAGCGACCCAGGCCGTACACGCGGGCGAGGAGAAGCGCAAGCCTTACGGAGCGCTGACCACGCCGATTGCCCAGACCTCAACCTACACCTTTGCGGATACTGCCGAAGTTCTCGCGTATATGGCTCGTAAGGCTGAACGGACTGAAGCTCCGGGAGGCGGGAGGGGACCTCTCCCTGCGTGATGAGTACGGCCGCTACAGCAACCCGACGCAGAAGGTCGTGGAGGGGAAGGTAGCGGCGCTGGAGGGCGCGGAGGGGGCCGTGCTCTTTGGTTCCGGGATGGCGGCGATCACGACGACACTGCTCACGCTGCTCAAGGCCGGGGACCACGCTATCGTCGTCCGCGACGCTTACCGCAGGACGAAGGAGTTTGCCGCGGATTTCTTGCCCCGCTTCGGCGTCGAGACGACGTTGGTCCCGGTCGGTGACATCGACGGACTGGCCGCAGCCATCCGCCCTAACACACGCGTGATCTTTGGCGAGACGCCCACGAATCCCTATCTGCGGATCATGGACCTGGCTCGCGTGGCCGAGATGGCCAGACCCCGCGAGATCATCACCGTGGTCGACACTACCTTTGCCACCCCCATCAACCTACGTCCGCTCTCGCTGGGGATCGATGTCGTCATCCACAGCGCGAGCAAGTACCTGGGGGGGCACAACGACCTGCTGGCCGGCGTGGTCGCCGGCGCCCACCGCTGGGTGACCGCAGTGGAGTACACACGCGGGTTGCTGGGATGCGTGGGCGGGCCGCAAGATGCCTACCTCCTATCGCGCGGGCTCAAGACGCTGGTGCTCCGCGTCCGACAGCAGAACGAAAATGGGATGCGCGTGGCGCAATTCCTTGAAGGGTCACCCGAAGGTGGCCCGCGTCTTCTATCCGGGGCTGCCCAGCCACCCGGACTATGAAATCGCCCGGCGGCAGATGACGGGCTTTGGCGGTGTGGTCAGCTTCGAGATCGCCGGCGACAAGGAGCAGACCTCGCGCTTTGTCGATGCTCTCCGGATTCCCTACATCGGGCCGACCTTGGGCGGTGTGGAGAGCATCATCCAGCAACAGGCGCTCTTCGTGTCGCTGGATCCGCAGGAGCGCCGGGCCTCGGGCGTCAGCGACAGCCTGGTGCGCTACGCCCTGGGGATCGAGGATGCGGACGATCTCATCGCCGACCTGGACCAGGCGCTGCGCGCGGTGTGAGATTGGATGTCGGATGGTGGATACCGGATGCCAGAAGCCGGGCGGAATGCCGACGTCTCGATTCTGCATTCTTCCATTCTTGATTCTCTGATTCTCGAATCCCTGACTCGGAGCCCTCAATGATCGTACACAAGTTTGGCGGCACGTCGGTGGGCAGTGCGGAGAGGTTCGCCGCAGTGGCCGATATCGTGGCCGATCGCCATCGGGCGGCATTGCGCACGTCTCAAGCCGGTTCGGTGGTCGTGGTCTCGGCGATGAGCGGCGTGACCAATCGGCTCCTCGCCGGCGCGTGGGCGGCTGCCGAGGGGCGCGAGGACGATTGCCGCGAAGCCGAGGGCGGAGATCCTGGACCCGCCATATGCGTGTGGTGGAGGCGCTTTTCTCGGACGACGACGAGCGAACAGAGCTTGGCGCCTGGATCGAGGATCGTCTGCGCGAGTTGGCGCGGCTCTACCGGAGCATCGGTGTACTCGGTGAGCTCACGGCGCGGGGACGTGACCACGTGGCTGCGTTTGGCGAGCAACTCTCAGTTCACATCCTCGCAGCAGCCCTCCGCGCTCACGGGCTGCGTTCACGGGCATTGCTGGCTACCGAGTTGATCGTGACCGACGATCACTTCGAAGCCGCAGTGCCCCTGATGGAGCTGACGCGGTCGAGGCTGCAGACCAGGGTCAAGCCCCTGGTAGATCGGGACATCATACCGGTGATCACAGGCTTTATCGCGGCGACGGAGGACGGGGTGACGACGACGCTGGGTCGTGGCGGCAGCGACTACACCGCCGCCATCGTCGGCTCGGGTCTGGACGCCGACGAAGTGTGGATCTGGAGCGACGTGAACGGCATCCTCACCGCCGACCCCAACCTGGTGCCAAGGGCCAGGACGCTGCGCGAGCTGTCGTATGCCGAGGCCTCGGACCTCGCCTATTACGGCGCGGACGTACTCCATCCCAAGACGATCCGCCCCGTTATCGAGCACAGCATCCCACTGCGTATCCTGAACAGCTTCGATCCGGCGGATCCCGGCACCCTGATCGTGGAGACGCCTCATCCGGGGCGGGTGCATCTGCCCGCGATCATCTCCACGACTGGGCTGAGCCTGATTGCGATCGGCAGCCAGGATGACTCCTGGTCGCTCACGATGGTGGCTCGCGCTCTGCAGGGGCTGAGCGAGGGCGGGATCGACGTGCTGATGTTCTCGCAGTCCTTCTCGGAGCACAGCCTCAACCTCATTGTCCGGCGCCAGGACCAGGAGCGTTGTCTCAGGACGCTCCGCGCGACCTTCGCGGTGGATCTCGAGAGCGGCGCCTGTGTCCTCGGCATCAAGGAGCAGGTCGCAACTGTCTCTGTGGTAGGGGTACCCGGCTGGAATGAGACGGGGATCGTCTCGCATGCTTTCGCTGCTCTGGGGGCGCACGGGACCCGGGTCATTGCGGTGGCCCAGGCTGCGACCGAATACAGCGTCTCTTTCTGTATCCCCGAGGATCAGGTGGGGGACACGGTGCGCTTCCTGCATCGCGATCTGGGGTTGGAGGACTAGCAGTACCTTCCGGGTTGCTGCAGGTGGAGTGCCGCCGCAGACGGCGTGCCAGCAACCCGGAAGGTGATTTGCCTCTACTCGCCGATCTCCATCCGCGTGACGGTGATCTGCGCGTTGTAGGCGTCGGGGACGTTCGTGCGCAGGAGCCCCCAGACGTGGATCACGGTGCCGGTGTCGCGAAGCGCCACGATCTGCTCGCCCAGCGCGCCCTCGGCCCAGATGCCAAAGCGGCTGCCGTTCTGGTCCATCATCTGGAAGTAGTCGTCCACCTGCGCCATCTCCGGCGTGCTCACGACGACGCCGACCCAGTCCTCGACCGGTTGGGTGACGACCTCGGGGGCCTCCGGCCGCTCGTCGACGTCGATTCGCGTCACGACGATCTGGCGACCGCCGGCGTCGGGCACGTCATTGACCAGCCGGCCCCACACGTGCACCTGCCGGCCCGAGTCGCGCAGGGCCACGATCTGTTGCCGCAGCGCCTCGTCTTGCGCGTCGATGCCGTAGGTGCCCGCGTCGAAGCTCAGGCGCTCGAAGCTGTCGTCGAACTGGGCGCCGCTCGGGCATGCCCTTGATCAGCCCGACCCAGTCGTTCACGCCCGTGACGTTAGGGCCCTCGGGCAGGTCCGCCGCTGCGAGAGCCTCACCGCCCTCGACGCGGCTGACCCGGATCTGGCATCCGTTGACGTCGGGGACGCCGCAGGTCAGCTCGCCGAAGACGAGACGACGGTGCCGGTGTCGCGAAGCGCCTCGATCTGCCGGGCGACCTCCGCGTCCGGCGCGTCGATCCCGTAGCGGACCGGGAAGGATGGGTCGATCCAGCACGAAGACGTCGTCGAACTGCGCGCCTGCCGGGAGGCTCTCGATCGTCCCGTGCCATGCCTCGACGGGGTCCGGGGCGAGGATGTCGCCGGGGCCGTCGGGCCGCACGCGGGTCACCTCGACCTGGCAGCCGTCGAACTCGGCGACGTCGCAGGACAGAGTCCCCCAGATGTGGGCGGCCGTCCCGCTGTCGCGCAGCCTCACCAGGGTGGTCGCGACCTCGTCATTCGCCGGGATCAGGCCGGCATTCCCGGACTCCTTGGGGCTCAGGACGAGGTAATACGTCAAAAGGCTGCCCCGCGGGCGGCGTGATCACGAAGCCGCACCAGCCGTCGACCGGCTGCACGGCTACTTCGGGTACAACTGCCTCAGATGCGGCCGCCTCGGGCGCATTCGCCTCACACTCACCGCGGAAGAAGGCCCACTCGTCGCACTCGCTGCCGTCGGCGAAGACGCAGACTCCGTATTGGCCACCATCGGCGTCCGTGCGGATGTCCAGTGTCCCGCCCTGCTCCCCGCAGAAGACTGAAGCCGGATTTGCCATGCCCGCGCCGGTCGCTTCCACGGCTGTTGGCTCAGTGTTGATCTCAACCTCCGGTGCCGATTGGGCTGCGACGGCCGTGCAGCCGCTGATGATTAGGGCACAGAGTGCCAGCAATGACGTGACCCATCGTAGTTTACCGTTCATCTTTGACCTCTTTCACATGTATAGGGGAAGGGATGCCTGTCTTTGTACTTTTCGTCGTCGAGGCACCGTTATTTCGTGGGCCTCGATATGAAGACGACGTATCCCTGCGGGAGGTTCCGCTATAGTTGGGAGGTCTATGGAAACCGGCCATGTGGCCAGGGGGCGAGGCGGAGCTGAGGATCGCGCCCGCGATTTTCGGCCACGGCCTATGGCGATGGAGTCGTCGCCAATGGCGGCGCCGGTGAACGGGGCCGGATCGGTTGCAGTTGTTGTGAAGCCCGATTGATCGGGCGCAGCTCTTGTAGCCCGGCAATTGATTGCCGGGCAGGGCAGGTCGGGAGCGGTGCTAGCTCACAGGCTTCCCGCGAGGAAGGCGTCGCAGACGGTGCGGAACTGCTTCGCGTGGCTCCACATCATCGGGTGGCCGCCGCCCTTGGCCAGGACGAGGCGTGCGTCGGGGATCTGGCACGCCATCTCGGGTAACTGGCCCGCGACGTCGGGCAACAGCTCGTCGTCCAACAGCGCCGTGAGCAGGACAGGGCACGCGATCAGCCCGAGGGCCTCGGGCACCATCCGTCCGCCCCGCCGAGCGAGGCGCCGCAGCATATCGCTGTCGGCATCGACCACCTGTGCCCAGTCGTCCCCCTGGGCGCCTTGCCAGAACGCGACTTGATCCGGCGTGCGCCGTTCGCGATCCGCCATCTCGGCCAGGAGCGCCTCAGGTGGATAGGTGGCGATCGTGCTGTCCGCGACGACGGCCTTGACCCGATGCGGGTGGAGCACCGCCATCCAGAGGGCGACCACGGCCCCTCCGCTGGTGCCCATCACGACCGCCTCCTCTTCGTCGAGATGCGCCACCAGCGCGGCGGCATCGTGGGCCGCCTGCTCGAACCAGTCGTCGGGCCATCTGATCCAGCCGGTCCGATTGGCCGGTGCCCCAGAAATCCAGCGAAACGGTGTGATAGCGCGCCCCAAAGTGGGCCAGTTCGCCTTCGTGGCACGCTGACGTGGCGGTGTTGCCCGGCAGGATCAGAAGCAGCGGGCCGTCGCCGCGCTCGCGGTAGAAAAGCCGGTGATTGGTATGGGTGAACTCTGGCATAGAGACTCCTGGGGCGTGCTCGCATCGCTCGTCTGGCGGGAGCAGCGTATTCTATACGCTTGATTATATCACGCGTGTCGGATGCTTGTTAGCCTTTGACCTCAACGACGGCTGCGAGTATGCTGGAGCGTAAGGCGCCACGTTATCGGCCAGATGTAAGGAGTGCATATGGAGACAAACACGGACCCGGCCCTCGGCCTCCTTGCGGGTCAACCGGACCTCGACACAATCCTCGCCCTATATCCTCGACCGACGGGAGAGCCTGCGCTGGACCCCGACGATATCTCCCGGCGGGTCGACCGGCTCAAGACGACGCCCGATGTCGATACAGGACATCCGCTTCTGGACCGATCGGTAAGGGTCGGTCTCGCCTCGATCGACGCGACGTTTGAGGGCGATCATCCGAAGTATGGCGTGGGCGTCTATGGTCAGCCGGAGCACGATGGCTTTCCCGCCGACGATCATCGCGTCCGTCGACGCGCTCTCGGCCTGGGGGCTCAGCGAACGCGCCGCGCAGCTCTTCCGCTATTGGCTCGTCACCTTTGTGCGGGATGATGGCACGTTCGACTACTACGGGCCCGCGATCAGCGAGTACGGGCAACTGCTCCATACAGGTGCGCTGCTCTTCGAGCGCGCGGGGACCGACGGATGGTGGTCGGACGCGTATGACCGCCTCGCACGTATCGCCGACTACCTGTTGGCACTCCGGTCTGAGGCTGCTGCTCAGGACCGGTTGATCGCCGGATCGCCCGAGGCGGACACGCGGAACGACACCGCCCAGTATTTCCACAACAACGCCTGGGTGGCGCGGGGGCTGATGCGGTGGGCAGAACTGTGCGAGCGGATCGGGGTGTCTCCGTCGACGCCTCTGCCCGTCTTACGCGAGGCCGCTGACACGCTGGCCCGCGATACGCTGCGGGCGATTCGTGAAACGTGGCCTGATGATGCGTCAGGCAGACCTAACGATGCGTCGGACTGGTGGCTCTCGCCGCAGGTGGAGCCGGTTGAGAGACCGGATAGCCTCACTGCCACGGAGAAGGCGTCGTACACCAACTATCGCTACTGGCCCGAGCTGCTCTCCAGCGGCCTCCTGCCGCCGGCGATGGCACATCGCCTGGTGGCGGCGCGCGTCGCCGGGGGTGGGCAGTTCTGCGGGATGACCCGGTTCGCGGATCACCTGGACGACTGGCCGCTGGCCGACTACCTCTACGGCCTCTGGTCCCTGGGCCGGCGCGACGACTTTCTGCTCAGTCTCTACGGTCACGTTGCCTACCATCAGGCGGAGGGGCATCTGACGGCATATGAGCAGGTCAGCCTCCCGCCGGGAAGGCCGAAAGCCGACTACTGCCTGCCGTGCCAGTTGGTTGCGGCGAGGGCAGCCAGGCTGCTGGTGACGTAGAACGCGCCCGCAGAACTATCTTTGACTTTGCTCCGGAAAAGTAAGGGGTCTCCCAGGGCGACGGACTGCGTTGACCGAGAGTCTGAAGGCAGCACCGGGTCCATAGTCCGATGAAGCCAAGTGCCGGGGACCGCAAACGCCTTCCGACGTGCGTCCCCGGCACTGCAGATACTATCTACTCGTGCACGTTCACCAGCGTGCCGACATCCGCGAAGCCGAAGAGCCATTCGGCCATGTCATTCGGCTGGTTGATGCAGCCGTGGCTCATCGGGTGACCCCAATTGGCGTGCCACCAGACCCCGTGAAGCCCGTACCCCTGGTAGAAGTACATGACAAACGGCACATCCTTCAGATAGTAGTCCGGACCTTCCATATCGTCGTAGCGATACTTGACGTAGATCCTGAACTGCCCCACCGGCGTCGGCGTGCCCGGCAACCCGGTCGAGACGAGGTAGCTCTGGACGGGTGTCTGCCCCTCATATGCTGTCAGCCGCTGCGCGGAGAGGTCGATGTCGATCCAGCGATCCTCGGTGATCGATCCGGCGGGCGCGGGCTCGAAGATCGGCGCCGTGACGGTGGGACCCGGCAGATCGGTCGCGGGCACCTCCGGCACGCCTTCGATGTCGAAGGCCGTCGCGAAGTCGCCCGAGACGTAGGCGGTCTCGCCCTGATACTCAACCCGCCACCAACTCCCGTACCATCCGGTGACCGGCACCTCGGTGCCCGGGTCGAGGAAACCGACCTTGTCGTAGTCGGTGCTCGGCCCGCGACGCACGTTCACACCACCATCGCCGGCGACAAGCCGGGGGCTCGGCGGAACGGGTGTGGGCGGAAGTGGCGTGGGTGTCACGGTGGGCGTCGGAAGAGGCGTGGAGGTCGGCACCGCGGTTGCCGGTACCACCGTGGGAGCGACCGTCGCGGGAGCGGTCTCCGGTGGCAGCGGCGTCGCCGTCGCGATAGGAGCGGCGTCGGCTTCCTCGGGCGCGAGCACCGCGACCAGGCCGTAGCCTGTGCGGACGGCGAGCCCGAGGACGAAGAGGACCACGGTCACGGTCAGGATCAGGGTCAAGACCGCGCTGAGGCGGTCAAGTCCGGTTGGTCGATGGTTGGCGTTATGTTCGTTCATCGGTTTCCCTTTTTCTTTTCTTGTCGTCGCTTATATAGTCGCACCTATGACGCGAAGGTAACAGGGAAAGTTCCATCTCCCGCCAAAACTCTCGCGAAAAGCTCTCTATAAGACTATTTTTATCATAATTATATTCGTAAATATGTCAAGCGCTCGACGGGCAGTGGCTCATTCAAGGATCCGGCAAGGTGTGTATTGGTGCAGATCGGTGTAGAATCGACCGGATGAGTTGGCTGTGAGGTGTCCGGCTTCAGCGTTCCGGGAGGGGGCGTGTTCGTGAAAAGTGTTGGACTGATTGTGAACCCCATCGCCGGGATGGGAGGCAGCGTCGGGCTCAAGGGCACGGACGGGGAGATGGCCCGGCGCGCGCGAGAGCTCGGTGCGGAGCCGGTGACCCCTGACCGTACCCGCGCCTTCCTGGCGCGAATCGAGCACCTCGGCGACGTCCGCTGGGTCGCCGCGCCGGGCGCAATGGGTGCCGACTATCTGGTCTCCTTGAGGCGTGACGCCTGGTGGTCGTGGGCGAGCTCGATCCGGACGGCGCGACGACGGCCGAGGACACCCGCCGCATCGCTGCCGCGATGGCCGATGCCGGTGTGGATCTGCTGGCCTTCGTCGGCGGGGATGGGACCGCGCGCGATATCTGCGATGCGGTCGACGCGCGCCTGCCCGTGGTCGCCGTCCCGGCGGGCGTCAAGGCCTACAGCGGTGCCTTTGCGCTCAGCCCCGGTGCCGCGGCCGCAATGGTGGACGCCTTCGTCGAGGGCGTCGACGTTACCGAGGTCGAGGTGCTGGACATCGACGAGGACGCCTTCCGCGAGGGGCGGCTGGCGGCGCGTTCCTACGGCTTCTTGCTCGCGCCCAACGTCCAATCGCAGATCCAGCCGGGCAAGGAGGGCGCTCATATGACCCCCGACGCACTGGAGAACAAGCGCGAGATCGCCGGCGGCCTTCGTCGAGCAGATGGACGACGACGTGCTCTATCTTCTCGGGCCGGGCACGACGGTGCGCGCCGTCGCCGACGCGCTTGGGTGTGGAGAAGACGCTGCTGGGCATCGACGCCGTCCTTGGCGGCGAGCGTGGTCGGGCGCGACCTCAACGAGCGCGGGATCCTGGCCCTGCTGGCGACCTACATCCCCAGAGCGAGATCGTGGTGACGCCGTTGGGCGGCAACGGTTTCATCTTCGGGCGCGGCAACAAGCCCTTCACGCCGGCGGTGATCCGCCGCGTCGGGCTCGATCGGATCATGGTGATCGCGACCGAGGAGAAGGCGCGCCAGGTCGGCGTCCTGCGGGTGGACACCGGCGATCCGGCGCTCGATGCGCAGTTGAGCGGATATCGACAGGTGATGATCGGGTACGATATCGCCCGAGCGATGAAGGTCGTCGCGGTATAGTCATAAGCGCTTCAACCATAGGAGGATCGATGCCAGCCACTTCCGAACGTCCGAACATTCTCTATCTGCATACCCACGACATCGGCCGGTACGTGCAGCCCTATGGCTACGCCGTGCCGACCCCGCATCTGCAGGCGCTCGCCGAGGAGGGCGTGCTCTTCCGCCAGGCGTTCTGCGCGAACCCCACCTGTTCGGCGAGCCGCGCGACGCTGCTGACCGGGATGTATCCCCACAACAACGGCATGACCGGGCTGGCACACCGGGGATGGGCGCTTGAATGACTACAACCAGCACATCGTGCACACGCTGCGGGACGCCGGCTACGAGACGGTGCTGACCGGCGTGCAGCACGTGGCCTCGCACCAAGAGGGGGAGCCGTGGCAGACGATCGGCTACGACAAGTGGCTTGGCGGCGAGAACCCGCACGACCGCGCCGTCGAGTACCTTGAGGTCGGACGCCCGCACAGCCCTTCTTCCTCTCCGTGGGCTTCGGCGACACACACCGCGAATACGGGCCGATCACCGACGCGGGCGATCCGCGCTATTGCCGTCCGCCCGAGCCGATTGCTGATACGCCTGAGACCCGCGAGGATATGGCGCACTTCATGACCAGCGCACGGGAGGTCGACGCCAAGATGGGCGCGGTCCTGGCGGCGCTCGATCGGACCGGGTTGGCCGAAAACACGCTCGTCATCTGCACGACCGACCACGGGGTGGCCTTCCCGCGGATGAAGTGCACGCTCACCGACAGCGGGATCGGCATCATGTTGATCGTGCGGGGGCCAGGTGGCTTCAAGGGTGGGCGCGTGATCGACAGCATGGTCGGCCACATCGACCTCTTCCCCACCGTCTGCGATCTCCTGGGGATCGAGCCCCCGCCATGGCTGCAGGGTGTCTCGCTGATGCCCATGATCCGCGGCGAAGCCGAGGCCGTGCGCGACGAGATCTTCACCGAGGTGAACTACCACGCCGCCTACGAGCCGATGCGCTCGATCCGCACCAAGCGCTGGAAGTACATCCGCCGCTACGACGACCGCGACGCGCCCGTGCTGCCCAACTGCGACGACAGCCCCAGCAAGACGCTCTGGCTCGACAACGGGTGGGCGGAGCTCGCGCCCGACAGGGAGGCGCTCTTCGACCTTGTCTTCGATCCGAACGAAGCGCACAACCTGGTGGGCGACCCCAGGGCGGACGATGTCCTGTCGGACCTCCGCGCCCGGCTCGACCGGTGGATGGAGGCCACCGACGATCCCTTGCTCAAGGGCAGGATTCCCGCTCCGGCGGGGGCTGTCGTCAATGACCCGGATGGCCTCTCACCGCGGGAGGAGCCCCGGCTGGTCGCCGATTGATGAAGCTGCTCATCTGGGACTTCGACGGCACGTTGGGCTATCGTGCCGGTGGCGCCTGGACGGCCTCGCTCTTGGAGGTCGTGCAGCGGGAAGTGCCGAACAGCCCCGTCACGCCGGATGATCTGTGGCCCTATACGCAGTCGGGCTTTCCGTGGCTCGAGCCGGAGGTATCCCATCCCCAGCTGACCTCGGCCGACGGCTGGTGGGCGGCCTTGGAGGAAATCTTCGAGGCCGCCTATCGTGGAGTCGGGTTCTCCGCCGTGCAGGCGCACGACCTGGCGCGGCAGGTACGTGCCACTTATCTGGCACCGGATCGCTGGCGGCTCTATGACGATGTGGTTCCCACGCTTACAAGGCTGCGCAAGGACGGTTGGACCCACGCCATGCTCACAAACCACGTCCCCGAGCTGCCCGAGATCGCCGTCCGGTTGGGGCTGGCGCACCACTTCGCCCGGATCTTCAACTCGGCCCAGACGGGGTATGAGAAGCCGCATCCGCAGGCCTTCCGGCAGGTATTGGAGGCCTTCGCGGGCGCCGGCCCGCGCTGGATGATCGGTGACAGTTACAACGCCGACATCCTCGGCGCTACGGCTGCCGGCATCCCGGCAGTGCTCGTCCGTCGCCATCACTCCGACGTAGAGCACTTCGTCGAGACGCTCGACGAGTTGCCTCGCATCATCGCAGGAGGAGAACTCTCGTGACCGTCAAAGACTTCGCCATTCTGCGTGACTTGGCCGAGCGTTACATCGAGATCGCTGCCGACCCCGTGATGGATGTGCGGCGAGATCTCTGGCGGCGTCACAACAGCCTCAAGCGGACGCGTCCGCTCATCTACGTGCGCGCCTTCGCCTGGCAGGAGATGCCTGAGTCGCGGCTCCATTGCGATGATCCCTTCTATCGCGGCTACGAGGATTTCTTTCGCCAGAGTCTCTTCCGCTACACCTTCAACGATGACTTCATCTTCGAGCCGTGGGTGACCGTGCGCGCGGCGTGCGTCACACCTCCCGAAGGCGTCTGGGGGTTGGCCTCGCCGCGCACGCACAGCGCCGAACCGCGGGGCTCCTTCGTCTGGGATCCGCCGATCAAGGCGGAGGCCGACATCGACCGGCTGATCGAGCCGCATCACGTCATCGATGAGGCCGAGACGGCGCGCCGGGTGGAGAAGCTAGACGATGCCATCGGCGACCTCGTCACCATTGACGTCGACCGGCAGCCCGCGTACGTCATGTGGGATGGCGACATCTCGACCCAGCTTGCTTACTTGCGCGGGCTCGAGCAGATCATGTGGGATATGATGGACCGTCCCGTATGGCTGCACCGGCTGCTTACGCGGATGCGCGATGGGATCCTCCGCACCCACGAGGAGGCGGAGCGCGTGGGCGATTGGTCGCTGAGCTCGCACCAGAACCAGGCGATGCCGTACGCCGAGGAGTTGCCGAGTCCTGCGCCCAACAGCGATCCCGTCCACCGCGACCAGCTCTGGATCTTCGTCGCCTCTCAGGAGACCACGGCGGTAGGTCCCAAGCAGTTCGACGAGTTCATGCTGCAGTACCAGATTCCGATCATGGCACCCTTTGGCTTGGCGGCCTACGGCTGCTGCGAGGACCTGACGCGCAAGATCGACGTCCTCCGCCAGATCCCCAACCTCCGCCGCATCGCCGTCTCCCCGATGGCGGACGTCGCGAAGTGCGCCGAGCAAATCGGCCAGGACTATGTCCTTAGCTATCGTCCGAGCCCCACGGACATGGTCGGCTACGGCTTCGACCCGGCCAAGGCCCGTGATATGCTGATGCGCGACCTCGACGCCTGCGGCGACTGCCACGTCGACATCACGCTCAAGGACGTGGAGACGGTCCAGGGCGACCGGGAGCGGATCCGCCGCTGGACCGAGGTCACGCGGGAGGTGATTGCGCGGCGAGGGTGACAATTGACCGGACGTGCATCAAAAGGACTGAGCTGAACGGCTCTTGACTTATACGTACGTATAGTGTAGATTTGTACGTATTAGGAGGACGCCAATGGACGCAAAGCTGACGCTAAAACTGGATGAGGATGTCATCGAGCAGGCCAAGGCGTATGCTCGTGATCATCAGGAGAGCCTTTCGTCGCTGGTTGAGCGGTATTTTCGCCTTCTCGTCGATCAGGGCCAGGGGCCAGCAGACTTGGAGATTTCCTCGACGGTCTGGGAGCTATCCGGCATCATCCGGCTTGACGAAGCGGATGATAGGCGTGAGGCTTACACCGACTATCTTCTTGAGAAGTACAGCTAATGTCCCCGGTCTTCCTCGACGCCGACGTCATCCTGGACGTGCTTGCCGAGCGGCATCCCTTCTATACCCCTGCGGCAAGGTTGATGACGTTGATCGAGGCACAGGAGACCGCAGGCTATACGTCCTCGCTGATCTTCGCCAACCTCTATTACATCCTGCGGAGACTTCGCGATCGGGAGACCGCCCTGGCCTCTCTGCGGCGCCTGCACACGCTGTTAGGCATTTTACCCGTCGATGATCGCTGCATCGCGTTTGCTCTCGACTCGCCCTTTGTCGACTTCGAGGACGCGATCCAATACTACACAGCCTTTCAGCACGAGATAGGATATCTGGTCACTCGAAACGTGAAGGACTATCGGCAGGCTGACGATAGCGCGGTGACGGTGTGCACGGCAGAGGACTATCTAGGCTTGTGGCTTGTCAGTAGGTCTCTCTGAATCCCCGTACGTCTCGCCTGGATGATATGATGGCTACTACGGGTACGGCGAACTGCTACGTCGACGACGAATGCGGCAGTCGTATACCGCGTGCAGGTCGGATTCGACGGCGTTGGCCACGTGTGCGTCGAGGAGGGCCTCGAGACGAGACCGTACTGCCTGATACGCGGGATCGGCGGCGACGTTGGTGCTCTCAAGCGGATCGCTGCGGACGTCATAGAGCGCGACATCCACCTCCGCGGGCTCTGGCGCACGCCCATTGACGCGGACGGTCCGGTCCAGCCGGTAATCAGCCGTCCGTACGCACGCTCGCCGCGGCCAACCGCCCGTCCCCGGATAGTTGCCCACTCTCAGGTTGGGGAAGGCGCGGCTTGGACGCTCCCCAAAGCCTATCGTCGCGTAGACGGCCTCAGGCGGCGCGTCTCTGAACAGATCCCTGCCCCGGAAGCTGTCTGGCGCCTCAATGCCACAGAGCCCGAAGAGCGTCCGTGCCAGGTCCAGGCTCTCGGACAGATCCTCGCGCCGGACGCCGGCGGGCAGTGTGTTCCGCCACTGAATCAACCGCGGCACCCGGTGGACCTGTGGTGCGAAGATGTGCTTTGCCCACCATCCATTCTCTCCCAGCGACGCGCCGTGATCGGCGTCAAAGACGATGATGGTGTCCTCCGTCAGCCCGGCGCGGTCAAGGTAGTCCAGCACCCGGCCCACCTGACCGTCGATCCAGGCCACGAGCCCATAGTAGTAGGACTGGGCAAGCTGAATCTCCCTCGGGCTGAGATTGTCTGCTTTGAGGACACCGGCGAAGGCAGCCTCAAACTCGCTTGTGCTCCCCGCCGGTGTTGGGTTGTGCCCTGGTTCGCGACGGTCCGGGAACGCCTCCGGATCGTACAGCGTGTCGAAGGGCGGGGGCGGGAAGACGGGTGTGTGGGGCTCCAGGAAGCTGAGGCGCACCAGGAAGGGCCGATCCGCCTGCGCCATCCAGGCCAGGGCGTTGTCGACCAGCACCGTGTGGGGATAGGGCACACCCGGGGGGAAGGCGCCACCCAGATAGGTGGGCACGCCCTCAGGCACGATCAGGCTGGGATCGTCCCGGGGGACGATGGCGAAGAGATCGTCCATCCCAGACCCGTCCGAGTCGCAGACGTCCCAGCGGTTCATCTCCGGCGGAACGTGCCACTTCCCGAAGTTGGCAGTGGTGTAGCCGTTTTCCGCGAAGACCTGTGGGAACGTGATGACCTCGGTAGGCATCCTGTAGCCGCGCCACGCGCCCTCGTTATGATAGACGCCGGTCTCCTCAGGGGGACGTGCTGTCAGAGTCGAGACCCGCGATGGCACACATACCGGTGAGTTGCAGAAGCACTCCTCAAAGAGCGTCCCGTTTTCGGCGAGCGAATCGAGATAGGGGGTCTGCGGCTGAATCAAGGGGTGCCCGTAGCAGCCCAGCGCATCGGTCCGCAGTTCGTCACAATAGATCCATACGATGTTGGGTTTGTTCATACGTCCTCGTCAAAAGATGTTGTCACAGAGATGGGGGTCGCCCTATACGCTCACGGGGACGGCACAGCCCGGAACGGCGCCACCTTGAGTTGGCTGAGTACGTCATCCCGCAGAGCCTCCGGAAGACCTGCCGCTGAGATCCCCTGCTGGACGAAGTCCAGATCGCAACCCTGCGTCTGCATGAACTCGATTAGGGGGCGATAGCGGTCGGGGCGATTGCGGTACAGCTCGGTGATCAGCCGAAGCTCAAGCGCTACGGTGGGTACGCTGTAGCGACCACAGGGGATCAGCACGTAGTGCTCCCAAGGGCCACGCCCGAAGGTCTCAATCGTGTCCGCATCGGAGTCGATCTCCACCGTGCTGAGTTCTACCTCTACACCTTGCACGTCATAGCCGGCGTAGTACTGGCGCGAATCGGGGAGCCAGACGGGCGGCACCAGGCAGGGATACGCCGAGAGCGTGGCATCGAGCGCGTCCACGTCGGCGCGCTCCTTCACCAGGATGTCGATGTCAGCCGCGGGAAGCGGCACGCCGTGCAACAGCGCCGCCCCGGTGCCGACTACACGGTAGACCACGTGCGCGCAGGTGGGCATGGTGGCGTCGAGGAAGGCGATTAACGTCTCCCGGAGTCGTTCGAGGCTCAGTGTCGGTTCCGGATGTTCCATTTCAGACCTCCTCAAATGCCGACATAGACGCGATCACGGCGTGCGCCGCGGGAGATTTCCTTGGTCCGTGGCCGTCCGTAGTCTCAGGATGAGCGGCGTCAGCGTCGGGGCGCTCACCTCGCAGTGCAGGCTTCCATCCTCGAAACTGAATCCAACCGGGGCCCAGGTGCCGTCCGGCAACAGGCGTTCGACCTCGCGTACGGGCGCTCCCGGAAACCGGACGGTGAGCCCCTCCAACGTATCGGGGTTGAGGTTGAAGACGCAGAGGTATGCCCGCCCCGCGTCGGATGTATCCCGCCCGTGGAGGACAAAGACGTCGAGGTCCGTCTCCACCCAGACGGGCGGGCGCCCTTCTGCCAGCCAGGTGAGCGTCTCGATGAGCTGGGTCTTGCGCTTGGCGTTGTAGAAGATCCACTCCAGCGGCGCCTGCATCGAGAGCCCATAGACCGCGACGCGCCCGCCGAGCGCGTTCTCGTACCAGGTCAGCCCGGGCGCGACCGGAGCGAGCGCCCCGACGGTCCCCGTCACAAAGCTGGAGACAACGCGGGTGTCGACCGACTTGGGCGTCAGGCGGTAGCGCCCGGAGCCGGTCATGCCGACCGTCTGCTCCCGCGAGCGCGTCGACTCCGGGATCATGTGCAATATCTCGGCGGTGCAGGCGAAGGGAGCGTCGTCGACCGTCACGCCGAGGAGGTCGCCGAATCCGCGTTGACCCAGAAGCCAAGCCGCCTCCCCGTCGAGCAGCAATGAGCCGGCGAGCAGGTCGCGCAGTTCGTCATCGTCAAAGGCGTACGACGCGGTGCGGCAGAGCGCTCGCGGCGCGTCCGGCAGACCCGTGCCCGCGAGGTCCTCGCCGCTCCCGACCGTGAAGGGGATGCCCAGCCTACCGAAGACGCGCCACCCCCAGTCATCAGTGGGGAAGTCGAGCGCTCTCTGCTGATCCCACGGCTTCTGTACGATCTCCTCGATGCGTCCCAACACCTGCGGCCCGAGCCACGTCACGTGATCCCTGATTCGCCCGACCTCGTCGAGGAAGGGCCGCGCCCGCTTGAGCGCGTCCATAAACGGCATCGTCTCGCGCCAGCCGTCCTCATCGGTCTTGATAAACCAATACTTGCCGCCCCGGCATCCCACCAGCGTCGTCGCCGTGAGGTGTGCCAAGTGTGAGCGGACCGAGAGGCTGTGGCGGTTGTGGGGGCACGTGTCGGCCTCGGTGAGCACGGTGGTGGCGGGGGATAGCGCCGCGATCTCGCGCTGCGTGCGGGTGACGCGTTCGGGGAAGTCCTTGAGCCCGTGCTCCAGGTAGATCGCGTTGTGGACCCGCACCAGCGGCGGGTGATCGCTCGCGAGCGTCTCGGCGATGTCCTGAGCGAAGTGCACCTCTGCCGCGACGCAGGCCAGCGAACCGGGGATCGAGGGATCGACGACGTCGACCGCGGCGCGGATCACACCGGCGAGTTCGACGAGGCTCCGGCGCTTTAGCTCCTCCCATTGTGTCCGCAGCGCCGTATCCCCGGCTGCAAAGCGGGCCACCAGCGCCTCGCGGGACAGATCGAGTCCCGTCATCTCCACAAAACGCGCCAGGTGGAGCGGGCACATACAGCCTCGATGGGCCGGGTCGTGCGACGCGAGGCGGAAGTCGTCGTCGATCATAAAGAACGCCGGTGCCTCGCGGGCCAGCGTCGTCATCAGCGTCGTGGTATAGGCCTGAAAGTCGGGGTCGAGCGGACAGAAGCTCTCGCGGGACACGACACCGTCGGCACCGACGAGGGGCTGGAAGGGTACCTCCCCGGCAAGACGACCGCGGTCACCGTGGCCGATCAGCGCCTGGATCAGCAGACCGGCCCGCGCGGGCGTCCCCTCCAGCCCCACCTTGAGCAACCGGAAGCGATGCACCCAGTCGCGCAGGCGGTCCGCGAGCGGCTCCTCGTTGGGCACCGCCGTGACCATAAAGGCGAGGTCGCGGGCGCCGGTCTGGGCGACGAGATCCCGGATGCGCGCGATGGAGGCTGCTTCGTCGCCCGGCGCTACGTCTACGATGAAGATGTCGTGCATAGGATTTGTCCTATCCGTTGTGTTTTGGCGCGATATTACGGCTTTGAGGCGTAGTTAGCGTTCGTGGTGTAGGACCACGCCCTGCCGCCGTAGCTCGGCCTGCACCTCCGCGACGTCGACCGCGCGCGGGGTGACGTGGTGCCGGGACGCGATGGCCGCAGCCGCGCCTGCGCCCTGGCCGACCACCATCGTCAGCGCCATGACGCGGAGAAGGTAGGGATCCTCCGCGCTGAGGCTCCGGCCCGCGCCCATCGAGCAGTCCCTCGACCTGGCGTGGCAGGAGACAGCGGTAGGGGACGTCGAAGGTGGCGTCGGTGAAGGTCTGGACGCCCCACGCTCGCTCTCCCCGGTGTTTCCGCACGTCGCGCTCGACCACGCCCCGCCCCACGGCATCGTCGAACGTCGTGGGGTGTTCTCTCATCGCGCGGGTGAAGGTGAACTCGCCGTCGATCCAGCGTGAGGCCCGGATGCCCAGGTCGTCGGCGGTGGCGACGACGAACGCGCGGTCGAACCCCGGCACGTGGCCGCGGAAGAAGTCGGCGACGACGTAGGCCATGCGCCGCCCGTCGACCATCGACCGGGTGATCGTCTCGATATCCAGGTCGTCGAAGTGGGCGAACCCGGTGATCAGGTGGACCACGCCCTTGTCCCGCAGCGCGTGCATCTGGCAGGCATCGAGCGTGTCGTGCACGCCGACCACCTCCGGGTACTCACCCTTCGCGCGTGCCGCCTTGAAGATGTCCATCTGCATCGCGCCGCCGTGCGGGAAGAGGAACGTGCCGGTGTCGCGATACTGGGCCAGCGCCTCCTCGAACGTCCAATCGACGTCCATGTAGGCGGGGTACTGGTCGGGATGGTCGAACGAAATACTCGACGAGGCGGTCGACGTCGACGTTGCCCAGGCGGAAGCAGAAACTGTGACCTGCCCCCGGTGCACGGGTATGGATCGGCGCGCCGGCCCGTGCCGCGACGTCGGCATCGCCCGTCGCATCCACGACCACGTCGGCCAGGAGCGCCTCGCGCCCGGACTTGCTCTCGACGATCACGCCGCGGAGCGTGTCGCCGTCCATCACGACGTCGGAGACGACGGTGTCGTAGAGGATCTGCGCGCCGGCCTCTTGCACCAGTCTGCTGAACACCAGCTTGGCTTGCTCGACGTCGTAGATGATGTGGCCCTTGTGGGCGTGCCACTTCTTGCCGTAGCCCTCGGCCTCGGCCAATGCATCGGCGATCTCGACGGCGTTGCCCGTGATGCCCAGCCGGTGGTCGGCGGTGTAGTAGCAGTTGAAGATGGAGCAGACCATGCCCGCGGTCGCCACACCTCCGAGAAAGCCGTTGCGCTCGATGAGCAGCGTCTTTGCCCCGGCGCGCGCGGCGGCGATGGCGGCGGAGATCCCGCCGAGCCCGCCGCCGGCGATGATGACGTCCACTTTGTCGCGTACAGGGATATCCCGTGCCGGTTCCGATAGGGTTCGCGAGTTAGGGTGCATGCGTTCGGCTCCTCGTGGGTGGCACGATCCCTATGTCCAGGGCCATTTCGACGACCTGTGGCAGATCATCGCGACGAGACCGCCGGTCTCACAGATCTCCTTCTTCGTCGAGTGACGTCGTTCAGCGAACATAGCTGACCACAT
Organism: uncultured Chloroflexia bacterium; assembly: GCA_963751345.1. GTDB lineage: Bacteria > Chloroflexota > Anaerolineae > B4-G1 > SLSP01 > PWVB01. The sequence goes on from CAVVUS010000018.1 coordinate 84,670, forward strand.
AGACCGCCACGCCGACGATGACCGTGAGCAGCCAGAGGATGATCGTCGTTCGCATGAGCCAGATTGGCTTCCTTGGGGGTAGTCGCTTGATCAGATACATGCGGGTCACCGTGTAGGTCATCAGAAGTTGGGTTACAGCCCCGAATATGCCGTGGAGGAAGGGTATCTTCTGGAACGGCCCGGCGGCAAGCACGATCTTACCGCTCGCAATCGCAAGCCATTCCGGAATCATGAGCAGGACCAACGGTATCCAGTTGAGGAATGCCGCGGTGGCCATCACCGGGCAGTGGGTCGAGAACCGCCGCCGGCGAGCTTGTATGCCGCCGAAGCCGGCCACTATGGCAAGTGTCAGGATGAATATCAACGACAAGTCGGACAATCGGGGCGCCGCCGTACCCAGAAAACCGGCCATCTATCCCTCTCTTCTGCCAGGTGCTCGCTCCCTGGCGTGCTGTGAGGGCACTATAGCCCCTCTGCCGACGAGCACAAGGGCCGCGGCATCCCGATCCAGGCTATGCCTGCCGTGGAAGACGTCTTTGACAGCCGGGCTGACGACTCTATACTGGACCAACGTGGGCAGGGCATGGCTTGGGTATGGCGTTCATCTGCACGGCTTCCTGTCTCCCTGGGTGGATGCGCCGCACGCGCGGCGATGTTCCAAGAGTATGACAACAATGAGTTCATGCCGTCGATCTTCGAGTGGGCCCCTGATGGGCAGACATGTGCCTCGCTTGCGGTCTATCTATCGATCGCGCTCCGGTGATTCCCCTGGCTTGACGGATCTCCCGGGCCGGTGCCTCGTAATTCGATGACAGATCCATCGCCGCTGGTGCTCGGGATCGATGCCAGTACCACGGCATGCAAGGCTATCGTCTGGAATCTGCACGGCGAGGCGGTAGCCGAGGGCCGGGCTTCCGCTACCGCTCCTGAAACCCCGACCGCTATGGCACGAGCAGCCCGCCGAGGCGTGGTGGTCAGCGCTGGTGGCGGCGGTCCGTGAGGCCGTTGGCGGTCGCGAGGAGGTGGGCCGCCGCATCGCTGCGCTCTGCATCGCCCCACAGCGCGAGACCTTCGTCCCGGTGGATCGAACGGGCGTACCCCTGCGCAACGCCATCGTCTGGATGGACGAGCGGGCGGGCGCGCTGTTGCCGCGCATCGCGCAGGAGTATGGCGCGGAGCGCATCCACCGGGAGACCGGCAAGCCGCTCTCGGGCAACCTCTCCCTGGGCAAGATCGCCTGGTTGCGCGAGAACGAGCCGGAGGTCTTCGCTCGGACGGCGAAGTTCCTCGACGTTGGCGCCTTCCTTACGCACAGGCTGACGGGTGAGTATCGCACCGGCTGGGGCTGTGTGGACCCGATGGGGCTCTTCGATATGCAGCGCGACGCCTGGGATGAGCCGCTGCTCGACTACCTGGGCGTCTCGGTCGAACGGATGCCGGAGGCCTATCCGCCCGGGACCGTGCGTGGGCAGGCTGACGGGTGCTGCGGCAGAGGCGTGTGGGCTGCCGCTCGGGCTGCCGGTCGTCGCGGGGGTTGGCGATGGGCAGGCCGGTGGGTTAGGGGCCGGTGTCGTTGGCCCCGGGCAGACCTACCTCAACCTCGGTACCGCTGTCATTACCGGCACCTATGCCGACCGCTACCTGACGGATCGCGCCTTCCGGACGATGTATGGCGCCGTCCCGGGCTCTTACAGTTTGGAGACCGTGCTGTTAGGCGGGACCTATACGGTCACCTGGTTCATCGACACGTTCATGGGGGCCCGTGGGGATGAGGCTGCGCGCTTGCTCGACAGGTTTGATAGGTCTCTCGATCGGACGCCGGTTGGCGCAGAGGGGCTCATGCTGGTTCCGTACTGGAATAGCGCGATGAGTCCCTATTGGGACGCAAGAGCGAGCGGCATGGTAGTTGGATGGCGTGGTGTGCATACGCCTGAGCATCTGTACCGAGCGATCCTTGAGGGTATTGCATTTGAGGCGCGGCTTCATACCGAGGGTGTGGAAGCCGCTCTCAACCGGCCCGTACTGCGCTATACTGTGATGGGAGGTGGAGCGCGGAGTGAGCGCTGGCGCCAGATCATCGCGGACGTTACCGGCAAGCCGGTGGGGCTCTCAGATCATGACAGAAGCAGCGGCTCTCGGTGCCGGAATCCAGGCTGCCGCAGGAATCGGCCTCTTTGCCGATGTGCGTCAAGCCGCGTCAGCTATGGCACCCGACACCGCCGAGGTCACGATGCCCGATCGTGGACGCCACTCGTTCTATACTCGGCTCTACGAAGATACCTACCAGTACCTGTTTCCTTCCGTTCGTTCCTATCTCGATCGTTTAACCACCCTTACCACAAACCAGGAGGAACCCGATGACCCCAGATCTCGCTGACGGAAAGCCCGCATCAAGCAACGTCCGCGATGCCGCGTTCCCGCGCGTTCATTCAGATCTCCGGGTAACTTTCCGCTTTGAGGCGCCAACCGTCCAATCGGTGCAGGTGGAGGGCGGCGACGGCCTGGGGGCAGGTCCGTTTGAGATGGCGCGTGACGACGAGGGCGTCTGGACCGTGACCACGCCGCCGGTCGTGCCCGGATTCCATTACTACTGGCTGTTGGTCGATGGCGTCGCCGTCAACGACCCCTCCAGCCAGACTTACTTCGGCTACGGCAAGCCGACGAGCGGCATAGATGTTCCCGAGCCGGGGGTGGATTTCTACGACCCCCACGATGTACCCCACGGAGAGGTGCGCTCGCACTGGTACTATTCCCGGATTTCGGGCAAGTGGCGGCGATCCAACGTCTACACGCCCCCTGGCTATGACAGGGGAATTGAACAGCGATATCCGGTCCTCTATCTGCAGCATGGCGCCGGTGAGGATGAGACAGGTTGGGTCCGGCAGGGCCGGGCGAACTTCATTCTGGACAATCTGATCGCAGCCGGAGAGGCTCGGCCCATGATCGTCGTGATGGATTGCGGCTACACGGTCCCCGTCACGTCTCGACCCGCAGGACCTCCCGACCCCCAGCGCATCAAGCAGATCGTGGATGCGTTTGATGACTTCGTCATCAGCGAACTTGTGCCAACGATCGACGCGACCTATCGCACGATAGCCGATCGGGAGCATCGTGCGATCGCCGGGCTGTCGATGGGTGGTATGCAGGCGCTCAACGTGGGCCTGCACCATCTCGACACCTTTGCATCCATCGCCGCGCTCAGTGGGATGCCGATCTCTCCAGCTGGATCCGGAGACTGCGTACGATGGCGCGTTCAGCGATCCGGAGGCGTTCAACCGGCGCGTGCAAGCTGTTCTGGATGAGCGCCGGCACCGCCGAGCCGCAGCCTCTTGAGAGGGCTCAGCGATTCTGGGAGATGCTCGACGCGCTCGGGATTGCCTACGAATCCTACGTGTCGCCGGGCACCGCCCACGAATGGCAGACGTGGCGGAGAAGCCTGTACGTGCTCGCCCCCCGGCTTTTTCCGGATTAGGGAGGTCCGATGATCAGGATCGTCCACTATGATGGCAAGCGCGTGCGCACCGACCTGACGTCGGACGATCTCCCCGACCTCCTGAAGGATCTTCAGGGCGTCCTGTGGGTCGACCTGGTGGAGACGCCGGTGGCAGAGGCGCGGCCACTGCTGGAGCAGACCTTCGGCTTCCACCCTCTGGCTGTGGACGATGCGCTCGAGGAGACTCACATCCCCAAGGTCGATGATTGGGGTGACTATCTCTACCTCACCATGTACGGCATTCGTGCCGATTGGACGCAAGAGGACCTCGTCGAACTCCCGGAACTGGACTGTTTCCTCACGCCTAACTGCATGGTCACCTACGAGGTCCGCGCTGCGAGCGCAATGGATCGGCTTTGGCAGACCGTCCAGGCGGACCCTCGCGCGTTCAGCCAGGGCGCACCGCACCTGCTCTATCAGCTACTGGATGGCTTGGTGATCGACTACATGGCTATCCTGGAGGAGCTGGACGATCGGGTCGAGACCGTGGAGGACACCATCTTCTTGCAGCCGTCGGAGAAGCTGCTGGGTGAGATCTTCAATTACAGACGTGTCCTGTTGCAGCTACGGCGGTCGCTGGCGCCGCAGCGCGAGGTGATGAACAAGCTTTCGCGGGGGACCGTCTCCGTCGTCGAGCGTGACTACGGCGTCTACTTCCGCGATATCTACGACCATATGGTGCGACTCTACGATATCACCGACACGATGCGTGACGTGGTCAGCGGCACGTTGGAGATGTATCTCTCGGTGGTCAACAATCGTATGAACGACGTGATGAAGACCCTCACCGTGATCACGACGCTCTTCATGCCCCTGACGTTCCTGACGGGCTTCTTCGGTATGAACTTCTTCCAGGTGACTTTTCCCCTGGCTGCGTGGACGGGCCCGGTGGCGTTCGGCCTGATGCTGTTGGCCATGATCTTGGTGCCGGTTGTCATGTATGTGTGGATGCACAGACGCTCGTGGCTCTAGCGCCGCGTGATCTGTGCAAGCTACGGAGTATATAAACGGAGTGACAGTATGCATGATCGTCGATTCCCTGGTGGTCCCGCGTTCCTGCGTGATCCCCGTCGAGTGGCAGAGTTGGAGCCGGAGCGTGTGGTGGATCTCTGTCTGGAGGGCATCGCACCGGCTTCCGTTCTCGATGTCGGCACGGGCAGCGGTCTTTTTGCCGGGGTCTTTGCCCGGCGGGGCCTGACAGCCGCCGGTGTGGACGTGCGACCGGACATGGTCGATGCGGCACGGCAGAATGTGCCCGAGGGCGAATTCCGTCTTGCTCCTGCCGAGGTGCTCCCCTATCCGGATGGCGCGTTCGATCTCGTCTTCATGGGCGTGGTGCTGCACGAGGCCGACGATCGTCTGAAGGCCCTCGGGGAGGCTGCACGTGTCGCGCGGCTGCGCATTGCCGTGCTGGAGTGGCCCTATGAGGATGCTGCGTACGGACCGCCGCGTCGTCACCGGCTCACCGAGGAGCAAATCGAGGGCTGGGCCCAGCAGCTCGGACTCCTGAAGGTGGATGTAACCCGTCTGGAACACACCGTGCTGTTCCTGATGGATCGTTGATTCTACGTGCAAACGTACGCGACAGGGGAGGTAACACAATGGGCACAACCATTCAGGCGGTGATCGATACGATCTTGGGGCAGATTCAGAGCGGGCGGTTGGCGGAGACCGTGGACACGGTCAAGTGTGGCGACCCCACGCAGGAGGTCAAGGGCATCGTCACGACCTTCCTGGCCAGCTACGAGGTGATCAGGAAGGCGGTGGACCTTGGCGCCAACTTTATCATCACCCACGAGCCGACCTTCTATAACCACCTCGATACGGTCAATCAGCTTGCGGGTGATCCTGTCTACGAGGCTAAGCGCCGGCTGCTTGACGACAACGGCATCGTAGTCTGGCGTTTCCACGACCACTGGCACCGTCACCAGCCCGATGGCATCGACACGGGCGTGATCCTGGCGCTCGGCTGGGGGCCGTACGTGGTGGCGGGGGACACGTCAAGGATCAAGCTGCCGCTTACGACCGTGGGCGAGCTTGCCCGCATCTTGAAGGCGGGGCTGGGGATTGACGTCGTACGCGTCGTCGGGGATCTGGCGATGCCCTGCCAAAACGTCGCCTTGATGGTGGGTGCGCCCGGCAGTGAGTGGCAGATGAAAGCCGTGAGCCGCGACGACGTCGATGTGTTGCTGACCGGCGAGGTGCGCGAGTGGGAGACGTCCGAATACGTCAGGGACGCCATCGCGCAGGGGCGGAAGAAGGCGTTGATCGTGCTGGGCCACGCCAACAGCGAGGAGCCCGGCATGAACTACCTCGTGGCATGGCTGGGCTCGCTGGTGCCTGACGTGAAGATCACGCACGTGCCCGTCGGCGACGCGTTCACGTTCGTGTAGTCGGAACCTTGCGAAGGTTACGCGATGCCTGCACAAGCGGGTGCCTGCGTATGCGCAGGCACCCGCAGTACGTAGCACGTCGCAACCTTCGCAAGGTTAGGACTTGCGCTACTCCACCTCCGCCAGTTCGAGCTGCCGCTGGTAGAGCTGGCTGTAGAGCCCGCCGCGGGCGAGAAGCTCGCGGTGGTCGCCGACCTCGCGGATGTGCCCGTCCTCGAGCGCGATGATCTTGTCGGCACTGCGAATCGTGCTCAGCCGGTGGGCAATCACCAACGCCGTGCGCCCCCTCATAACCTCCTCCAGGGCTTGCTGGATGAGATACTCGGCCTCCGCATCCACCGAGGATGTGGCCTCGTCCAGGATAAGGATCCGCGGGTCGGTGATGATCGCGCGTGCCAGGGCCAGCCGCTGCTTCTGCCCCCCGCTCAAGCGCACGCCTCTCTCCCCGATCTCGGTGTCATAGCCGGCAGGTAAATCGGCGATGAACTCGTGAGCGTGGGCCGCTTTGGTTGCGGCGATCATCACCTCATCGGTCGCCTTGAGGGTTCCCGTAGCAGATGTTCTCACGCACCGTCGTGTTGAAGAGAAAAGTGTCCTGCAGGACGACGGCGATATGCTGGCGCAGCGACTGCAACTCCAGGTCGCGAAGATCGTGACCGTCGAGCAGGATGCGACCATGCCCGGGGTCGTAGAAGCGGCAGAGCAGGCTGGCGATGCTGGTCTTGCCCGCGCCACTTGGGCCGACGAGCGCGACCACCTCGCCGGGTGCGATGTGGAAGTCGATGTCGTGCAGCACCTCGTCGCCCTCGCCGTAGCGGAAGTGAACGTCCTCAAACTGCACCTCACCACGGGTCTCGGTCAGGCTCATCGCACCTGGCGCGCTCTTGACTTCGGAGTCGACGTCCAGGATCTCGAAGATGCGCTCCCCGGCTGCGATGGCCTGCTGGAACGTATTGTCCACCTCGGTCAGCCGCCGGAGAGGTTCGTAGAACGATGCGATATAGGCCAGGAAAGCCACCAACGTCCCGAGCGTGATGCCGTTCGCCACGACCGCGCGGGCGCCAAAGCCCAGAACGAGGGCCCCGCCTACAGCAGTGAGAAACTGGAGCGCAGGGAAGAAAACCGACCACGTCCGAATCGCCTTGATCTGCTGGCGGTAATACTCTTCACTCACGTTACGGAAAGCTCTGAGCTCGTTTTCCTCTTGCTCGAATGCCTGGATCACACGGATGCCGGCGAGGTTGTCCTGAAGCCGCGAGTTGATGTCGCCCAGCCGGTCCCGCACCTGCCGATAGATGGGGCGGGCGCGCTCGTTGAACATACGCAATCCCACTGCCATCAGTGGCAAGGGGATCAGCACAACCAGGGCCAGACGCCAATCGAGCGTCAGTAGGACGATGGAGGCGCCGACCAGGCGCATCAGATCGACCACCGTTAGCGGGACGCCGTGGGTGATGAACTGCTCCATCGCATTGACGTCGTTGGTCACGCGGGACATTAGCTCGCCGGTGGAGGTCGATTCGAAGAATGAGAGCGAGAGTCGCTGCACGTGGTTGTAGATGCGCACGCGGAGGTCGAGGATAAAGCGCTCGCCCAACGCGTGCCGGATGAAGTTCTCTCCGAAGTCGGTGAGATGCATGACGGCGTAGATGCCAATGAGCAACAGCACCAGGCGGACCAGGAGTTGCAGGTCCCCATTCTGAATGACTTTGTCGATGATCGCGCGCTCGATCAGCGGCGGTGTCAGGTTCAGCCCGGTCCTGACGAGCAGCAGCAGGGCCGTCACGATGAGGGTCTTCCAGTACGGATATAGGTAGGCGAAGAGCCGCTTGAGTACGGTCATGGGTGGTTTCCTTGTGACATGGTCTCGGCAGAGGCCGGCATAGATCTGAAGTCTAGCATCGATCTGGTCAGAGACCATCTGCACGCCGCGAGTTTATCCAAAATGGGATTGTGGACTAGAATGTGGTCCAAGGTAGCAACCCTTAGCTACGTTTCTCGTCCGGTTGGCAGCCCAGACCAGGGCGCCTTTGTTTGCGAAAGGAGAGATTGTGATGTCGTCAGGTTTCGATACCGACACCCCACTGTATCTGGATCCCGATCAGCCATTGGAGGCGCGTGTCGCCGACCTTGTTTCGAAGATGACGTTGGAGGAGAAGATCTCACAGATGGTGCACGGCGCCCCGGCGATCCGGCGACTGGGTGTTCCTGCGTATAACTGGTGGAACGAATGCCTGCACGGGGTGGGGCGGGCCGGCATCGCCACCGTCTTCCCGCAGGCCATTGGGATGGCCGCGACGTGGGATACGGAGTTGATGCACCGCACCGCAGTCGCCATCTCGGACGAGGCGCGCGCCAAGCATCACGCCGCCCTGGGTGACAACGGTGATGTCGAGCAATACTACGGTCTGACCTTCTGGACCCCCAACATCAACATCTTCCGGGACCCTCGCTGGGGCCGTGGGCAGGAGACCTATGGCGAGGATCCTTACCTGACGGCGCGGATGGGCGTTGCTTTTGTGACAGGTCTGCAGGGCGACGATCCGACCTACCTCAAGACGGTGGCGACGCCCAAGCACTACGCCGTCCACAGCGGGCCGGAGGCGGAGCGCCATCATTTCAATGCCGAGGCCGACGAACGGGATCTGCGCGAGACGTATCTGCCCGCCTTCGAAGCAACCGTGCGAGAGGCCGGTGCGTTCTCCGTGATGGGCGCTTACAACCGCACCAATGGAGAGCCCTGCTGTGCGCACACAGTTCTTCTGGGGAAGATCCTCCGCGACGAGTGGGGTTTCGAGGGCTACGTCGTCTCGGACTGCGGCGCCATTCGCGACATTTACGCTCACCATCAGGTCGTGGATTCGCCCGAGGCCGCGGCAGCGCTGGCGGTCAAGAATGGCTGCGAGCTCAACTGTGGCGAGGTCTACCGCGCGCTGCTTGTGGCTGCCGAGAAGGGCCTGATCGACGAGGCGACGATCGATCTTGCTGTGACGCGGCTCTTCACGGCCCGCTTCCGCCTCGGTATGTTCGATCCCCCCGATCGCGTGCCCTACTCGCGGATTCCCATCGAGGTGAACGATTCTGCCGACCACCGGGCGCTGGCCCTGAAGATGGCCCAGGAATCGGTCGTTCTGCTCAAGAACGCAGATGGCTTTCTGCCTCTGACGCGAGATCTGAAGAAGATTGCGGTCGTCGGCCCCAATGCCGATGACTCTATCGTGCTGTTGGGCAACTACAACGGTTTCCCGTCGGCGTCGGTGACGCCGCTTGAGGGCATCAAGCGCAAGGTGGGGGATGCGGTCGAGGTCGTCTATGCCAGGGGATGTGCCATCCGCAGCTCAGACACGTCGGGTTTCGACGAGGCCGTGGCCGTCGCGAAAGACGCTGACGTGATCATCGCCGTGATGGGTCTCTCGCAGCTCATCGAGGGAGAGGAGGGTCAGCAGGAAGGCGTCGAGGCAGGCGAGCGCAGCACCGGTGACCGGGATGCCCTGGACCTGCCGGGTGTGCAGGAGGACCTGCTCAAGGCGCTGCACGCAACCGGCAAGCCGCTGGTCGTGGTGCTGCTCAACGGCAGTGCGGTCGCCGTCAACTGGGCGGAAGCAAACGCGGCGGCCGTGGTGGAGCTCTGGTATCCGGGGGAAGAGGGTGGCACGGCGCTGGCCGACGTGCTCTTCGGGGACGTCAATCCTGCGGGGCGCCTGCCGGTGACCTTCTACACCTCGGTCGACGATCTACCGCCCTTCCGGGATTACGCTATGGAAGGGCACACCTACCGTTACTTCCGCGGCGTGCCGCTCTACCCCTTCGGCTACGGGTTGAGCTACACGACCTTTGCCTACGGCGACCTGGAGCTCAGTAGCCTGAACCTCGCACCTGGCAAGCCGCTCACGCTCTCCGTGATGGTGGAGAACACCGGCGACCGCCCAGGCGACGAGGTCGTGCAGCTCTATATCAAGGATCAGCAAGCTTCGGTGCCCGTGCCCGCGCAGCAACTCGCGGGGTTCCGCCGTATCCACCTGGCACCCGGTGAGACCGAATGCGTCAGCTTTACGGTGTCGCCGAAGCAAATGAGCCTCATCCTCGACGACGGGCGCCGCGCGATCGAGCCGGGCGTCTTCGAGGTCTTTGTGGGGGGTGGTCAACCGGCGACGGATGCTGCCGGCACCTTCGCCACGTTCGCGGTCGCGGGCGAGACGCCGTGGGAGGTGCCCGTCGCTTAAGCCGTCGGCACAGGACGTTGGGTGGGGGCGAGATGACCTTGCCCCCATCCCCATCTTCGAATTGACATTCTACTCCGGCGGTGCTTAAATGGATGTGACTGATGCAGCACGCCGAATTCTCGGCGTTTTGTTGTGTGACGTATGGTAACGTTATCATGCATCGGGGGAGGACGTTGGAACGTTCCGACGTTTTGGCATTACGGTGCAAGAGAGCATCACATAATCACTGATCAGGAGGTCCTATGGCTAACGTGAGGACGATGAAAAAGAATCAGCCCGCCAATCGGCTCATCGGCGATATGCCCAAGATCGGCATTCGCCCAACCATCGACGGTCGATGGAACGGTGTGCGGGAATCATTGGAAGACCAGACGATGGGTATGGCGAAGAACGTCGCGCGTTTTCTTAGCGAGAATCTGCGCCATCCCAACGGCATGCCGGTGGAATGTGTGATCGCCGACCAGTGCATTGGGGGTGCGGCGGAGGCCGCGATGGCTGCGGAGAAGTTCCGCAAGGAGAATGTGGGCCTCTCGCTGACCGTGACGCCGTGTTGGTGCTACGGTTCGGAGACGATGGACATGGATCCGCTGATCCCGAAAGCCATCTGGGGCTTCAATGGGACCGAACGACCCGGCGCGGTTTACCTGGCAGCCGTGGGCGCGGCGCACACGCAGAAGGGCCTGCCCGCCTTCACGATCTACGGGCGTGATGTGCAGGACGCCGGCGACGAGTCGATCCCGGCGGATGTGCAGGAGAAGCTTCTGCGCTTCGCACGAGCAGGGTTAGCCGTTGCCCGGATGCGCGGGAAGTCGTATCTTTCGATGGGCAGTGTATCTATGGGCATCGCCGGCTCGATCGTGCAGCCAACCTTCCTTGAGCAGTTCCTTGGGATGCGCGCCGAATCCATCGATATGACCGAGTTCGTTCGCCGCTTCGAGGAGGGCATCTACGACCCCGAGGAATTCGAGCAGGCCATGACCTGGGTCAAGGAGATGTGCCGGGAGGGTGAGGACCACAATCCGCCCGAGGCACAGCGGACGCGTGAGCAGAAGAATGACGATTGGGAGCTGTCGGTCAAGATGGCGTTGATCGCTCGCGACCTGATGGTTGGCAATCCACGCCTGGCCGAACTTGGGTTTGGCGAAGAGGCCATGGGACACAACGCGATTGCCAGCGGATTCCAGGGACAACGGCAGTGGACGGACCACTTCCCCAACGGTGACTTCATGGAGGCGATTCTGAACTCCTCCTTCGACTGGAACGGCATCCGCCAGCCCTTTGTGGTCGCCACCGAGAACGATGCACTCAACGGGATCTCGATGCTGTTTGGTCACCTACTGACCGGGCGTGCCCAGATCTTCTCGGACGTGCGCACCTATTGGAGCCCCGAAGCGGTCAAGCGGGTAACGGGGTATCAGGTTGCCGGCGATGCTGCGGGTGGGTTCCTACACCTCATTAACTCGGGCTCGACCACGCTGGACGCAACGGGCCAGCAGACCATCGCGGGCAAACCCGGTATGAAGCAATGGTGGGATGTCACCGCGGAGGATGCCGAGGCGTGTCTCGATGCCACGACGTGGTATCCGGGTAATGTCGGCTACTTCCGTGGCGGTGGGTGGTCCAGTCACTTTGTCTCGCGTGGCGGCATGCCCGTCACGATGTCGCGACTGAACTGGGTCTCCGGACTCGGGCCTGCATTGCAGATAGCCGAGGGTGTGGTGGTCGAACTGCCCGACGAGGTCCACGACAAGCTGGACGTCCGGACCGACCCGACCTGGCCCACAACCTGGTTCGTCCCGCGGACGACGGGCGTTGGTCCCTTCCGCGACGTTTACTCGGTGATGAACAACTGGGGCGCCAACCACGGGGCGATCAGCTATGGCCACATCGGCGCCGATCTCATCGCGCTGGCGGCGATGCTGCGTATCCCGGTCTACATGCACAATGTACCGGACGAGCAGGTCTTCCGTCCTGGTGCGTGGACGACCTTCGGCGCGCAGGATCCCTTTGGCGCCGATTTCCGTGCGTGCGAGGCCTTCGGACCGGTCTACGGCTGAGGCCGGGCAAAGGCAGACCCTCTGGTTTGATCCTCATGCGACAAAGCGCCTACCGAGTTCACTCGGTAGGCGCTTTGTCGTCCGCTTCCGATCCCGCTCCTACCTGACAAGTTGTGCAGCATTACGAATATGGAGACCCGAGGCTTGCATAGTAGCGGATTCTCCCCAGAATTACGGGAGCACGAAGGGGGGTGACTATGCCGAAAGAAGAGAAGTCGCCGTCGGCGGAGCGGCGATATCCGCCTTTCTGGGAACGGGCCGTTCCTATCGCGTTGGGTGTGATTGCCTTGGTCGTCGTGGTCTTGCTGATCATTGCCATCGTCATCGTCCTGGGGCTGTTTCCGGCTGCGGCGGCATAACAGGCGAGCACGCCGGCTGTTGGCAAACCCTCGGTGGTTGAGGAGTAATATATGAACGCAATGAACACGATATTGCCGTTTACTTCGAGTCTCGTCAGCGTCATCTTTGCTTTCTTTGTGCTTAGACGTTACCTGGCGCGCCGAGGGCTGCATCTCCTGCTTTGGGGCATTGGGATGATCTTCTACGGCATCGGTGGCTTCTGCGAGGGATACTATGGCGCCTTTGGGTGGAGCCCCCTGGTTTTCCGGCTATGGTACCTTTTCGGGGCGATCTTGGTCGCTGCCTGGCTGGGACAGGGCACAGTCTACTTGCTGGTGAAGCGGTCGTGGGCCCACGCCCTGATGGTCGTGTTGGCCTTGGGCTCTCTCTACAGCGCGTTTCGCGTCTTCGGTGCGGAGCTCGATCCGAGTCTGATGACGACGAGCCTCCACACGGGGAGCGAGATGAGCGGCCACGCGATTGTGACCCCAGGTGTTCGGATGCTGACGCCGTTCTTCAACGTCTACGGGACGATCACGCTGGTGGGGGGCGCGGGCTACTCCATATGGCTGTTCTGGCGCAAACGCGTGCTTCTGCATCGAACGATTGGCAATATCTTCATCGCGGTGGGCGCGATTCTCCCGGCGTTTGGCGGCACCTTCAGCCGGGTGGGCTTCGCCGGCGCGCTTTACGTAAGCGAGTTCTTGGGCGCGGTCCTGATGTTCATCGGCTTTCTGCGGGCCACGACACCGATGCGCGTTCGTGACCCGGCTGCTTCCGCCTCGACGCGCTAGACACCCAGCGTGGACGCCCTCACCGAAACGAGGTTCGCTCAGGCTATCTCAGATCTTTCAGCTCTTGACCCTGGGCTGGCTCGTGTCATATGCAGGTGGGGCGCTCCTCCCTTCTGGACCCACGAGCCCGGATTCCGGGGCCTCGTGCTCGCGATTCTCTCCCAGCAGGTCTCACTGGAGTCGGCGGAGGCTGCGTTTTCCAAGCTCCAAGGACAACTTGGAGAAGGTCACACCCGAGCGATTTCTGACGCTGGACGACGCCACGTTGCGCGCGATCGGGTTCAGCCGCCAGAAGGCGGGGTACGTCCGGGGCCTCGCCGAAGCCATCGTCGGTGGTACCCTCGATCTGGATGCGATTGGGAGGATGGACGATGAAGCGGCCCGACAGGCGTTGATCGCGATCAGGGGAATCGGTCCGTGGACGGCCGATACCTACATTCTCTTCTCACTGCGCAGGCCGGACGCCTGGCCATTTGGCGACCTAGCGCTGGCCAAAGCGGTCCAGGAGGTTCGCGGGCTCGACGACCTCCCAAGCTACGAGGACGTCGACGTCATCGCCGAGAGCTGGCGTCCCTGGCGCGCCGTGGCAGCCCGCATCCTTTGGCATCATTATCTCAGCGAGCGTGGACGGTAGAGGAGGATCTTGATGCGACCACAGATCGTGAGTGACTGGTGGCAAGTGGCGGGTGACCCTGATCTGGGCGCCTATACTACGCCCGAGCAGCAGCCCGTTGACTTCGCTGTGTGGCAGGCAGCCGACGGCACCTGGCAGCTCTGGTCGTGCATCCGGGGCACGAGCTGTGGCGGGCAGACGCGGCTCTTCTACCGCTGGGAGGGCGCCGACCTGACTGGACGCCGACTGGCAGCCGATGGGTATCGCGATGGAGGCGCGCACGGATCTCGGCGAGACGCCGGGTGGACTACAGGCGCCCCACGTGGTCAAAGAGGGCGGCACCTATCATATGTTCTATGGCGATTGGGAGCGCATCTGCCTCGCCCGGAGCGAGGACGGGAAGCTCTTCGAGCGGGTGCAGGTCAAGGATGGACAGCCCGACGCTCTTCTCGGGGCCCTACGGGAACAGCCGCGATCCGATGGTTCTCAGAATTCACGATACCTACTACTGCTACTACACGGGCCATAAGGAGGACGCCAAGCCCGCGGCAGCCGTCTTCTGTCGAACCTCGACCGGACATGCTGACCTGGAGCGATCCCGTGATCGTCAGCGCCGGCGGGCAAGCGGCCTTGGAGACCGACTGGTACGGCGGCGACTGTGAATGCCCTCACGTGGTTGAGCGGAATGGGCGCTATTGCCTCTTCCGCAACCAGCGCTATGGCGCCAACGCGCTCAATACCCAGTATGTTTCACCCGATCCGCTCGATTTCGGCGTGGACGACGACCGCTACCGGGTCGGGACCCTGCCCGTCGCCGCGCCGGAGATCGTAACCCATGAGGGACGGACCTACATCGCGGCGTTGATGCCCTCGCTCAAGGGTATTCGGATCGCGGAGCTCGATTCGTTGGGTTGATTGACGCATTGGATAGACGATAGAGCGCCGACTGGATCGATCCAGCCGGCGCTCTGACGTCTGTCGGAGGCTACGTCCCCAGCTCCCCGAACCGCGCCATGATGGCCAGCGCGGGGTCGACGGGGACCTCGGCACGTTTGACGTCCGCAGGGATGTGGATCGTCGGCGTGGGACGGATGGCCTTGCCCGAGAACTGCGGCATCCACTGCTTCTCAGCCTCCAGCATCTCGGCGGCCATCTCGCGGATCTCTTTGAGGGTGAGCACCGCGCTCGTCAGCGGGTCCAGCGCGCAGGCGTGGACGATGTGCTCGGTATCGCCCGCCATCGCTGCCTCGACCGTCAGCCGCTGGACGTTGATGTTAGTCAGGTTGAGCGCTGCGCACTGCGGCGGCAGGTCGCCCACCACAGTCTTGTGCAGACCGAGGCTGTCGACGTAGATCGGGCCCTCGGCACAACAATCGGCGGGCAGGTTGGTGATCATCCCGCCGTTGATGACGTTGCCGTTGAGCCTGAAGGGCCGGCCGGTCTCAAGCGCCTCGATGACGTAAGAACCGTACTCGATCGAGCGTGACGGCAGGACTCGGGGTTCGTCCGCCAATAGCTCCGTTCCCGCGTACTTGTCCGCAACGTACTTGCTGAACTTGTAGTACGCACCACTCTCGCCCCCGAAGCCCGGCTCATCGCAGTAGAGATCCAGCGCCTCCTGGCTGCTGCGGAACCACGGCACGTATTCGGCCAGGTGGCCCGTCGACTCGGTCATAAAGTAGCCGAACTGACGGAAGACTTCGCCACGGACCTTCTCGTTGACGTAGTATTCGGGCTGCTCGAAGCGCTCACGTAAGATCGGGTACAGGTCCTTGCCTTCGTGCTCGAGCCTGAGAAACCATCCCATGTGGTTGATGCCGGCGCAGAGGAAGTCGATCTCGTCCTTGGCAACGCCAACGTAGCCCGAGATGAGGTCCATCGTCGTCTGCACGCCGTGGCAGAGCCCGACAAAGGGCACCTTGGTGGTGCCGATGGCCCACGAGACCATCGCCATTGGGTTGACGTAGTTCAGCAGATAGGCATTGGGGCAGAGCTCCTCCATATCGTGCGCGAGATCGAGCATCACAGGGATACTTCGCAACGCACGGAAGATGCCGCCGGGCCCCAGCGTATCGCCGATGCATTGATCGACGCCGTACTTCAACGGGATTTCGTAGTCGGCTTGAAATCCTTGAATGCCGCCGACCTGGAACGTGGCAATGACATAGTCCGCATCCTTGATGGCCTCACGCCGATCCGTTGTGATCCAGACTCTTGCGGGTAGCTTGTTGACGGCGATGACCTCTTTGACGAAGCTTTCCACCTGGGGTGTGCGCCGCGTGCTGGGCGCCATCAGTGCGAACTCCGTATCCTCCAGACCCGGCGTCGCCAGGATATCCAGGACGAGGGTTTTGCAGAAGACGATACTGCCTGCTCCGATAATCGCGACTTTTGCCATCGTGCTCCTCCTGTGCAATTGGTCAGAATGGAGAATCAGCGAGTGAGCGAGCAAGCGAAAGTGCGCCTTATCGCTCGCTCGCCTTTTCGTTTATTCGCTGATTCTCTCATTCTCCATTCTTTATTCTCCAAGGTTCTCGTACAGATAGAGCCCATCTTTCCCGGGTGCTACGACGTCGAGCTTGCCGTTGCCCGTGACGTCGGCGATGGCAAAGGAGATGCCGCAGCCCTTGCCTTTGCCGGGAGGGCCATAGTCGATGATCTGCTTGGCGAAGCCTTCGCCGGTCCACTTGAAATAGTAGATGCCGACGTCATCAGGGGAGCCCTGGTCATGGCCGTTGTGCGCACGATAGCGCTTGCCGGTCACCAATTCGCAGGCGCCATCGCCATCAAGATCGACCCACTGCAGGTCGTGGTATTGGGCGTTGAAGGGGTCGATCGGGTGCTTGACCCATGTGCGGGTCCCATCAGCGCTCACCCGCTGCTCCCACCAGTCCAGTCCGTAACCGTGGCCGTTGCCCACGATGAGGTCGTTGATCCCGTTGCCGTTGACGTCCACGACGAGGATCGGCACACTGGAATTCCTGCCCAGCTCGAAGTCGGGATGGAATATCCATTCGCCTGTGTAGGGGGCCTCCGGCGCCTCGAGCCACCCGTTAATCAGGACGAAGTCCCCGCGTCCGTTGCCGGTGATGTCGCCGAAGCCGAGCCCGTGCCCCTGCTTCTCCCTGCGGATCGTGTAGGCCATGAACTCCCCTGTACCCTTGCCCGCAGCGTCGGTCACGAGTTTGTAGACCACCAGCGGTGCGCCGGGGGTGTTGGGCACGATTTCCTGCTGCCCGTCGCCGTCGACGTCCCAGGCACGAGTCGTCTCGACGTTGCCGGTATGGGCGATGACGTGCTCGGGCCATTCCTTACCGGGATCGCCGGGGTTCTCCCGCCAGCGGATTGTGTCGCCCCACCAGCCACCGGTGACGAAGTCGAGCCGCCCATTGCCGTTGATATCCATCGGGATCGTCGAGAAGTCGTCGTAATACTCTCCGATGGCCTGCACCTCTCCTACGGTGTGTTGGGTCTTGATGTCCGCCGTTTCGTACCAGTAGGCACCGGAGACGATGTTGGGCTTGCCGTCACCGGTGACGTCAAAGGCACCGGCCGACTCAAAGCGTTCGAGCGCAATGAGGGTTTTCTTCCACTTCAGCGGCATGGTATCCTCCATATTGGACAAAGTGATTGGTGATAGGAAAACCGTGACGATTGACGAGTAACTGGAGTCTGATGTGCAACGTCGAGCATCCGTTATCCAGCCTCAGCCTCCCGTCTGTAGCCGGATGTACTCTCTCGCGATCTTGAGATCCTCCAGTGCCTCCGCGGCCTGGCAGGGGGGCTGGGCCTCGCCCTTGATGGCTGCAACGAAGTTCATCGCCTGCTGCCGCATCGCGTGGATCCAGGGCAACTGCGGGATGACCGTCTCCGGTGTGACGCCGTTGCCCGGGTCACGGAAGAGTTCCACGCGCCCCGGACGGTTGCTCGCCAGAGGCGCGGGCAGGTCGATCTTCACGTAGCCGTGCTCGAAGCAGACCAGGGCCGATTCCTGCCAATCGATCGATGTCTGGTAAGGTGACATCTCGATCGTGCAAGCTACGCCGCTCTCGCTTTGCCCGGCGAAGAGGACGCCCGAGGGCTCCGCATAGGTGACTTGATAGGGCTCGCCGAGCAGGTAACGCATCAGATTGACCTGGTGGATGTAGTAGTTGACGAACGCTGTGTAGCGCTTGTAGGTCTCTGCATCCATATCCGAAGCAGGCGGGTCGCGGTCGACGGCGGGATAGCCGCCGGGTATACGGATCAGATCGTTGAAACCACCGGCGACCCAGTCCCCGGCAGGCATCAGAATGCGCACATATGTCATCTTGCCCAGTTTCCCCGTCTCCTTGAGACGCAGGATCTCGTCTCGTGCGCGCATCGTGGCGGGATCGCTGCGCTTGTGGTAGCCCACCATGTGCCACGTACCACTCGCCGCGACGGCGTCGGCAACCGCCTGCCCCACCTCGACCGAAGCTGCCAGCGGCTTCTCGGTGAAGATGGGGATCCCGGCCTCCAGCAGTTCAGGCACCAGGATACCGTGGCGATCGAAGGGCTGCGCCGCGACAATACCGTCGAGTTCCTCGTGCTCCAGCATCGACTCGAAAGACGGATAGACGCCGGGAATACCATAGCGGGCAGCGACAGCCCGGCCCAGATCCTCGCGCAGCTCAGCCAGTGCGACGACCTCGCAATCCGGCACGGTGACGTAGTTCTTGAGATGGGCGCACTGGCCCATACTCCCCACGCCCACGAATCCGATTCTTACTTTGCGTTCTGACATCGGCACCTCTTTCCAGTTTCGGGATCCGGCGAAATAAGTCTGTGATAACCGGCCTACCGATTCTAAGAGACTGCTTTCCCCACCAGCGCCTTCAGCCCTTGGGCGTAGTAGATGTAGTTGTCCCACGATACGTCGTCAGGGATGAGGTGATCCAGCGCCGGGATGTAGCGTCCTGCCTCAACCGCCGGTCGGATACGCTCGAGTTCGGCATCAATTGCTGCGGGCCCTACCGCCAGCGTGCGCTTGTCGATGCCGCCCATCATGGCCAACCTTGGGTATTTCTGCCGCCAGACCGTGACGTCACAGCCTGCAGCGACCTCCATCGGGAAGAGCAGGTTCACCCCGGCCTCGATCATAGGGGGCGCGATAAGGTCGGGATTGCCGTCAGTGTCGACGGAGATGACCGGGATGTCGTGTGCATCGGCGAAGGCCTTGATCCGGCGGTAGCAGGGACCCAGAAACGCCTTCCAGTGTCGAGGCGAGATCAGGGGGCCTCCACGATAGCACATATCCTCCCAGAGGTGGATCTCGTCGACCCTGACCTCGCCCACGACCTTCTCGAAGACGGTCAGATAGATCGACGTCAGGTGCTCCATGATCTCGTGGGCGAGGTCGGGCATCGTGATCAGTGCGATCAAGCCCTCCTCGTCCCCCATCAGCCAACGATAGGGGCCGAAGACCCCGGCGTTGGGATAGGCGCCCAAGCGGATGGGATAGCCCTCGCTCATCCACCTACGCCCTACCTCTCTCCAGTCGCCCTGGAGGCGGTCCGCGTGATCGGGGTCGAGATACATCGCCTTGAACCGCTCCCAGTCCTTGCGATCCTTGACCGGGAACTCAAGGAACTCCGACATCGACTCCCCGTGCTTGTAGTCCCGCCGCTTGATGCCCCAACCGTCAATGAAGGTGACGTAATCCTCGTCCTCTTCCAGGATCACCGGCGTGATCGCGGGGCAAGGGCCTGTGTTGACCGGTAAGCTCCTGGGTAGGGCATCCGTGCCCAAGGCAGCCTGGACATCACCGAAATTGCGGTAGGCGTCCGGCATGCCCTCCTGACGCCAGCGCTCCCAGGTTCGGCCCCATGGGCCCCAGAAGAGCCAGTAGGGTGCCCGATCGACGGGATTGCCCAGGATTGTGGCCAGAAGCCTTTCTCTATCATTCATCGAGCCTGTGTCCTCACGATGATCGGCAATGGATCGATCTCACGCAGATCTATGATAGTCGAGGGTCCGGCGGCTGGCAATGCTCTCTCATTTGTATGAGTTGTGGGTGATTGGAACAGGTCCGACTATCTCTGATATAATGCCGTTGTCGGATGACGGTTGGGTGCGGTCGCAAAGTGCGGCGTGGTTGTGAGAAAGGGTGCGTATGCCGAGACGTGGGTTGGGTCGTGGATTGGATATGCTGATACCGGCTGGTGAGCCCGAGGCGGATGGGCTGCGGCGGATCCCTATCGACCAGATCTCGCCCAATCCCCACCAACCGCGGACCAGGTTATCGGAATCCACGCTGGAGGATCTCGCCGCTTCGATCCGCGAGCACGGCATCATCCAGCCTCTGGTCGTCACGCGTGACGACAATGGCGACTACCAGCTCATCGCGGGCGAGCGTCGGTGGCGTGCATCCAGGCTGGCGGGGCTGGATGAGGTTCCCGCGATCGTCAAGGAGGCCGCTCCTCAGGAGATGCTGGAGCTGGCCCTGGTCGAGAATATCCAGCGCGCGGACCTGAACCCCCTGGAAGAGGCTCTGGCCTACCAGCACTTGGTCGATGAGTTCGGATTGTCGCAGGGCGAGGTGGCACAGCGCGTGGGCAAGAGCCGCCCCGCCATCACCAACCTGATGCGCTTACTCTCGGCTTCCGAAGCCGTGCGTCAGGCCTTGCTTGACGGCGATGTCACCGAGGGGCACGGCAGGGCGCTGCTCGGGCTGGATACGGATGTGGCTCAAGACGCGGCCCTTCACACGGTGATTCAGGAAGAATTGACGGTCAGGGAGACGGAAGCGTTAGTACGTCAACTCCGCCAACCCAAAGAAACGGTGCGCTCACGGGCGGAGGGCAACGATCCGCACATTCGGGCTCTCGAGGAGCGCTTCTGCGAGGCGCTGGGAACTCGCGTTCGCGTGAAACACGGCAAGAAGCAGGGCCGTGTGGTGATCTACTATTATTCTGATGAGGAGTTTCAGGCCCTCTACGAACGGTTGACGGGCCAGGAACTCTAGGTGGTGCTTGTCCTGGGCGGGTTCAGACGGTCTGTTTGTCCGTCCTCCAGCTAAGCGCATAGACGCAGAGCCCACCCTTCCCCGCGGCATTGTCCACTCTCGTCACTTCCGATTCCGGTCCTGCAAGTAACTGCACCATATGCCGGTCGATCTGGCAGGTCTCAACGTGAGTCTGGCTGACGTGGAAGTAGGGACAACTGCTGACATAGATCATGTAGACGTCGTCCTCATCCTTCTGCCAGCGCGACGTGTAGCCCTGCTGGTTGAGGAAGGTCACCACACTCTCCACGCGCGCTTGTGGCTCCTCGGGCAGCGTCCCCGCCCGCTGAGCGATGCGCTTTGCCGCTCGCTCCAAGAGAGCGTCTCGCTCCTCGGGTATCATGCACTCCTCGATGGAGCCCAACAGCGCCGATGCCAGGCCGCTGTAGTTGTTTGGGAACAGATCGGCTGCCGTGGAGGTGAGATGATAGACATACCGGGGTCTTCCGGGGCGATTTGAACGGCGAACCTCGGGATCGGATATGTAGCCTTCCGATCGCAAGATTTCGAGATGGTGGCGCACTGTGACGCTGGTGAGCCCCAACTCATTACTGAGTTCCTGGACGGTCACCTCGCCATGACGCTTCATAATCTCTAGGATCTGTTGCCTGGTATCTTGCATAGCTGCTATCTCCACACGCTGTGATTTCCTTCGTAAGTCTCCGGCGGGCGAATAATGAAGGTTTACGTGAAATAATTGCATTTTAACACTTCATATCCGTTTTGTCAAATGCTCATATGCTTATTCGCGCGGATTGCCTGGGGATGGCATTCATGGCTTGATAGCATAAACGTCGGGCGATGCGCAATCACTGGTGTTTCATTAAGGGTGTGCTATAATCAGCGTGATCTACGATCGGAGGTATGTAAGTGTTCGAAGTTAAAAAGGAACTTCTCGATTCTCATGAGGCGCTCCTCGACGTGGTCTTTGAGGAGGAGACGGTGGACGGAGCAAAGCAACGCGCCGCTCGCAAGATCTCCCGCGAGATCAACATCCCCGGGTTTCGCAAGGGGCGAGCTCCTTATTCCAAGGTTCAGCAATTTGTAGGCGAGTCCAGCATCATGCAGGAAGCGGCTGAGATGCTGGTTGATGAGACCTACCCACAGATTCTCGAACAAGCGGAGGTCGATCCCTACGGCCCCGGCGAATTTGTTGACATGCAGGCCTCGCCCTTGACCCTCAAGATCAGGGTGCCCCTGCAGCCCGATGTAGACCTCGATGACTACCTGAGCATTCGTGAGACGTGGGAAAAGCCGACGGTCTCCGATGAAGAGGTACAACAGGTTCTCGCTCAGCTTCGCGAGGAGCATGCGGTTCTCGAGCCCGTCGATCGAGCCGCTGAGCTCGGGGATCAGGTGTTGGCTAACGTCAAAGCCCTTACCGGAGATGATGTAATCGTCGATGAAGACGATATTGAGGTCGTACTCCTGGAAGAGCGCCCCTTCCTTTCTCCGGCGTTTGTTGATGCCCTGGTAGGTATGAAGGCTGACGAGACGAAGGAATTCCAGCTCGTCATGCCCGATACGATCGACGAACCCTCGCTGCGCGGGGCCGAAGCCGATTTCACGGTCAAGGTCACTCAGGTCTTGGAGCGCACGCTGCCTGAGCTGGACGATGCGTTGGCGAGCACCACGGGGTCCTTTGAGACGATTGCGGAGCTGGAGCAGGATATCCGGAACCGACTTGCGTCCAGCAAGGGCGAGCAGGCCGAATCAGCCTACCGGTCAAACCTGGTTACACAGCTCGTCGACCGGGCGACGGTCGCCTATCCTCCCACGTTGGTTGAGGATACGTTGGATGATATCGTGGAAGAGGCTTCCCAGCGCGTCAAGAGCCAGCGCGACATGCCGTTTGAGGACGCCTTGCGCCTGGACGGCATGACCCTGGAGCAGTTCCGAGAGCAGATGCGACCGCAGGCCGAGAGCCGTGTCAAGCGGTCCCTCGTGCTCAGCAAGTTTGCAGAGGTCGAGGGGGTCGAGGTCAGCGATGATGACGTTGTCCGGGAGTATAGCGACCTGATCCATCGTATGAACTTGTCGGAGCACATGCCTGATCATCAGATCGATATTGATTCCGAGCTCGGTCGCAATCTCCGTTCCACCGTCCTTGGCCGCAGGGTCGTAGATCGTCTGGCTGAGATCGGACGTGGAGAGCCACAAGAGCCCGAACTCGTGGTCGAGGAAGTCGCCGAAGAAGCCGACTCCGAGCCGGTGGATGAGGCTTAGGTAGGCAAGGTACGAATTGTCAATGATCGAGTCCCGGGTGCCTGACGACCGGGATTGTTCATTGGTATGTGAATGATCGAGTCCTGGTCCCCGCCGATCGGCGGGGATCGGGCTGTAAAGATTGAGGAGGCATTTATGGCAATCCCTTACGTCATTGAAACGACAGGGCGTGGGGATCGGATGTATGACATTTACTCCCTGCTGCTTAGGGAACGGATTGTTTTTTTGGGCACTCCTATCAACAGCCAGGTAGCAAATGTGATTGTGGCCCAGTTGCTCTTCCTCGACCGTGAAGACTCCGAGCGCGACATCTCTCTCTACATCAACTCTCCGGGTGGCGAAATCGCGGCTGGCCTGGCGGTCTACGACACGATGCAACTGATCCAGGCTCCTGTCTCGACCATCGCGGTCGGGATGACAGCCAGTATGGGCACGGTGCTTCTGACAGCAGGGACCAAAGGGCGGCGCTATGCTCTTCCCCATGCGACGATTCACGTGCACCAACCCTGGGGCGGGGGCATTCAGGGTCAGGCGTCCGATATCGAGATCGCGGCCAGGGAAATTCTTAGAAAGCGCGCTTTGCTTAACGAGATCCTCAGGCACCACACAGGTATGGACGAGGAGCAGATAGATACCTTGACCGACCGCGATTTCTACATGACGGCGGAGCAAGCCATCGAATACGGCATTGTAGACAAGATCCTTGAGCCAATGGAGCGATAGCATCCACTTCGGGGGGGGAGTATATCCCCCCCCGAATGCTGTAGAAGACCTGCCTCTATGATCAGGGCAGGTTATCCTCAATGAAGGACTCGTTTTCTACCGAACTGATGATGCCCATCATCATCATAAACCATCTTTGTGAGTGAGGAGGTTACGAACGTGGATCTAGAAGTGCTGAATGGCCTTTTGCGCCCGAAGTCCATCGCTGTCATTGGGGCTTCAGATACCCCAGGCAAGATCGGCTACACTGTGGTTCGTAGTTTGCTCGAGAGCAAGTACGAGGGCCCAATCTACCCGATCAATCCGAAGGGCGGCGATATCCAGGGGCTCAAGGCCTACGCGTCCGTGCTGGATGTGCCCGGCGACATCGATGCCGCGGCGGTTGTGATTCCGGCGAAATATGTACCCGAGGTCACGGAGGAGTGCGGGAAGAAGGGCGTCAAGGGCCTGATCGTGATTGCGTCTGGGTTCAGCGAGGTGGGCCGCCAGGACTTGGAGGAACAGGTCGTGGCAATTGCCCATCAGTACGGCATGCGCGTGCTAGGTCCGAACATTGTGGGGATCCTCTCGAACTCCGATAAGTGCAACGCTTCCTTCGCTCCGTTCCTGCCTCTGGCAGGAAGCGCAGCACTCGTGTCACAGAGCGGTGCGTTGCTGATCGCGATGGATGCCTCGACCTACATTCGCCGGGTTGGGTTCGACAGGATGGTCTCCATTGGCAATATGTCGGATGTCAATTTCGCCGACCTCGTCGAATGGCTGGACCAGGACGCGGCCACCGGATGTATTTCGCTTTATGTCGAAGGACTCAAGGACGGGCGACGCTTTATGGATAACGCTCGCAAGGCCAGCAAGCCTATTGTGGCATTGAAGTCGGGTGTCTCCGCACACGGAGCCGCTGCGGCTGCGTCTCACACCGGGTCATTGGCAGGCTCCGAGAAGATCTACGACGCCGCCTTCGGCCAGGCCGGTGTGGTGATGGCCTCCGAGCTGAACAACCTCTTCGATCGCACGCTGGCGCTCTCCTTGCAGCCGGCGATGCCGGGTGACAACCTGCTCATCCTCACCAACGGCGGCGGCGTGGGTGTGTTGGCCACGGACTCGGCTGACCGATATGGCCTGCCGTTGAAGTTCGCCCCTGAGGCCCTGCAGGTCGAGCTCAAGAAGTATATGCCTTCGTTCGGTTCGGCCAAGAACCCCGTGGACCTTACGGGTATGGCTGATCGCAGTTGGTATGAGAAATCGACGCAGTACGCCTTCGCGCATTCGTGGGTCGATGGCCTGGTCGTTCTCTACTGTGAGACGGCCATGACCGATCCACAGGACATCGCTGAGGGGATCAAGGGTGCGATCGATGCCTCGGGCATCACCGATAAGCCGGTTGCCGTATCCTTCGTCGGAGGCGAACGTTCGGAAGCCGCCATGCGATGGCTCGTGGAGAACGGGATTCCCGCCTACAACGAGCCCGACACGGCTGTCAATGCCGTGGCAGCGCTGCGGGAGCATGCCCGAAGCCAGAAGCTGGCGGCGGAGACTTTCGAGCGGTTTGAAGGTGTTGACGAGGCAAAGGCGCGGGCGATCATCGCGCAAGTCCGTGCTGAGGGCGACCGGAATGTCACTGAGATGGAATCGAAGATGGTCTTCACCGCCTATGGCCTGCCCGTCGCGACATCGAAGCAGGCGACAAGCGCGGATGAGGCCGTCAACCTCGCTAACGAGATTGGCTATCCCGTTGTGATGAAAATCCTCTCGCCCGATATCCTTCACAAATCGGACGCCGGCGGTGTCAAGGTGAACATCGAGTCTGATGCGGAAGCCCGAGAGGCCTTCAGTACCATCATGGAGAACGCCAAGGCTTACAACGCCGACGCCGACATCCATGGTGTGGTCGTCCAGGAGATGGCCCCATGGGGCACCGAGGTGATCCTGGGCTCCGTCAACGATGCGACATTTGGACCGACCGTGATGTTCGGTTTGGGCGGCATCTTCGTGGAGATCTTGAAGGACGTGACCTTCCGCGTGGCTCCTGTGGCGACAGACCAGGCTTTCACGATGTTCTCGGAGATCAATGGTGCGCCGATCTTGGACGGAGCTCGTGGCGAGGCGCCACGGGATCGCCGTGCGTTGGCCGAGGTCCTGAGTCGGTATTCGCAGATGGTCTGTGATCTGGCCGATGAGATCCAGGAGACCGATGCGAACCCTGTGATCGTCTACGAGGAGGGTCAAGGTGTGTGCATCGTGGACGCACGCATCATCCTCAAGGATAAGAAGGGATCGGCCGACTAGACCCTGGGTTTAGCGTTCTGGATCTGTGACCGCCCGCGTGTTGTTCGCGAGCGGTCATTTCATTTCTGGCGAGATATTGGTTGCGGCGGCCATGTTCATCGGTATACTAAGGGAGTAAGGTCCGCCGAGGGAGGTGTCTGTGGACTCACGCGATAGTTCTATTCCCCTACGCATCCGTGATCTGACGTTTCGATATCGCATTCGAGAGTCTGCGGCTATTCGAGACCTCTCATTGGATCTCCATCCAGGGGAGCTAATGCTCGTCGCGGGCACCAGTGGGTGCGGCAAGACGACGCTGCTTCGATGTATCAACGGCCTCATCCCGCGGAGCTACCGTGGCGAGATCACCGGTGACATCCAGATCCTGGGACAGGACAGCCACACGTTGAGCATGGCAACGCTATCTCAGAAGGTAGGCACGCTGCTGCAAGATCCTGAACGTCAGATCGTGGGCAGCTACGTTCTCAATGAGGTCGCATTCGGCCTGGAGAACCTCGGGATGCCCCGCGAGCAGATCGTGCAGCGTGTGGACGAGACGCTCGACTACCTTGGGATCCTGAAGTTGCGCGATCGCGAGACCTTCAGTCTCTCGGGGGGAGAGAAGCAAAAGGTAGCACTGGCTGGGGTGCTGGTGATGCAGCCGCAGATCTTGCTTCTTGACGAACCCCTGGCAAGCCTGGACAGTGCCTCGGCCCAGGAGGCACTGGATCTATTCCGGCGTCTGGCCGATGAAGGTGTCTCGATCCTCCTGGTGGAACACCGCGTCGAGGACGTGCTGCGTATCGTTCCGGATACGGTGTTGTACCTTCGGGACGGTGAGCAGGCCTACTTCGGCGACTCCAGCGGCATGATGGAAACGATGGACTATCACGAGGTAAAACTGCCGGCCCGTGTGGTCTATGAGCGGGCAAAGGCGTTGCCTGCCCCGCGGTTTGAGGTGGGGGTGAAGGCTGATGGAAGGCAGCCATTGATTGCCTTCGAGCACGTTGGCTTTCGATACGATCCGTCGCTCCCCGAAGTGTTGCACGACGTCGACTTCACCGTCCGCAAGGGCGACATTGTGGCAATTCTTGGCGCCAACGGGGCAGGGAAGACGACGCTGGTCAAACACGCGCTGGGCTTGCTCAAGCCCACGGATGGGCGTGTCCTGCTGGAGGGACGGGAGACCCGCACGATGTCTGTGGCTCAGGCGGCACACACAGTGGGCTACGTTTTCCAGAGCCCCGCGCAGATGCTTTTTGCCCCGACGGTACGCGAGGAGCTTGCCTTTGGCCCCAGCAATCTGGGATATGACAAAGCCCGGATACAGCGAGATATCCAATGGGCACTTGATGTCGTCAACATGCACGACTATGCCGATTCCCCGCCTCTTGCGCTCTCCTTTGGGCAGCAGAAGCGTATCAGCATCGCAGCGGTGCTCGCGATGCGCTCGCGCATCCTGATGATGGATGAGCCGACGGCAGGTCAGGACTACTGGAACTATACAGCGTTTATGGATGCGATCCTGCAGATGCCGGGCTTCGACGCCGTGATCTTTATCACCCACGACTTGGATCTGGCCATCAGTTATGCCAATAGGATCGTGTTGGTGAGCGACGGACAGATCGCCGCGGACGGTCCCCCGGATGAAGTGCTGACAGACGAGCATCTGCTGACGCGCTGTCGTATCGTCCCGACGTCTCTGCTCCGACTCAATGTAGAGTTATTGCCTGAGACCGGCTCCTTTATGCGGGCGGAGATGCTAGCCCACGTCGGCGAATGACCGGATCCGGTTTGCTGAAGGCAGGAAAGGAGGGTGCCCTGGATCAAGTGCTCAATATGCCGCTCTGGTGCTCTTGTGGAAGTGCGTTCATTTGGGTATGCTATCAATGAGGAGGTTGTCGTGGAGAAGAAGTCACTCTGGGCATTCGGTACGCGTGAAGTCGTCTATGCCGCAATTGGTGCGGCGCTCTACGGTGTCTTTTCCTTTGTTACGAACTTCATCGGTTTGCCTGCGGCGGGTAACATCACGCTCCGTCCGGCCGTTGCGATCCCGATGTTCTTCGGTGTAGCATTCGGCCCGATCGTTGGCTTCATCAGCGGATTCCTGGGTAATGTGCTTGGTGACCTATTGTCCGGATTCGGCTTTTGGTGGTACTGGGACCTGGGTAACGGCCTGATGGGCTTTATTCCTGGTCTGATCGCTGTTGGGATCGCGTCCTACAAGGCAAGGGGCACGATCATCAAGACCGAGATCCTGGTCGTCCTTGCAGCCGCCGTGGGCATGATTGTACCCTCGCTGCTGGAGGTCCCACTGGGTGGCATCGACATCAACACGGCGATTGTTGGATATTGGTTCCCCTCGGCGCTCAGCAACGCCATCAATGGTTTGATCCTGGTGCCAATCTTGATGGTCGCGTATGACGCGGTCGTCGCAAGATCCGGACGCTAGTGAACTCGATCGGCCGGCCCCGGAGTATACCTTGATGGGGCCGGTCGGTTTGGAGAGGAAATATGCTTGTCACCTGGAAGTACCGTCCTCGGGGCAGTGTTGTGGAAGAGTTCGATCCACGCGCTCGGTGGATCTTTTCCTTTCTCATTCTTATTGCTCTGACCCAGTTCTGGGATCTCCGTTTCCTGCTCTTTTTTCTGTTTGTCGTCATGGCGCAGTATGCGCTGGCCCGCGTGACGTGGGCCGAGACTAAGCGGGCCTGGCTCTTTATCCTGATCTTCGTAGTCGGCATTGTGGCGCTGAACACCACTCTTCACCGGGCGTGGGGGCACGACGGCGGTCTTGCAGGCCGGGCACGTCCTGTGGCGGGCGGAGTGGCGAGTGCTAGGCCTTAGTATTCATCCCACGATCACCGTGGAGCGCGTCTGGTTCGCGGCGTCCCAGGTTGTGCGGATGTTGTCTATCTCGGGTCTCTTTCTGATTGTTCCGTACACGATGAACCCTCGTCTGTATGGCGCGACGTTTCAGGCTACGGGGCTCCCCGACCGATTTGCTTTCTCGATGGATCTCGCGTTCCGATTTGTGCCGACGCTGGCGCGGGATTTCAGCACGACACTGGATGCCCAGAAAGCCCGCGGTTATGAGGTCGAGAAGCTGGCTGGGGGAGTGATCGCTCAGATCCGCAAGATGGCCCCGCTGGTGGTGCCTGTGACGATGAACGCGATCCTGAGCGGCGAGGATATCACGAATGCTATGGATCTGCGGTGTTTCGGGACGGGTGAGCGGACCTGGGTCCACAAATTGACCTATAGGCGGCGGGACCACGTGCTGATCGGCGCCAGTATCCTGATCGGCGTGGCCTCCCTGGTGATTCGCTATGGCCTGGGTATCGGGCGCTTCTGGGTGCCCCCGTGGGCCCTGGCCTGGGCCGGCAGTTGAGCGGGGTTCGATCTCGCATGGCATGGCAGGATGTTGCCCAGAACCTGAGGATTGTCCGGGAGCGCATGGACGAGGCTGCTTTGCGGGCCGGCAGAGATCCCGGCGAGATCTCGTTGGTCGCAGTGAGCAAGACTTTTCCGGTCACGGCAGTGGTGGAGGCGATCCGGGCGGGTCAGCGCGCCTTTGGCGAGAATCGCCCCGAGGAAGGGGCCCGCAAGATTCCCGAGGTGTTGCGTGCTTTGACGCCCGATCTGGTCGGCTCCGGCCGGGAAGCGGCAGCAAACGCTGCTCTTGTCTGGCATATGATCGGTCACGTGCAGAGTCGAAAGGCCGACCTCGTGGTGGCCCACTTCGATATCGTGCATTCCGTCGACCGGCTGAAGCTCGCGCAGAGACTAAGCCGGCTCGCGGTGGATGCGGGCCGCGAGATGCCGGTTCTGCTCGAATGCAATGTGACCGGGGAGGCCAGCAAGTATGGCTATGTGGCGGCAGGGTGGGAGCACGATGCTGACTGCCGGGCGGCCTTACGTTCGGAGGCTGCGGCAGTAGCTGCCCTTCCGGGACTGCGAGTCGAGGGCTTGATGACGGTAGCCCCTGTCACCGACGATCCCCAGGTGCTGCACAGAGTCTTCGCGTCCTTGCGTAGCTTGCGCGACTATTTGCGGGAGCAGGTACCCCAGGCCAACTGGCGTGAGCTCTCTATGGGGATGACGGACGACTTCGAGGTAGCTATCGCGGAGGGCGCGACGATAGTCAGGATCGGGCGCGCCATTTTCGGCACACGCAATCAAGCTTAGGAGTTGGTGGTGAGATGACGATGACAATCGGGTTGGTCATGAGGGTGCTGGATATCCTATTCGGTACCCTGGGGCTGCTGCTCATCGTGCGTGCCCTGCTTCAGGTTTTCGGGATGCGCTGGAGTCATCCTCTGCTCCAGATCGTCATCAAAGTCACCGATCCCATCATCAACCTTACAAATCGACTGCTGGGCATTCCCACGTATCGATCAACTTACCGTGCTTACAGCACGCTCCGCTCGGACATCCTCAATGCGGTAGCTGCCCTGGTCGTGCTATGGGCAGCTCGTACTCTGCTCACCTGGGCACTCCAGTTGGTTGTGCTGATCCCGGTCTGGGTGCTGCAGCCGTTGGGTAGCATCGGAGCGATGTTGCGTTTTGTCCTGGGGCTTCTTTTTGACCTCTATGGTCTGGCGTTGTTCGTGCGCGTCCTTTTTTCCTGGATCCAGGTTCCCTATTCCAGCAAGGTCACGCGTTTCCTGTGGACGATCACCGAGCCCGTGTTGGTCCCGATCCGCCGCGCGCTGCCCGTGTTCTGCGGGCTGGATCTGTCTCCTATCGTCGCCTTTCTATTGCTGCGCCTGTTGCAGCAGGTCGTGTTCTCGCTGCTTTCGTGGGTCTTCTGAAAGCGAAGCCATAAACCGTCTGAGTCGCTTCAGCCCCTCGCGTATCGTCTCCGTATCTGTGGCATAGGACACCCTGATGTGTGCGTCGGCGCCAAAAGCAATGCCCGGGACGGCGGCGACGCTCTCCTGCTCCAGCAGCCGCCGGCAGAAGGACATAGAGTCCAGCCCCGTGCTCGCGATGTTGGGGAAGGCATAGAACGCCCCCTGGGGCATCTCGCATGCCACGCCCGGAATCGCCCTCAGACCCTCGACGATCAGGTCCCGTCGCTTCTGGAAGATCTGCCGCATCGTCTCGACCGAATCTTGCGGCCCCTTGAGGGCCGCGATGGCGCCGTACTGTGCAAAGGTGTTGGCACCTGAGGTGGTATGGGATTGCATAGCCGTCGCTGCCTTGATAATGGGCAAGGGAGCGGCAGCATAGCCCAGACGCCATCCTGTGGCCGCGAAGGCCTTGCTGAAGCCATTGCACGTGACGGTGAGATTGAAGATCTCCTCTCCAAGACTGCCGATACTGAGGTGTCTGACACCGTTATAGATGAGTTTCTCGTAGATCTCGTCGGCCACAACGACGATCTGGCGTGCGACGATGACCTCGGCCAATGCCTCGATTTCCTGTGGCGTATAGACCGCGCCCGTGGGGTTCGATGGCGTGTTCAGGATCAGCAGCCGCGTCTTGGTCGTGATCGCATGGTCCAATTGTGCGGGCGTGATCTTGAACCCGTGCGCTTGATCTGTATTGATGAAGACCGGATTGGCCCCGACCAGTTTGACGGCCTCGGGGTAACTGACCCAGGCAGGCGCTGGAATCAATGCCTCGTCTCCGGGATTGAGCACCACAGAAAGCGTGTTATAGAGCGCTTGTTTCCCGCCGGCGGTCACCAGGACCTGATCGGCCGTGTAAGGGAGCGCGTTCTCCCTTTGCAGTTTCTCGGCAATGCCGGCTCGCAACTCAGGAAGCCCCGCGGTCGGCGCGTACTTCGTCTTTCCCGCATCCAGGGCATCCTTCGCTGCCTGTCGCATGTACGCCGGAGTGATGAAGTCCGGTTCCCCAACGCTGAAGTCGCATACGTCGATCCCCTGCGCTTCCAGCGCTTTGGCCTTGCTGGAGATGGCGAAGGTCATCGAAGGCGAGATGCGGCTGACTCTGTCGGCAAGCTTGATCACACGTTTCTCCTTGTGTAGGGAATAGCATGCGGGCCTCACTACAGAGACGCGCTGGTGGACATCGATTCTGTCCCTCCGTGAGTCCGATCGAACTCCCGGACGCCGCGCTGTGGTGCAGCCTGTCGTAGATTGTACAGCACGCGGTAGGTGGGTCAATTGTTGTATCCTTTGCACGGAGGTTTTCGTCTCTGTCGTGGCGTGCTATGATGGGGCTATGAGTGAGTTGCACGAGGGGATATATCTATGAGTTCCGCTGATCTCAAGACGTGGCTATCATCAGTGCCCCTGATGCAACAGGGGTACCACTGCGAGTTGCTCCAACGCGTCAACACCCTCAGGGAGAATCACACGATCTATCCCCCGCGAGGGCGGGTTCTAAATGCGCTAGAGAAGACGCCGATTGGTGCCGTGAAAGTGGTCATCGTAGGTCAGGACCCCTACCATGGCGCCGGACAGGCGGATGGTCTGGCATTTTCCGTCCCGGAGGGGGTGCCTGCTCCCCCATCACTGCGCAATATCTTCAAGGAGATCGCCGATGACGTCTATGACGGTGCCCCACCGGACTTTTCCACCGACCTGACTCGTTGGGCCGAGCAGGGCGTGCTGCTGCTCAATGCGAGCCTCACGGTGGAGGCGGGGAGTGCCGGCTCTCACAGCGAGTTGGGGTGGGCGGCACTGACGGATGCCATCATTGCACAACTAAGCGCCGATAGGGACCACTTGGTCTTTATGCTCTGGGGACGCTTTGCTCAATCAAAGCGATCCCTCATCGACGCCCACCGTCACCTCATCCTGGAGGCTCCCCATCCCTCACCACTCTCAGCATACCGTGGGTTCTTCGGATGCAGGCACTTTTCCAGGGCGAATGCTTATCTTGTCAGGTACGGCAGGGTCGAAATCGAGTGGTAGGGTCGTCGGTCTTGCTGCAACTTTGCGCAGCCGCGGCGCGTAGTATGTAAAGCATGCTGGGCTCGACCCATCATCACGGGCCGCAGAAACCGGCCATCTGTTGCGCAATAAGGTTGGATTTCGTATAATGGGATGCAGAAAGGAGCGGGGATGGTTGAGGGTCTCCTGAGTCTCGCGTCGGCATTTGGGTTGTCGACTTCTGCCGGGTTGAACGCTTACATTCCGATGCTGACAGTGGCGCTGCTCGCCAAGTTCACCGGACTCATCCAGCTCGGGGAGCCTTGGTCCGCACTCACCAGTTGGTGGATTATTGCCCTTCTGGTTGTGCTGCTCGCCATTGAGGAAGTAGCCGACAAGATCCCTGCGGTGGATACGGCTAATGATGTGATTCAGACCTTGGTTCGTCCGACCGCGGGTGCGATTCTCTTCGCTGCGACCACGCAGTCCTCTATCCATATGCATCCGGTGCTCGCTTTCGGCTGTGGCGTACTATTCGCCGGCACCGTACACGTGGTCAAGGCGGGATCCCGTCCTGTTGTCACGGCCCTCTCGGCGGGCGTGGCCAACCCTGTGGTTAGCACGGTCGAGGACATTGTCTCCGCCGTGATGTCGTTCGTGTCGGTTCTCTTTCCCTATCTCGTAGTCGTCTGGCTACTTCTGCTGGGGTTGGCAATCTTCCTGATTGTGCGGGAGCGTCGCAGACGTCGTGAGAGACGCAGCATGAGGGTGGTCTGATCTGCCGTCCACTTTATCCTATTCTTGGCCAAAAGGGGGAATCATGACTCAAGATCCGTACTACAATCCGCAGCCCGCTGCTTATCCGGGGGAGCCGCCCGCCAAAAAGAGAAGCCCCTGGGTTATCATTCTGATCATTCTCGCTGTGCTGTTGCTGTGCTGCTGTGTCGTCCTCGTGGTTGGGTGGTTTGAGGGCGATCGGGTCGTACAGATGCTCAGGGATATGGGATACAACATCAACCTTTGCCTGCCTCTCGCAATGTAGATGCGGACGAGAGTCAACGCAAGCAGTTGACGCATCGCGTGTAGGGTTTCACAGGGCGGTGGTGAGGGGAGGTCGGCCGGCTACGTAGGTGTCCGGTGTGGATGTCTGCCCGCGCTACTGCAGGCTCACAGAGTTACAGGAAGGAAGGGCACAATGAACGAGGATTCGCATTACGCAACACGACGGCTAGATCCGGAGTCTGAGGAACCGGATTCGATGGAAGAGACGGAAACAGGCGGGGAAACGCTCGTGACACCTCCGCCACTTCCCGAGTCGGAAGCTGCCACGCCACCCTCCCTGCCGGAGGAATCGGAAGGGCCGCCTCCCTTGCCGGAGGAGTCACAGGAACCCCCGCCCCTGCCGGAGGCTGGGACGGTCGTCGTTACGCCCCCGCCGCTGGACCAGGAGGCACCGGAGAACCTGGTGATCACCCCTTCGAGCCAGCCTCAACTTGAGGCGCCGGCGTCCTCTGCGGCGGCGCCCGAGCCCGTGATTCCCAGTCCCTTTGAGGAGCCCGAGGCATCGTCACCGAGCACGCCGGATGTGGTCATGTCTTCCTACGGTGGCGGAGATCAGCCGGTTGTGACCCCCTCTGTCCCCTCCACGCCGCCGGCACAGCCACCGAAGAAGAACAACACGCTGCTCATCGTGATCATTGTGCTGGTCGTGCTATTGCTGCTATGCTGCTGCTGCGTCGTCGTCGCCGGCCTCATCTATACGCAGCAGCAGAGCTCGATGTCGCTGATACAGGGCGTTCTGGGCTTGCTCTAGCGCATTTCTGCCCTTGCGAAGGTTGGCGAGGTGCCGTGTGAACACGGTGACGTCGCTTGCACAGTTGCTTGCACGAGGTGGCACCGTGTAACCTTCGCAAGGGTGGTTGCCCTGCACGGTGACGCCCCGGGGAGACTCCTCCTCGGGGCGTTTGCTGTATAATACGGACGTGGTAACACCCAGCGAGAAAGTACAGCAAAAGCTCGACACTCTTCCGCGAAAACCCGGCTGTTACCTGATGCATAATGCCAAGGGCCGGGTGATTTACGTCGGGAAAGCGATAGACCTGGCGAGCCGGGTCCGCTCCTATTTTCATGCTTCTTCCCAGGAACACCCGAAGACGCGGCGCCTGGTGGGGGAGATCGCCGACATCGACTGGATCCTCACGGACTCCGAGGTTGAGGCCCTGATTCTCGAGGCCAACCTCATCAAGAAGCACCGCCCTCGTTACAATGTGCGCCTTAAGGATGACAAGCGGTATCCCTATCTCAAGGTGACCCATGAGGATTTTCCGAAGGTCCTGATCACACGCCAGATGCAGCGGGATGGGGGGCGGTATTTTGGCCCTTACACTTCGACGAGCGCGTTGCACGAGACGCTGGACCTGATTCGCCGCCTCTTCCCTTACCGGACCTGTGATCGCATCATCACGGGACAGGACCGCCGCGCGTGTCTCTACTACGATCTGAAGCTGTGCACCGCGCCGTGCATCGGGGCCGTGGACAGGGCTCAGTATAACAGCGTGATTGACCAGTTGATCCAGTTCATGGGGGGGCAGACCGAGGAGGTGATGGAGGACATGCGGCAGCAGATCGATGCCGCATCGACGGGGTTGCAGTTCGAGCGCGCGGCGCAGTTGCGCGATCGTTATCAGGCGCTCCAGCGCGTGATGGAACACCAGCGCATCATCACTACGGCAGCCACCAATCAGGATGTTGTCGCGATGGCGCGAGATGACGGCAACGCGTGCGTGGAGATCTTCTTCGTGCGCAACGGAAAGCTGCTGGGGCGGGAGTATTTCGTGATGGAGGGCAGCAGTGGTGATAACGACGAGGAGATCGTGACGGCCTTCCTGGAGCAGTTTTACTCAGATGCGGCGTCGGTGCCGCCTGAGATTCTGCTTCCCGCCCAGATTGCCGAGGCCGCCGTCCTGGAGCAGTGGCTCCGCACCAAGCGCGGGGACGTGGTCTATATTGACGTCCCGAAAGACGGCCCGGGACGTGAGCTGCTCGACCTTGCATCGACCAACGCGACCGAGACCCTGCGGATGCTGAAGGCGCAGTGGGAGATGGACCAGCATCGCAGCGAGTCCGCCCTGAACGAGTTGCAGGAGGCGCTTGCCCTCGATCACCCGCCGATTCGGATGGAGTGCTACGATATCTCAACCACCCAGGGCGTCGAAGTCGTGGGCAGCATGGTCGTCTTCGAGCACGGCGTGCCAAAGAAGAGCCACTACCGCCGCTTCAAGATTCGCACGGTCGTGGGCCAAGATGACTTCGCCAGCATGCGCGAGGTCCTGACGCGGCGCTTTGATCGCTGGCGTCGCATCAGTGGTGGCGAGTTGAAGGGCTCACGCGGCAGCCAGGCCTGGGTCAAACTGCCGGACCTGCTCATCGTCGATGGGGGTAAGGGACAGCTGTCTATGGCGATGGAGGTGCTGGAGGCCTTCGACCTCACGGACCAGGTGCCCGCCATCGGGCTCGCCAAACGGTACGAAGAGGTCTTCCAGCCGGGAAAGCGTGTCCCTATTCGCTTCGATCCTTCCGCCCCCGCCATCCTATTGCTGCGCCGCATCCGCGATGAAGCGCATCGCTTTGCGATCACTTACCACCGGCAGCGGCGGAACAAGACGGGGATTGGCCTCACAGATCGACGAGATCCCGGGCATCGGCCCGATGAAGCGCAAGGCCTTGCTCAAGCACTTTGGAGGCCTGGACGCGATCCAGAAAGCCGACGTCAAGGCTCTACAGGAGGTCCCGGGCATCTCCGAGGTGCTGGCCTCCAACATCGTTGCCCACTTCGAGCGGCTGCGCCAGGAGAAGGAGCGGGAGGGTGACGCTGTCTGAATCACGGATTACAAGGATTGCAGGGATTTCACGGATGGCATGACTGCGCACCATCTCTGCCATCCGTGAAATCCTTTGATCTGGGTCCTCCGCGGTTCAGGCAGTCTCGTCTACTCCAGCGTCCGCGTCGCGATCGCTTCCTTCGCCCTCGCGAGGAAGTCCGCAACGGGCATCGCGCCGAGATTTTGCTCGCTGCGCAGGCGCACCGCCACCGCGCCATCCTCGACCTCGCGGTCGCCTACCACCAGCATGTACGGGACCTTCATCAACTGCGCGTCGCGGATCTTGGCGTTCATCCGTGAGGCCGACGCGTCAGTGCTGACACGGATCCCGGCTTCTCTCAGTTGGTCCTCGACTTGCTTGGCGTACTCGATGTGCCGGTCGGCGATGGGAATCAGGCGCGCTTGCTCGGGGCAGAGCCACACCGGGAAGGCACCCGCGTAGTGTTCCACCAGGATGCCGAAGAAGCGCTCGATCGACCCCAAGAGCGCGCGGTGGACCATATAGGGCCGATGTTCAAGCCCATCCTCGCCCACGTAGGTCATGCCGAATCGCTCCGGCTCGTTGAAGTCGAACTGGATCGTCGTGAGCTGCCACGAACGGCCCAGCGCGTCCTTGACGTGCAAGTCGATCTTGGGACCGTAAAAGGCGCCGCCACCTTCGTCGATGTCGTAGGCCAGCCCCTCCTCATTGATCGCGCGACGTAGCGACTCCTGGGCTTGCTCCCACTGCTCGGGCGCGCCCACGGCGTCGGCGGGTCGCGTCGCGAGATAGGCTTGGATGTCCTCGAAGCCGAAGGCGTGGAGCATCGACAGCGAGAAGCGCAGCACGCGCAGGATCTCGCCTTCGATCTGGTCGGGCGTGCAGATGATGTGCGCGTCGTCCTGGGTGAAGCCGCGGACCCGCATCAGGCCGTGGAGCACGCCACTCTTCTCGTAGCGGTACACCGTGCCCAGCTCGGCCCAACGCAGCGGCAGCTCGCGGTAGGAGCGGAGCCGCGTCTGGTAGATCATGATGTGGAAGGGACAGTTCATCGGCTTTAGATAGTAGTCCTGCCCGTCCACGTCCATCGGCGCATACATACCTTCTTTGTAGAAACCCAGGTGTCCGGACGTCTCCCACAGCCAAGACTTCCCGATGTGCGGGGTGTAGACTAGTTCATAGCCGCCTTTGAGGTGCCGATCGCGCCAGAAGTCCTCGATGGTCAGGCGCACGAGGGCGCCGCGTGGATGCCAGTAGGCCAGGCCGGGACCGGCCTCCTCGTGGAAGGAGAGCAGGTCGAGCTCGCGGATCAGGCGCCGGTGGTCGCGCTTCTTGACCTCCTCCAGCCACGCCAGATACTCGCGCAGCTCCTTGGGCTTCTCCCACGCCGTGCCGTAAATGCGCTGGAGCATGGGTCTCTCGGCGTCACCCCGCCAGTAGGCACCGGCGACGTTGAGCAGCTTGACCGCCTTGGGGTTGATATCCTTTGAGCTGTCGATATGCGGGCCGCGGCAGAGATCCACGAAGTCTCCGCTCCTGTAGATGGAGAGCTTCGGCGTCTCCTTCGTCTTCTCACCGTATTCGTCGGTCCCACCCTGGAGGATGTCCCGGATCAGCTCCAGTTTGTAGGGCTGGTCCGCGAAGAGGGCGCGGGCCTGGTCCGGCGAGATCTCCTCATAGACGAAGTCGCGGCGCTCTTCAATGATCTCCTTCATCCGCGCCTCGATCTCCTCCAGATCCTCGTCGGTGAGGGGGCGCGGCAGGTCGAAGTCATAGTAGAACCCGTTCTCAATCGGTGGGCCAATCGCGATCTTGGCCTCCGGGAATTTCTCCAACACCGCAGCCGCCATCAGGTGCGCGGCGGAGTGCCGGATCCGGTACAGTTTGCTGTCGTGATACGCTTCGGACTGCCCTTCTGCCATTGCCTCTCTCCTTTCACGTCACACACAAAAAGCGCCCCACATCCTCTTGGGACGTGGGGCGCCACGTGGTTCCACCCAAGTTCCTGAGACAGCGACTGCGCTCTCTCAGGCACTCTATAAACGCGATAACGGGCGAACCCGGGACGCTTTAATTGGGTAGGGCGACGGGGTCGCCCACTCGTTCCAGCATCCGCTCGCGGGTGGTTTTCGCCGGGGCTGCGTGGAGGAGGCTCTCAGCCGGTGGCCTCCATTTTCTGTCACACTTCGCCGGGTACTCGTCCCGCTCAACGCTTTGTCACGTGCCTTCCGGCACGCTACCTTATCCAGATTATATGTAAAGCACACAACAAAGTCAAGGCGAATGCGCCACGGGGTGCATTTTGGCCTGGAGGCGAATCTGCAGCCGCGAAAATCGGTTCGTTTCGCAAAATGGGGATAGTAGCTTCCTTTTGTGAAAAATGTCTGTACGCGGATGCAGTCGTAGCCGCAATGCGGAGATCCTTCACTTCGTTCAGGATACAAGACCGCGCTCCTCTTTACTCCGCGGAGATGAACCCCACCCGTGCGATGGGCGGACGGCGCTGCCCATGCCAAGGGGGCACTGAGAAAGTGTGTGCGAACCTCGTCGTGTATGAAAATAGTGTGTGATTATGCGTAGTCTCTCAATCTTGATGTGCGCTTAACCGCTTGCAGCCTTGCAGGCATAGGCCTTGACAGTTGCGGCTTCATGTGCTAGACTGTTTTTGACGTGTTACATGTGATGTGTGGAATATTACAACTGATATCTGCACGTGAACAGCGAATGTGCTCCCATACCCTCGTCGATGGCGAGTGATCTACGAGACGCGCTGTGCAAGTGTGCCCGGTAACGAACAATGCTATGTCAAGGCGTGATAGCGCCGTCAGCGGAAGCCTGAGGAGGGTACCTATGCCCCTGAAACCATTGGATACACCATCTTTGAGTGAACAAGCCTATATCGCTATCAAGGATTCCATCCTGTCTCTGGAGTTGCCGCCAGGGGAAACTCTGGGTATTGGTGACTTGGCGGACAAGTTGGGGGTGAGCCGCACCCCGGTGCGCGATGCGCTGCTGTTGCTGGAGAAAGATGGTCTGGTGGTTATGTTCCCCCAAAAGGGTGCAGTGGTTTCAGAGATTCGTGCCCGGGACATTGAGGAGATATACGAACTGCGAATCTTGTTGGAGAGCTACGCAGTGCGTATTGCCACATCTCTACTTACCAATACCGAGCTGGATCATATTGAGAGTATTTTGCAGGAAGCAGAGCAAACCTTCAATCGCGGCGAGTTGGTGCGCACTGCGGATATTAGCCGCACCCTCCACGATGTAGTGATCGATAAGGTGGGTAACAGTCTGTTGAAGAAGTTTCTGGATGATCTCGAGATGCATTACACCCGCGTTCGTCGGCTCATAGTTCGTATTCCCGGGAGATTTGAGAAATCTCACCGACAGCACCAAGAGGTGCTTCAGGCCCTCCGTGGTCGCGATGCGGAGGCTGCCGCCGCTGCAATGGAATACCATCTGATCTCGGTGCGGGATGAAGCGCTTTCGCGGATGACTGTGCTAATGACGTATCTTGAAAATCCCCAGGAGCTCTCTTCGGCGCCGGCATTTCGTTCGTAACCTGGCGCCAATTAGCACCCTCGATCTGTCTCGCGACACTAAGGCAGATTAAACGCCTCAGCACTAACCAACGTCGCGTTGCACCGGAGGGTGCCGGCTGATCCTCTTGCCGGCCTCTCCATGACATCCGCATGCACATTGTAAGCTACTCAACCCTTATCTCAGGTCCTGCCCTCTCGTAGTTCTGAGCGAATTGGTCTACCTCAGCGACGAAGAATCTGAGATCTTCGCACTGGCGCAGGGACGAGACTACGTCGCGTCAGTGTTGATGACGCCGACGGATGATTCCCCACTCATAGTCAGAAATGGGGGATCTACTCACATGTCTTCCCCATTTGTGGCGTAGAATAGGATAGAGAACGCCATAAGTGAGGGGGGGGCGCCCAACTACGGCCAAGCGCACGCATACGGAAGTCCGGCACCCTCGCTGGCGTGCAGCTCCCCAAGGATTGGCCTCCTTTTTGGTTTTTCGCGTTCCTTGCCCCGCGACCCTCCTGTTCTACCATCATCCAGGTACTCCCTGGGAGGTGCGTCGATGTCA
The DNA here is from genome assembly GCA_963751345.1 of uncultured Chloroflexia bacterium. Classification (GTDB taxonomy): domain Bacteria; phylum Chloroflexota; class Anaerolineae; order B4-G1; family SLSP01; genus PWVB01. The sequence continues at coordinate 125,631 of CAVVUS010000018.1, forward strand.
ACCCGTAGTGTCCCGAAATCTGATGCGCTGCTGCAACCAGCCACCGACACCGCAGACCCTGACGTTGCCGCGCAATGGGCGCTCTTCAAGGCTTTGGTGATGACCGTAGAGCACTTCTTTGGCGGCTGGGCGCCGCTGTTCCGCTCCCTGACTGACCACCGTGACCCTACCCGCCTGACGTATCCTTTGCCGACGCTGATGGCCACGGGCGTCTTGATGTTTCTGTTCCGCCTGGGGGCGCGCCGCCAGATCGCGGAGTTGCTCCGCGACAACGGTCCGGCCACGGCCAAGTATCAAGCCTGGTTACAGGTGCCCCAATGTCCCCACGGTGACACCCTCAACTACGCGTTTGCCCGCAGTGAGGTCGCCGAAGTCCAGGACGTGGTCTCCTCCATGGTCGCCACGCTGATCCGCCGCAAGTGCCTCGATGCGGAGCGACTCCTGGGCCACGACTATCTGGTCGCCATCGACGGCACTGGCTTTCTCACCTATCCGGAACGTCATTGTCCGTATTGCCTGACCCGCACGCAGCATGGCCACACCACCTACTACCACCCCGTGCTGGAGGCCAAGTTGATCACTCCCTCGGGCTGGGTCTTCTCCTTGATGACCGAATTCATCGAGAACCCCGGTGAAAACCCTACGAAGCAGGATTGTGAACTCAAAGCCTGTTATCGTTTGCTGCGCCGCTTGAAGATGCGCTTCCCGCGGTTGCCCATCTGCTTGACCTTGGATGGCTTGTATGCCGGAGGCCCCACCTTTTCTCTGTGCGAAGCCTATCATTGGAAGTACATCGTCGTCCTGCAAGACGCCGACATCCCCTATATCAACACGGAGTTCGCGGCACTCAGCCCGCTGGAACCCGGTCAGCACCTGCGGTTTGAGACCGGGGTGCAGCATGAGATCCAGCAGGACTTGCGCTGGGTGAAGGACATTGCGTACGTCGACTCTGAGAACATCGAACATATGCTGTCCGTGATCCAATGCTTGGAAACCAAACCCTCAGCGCAGCAACCACGCCTGACCACCCGCTTCAAATGGGTGACCAACTTCGCGGTGACGGCCCACAACGTCGTCGAACTGGCCAATCAAGGAGGACGCCTACGCTGGAAAATCGAAAATGAGGGCTTCAACGTGCAGAAAAACGGAGGATACGCACTCGAACACCGCTACAGTGAAGATCCTGTCGCCAGCAAGATCTTCTATCTGCTGCTGCAGATCGCGCATCTGCTCGCCCAACTCATCCAACGCGGCAGTCTCTTTCGCCGCGCCTTTCCCAAAGGCGTCGGTTCTGCCAAGAACATCGCCTTTCGGTTGCTTGAAGCTTGGCGCAACTTGCGTCTGCCTTCTTCCGCAGTGCAGTCGCTGCTGGATGCCCGCATCCAGATTCGTTTCACGCCCCCATGAGCATGCTGCCGTTCCTGTGCGTATCCTCCTCCCAGTATACTCCGGCTAGCCCTACGCCCAACCGTCATCCTGCGGTTGGTCCATGCCCCTTTGCCGGACGGACCCCTCCTTCCTCTCCCCACTCTCCGCCGCTCCTCAGTTGGCTACCTTTGCCTCGCTGCTTCTTCGTTGCTGGGTCTACCTCTATGTACTTGACACTGCTATCTGCGTGTGATACAATGGCTTTGATATTTTACATATCATATGTGATACACCAAGCTTGCCGACGCCGGTTCCTATTGATGGGTACGCTGCCCAGACCCAGGCAACGGTTGAGGTAAATCTCTCCAATGATCGAGCACCAATACTCTCATGTGGGGGATACATTGTTACCGCTGAGGAAGACGACCGGAGACCCCGCGTCTTGGGTTCACAACCGATTTGGGTTGTGCATTTTCTGGGGGCTTTACTCACTGGCAGCCCGTCACGAATGGGTACAAAGTCATGAGGAGATGAGTACCGAAGTTATATGCAAGATACTTCGACCACTTCTACCCGGACCTGTACGAGCCGCGAGCAGGGCCCGGGCGGCGAAAGACGCAGGAATGCGGTACGTGTTGATATGCACGAAACACCACGATGGGTTCTGCCTGTGGGATACCGCGACGACGGATTTAAGGCAACCAATACACCCTATGGCCGGGACCTCCTCACACCTATGGTGAATGCTTTTCGTGAGGAAGGACTAGATGTGTTTTTCTACTTCTCCCTCATTGATTGGCACCATAGTGAGTTCCCTATTGATGCCAACCACCCTATGCGGAACGATCGAGCATTCCGAGAGGCGACGCGGGAGAGGAATATTCGGACGATGTCCCCGGTAATGTTCGAGCAGGTAAGGGAGCTGCTGACACAGTTTGGAGATATCGGTATGTTTTTTCCGGATTTTTCCTACCCTGGCGACGATGGGAAGGGACGCGAGGATTGGCAATCAGGCAGGCGCTAGTGGAGTTAGTGCGGGAGTTGCAGCCAAACACACTCTTGAACGACCGACTTGATCTCCTTGACATGCATTGGGGATGGGACTTTCGGACACCTGAGCAGGTCATGCCTCAGAAGTGGCCTGTGGTTGATGGCGAGCGCGGGTACATTGGGAGGCCTATCACACGTTCTCTGGTTCGTGGGGCTATCATCGAGATGAGGCATCCTGGAAAAGCGTGGAGCAGTGCGTGCAGTTGTTGGCCAGAGGCGGTCAGTAAGGGCGGCAATCTCACCTTCAATGTAGGTCCGACGGCTCGCGGTGACTTTGATCGTCGCGCGCTAGATCGCCTCGCGGGTATTGGCGGACTGGATGAGATTTCACAGCAGGATCGATCTATGGTTGTACGCAAGCTCCAGAGGAAATCCAGCGCACCGGACAATCTGGCTCGCTCACGGAACAAGCTCCGGCTGAATCGACTCTTTCCGCACAGAATTGCGGCCATACAAGGTGCTACATCTTGCCGGCATGGCCGACCGCGTCAAATACGCACAACTCCTAAACGATGGCTCAGAATTGCGTCCATTGGAACTGAACATCCCGAACAACAGACTGCTGGCCGGTCTGCAGGAAAAGGACTTGTCGCTCTCGCTGCCTGTCTGACAAGCCGGATGTGGCCCTACCCGTGATTGAGCTATTTCTCGACTAGATGGAATTCAAATGAGAAAAATAAAAAAAAAAAAAAAAAAAAAAAAAAAAAAAAAAAAAGGGGGGGGGGGGGGGGGGGGGGGGGGGGGGGGGGGGGGGGGGGGGGGGAAAAAAAAAAAAAAAAAAAAAAAAAAAAAGGGGGGGGGGGGGGGGGGGGGGCATGCAGTAAAAGGACGCAAAATACGCAGATTCTTTGGCTCTGAACAACGATTGACGCCCGAAGGAAAAAGACAATGCCTAAAGATCTGCCCAATATTCTCATTTTGCTCTCCGACGAACACTGTGGCATGGCTATGTCGCATGTCGGTGATCCTAACGTACGAACGGCGGCGATGGATCGGTTGGCAAGCGAAGGTGTCAGTTTCCCACGGGCCTACGCAAACTGTCCTATCTGCGTGTCATCGCGTGGGACGATTTTCTCCGGAAGACATGCGCAGACGGCAGCCCCGTCTCGGGCTTTTTCGACGTCTACAAGGCCACGGCGCCCAGTACCGCCACCATCTCTGCAGGAATCCGGTTATCACACAGCCTATTTTGGCAAATGGCACTGCGGCACGGTCCGAGACCAGATTCCGCCCGAGGCACGTGCCCATCTTGAAGAAATCGGCGGCCACCCCGATCGCACGCCTGAGTATCACCGGACTGGCTTTCAGGACTGGTATGCATTTGAGGGAAGTCGGTACTTTAACGTCCATTACTATCACAATAACTGATATCGAGCCCACCCAACCTGCAGGGTTATGAGACGGACGGACTCACTGACCTTGTGATAGGCTATTTGGAATCGTTACAATCGTGATCAGCCCCTCTGCCTCGTGCTTAGTGTCACGCCTCCTCACTTTCCCTCTGATTGTGCCGGATAGATGGCTGCTCATTTTGATCCTGATACGATCATTGTGCGCGAGAACTTCAATCGTCCGGACCCTTTTTTCTTCAGTGTTGAGCCGGAGGGTGACAGGGATCTGCGGCAAAAGCTGGCGCGATACTACGCCATGATCCAGAACCTGGACTGGAATATCGGGCGCCTTATGGCGGCTTTTGGAGAGCGATGAGCGCTTTGCGAACACCCTCACGATGTACATCTCCGATCACGGGGACTATATGGGAGAGTCACGGTCTCCTATCGACCAAGATCCACCATCACGAAGAGAGTGTGCGGGGCCCGGCGGTATTCCACCGGCCGGGGCGCATCCCAAGTCAAGGTTTGACAGATGGCCTGTTCGGCCTGGTGGACTTGCTGCCGACAATTCTGGGATCTGGTTGGGGTTACAATCCCTTCGCACATCCAGGGCACCAGCTTTGCACCTCGCTTGCTGGGTGAAGAGTTTGATGCCCCTGAAGCGGTGCTACTCGAGATGGTCAACAATCCCCGGTGGAGCCTGCGCTTACTGGATTGGCGTGGAGTGGTCACAAAGCGCTACAAGTATGCCTTCTGTGAGACTGAGCGCCAGGTATTGTTCGACCTGGAGAATGACCCATACGAACTTGAGAATCTGGCCGAGACCCAGCCTGTCCTGTGTTCCAGTATGCGGAAGCTGACTCTCCGCATGCCGGCAGAGACCAGAGAGCCCTATTTTGACGTGCTGATGGAGCACGGTGTTGTCCCGGCCTGGCCACCAGTCGATGTGTCGAGGCTCAATTGAGCACGGTCTCCTGCTGTGCCAGCCGAGACACAACCGATGTTACGGGTCAGCCGGTCGTGATCTGGACATGAGTGCGCGAACTGTGAGTGGCGCTGAACTATGCTGGGGTCGCCTTACAAGCTGAGACAAGGAGTTGACCGTGCATAACGAGAGGTGTTCACTTCTAGATCCATACACCGGCCCCTTACTGAACCATCTAGCGTATCCCTTAGGAGGGATCGGCGCGGGAATGATCTGTCTTGAGGGAGCTGGTGCGCTGTCCCACGTCTCTGTTCGTGGCACTCTAGACCTATATAACGAGCCGCTCATGTTTGCAGCTATCAGCGTGAGGGACCGACCGGATCTGGCGAGGGTGCTTGAAGGACCGGTGCCTGAATGGAAGCTATACAGCCAACCCAATGCGGGGAATGGTCTCCATTACACGGACTATGGCCTACCTCGCTTCGACCGCGCCTCGTTCCAGGCACGGTTTCCCTTCGGTGTGGTGACTTTCGGTGACGAACTGATGCCTGTCGACGTAGTGATCACCGGATGGAGTCCCTTCGTGCCGGGCGACGCCGATAGCAGTAGCCTGCCGCTGGCGGCGTTGCAGTACACCTTCACTAACACGACAGACGCGTCAGTCGAGGCCGTCTATTCCTTTCACTCACGCAACCATATGGCGGTGGCCCCCGGCAGTTCGGGCGCCGTTCTCAGCACCAAGAACGGCTTTGTGCTGTGGGAGGGAGGCAGTGCCGAGAGCCCCTGGGAGCAGGGGGCGTTCAGTGCCGTTGTGGACGATTCTGGGTGTAAAGTCAACTCTGCCCTGTTCCGTGGTGGCGGGGCCGATCTCACCACAATGATCTGGAAATCCATCAGTGAGGGAGCCGTCGTCGAAGGCGCACCTGTTGAGGAGAGGGGCACCGAGCCCGGGTGCAAGCCTATACGTCCCGCTGAGTCTGGAATCGGGTGAGAGCAAGACCATCAGGCTACGGCTGGCATGGTACGCGCCCGTGACCAACCTGCGCCTGGGGAAGGATCCTGATGGGAGTGTGATTTGCTGTGCCGGCGGTTGTGCAAGCACTCACAGCCCCTGGTACGCAGGCGTCTTCGACGACATCGAGGCCGTGACAGGCTACTGGCGATCTCAGATGATAATCTCAAGGCCAAGACGCAGGCCTTTACCGATGCATTCTACGACACCACGCTTCCACCCGACGTCGTGGAGACCGTTGCTGCAAACTTGACCATCCTCAAGTCGCCCACGGTGCAACGGCAGATCGACGGCAGGCTCTGGTGTTGGGAGGGATGCAGCGATACGAAGGGATGTTGTCACGGTTCGTGTACGCACGTCTGGAACTATGCGATGGCGATTCCCCACCTTTTCCCCTCGCTAGAGCGATCCCTACGTGAGACAGAATTCTATGTGGATCAGGATACAGAAGGTCATCAGGCGTTCCGCGCCAGTCTACCTATCCGCCCCCCGGATCATAGCTTCCATGCAGCCTGTGATGGTCAGTTGGGTGGGATTATGAAAGTCTATCGGGAATGGCGGATCTGCGGCGATGAGATGTGGCTGCGACGTCTATGGCCCAAAGTGCAACAGAGCCTGGACTACTGTATTGAGACCTGGGATCCCGAGCATCAGGGCGTTATCGCAGAACCACACCACAACACCTATGATATCGAGTTCTGGGGACCGGACGGTATGTGTACTTCCTTCTACCTTGGAGCGCTCAAGGCTGCCGCGTCCATGGCCGAGACCTTGGGCGTAGATGCCTCTCTCTACCGGGATCTACTCAACAAGGGTATTGTGTACATGGAGTCAGAGCTTTGGGACGGAGAGTACTTCATTCAGAAGATCCAGTGGGAGGGTCTACACGCTCCAGATCCCACACAGGCTCAGAGTTGGACGAAGTACTCACCAGAAGCTGAGGCTCTTCTAAGACTCGAGGGGCCCAAGTATCAGTATGGGCAGGGCTGTCTTTCGGACGGTGTGCTAGGTGTTTGGATCGCGGCTATGTGTGGTATAGGGGATTTTCTGGACCGGAGCAGAGTTCGAAGTCACCTGAATGCCGTGCATCGATACAACCTCAGGCACAGCCTGAAGCGACACGCCAACCCTCAACGTACGACCTATGCACTGGGCGAGGACGGTGGCTTGCTACTCTGTACTTGGCCCAAAGGCGGGGCGCTCTCCCTCCCCTTTGTCTACAGTAATGAGGTTTGGACTGGCATCGAGTACCAAGTTGCGGCACACCTTCTGATGATGGGGGATAGAGACGCCGGTCTCGAGATCGTACGTGTCGCTCGCGATCGATATGATAGCCACCTGCGCAATCCGTTCGATGAATATGAATGTGGACACTGGTATGCGCGGGCGCTGTCTAGCTATGGCCTAATCCAGGCGCTCAGCGGAGCCCGATATGATGCCGTAGCCAGGACAGTGGTCGTAGCTCCGTCCATTCCAGGCGACTTCAGGGCGTTTCTGTCCACGGCCACTGGCTATGGAACAGTTGGTGTGAAGAACGGAGAGCCCTTCGTCGAGGTGGCCTCCGGCACGATTCCATATGAGAGAATCGACTATGTACCCTGCTGCGCTGTTGGGGGTGTGATGTGAGGATCATCTACTTCGACATTGACTGCTTGCGCCCTGACCATCTTGGGTGCTATGGCTATGAGCGGCCGACTTCGCCAACCTTGGACACGATCGCAGCGGAAGGCGTGTGCCTCGATCACTACTACTGTGGCAGCTCGCCCTGTCTGCCCTCGCGGACCGCTTTGATGTCCGGTCGCTTCGGAATCCGCAATGGTGTCATCAGCAATCATGGTGCCGGAGCGCGTTTCAGGATCCAGACCCGTGGCTACCATGGACCGAACCCGGAGAACGAAATGCTGATGCGGCAGCTGCGCCGCTATGGCTACGACACGATCAGCTTCTCGAATTTCGCCGACCGGCACAACGCCCTGTGGTTCATGTACGGCTGGTCCGAGTTCCACACCCCCAACCTGAAGGGCGGGGCGGAGACTGCGGCCGAGGTGAATGCACCCGTGCTCCGCTGGCTAAAGCATAGTGCACACAGGGAAAACTACTTCCTTCACATCAACTACTGGGATGTTCATCGCTGCTACAAGATGGACGTCTCCTGGACGGACCGCTTCCGTGATTCACCGGTGCCACAGATATGGCCGGATAAGGCTGCCATCAGTGGGCATCAGACCATGAAAGGTCACTTCACAGCGCAGGGGCAGTTCGGTGACGGTGTCAGTTCTTTCCCCTTGATGCCTGGCGCTGTTGCGTCTCGCGCAGACTTCGAGCAACTCGTCACCGGCTACGATGCTGCGATCGCCTACACGGATAGCCACGTGGCAGAGGTGCTAGAGGAGCTGGAAAGGCAAGGCGTCCTAGATGACGCGGTGTTGATCGTCTCGGCTGATCACGGCGACTCCTTTGGTGAGCACGGAATCTACTCGGATCATGTATGTGCGGACGAATGTGTCCATCGGGTTCCCCTGATGGTTCGGTGGCCAGGCATCACCGCCCCAGGTCACCACGACACTGGGTTGCTCTACAATGTTGATCTGGCCCCGACGCTCTGCGATCTTCTCGGGATTCCCTCTCCTCCGGGCTGGGACGGTGCCTCATTCAAGGAAAACCTGCGCGGTGCAAGAGGACTGGACCGGGAGTTCCTGGTCTGGGATTGTGGCTTGTATGCCGTTCAGCGTGCCGTGCGCACGAGGACACACCTGATGATCCGCACCTATGACGACTATGGCTACAATATGGCACCCGTTGAGCTCTACGACCTCGTCAGCGATCCGTGTCAGACAGGCGACATTGCCACAGAATCGCCAGGCATCGTCCGGGAGTGCAGCACGCTGATGGATGATTGGGTACAGGAGCAGATGCGCAAACCACACTGGTATGGTGATCCCCTGAGTGAGATCCTCCGCGAACGCGGGCAGGCACACATACGCTGATGATGCCGACCCCGGATTCCCGGCTGGTGGCAGGACCGAAGTCATGGAGAGCCGACGAGGTGTTGGCAGCGTGTGGGGTAGAGGGAGGGGGGACTCCGCTGAGGTCTCCGTGCTGTCTTTGAGAAAGCGCCCGGTCCATAGGGAAAGTAGCCAGTCCGTGTCAGTGTCTCGTGTTCTGGTCTGAGTCTTCTTATGGAGGAACCCGCGATGATCAACGTAGGTATTATCGGTATGGGGCGAAGTGGATGGGAACTCCATGCTGCTCCATTGTCCCAGATCCCAGACTACTGCCTGGTGGCCTTGTGCGATCGTAGTGAAGCACGCCGTAAAGAGGCAGCCAAGACTTTTGGGGCGGTTCCTTACGCGGAAGCACAGGATCTAATCTCCGATGCGGAGGTGGATCTCGTCGTCGTGGCCGCTCCCAGCAATCTTCACGCAGAACTGGCGATTGCAGCCTTGGACGCGGGCAAGCACGTCATCGTCGAGAAGCCGATGGCGCTGACGTTGGCCGAGGCAGATGCCATGGTGGCAGCTGCAGAGCGGTCTGGACGTGTACTCACGGTGTTCCATAATCGGCATTGGGATCCTGATTACCTGCTTGTCAAGGAAATGGTTCGACATCGGACGTTGGGGGACCTTCTGACGCTGGATTCCCGTGTGATGACGTATGGTCCGGAGTGGACCACGTTCGGTGTTCCTGAGTTCGACCCGGGCTGGCGACTCAAGGTCGCCCACGGTGGTGGCTTCCTGGCCGACTGGGGGCCTCACCTGATCGAGCAGGTACTGGACCTAACCGGTGAGATGCCATCGAGAGTGACCTGCGATCTGCGCAGTCATCTCTGGGCCGTCGAGGTTGAGGACTACTTCAACATTCGCCTGGCGTTCCCGTCAGGGCTGTTAGTGACCTTGGAGGGCAGCAACAATGCCCGCATCCCCTTGTGCCGTTGGTTCGTGGTTGGCAGCGAGGCAACCCTCTACGCCGATGGTAGCTGGGGGCGTTGGACCGAGATGCGGATTCGAGGTTCCGTGGGCGGCATCTCGATGGACCTGCTGCCTCAAGACGTCGGTTCCAGCAGCGCCGGACAGAAGTTCGATGTTGGCGATGGGCTCAGCGATAAGTTCTATGGCGATCTAGCCGTTGCCCTTCAGACCCGGCAGCAGCCCACTATCTCGGCGCAGCGTGCACGCGATGTCATGGTTGTACTGGAGGCGGCACGTCTGTCCAATACCCGCGGCAAGACAATAGAGATGAAGGGCCGCGAGGGCATAGTCTGAGGAGCCCTCCGGGCGTGCACATCACGCAGGGCTCGCCCAGACTATACCAGAAACTCTCAGAATGCTTGACACAGGCTCTGACTGGTGATATCATACATGACGTACCATATGTGATATTTCACACATCAGTCAGGCCTGGCCCAACTTGGAAGAGGCGTGGGTAACTAGGGTCTGAAAGGTGAATCTATGAACAATCAGGCGACAGCGATCCAGGAATTAGCTCGGTACGTCACTACAGCCAGTCTAGAGCAGCTTCCAGACCGTGTGGTAGCGCGGGCCGAAGCCATTCTGCTTGACACGATCGGCTCGCTATTGGCGGCGACTTCGAAGCGGTATACTGCCGGTCAGCGGCTGCTGGCCTATGTGCGGGGCCAGGGCGGCACACCGGAGAGCAAGCTCATCGGTGTGCCCGATCGAGTGGGATGCGTCAACGCATCCCTGTATGGTGGTACGCTGGGCTACTACTGCGATCTTGATGCTCACCACCCCGGAGCGATTATGCACGCGCCCGCGATCGTGGTGCCCACGGCGCTAGCAGTCGCGGAGCGCGAGAATCGCGGGGGTGCCGATCTCCTGACTGCAATAGTTCTCGGCATTGACGTGGCTTGCCGGGTGAGCAACGCGATCGGACCCACGATCTTGTACTCCCGGGGACAGCATCCCACGTGCATGGCAGGAGGCTTTGGCGCGGCGGCGGCGGCAGGCTATCTTCTTGGGCTGGACGAGGCAGCCATGAGACGTGCTTGGGGGCTCGTCGGCACACAGGCATCGGGCTTGCTTGCCTGGGAGACAGACACCACGGAGAACTCGCGCCCCTTCAATCCGGGCATTGCGGCACGTAATGGGGCTACGGGTGCCCTCCTGGCATCTTACGATTTTGGGGGACCACCCGATGTGTTTGAGGGCAAGTTCAACCTGCTTGGTGCCTTGTCCGACGCGCCCCAGGTTGGTGAGTTGACGACTCAACTGGGGTCCCGCTTTCTCATCGAAGAGCTAGCTGTGAAGCGCTATGCTTGCTGTGCGTTCCTGCATCCCGGCTTGGACGGCCTCGAGGAGATTCTCTCAGAGCACGACCTCGGCGCCGATGGTATCGATGCTGTCCGGTTGCGGTTCGCCAAATCGGGCGTGGCGTTGATCGATAACAACCCCCTACGTTCCCACTGTGGCCAATACGTGCTGCCCATCTACATCCTGGAGCGGAAGATCACCATCGACGATATCCTGATCGACCGCCGTGGCGAATCCCAGATTGCAGCCCTGAGCGACAAGATCCAGGTGCTAGGTGACGATGGTCTGGATGTTGAGTTTCCGGAGCGGTATACGACGATCATTGAGGCGGATCACGGAGGGCATACGTTCTCGCGGCGCGTCCCCTTCGCCAAAGGGTGTCCTGAGAATCCACTGACTGCGGAGGAGCTGGAAGCGAAGTTCCGCTGGCTCGCAGGTACCGTCTGTGATAGCACGCGCGTAGATGAGATCATATCCACGGTACGCGGTATCCGCCATCAAGGTTCAGTCAGGGATCTAGTCGAACTGCTGTAACACAAAGCAAAGGAGAGCGATGGTAGCAGGAAACTCCGGCCAAAGTTGTTGCGTTGTCGATGACTTCACTCGAGATCTGCTGGGCGATGACTGGACTATCTACAACGGAGACGTCGGCATTGTCAATAAGCAGGATGTGGGCGTGCTCTCCAAGGTAGTGGAGTTGAGGGGAATGGGCCTCGCTGCGTGGTCGGGCACGGCTTGTTCGGCTGACCAATTCTCTGAGGCCACGATCTCTGTGGCTGCAGATGCCAGGTGCATATACCAGGTATTTGTCAGGCGCCGAGAGTCCGATCGTGCTAGGTACGGGTTCCATTGTGTGTTGCTGGACGCAGATGGACAGCTGAACCCCAACCCGGAGTGGGGGCTGAAACTCGACGGCGTGCCTGGGGGGACAGTCCTAGCCGCGGTATCGGGCCCCCGTCTCTTGCCCGGTGACACGCTACGCATTGAGGCACGCGGCAACGTGATCCGGGGCCTACACAATGGCGTGGAACTCCTGAGTGCATGGGATGACACGTTGACCGAGCCTGGGCAACCAGGGATAGTGATGAATGTGGCTTTGGTGACCTCCTTTCCCGCACCCGTGTATAGCTGTTGGCGCGGTGGAAATCTCTGAGCAGGTTGGAGCGTTGTCTTGGCATCTTCGGGTCCAGACCCGTTCATAGAGAGGAATCAGGTCGGATGAGGAGGTGGTCGGAACGAGGACTACGTAAGAGGAGAAGCGGCCCACGGTCTAGTGGCAACACAGATGTCTGGTCAGTGGCCCCGCTCTCGGGGCATCCGAGAGTAGTAACGTATGGAGGAAATCGATGAAGCAGAGAAAGCAATTCAGTCGTCGTGAGTTTCTGAAGCTGGCCTCTGTGGCCGCATTCAGCGGTGCTCTGGTGTCCTGTTCGAAAGCACCCGCAACGCCAGTCTCCGACGCGTCCTCGGATGAGCCCGAGGCCGTAGTGGCCACAGTGCAACCCATGGAAGACGTGGAAATCACCGTGATCATGTACGGCAACATACTCACTGAGAACGACCCCGGGGCTCCCTTCTACACAGAGTTTCTGATGGAGCTCAACGATCAGGGCAAGGGCGTCCACGTCAGCTACGAGCCGTACCCCGGAGGTACCGAGTACAACACGAAGCTGCGCATGATGACGGCCGCCGACGAGTTTAAGGACCATATATTCTTCGGCAACTGGCAACCGATATCCGAATGTGTGTTGGATAGCCTGATCCTGCCGATAGACGATCTGATGGCTGCGGCAGGTGTATCTGCCGATGAGTGGATTCCCGCGACCGTCGCGCAAATGCGGTATGATCCGCTAACCAGGACGGCAGGTGAGGGTAAGATGTGGGCGCTGCCATACCAGGCGAACTCCGGCGCCGCGTTCATCTTCACGAATGTGGACATGGTCAAGGCCGCGGGCGAAGAACCACCTACGGATGACTCGACCGCGCTCGACCTCGAGAGGATCGCTACAGCGGTGGCGAAGCCCGATCAGGGGATCTTCGGCATGCAGAGCAACCTGTGGGGCACGACGCACTCGATCGGGTGGGACCAGTCCTATGTCGCCCCGTTCGGTGGGTACGTCCTGGACGAGACGGGCACCAAGTGCCTCATCAACTCTGATGCGTGTGTCGAGTCATACAAGTGGGAGTACGATATCCGCCACGTCAAGCATATCGCCGCCACGCCCGACGAGGTGACTGCCTACGGGAACTACAGTGAGGGTTCACTGAACAACAAGCTGGCTATGTTCCGTATGGGAGGATGGGGAGGCCAGCGGTACCGAATGCGGCCGGAGAATGCGAATCCGGAGATGACCTTCTGCCTCGTTCCGGCTTCCTACGATGGACGAGCCGACGGGCGACGTGGCAACAACCTGACCCACGACTATTACGCCATTGCCGCACGCTCTCAGCACCCCGACGCGGCCTTCACGGTGCTCCAATGGATGACCGGACATGAGGCTGCGTTGTTCATGGCGAAAGCGCTCGACAGCATTATGCCGCGGTTTGACCTTCTGAACGATCCTGCACTGGATGACATGCCGGTGTCGAAGAAGCATGCCGCTGCGGTCCTTGCCGCTGAGATTCCCCAGTCTGCTGCCAACCTGCGTGACACTGAGATCAATGATCTGATGGCGCAGAGATTCCAGACTGTGGATACAGGCGAGACGGTGCCGGACAAGGCCTTCCTCGACTCGCTTGCTGAGGAGATCCAGGCCATCCTCGATATGCCGAAGCCCTGACGATCGACTGCTAAGGTTAGTTGAGTGTTCTGCCGGGGTGCGAGCTCAGGGCTCGTGCCCCGGCAGGGCTCCCCTGATCTCTTGTGTTCCGATGTAAGGTGATCTCTTGAGCGAGGAACTGATCGCGTTTCACAGCCATGGGTTGAGACTGTACGGCATGCTCCACCGGCCTGAGGGCACGGAGGCGTGCCCGGCAGTAATGCTCCTGCACGGACTGACAGGTGAGCGTTGCGAGTCCCATCGCATCTTCGTTAAGCTAGCCCGGCGCCTGGCGAGTGCCGGTGTTGCGGCACTGCGCTTCGACTTCTGTGGCTCAGGAGAGAGCGAGGGCGACTTTGCAGATGTCACCATCTCGCGTTGGGTGGATGACGCTCTAGCGGGTCTGGACTGGTTGTCCCAGCTGCCGGGTATTGATGCGGAGCGGCTGGGTGTTCTGGGTCTAAGTATGGGTGGGACCACAGCCGCGGTTGTTGCCGGTCAACGAGGTGACCAGGTCAAGGCGCTTGTACTGTGGTCGGCGGCAGCGGATCCAGAGAGAGCCATCCATGGATGGCTTCAAAGGGCAAAGCCGGGTGTAGTGGGCGCTGGCTATGATGTTGGGGGCAACTTGCTGGGCCAAGGCTTTATGCTCGACGTCGGCGCCATACATCCGACCCTAGAGTTGGCTCATTATTGCGGTCATGCACTTATCGTCCAGGGCATACAGGACAGCATCGTACCGTTCACCGATGCCGATCTATTTGCCAGCGCTTTGGCGGGGCGCGCCCGGAAACATATGGTGTCTGGCGCAGATCACACGTTTACAAGCGTGGCTTGGGAGCGAGAGGTTCTTGACGCGACAGCCGAGTTCCTCCAGTCGGTGTTCTTTGGCATCCGTACCGCGCCCGTGTGTTGATTCCCGGAGACCAGCCTATGGCATTCATTCAGTGCGACTTTGTGTCTCGGGCGGTCCGGATGCGTATGTCGATGAACGTGATCCTGCCCGACCCCATAGGTCTCACTACAAACCAACCGAAACCCGCCGTGGTGAGACATCCGACGCTGTACCTGCTCCACGGATTGTCCGAAGACCACACGTCTTGGCAACGGTTCACGGGCATTGAACGGTATGCAGAAAAGGCTGGCCTCGCGGTGGTGATGCCTGCTGTGCACCGTAGCTTCTATGCGGATGGCGTTCACGGGTACAAGTATTGGGCTTTCATCAGCGAGGAACTACCGGCAGTCGCGCAGGCGCTCTTCCCTCTCTCGTCTTCTCGTGAAGACACCTTTGTTGCTGGCGCATCTATGGGTGGATATGGCGCACTGAAGCTGGCCCTGACCTTCCCCGAGCGATATGCGGCGGCTGCCAGTCTGGCGGGTGTCGTCGACCTGTATCGTATTCTCACCAGGGAAGGTGACGACCACCAGTCCGATGTCAGCATCGTCTTTGAGAACCCTGAGCATATACCGGGAAGTGACAACGACCTTCTTCATTTGTCGGACCGAGTGGCTGCATCGCGGTGCCCGGTGCCTCTTCTCTACCTAGCCTGTGGCACCGAAGATCCCACATATCGGGTGAACGTGAGTTTCCGGTCGTACCTGGAATCGCTTGGCCTTGACGTGCTGTATGAAGAGAGTAGAGGGGGGCACACCTGGGACTGGTGGGATCAGCAGATCGCAAAGGTGATTGACTGGCTGCCCGTCAGGCAGCGGGAACACAGGCCGTGAGCGCAGGATGGGCAATGCTACTACAGAGGGTGAACTTATGACAGGTGCAAAGTTGGCAAGTCATACACGGCGTTTGGCCAGCCGAGGATCGACGTGGCGATATGTGATCGTAGCTAGGTTGGGGCGGCTCCTGACCTACTTGGTTGCGGTCGCTGTAGCAGTGGTCTCCCTCATGCCTGTTATCTGGACGGTATCTACATCGTTCAAAGGCTTTGAGAGCATTATGACGCTGCCGCCCAAGTTGATCCCTGAGAAGTTCGAATGGCAGAACTACATGTACGTCATCTCTGGTATGGGGGGAGTTCTACCTTTCTACCGATGGCTGATCAACTCCGTAGTGCTGGTGGCGGTCAACCTGGTGGGTGAGATCGCATTTGCGGCGATCGCTGGTTTTGGCTTCGCCCGGTTTCGGTTCCGCCTCCGCAACGTCATGTTTGTATGTATGCTGAGCAGTGCGGTCATACCCGGCATGGTGCAGTTGCTGCCGCGGTACCTGATGTTCGCCAAGTGGGGGTGGACAAACACCTACTTGCCACTGACAATCCCGAATTGGTTCGGGAGTGTATTCCTTGTGTTCCTGTTCCGGCAGTACTTCGTGACCATACCGAAGTCGTTGGACGAGGCCGCTGTTATCGACGGCGCCTCGACTTGGACAATCTTCACCAAGATCATCCTGCCCCTTTCCAAGCCTGTGCTGTCGACTGCTGCAGTGCTCGTGTTTATCAGCAACTGGAACGACTTCTGGGGCCCTTTCATCTACCTGCACGAAATGAAGAAGTTCACCTTAGCGGTGGGTCTGCAGTACCTCACCAGAGCGATTGCCTCTTTCCTGGACGTGCCGAAGGAGCCCGTTCTGTCGGCCTATGCGGTCTTGATCGCCACCCCCGTCATCCTAGCGTTCTTCATCTTTCAGAGGCAGTTTGTTCAGGGCATTCAGCTATCCGCGTCCAAGGAGTAGCGGTCGACCCTTGTCGTTGGCCGGACTTGTATCGTGGTGGTGATGTTGGCACGAAAGAGGAGCTATCGATGAACCTCCAACAAGCTAGTGCAGGTTTAGTACATTCGAGCAAGCGGGGGCTGCTGACAAAGCTGCCGCGCCGGGAGGAGATCGCCGGCTATATCTGGACCTCGCCCTGGTGGATCGGCTTCCTGGTATTCAGCCTCTATCCTATGCTGCAGGCCTCTACTACTCTTTCACCAATGCCAGGTGGGTGGGGGAGTCGTCCTGGGTGGGGCTCCAGAATTACATCTTTGCTTTGACGCAGGATAGGCTGTTCTGGGGAGCTCTGCGAAACACGCTCTATTACTCCTTCGCCGTGGTACCGCTCGGCCTTGCTGGCTCGCTGTTCGCTGCCACCCTTCTTAACCAGAGACTCAAGGGCGAGAACGGGTTCGTACAGCCTTCTATGTGCCCTCCCTGATGCCGTCTGTCGCTCTGGTCACGATTAGACGTGGATCTTAAACCCTACTTTCGACCTCCTGAACCAGTTCCTGGCGATATTCGGCATTTCTGGGCCCGGGTGGTTGGCGTCTCCGGACTGGGCCATGCCTGGGCTGATCCTGATGGCCGTGTGGGGATCCTTCGGCGGAACATCCATGTTAGTGTCCTCTCGTCACTGCAGAGCATCCCCGAGGATCTGTACGAAATTCGTGCCCTGGACGGAGGTAATGCATACCACAAGTTGGTCTACGTCACACTACCCATGATCACACCCGCCATCCTGTTCAACCTGGTCATGGGGATCATTGGCTCATTCCAGTCATTCCTCTACTCATTTCTCGCGCCGACTGTGCCGGGTGGCCCGAATTTCGCCACGTACACCTTAGGTTTGCACATATACAACAGCGGCTTTGTGGACGGGCGTCTTGGTGCCGCTTCAGCACTGGCGTGGCTGCTTTTCCTGGTGGTTTTGGCGGCCGTGCTCATCAACTACAAGCTCTCAGGTAAATGGGTCTTTATCAGCAGCATGGCGGAGGATGGCATGAGTTGATACGGGTACCCCTGTCGGCTACTAGGCACGCTTACGTGTGCTTGGGTTAGAAGCCCAGCCGCGAGCTACTCCTGAGTACTCACGGCAGACTAGACCAGAACTCTAGCGGAGGAGCACAATGCGACCAAAGATCGGGCTATACAGTGTTACCTATGCCGGTATGTGGTATGACGGTCCGGCGTCAGCCTTAAGGCGTTTGTGGATCGCGCACAGCAGTTTGGGTTCGACGGTGTGGAACTGGATTGCCGTGCGCCCCATGCCCTTCCCTACTTGCTCAGCATCGACGATCGCAAAGAGATCGCTGACTACATTGGCGAGAAAGGGTTGGGGTTAGCGGCGCTGGCAGCCAACAATGACTTCTCCAGTCCCGTGACCGAGCATCGCGATGCGAACGTCCAGATGGTCGTCGAGATGATCAGGCTATGCAGGGACTTGGGAGCTCCTGTACTTCGCATCTTCACAGCCTGGCAAGGGAGTGGATTCCTCAACGGGCGTGGCACCTACGAGGTAGCGCGGCCGGGCTATGCGATGGCCTTCCCACAGATACCGGAGATGGATCAGCTGGAAGTACTACCTCGATGCGTTCCGGATCGTAGCCAGGTATGCAGAGGACTATGGCGTTGTCCTGGCGCTCCAGGAACCATCCCCCAATCGTGCGGAACTCGGCCGACTGCCTCACGATGGCCGAGGAGGTCAACTCGCCCTATTTCAGACTCGAGCTTTGACATCTCAGGAGAGCGGGCCTGGCAACAGACGGACTGGCTTCTGCAGCAGGCCCATCTGATCGGTGACCGGTGGGCGCACAGTCACTTCGCTGGTGATTTCAGGCGCAACGAAGAAGGCGTGGTTGAGCGGGTCCCGGCTTCTTGGGACGTGTGCTGAGCCCAACTGAAGGCGTTATGTCGTGGAATTTCGATGCGTGGGTCCGGGCCATGTTCGAGGTCGGCTACAAGGGCTACGTCAGCTATGAGGCCTGTACTCCGACGTACTTGCCCAACGGAGAACTCGTCTCAATTGAGACCATCGATGACCGCGTGCAACTTGCTCGTGACTTCATGCTTCAGATGTTTGAGAGGCATGCAACTCAGGGAGAGTGCTAATGGCAGAAAGAGCATGTGAGGTACGCAGTCATTGGTTGTGGATCGGTTTCGTGGAATCGATACTTCAAAGATGGAAACTGGGAAGCGGTCGTCGCGGCTGGAGGCGAGTTGGTCGCTGTCTGTGACACAGACCGGGCGCGAGCCATCCGACCGGCTGAGAAGTTTGCTGTACCGTATTTCCTCGACCTGGACGATATGCTGCGTGAGGTTGACTTCGACTTGCTTGTCAACCTCACTAACCTGCCGGCCCACTATCCGCTTAGTCTACGAGGCCTGGAGGCTGGTAAGCATATCTACACTCAGAAGCCGATGGCACTCACGGTGCCCCAGGCAACTGCGCTGATCGAGGCTGCCGCCGAGCAGGAAACTCAAGCTGGTTGCGGAAGAGGCCTCGGCGATCCTACCTGTCAATATCGCCATCCGTACGCTGTTGGATAGTGGCACCATTGGGAAGGTGACGTGGATAAGGTCAACGTGCACTCATTGGGGCCCTGCTTACATTGACAACTGGCCGACCGACCCGACATCGGTTCTATCAGAAGGGTGGCGGCCCACTGCGGGATGTGGGTGTCGAGCGCCTGCACACGCTTACCTATCTGCTCGGGCCGGCAAGACGTGTGACCGCGATGTCCGGCATCAATCAGCCGGAGGTGGTCGTCCGTGGCGGTCCCAATATGGGCATGAAGATCGAGGTCACAGAAGTGGCATTTTCCCTTTGTTGATCCTCGAGTTTGAAGACTCGAGATACGCCATCCTCGAATGCAGCTTGGGTCAATACGCGGGCAACACAGACACCGCGGATGGAGATTTACGGACGGGGAGGTGTGATCAGCTTGCCTCACACCGGACACCCCAAGGGCGGCACCATCCAGCTTTATCGTGATCAACCGGAGCTGGGTATCCGAGGTTGGATGGAGGTCGATGAGATTCCACCTGTGCATCCTGTAGCGCCATTGGGCATCATTGGTCTCGTGCACGCCGTCGAGTGCATCCTGCAGGACGTCAAGCCGGTCTTTGAGCGGCGAGCATGCGCGACACTGTATCGAGATCATGGAGAAAGCGTTCCTGTCTGCGAAGACAGGCTGCGTCCAGCAACTTGAAACGACTTTCTAGAGTGCAATGACGTCGCCGGATATCACAGGACGAGGTGTGGGGGATGGAGCCGACTGGCAGGACAAGGCTGTGGCCTCGAGGGCCTATCGACGCTCTGGAAGGCACGGACACGCTCAATCTCTGCTGAGAACCCGACAGGTCGAAAGGGTGGCGGCGCGCGGTGCTGAGCCTGATCCGCAGAAGCGCGAGAAGCTGGATGATGGGGCGACGCTGGAAGGTGCGGCCCTGCATCAGCCTCGAACCACACACGACGGTGACGCTTGCCGACATAGAAGGCCCAGGCGTTCTGCAGCACATGTGGATAACAGTTCGTGCTTCGGCCTATCGCTCTACGGTGCTTCGTCTC
Organism: uncultured Chloroflexia bacterium; assembly: GCA_963751345.1. Classification (GTDB taxonomy): domain Bacteria; phylum Chloroflexota; class Anaerolineae; order B4-G1; family SLSP01; genus PWVB01. Next base: position 145,627 of record CAVVUS010000018.1, read on the forward strand.
TACTGGGACGATGAGTCGACACCCTCTGTCAGAGCCGCTTGGGGGATTTCTTCTGTAACGGGCACGGGTTACGCTACAACGTACGCTCTCTACCTGTGGCGGTCAATCCTTCTGGCGGCTTTAACTGCTACTGGTCGATGCCTTTCCGCGAGCGTGCGCGCGTAACAATCGAGAACGAGAGTTCGGACGCCGTCCCTGGGTTTTTCTACCAGATCACCTATAGCTTGCAGCCCGTGCCGCAATCCGCAGCCTACTTTCACGCACAGTGGCGGCGATCAGTAACCCAGCGACGGCGTCCGGAGCACACCATCGTCGACGGTGTCCAGGGACCTGGACACTATGTAACACTTTCTTGGCTTGGACTCAGTTGTCTAACGGGTGGTGGGGAGAAGGAGAGGTCAAGTTTTTCCTGGACGGCGATAGAGGATTGGCCAACGATCTGTGGCACCGGTACCGAGGACTACTTCGGGGGGGCCTGGGATTTCGGCCGAGAGAGACCTTCTCCTCTCCCTATTCTAGGGATACCCACTCTATCGCAAAGAGCCGGGTGAAGTCCCGCGTCACGGCATGTATCGCTGGCACGTTCTCGATCCGATACGTTTCCAACAGGATCTCCGGGTAACCGTGCAGGCGCTAGGTTGGTGGCCCAACGGCAAGTACGAGCCACTGACTGATGATATTGCGTCGGTCGCTTACTGGTATCAGCTCGATCCGCACGTACCTTTCTCGACGCTGGCATCACTCGACCATCGCTGGTCACGATGAGGAGTCGCGTAGCGAGATTATCCTCGTATCGGTGGGGCATAGGCCCCAGGTGCCTACTGTGACGTAGGGTGGCGGTGTCTCAGTAGTGCACCAATTAAATGTGTACTTAGTCATTGGAGGCGGATAGATCAACGGGTTTGATTTCGCAGGAATGATTGTGCCGATTCTGACGCCCTTCACCAAGGACGAGGCCCTTGACGAGGCGGCCCTCCGGAGGCTTGTCAGCCGCCTAGTGAGTGCCGGGATTCACGGCATTATGCCGGTGGGCAGCTCGGGTGAGTTCTGGGCCGTGGATGATGACGAGCGCTACCGGATCCTTGAGATTGTATTGGATGAGGTGGCGGGGCGCGTGCCTGTGCTCGCAGGTACTTGCGCGATATGTACACGCAAGTCGATCGCATTGGCTCGGCGCGCTGAAGCTCTCCACGTGGACGCCCTCGTTGTTCTGACGCCGTTCTACGTCACACCCACGCAGGACGAACTAACTGCGCACTATAGCAAGATCGCAGATAGTGTATCGCTGCCGGTGCTTCCGTATAACAACCCGAATCGAACCGGCGGCGTTGCTCTGGCCCCGGAGACAGTGGCTCACCTTGCTGCCGAAGGGGCCATTGTCGGCATCAAGGATTCCAGTGGCAACCTGGGGCTGGTGGCGGAGATAATCAACGGTGCCCCGAGAGCAGTTTCAACCTTTTCCAGGGTTGCGACGATCTTCTGTTCGCGTCGCTTGCTATTGGCGCGGTCGGGGGCTGTGGCTCCGACGGCAACGTCACCCCAGAAATCGTGGTCGACCTATATGACGCCTTCACAAACCAGGACTGGGATCGTTCGCGAGCGGCTCAGAGCAAGCTTACTGCCCTGAGGCGTGCCTCCGGCTGGAGCTCCTATCCGTCCGTTATCAAGGCCGCTATGGAGTTGATGGGGGAGCCGGTCGGCCCTCCTCGCAGTCCCGTGCTCCCGCTTGGCGATGGGCTAGCCGAGCGCCTCCAGGGCGTTCTGGATAAGCTATCATAGGCATCGATCTTAGACCTGGCCGCTTGTGACTTCAGGAGACCGAGGTTGGGTTGCATCTATACGGAAAGGATACCGGAGCATGGACGAGATGAAGGGTAAGGTAGCACTGATCACCGGCGCGAGTAGCGGCATTGGCAAGGCCTGTGCCTACCGATTCTCACGCGCTGGGGCCAACGTGTCCCTGGTCGCTCGGACCGGCGAGGCCCTAGATGCAGTTGCTGCTGACATCAAGGGGCAAGGAGGGGGGGCGGTCGCGATTCCTGCTGACGTCACGGACGCCTATGAGATCGAGAGAGTCGTAGAGCTGACGGTCGATGCTTTCGGAGGCGTAGACGTGCTCGTCAACGCGGCCGGGATCATCGCCAACGGTACGGTGGAAACGACGCAACTCGATGATTGGGATTACATGATGAACCTGAACGTGCGGGTGCCATTTTACCTCATGCAGTGTGCGCTCCCGTACCTTTCGGCGCGGCAAGGCAACGTTGTCAACGTGTCGAGCGTGACCGGCATTCGTGCGTTCCCCGGTGTTCTGGCCTATTGTGTGAGCAAGGCCGGCGTGTCACAGATGACCAGTTGCACCGCGCTGGAGCTGGCAGGCATAGGGGTGCGCGTGAATGCTGTGTGCCCTGGCGTGGTTGTTACCGAGCTGCATCGCCGTGGAGGGATGTCTGCAGATGCCTACGCGGCCTTCCTCGAGCACAGTAAAACCACACACCCGCTGGGACGGGTTGGGCAGGCGGAGGAGGTTGCGGACTTAATCTACTTCCTGGCCTCACCGCAGGCCGGATGGATAACCGGAGCGAACATCCCGATCGATGGAGGACGAGCCCAGACATGCGCTCGTTAGGGAAAGTGTATTGATATGAACATCATTCTGATCATCATAGACACGCTGCGCTATGACTACGTCCACGCCAACGGCGCGAACGATTGGATCCAAACACCGAACCTGGACGCACTGGCCGCCGAGTCACTGATCTTTGATCGGGCATACCCGGCAAGCTATCCGACAATTCCCTATCGCACCGACGTAATGACAGGGGAGTATGCCTGGCCCTACCAGGGCCCTTTCCATCCCTGGATGCCTTTGCGTTTTGACGTCCCTACACTGCCGCGGCTGCTGGCGCAGGTTGGCTATGCGACGCAGCTGATTCATGACACACCGCACTTAGTCAACGGCGGGCACGCCTTCGATTGGCCCTTCGCGGCATGGACCTTCGTGCGCGGTGCCGAGGTGGATCTCCCGTGGATTGATGATGAGGGCCTCACGCCGTTGGCTCACTGGACACGTGATCCGCTTTTCGATTACCTTGGCGAGGATGCCGTAGATGATGAGGCGCGGCGGATGCTGCTGACCTATTCTCGGGCGCACCGTAAGACATCGCGTCCAGAGAAATGGAACACAGCACAGCTCTTCCTCAAGGGTGCTGAGTTCCTACGCGATAATGCCTCACGAGGGCGAAGTCGAGAGGGCAGTTTTTTTCTGTGGCTTGACTGCTTCGACCCTCACGAGCCCTGGGACGTGCCGCCCGACTTCGTCCGACGATATGATCACACGCCGGGCTACAATGGGCTGATCGACCCCCGTGCCTTCGGAAAAGCAGCGCGAAGCCCGGCAGACGGCGTCTTTCCGGCAGGCGTCAAGGAGCGGCTGACGGCATACTATGCGGCCAAGGTCACCTGGGTAGATCACTGGCTCGGCGAAGTATTGGCTGCATTGGAGGAGACTGGGTTGGATCGCAACACCGCTGTCATTGTGACTGCGGATCACGGCACGAATCTGGGGGAACGGGGGAGCTTTGGCAAGACCCGACCGGTCAGCGAGCAGGTGGCCCACGTGCCTCTGTTGATTCACCTGCCTGAGGGACCGACGGGACGGAACAGCGAGATCGTGCAACCACAGGACATCGCCGCAACGATTCTGGGCTTGGCGGCCTGCTCGCTCCCAGAGACGTGGGTAGGTCGGGATCTTCTATCGCCTGAGATGTCGCTCGCACGTCCGATCGCGCTTACCGGCCCTGCGGTGGGTGCCTGGCGCGCTGACCTGAACGTGCCTCTCTTCTCGCTCTTCGACCCCGAGTGGTATCTGAACGTCTTTGCTAATCCCGAAGCCTGTCGTCTCTTCCGCTATGGGTCCGTCGAGGACGTCGCTGGCGACTATCCAGACGTTGTCTCTCGACTGCGTGATGCCGGGCTTGCCGAAGCTGAGCGGCGCGGCACAGATACTCGCCTGATTGCCTGGTTGCGCAGCGGTGGCGAGGCAACGTTCCCGGAGGAGGTCACACGGTGGCCTGGCCCTGCGAACTGGCGCTACTACTGGCAGGGGGCCTATCTCGAGTAGGCTTGGCGCTACGCTCCAGTCGGGTGCCAGGTGAGCCTTTCTAGCGAAGCCATGAGCAGGATCTGGGACGGTTGTGTTCTTCGAGGAGTATCTATGGTGCATGAATCCGGGGAGCAGTTTGTGCCCGATTACCGCCATATGGTGGATGTGGCCTACAATTGGCGGCCTGAACGTTTGCCGTTATACGAGCATTACATCAATCCGGCCTTTATGGAGCAGGCTACGGGCACGCGATTTGAGGAACTGGCGGGTGGCGACGACCGAGACCTGGCGCGGTTCTTTGCAGTCTACTGCGGTTTCTATAGAGATATGACCTACGATACGGTCTCTTACGAGGTCGGCATCGTGGATATTCTGCCGGGGGGCGGCGCCTTGCTGGGCGAGCATCCTGGTCCAATTCAGAACCGTGCTGACTTCGAGCGGTACCCTTGGGAAGAATCCCCCGCACGATTCTGGGCCGTCGCCGAGCGGCGGTTTCAGGCACTGGCTGCAGCCCTGCCGCCGGGAATGAAGGCTCTGGGGGGACCCGGGTATGGCGTTTTCGAGATCGCTGAGGATCTGGCGGGCTACGAGCACTTGGCCTACATGTCCTTTGACGACCCTGAGCTCTATGCAGACTTGTACCGCCAGATCGGCGACCTGATGGTCACGATCTGGCGGAAATTTTCCTGCAACTCTACGCGGATCTCTTCGCCGTCTGCCGCGTCGGCGACGACCAGGGCTACAAGGTCAGCACACTGGTTGCTCCGCGGGTTATCCGTGCGCATATTGTACCTCAGTATCGAAAGCTCATTGCGCTCGTGCACGCAGCGGGGCGTCCCTTCCTGTGAACTCCTGCGGGAACATTTTCAGCATTATGGACGACATGATCGACGCCGGCATCGACGCGAAGCACTCCAACGAAGATGTGATTGCGCCCTTCGGTACCTGGATCGAGCGGTTCGGAGATCGGATCGGCCTCGTCGGCGGCATCGACGTTGATATCTTCTGCCGCGAGACACCCGATCGAATTTATGAACGGGTGGTGGAAATAGGACGCCATTTCCGCCAAACGGCGCAGGGCTATGCACTGGGATCTGGAACTCGATCCCCGAGTATGTGCCCGTGGAGGGTTACCTGGCGATGGTCCGAGCAGCTCAAACCCTGCGTGCCGAGGAGGCCCGAGCGTGACGGGTACGGCAAAGCAGCGTATTCGCTGTCTCGGCAAAGACCACGGTTACACACGTCTGACGTACACGTCCATTGTGTAAGCTAGTTGGGAGGGGTAACCGAGCTGTCTTGCAGCACCAGAACGGGCCCTGTGCCTTCGCGGGTGTCGGTGAGCCTGTTCTACCTCTGTTTCTATGGCGCGCTGGGTTCGCTGGGCCCGTTTCTATACCTCTCGTATCGGCGCCATGGCCTCTCGGCTCCGCAGATCGGCATCGTGATTGCGGTAGCCCACGTGATGAACCTGATCTCGGCGCCTATCTGGGGGGCGCTGAACGATACGCCGTCGGTTCGCTGCAGGATTCCCCTTCTGTCGGTGGCTTGCCTCGGTGCGGGTCCGAGCATCCTCGTACTACAGGCCGCGCACGGCTTCTTCCCAACGATTGCCGCAGTGATTCTGTGGGGGTTCTTCGCAGGCCCTATCATCTCGCTTGCCGACGCAGCAACGCTGGCAATCCTCAAGGGCGATCGTCATACATTCGGTCGCGTGCGTGTGTGGGGCTCGGTGGGAACCGTGGCAGCCAGTCTGCTGATCGGGATCGTGGGTGAGCAAGTCGGGATCAGTATTATGTTTCCCGTATATGTGGGGCTGTTGATACTCTGTGTTGGTCTTGCCTTATTGCTCCCGAGAACCGGCAATCCCCGACACACAAAGCCAACCGGCGGCACGCTTCATCGGTTGGTGGGATCTGGTTTTTTCGTTTTCCTCTGTGCTATCCTGCTCCTCGACACTGCCAACATGATGTGGCGAACCACGTATGCGCTGCACCTCGACGATCTTGGTCTAGGGGTCGGACTTATCGGTGGCTTCTTCGCGCTGAGTTCGCTGGTTGAAATCCCGCTGGTGGCATTATCCAGGGAGTGGCTCGGTCGCCACGGGGCAGGTCGAGCGATGGTCACTGCTTTCTCTACATATGTACTGCTCTGGTTAGGATGGAGTATGGTGCAATCCGGGCCCGTCGTGCTCGCCTTGGCAATCATACACGGCTTCTCATTTGCTGTACTTCAGGTGGCGGCTGTGGTTCGGATCAATGAACTCGTGCCTGCCACGCATCTGGGCCTTGCACTGGGGCTATATGCCGCCTCCAGTCGTGGGGTGGGCTCAGTGTTGGGTTCTTTGAGCGGGGGCGCGCTCTACGACAACGTCGGGGGTAGTAGCCTATACATACTGTCCGCGCTCCTTGGCTTGATAGCGATTGGGATCCTGACGAGGCTTCCCCGTATACAGAGGGGGGCCGTGTAGTCAGTGAACCGTCCGTGTGATTCGCTTGGTGGAGGTGTGCTCTGATGCGGTCTTTTTCCTTGGATGGCACTTGGGAACTCTACGGTAGTCCTGAGGTCGGCAGTCCGCTACGGCAACCCGCTGATCTTGCCGATCATTCTGATCTCTGGGTAACAGGACAAGTCCCGGGCAACGTGGAGCTAGACCTGGTTCGGGCTGGCGAGCTCCCCGATCCCTTCTTCGGGGACAACATCCAAAGACTGCAGCCTTACGAGCTTTATGAGTGGTGGTATCAGCGTGAGTTTGACGCTCCGCCGCTGCGGGTAGGTCAGCGAGCCGAGCTGGTCTTCGACGGCGCTGACTGCATCGCGCCCTACTGGGTCAACGGCATCGAGATCGGGCGGTCCGCGAATGCGCTGATCGAGCATCGCTTCGACGTCCAGACGGCCCTCCGACCTGGCGCGACGAACACGTTGACGGTGCGGTTGGGCTCGCCGGTCCTCGAGGCACTGCGCCATCCCTACGATCCGTCGCTTGAGACCTGGGGGTTCGGTGAGGACCGGTTGTGGGTGCGGAAGGCAGCTCATAGTTATGGCTGGGACATCATGCCGCGAGCCTTGTCGGCGGGTCTGTGGCGCGGTGTTGAGCTCCGGGTACATGACGAGAGCGAGATCGATGACCTCTACGTCTTCACCCAGGCTCTGACGCCGGAGCGCGCTACGATGGGGCTCTACATCGAAGTAACCACAGCGCCTGAACGCTTACTGGGCCTCCGTGTGCGCGTGCAGGGACGCTGCGGTGCGTCCAGTTTTGACATCTGCAGTCCCTTGCGTTTCAAGGCCAGCACACTCAGCTTCGAGGTGCCCGACCCCGAGCTGTGGTGGCCTGCGGGCTATGGTGAGGCGGCTCTGTATGAGGCTACCGTCCAGCTCCTGTGGCAGGACGAGGTCATTTCGGAGCGTACGACGACCTTTGGCATTCGCACCGTGACGCTGGAGCGTACGGATGTCACGAGTCGGGAGGATCCAGGCGAGTTCCTCTTTCGGGTCAACGATACTCCGATCCTGTGCAAGGGCACCAATTGGGTGCCTGTCGATGCCTTCCACAGCCGCGATGCTCAACGGCTTCCTGACATCTTGGCCATGACAGTGGACCTCGGCTGCAACATCATCCGCTGTTGGGGAGGCAACGTCTACGAGGACCACGACTTCTACGATCTCTGTGATCGCCACGGAATTCTGGTGTGGCAAGACTTCGCCATGGCGTGCGGTCGATATCCTCAAACGCAGGAGTTCCGCTCAGCGATTCGAGACGAGGCCGTGGTAGTGATCCGCAAACTGAGGGGTCATCCTTCCCTGGCTTTGTGGTGCGGCGACAACGAGTGCGATATGCTCTATCCAGACCCTGAGAACAACCGCATCACTCGTGACACGCTGCCCGGCGCTGTCTTCCAGGCCGATCCTTTCCGCCCCTATCTGCCTAGTTCGCCCTACATCAGTCCGGCGGCCGCGTCCCATGCCGAGCGGGACAGGACTTCGCCCGAGCAACACCTATGGGGCCCCAGAGACTACTACAAGAGCGAGTTCTATACCCAGCATATTGCCCACTTCGTCAGCGAGATCGGCTACCACGGGTGTCCCAATCTCTCGTCCATTCAACGGTTCATCGATGCTGAGCATCTTTGGCCTTGGCAGAACAACGATCAATGGATCACCCATTGCACGGCGCCGGCCGGAAGGGACGATGAGCGCCAATATCGCGTCGAATTGATGGCGAACCAGATCAAGGAGCTCTTCGGCATTGAACCTGGCGATCTGGAGACCTTCATCCTGGCTTCGCAGATCTCGCAGGCCGAGGCCAAGAAGTTCTTCATCGAGATGACGCGTCTCAAGAAATGGCGCCGGACGGGCGTCATCTGGTGGAACCTGATGGACGGCTGGCCTCAGTTCTCAGATGCGGTCGTCGACTACTACTTTGGCAAGAAGCTCGCCTACCACTACATCAAGCGCGCACAGTTGCCCGTCTGCCTGATGATCGACGAGCCGGAGAACTGGCACGTGGACCTGGTGGTGGGCAATGACACCCGCACCGACAGCCGTGGCACCTATCGCGTCCGCGACGCGGACAGCGGCGAGACGCTGCTGTCCGGAGCCTTCGGCAGCCGCGCCAACAGCAATGCCTCGCTCGGCGCGATCCGGGTCTCCCGAAGCGATCAGCGTCTCTTCCTCATTGACTGGTCAATCGAAGGCGTGACCTACGGAAACCACTACCTCCTGGGCACGCCGCCCTTCTCGTTGGAGCGCTACCGCGGGTGGCTTGTAGAGATTGCCAAGCTTCCTTCCGGCTTCGACGTTGCCAGCGTCGGTCGCTAGGTTTGCTGACCCACTCAGACCGTCAGATGTGTAGGCTGGGACGTTCTATTGGAGTGAAGACCTAGATGGAACGATCGTAACCTTCGCCAGTCAGTCTCCTTTTCACGTACGTTCAGTCCTGCCGGACCCTCGACGGTCAGACCCTGATCTTTTGTGGTATCATGACTAGATTCGAGTATCACAATGGTGAAGGGGAAGTGTTGCGTGGGGGATCTTCTTACGTGGGATCTGCTGGCGACAGAGGGGCGAGCGCGAGCAGGTATCTTTCATACGGCGCATGGGCCGCTACAGACGCCGGTCTACGCTCCGGTGGGCACGCAGGCTACCGTCAAGGCGATGACACCGCAGCAGCTCCAGGACGCCGGCGCATCGCTGGTGCTGGCGAACACCTATCATCTCTACCTCAGGCCTGGCGATGAACTGATCGGATCTCTCGGTGGGGTCCACACGTTCATGGGATGGGAAGGTCCGATGTTGACGGACTCCGGTGGCTTCCAGGTCTTTAGCCTGGCCGGAGGCAACGGCAAGGACTCCCTGAGGCAGATTGATAACGACGGTGTGACCTTCCGTTCCCATATCGACGGAGGGCGTCATCGGTTCACACCGGAGAAGGTGGTGGAGATCGAGCAGAATCTGGGTGCCGACATCGCGATGGTGCTGGATGAATGCGCGGTGCCGGATGACTATGACTATCTCAGGGATTACGCTCTCCCTCGTACCCACGCCTGGGCCGAGCGCTGCAAAGTCGCTCATACACGTGCAGATCAGGCGCTCTTCGGCATCGTGCAGGGCGGCATTTTCGCAGATCTCCGCGAGGAGAGCGCGGGCCGCCTGGTCTCGCTGGATTTCGACGGCTACGCGATCGGCGGGCTCTCGGTAGGCGAGAGCAAGGCGGAGATGTACGCGACGCTGGACGTCACGACGCCGACATTGCCGGGGAACAAGCCTCGCTATCTCATGGGGGTCGGCACGCCGGAGGACCTTGTCGAGGGTGTGGCTCGGGGGATTGACATCTTCGACTGTGTCTTGCCCACACGGGTCGCCCGCAACGGGCAAGCGCTCTTGCGCGCCGGCAAGTACAACATGCGGAACGCGCGCTTTGCCGAGGACCCGAGCCCGCTTGACCCTTCGTGTGAGTGTTACACCTGTCGCCACTTCAGCCGGGCCTATATCCGCCATCTCCTCATCGCCAGAGAAATGCTGGGTGCGACGCTCCTGACCATCCATAACCTGCACACAATGCTGTCACTCATGACGGATATTCGGGGCGCGATCCTGACCGGGGGGTTCGAGGATTTCAGGGCGGCTTTTTGGGAGATGCGACAACGTTCGAACGTGCCGGCGTTCACACGTGCTTCGTAGGTAGTGAAAGGTAGGTATCGAGTGGAAAGATTGTCACGCAATGACCCATGCTGGTGCGGGAGCGGCAAGAAGTACAAGCACTGCCATCTGAAACAGGACCTCGCGCGGAACCATGCGCGCCGTCAGGTGGCAGCCCGCAGAAGTCGTGAGGTCATCATCAAGACCGAGGAGCAAATTGAGGGTATCCGTAAATCCTGCTATCTGACGCGTGATATCCTGGATAGTCTGCAGGGCCGAATAGTGGCGGGCATCACGACGGAGCAGATCAACACGTGGGTTCACAATATGACCGTTGCCGCGGGTGCCATCCCGGCGCCCCTCAACTATCGCGGCTATCCGAAGAGCGTCTGTACGTCGATCAATGAGGTGATCTGTCACGGCATCCCCTCACCTGAGCGTGTTCTCCAGGAGGGGGACATTCTCAACGTTGACGTGACCTCGATCCTGGATGGCTATTACGGAGACTCCAGCCGGATGTTCTTGATCGGCGAGGTTTCCGATGCCGCCCGGCAATTGGTAGAGGTGACTCGACGTTCGATGTATCTGGGTATCGAACAGGTCAAACCGGGCAACACGATTGGCGACATTGGCCACGCTATTCAGGTGTATGCTGAGTCCTTCGGGTATTCGGTGGTGCGCGCCTTTGTGGGGCACGGCACGGGCGTGGATTTCCACGAGGCCCCCGACGTGCCGCACTATGGCGAGCCCGGGACCGGGTTGACCCTGGTGCCCAACATGGTCTTCACCATCGAGCCAATGATCAACATCGGGAGCTACAAGGCCACAGTACTGGAGGATGGCTGGACGGCAGTGACGTCGGACGGTGCGCTGTCGGCGCAGTGGGAACATACCGTCCTGGTCACCGAGGACGGTGTCGAGATCATGACGGCGTCGTCGGATACTAATCAACAAACCGCTTGGGAAGGAGACGTGTGATGCAGGGGGACTCAAACGAGATTCGCAAAGGATTGCGGGACGTAATCGACTTCGAGATCGGGCTGGACGTGGTATCGCTCGGCATGATCCGCGATATCAGCACGGAGGGTGATAAGGTCACCATTACTATGATCCTCACCTCGCCCATGTGCCCAATGGCCTCGTTTATGATGAACCAGGTCAGGGATCGGGCCGCCGAGCTATCCGATAAGCCCGTGGAGGTCGTCATGGGCAAGGAGATGTGGAAGCCCGACATGATGGAAGGGGAGGCGCGCGAAGCCTTAGGCATTTGATGGGCGTGCGTCCTGCGCTTGACATTTTCGTCTAGCTGGTGATAATAAAGGTTAGTTGAATCTCTTCAAAGGCATGGACGAGGAGAAGTAGTCGGGCGGCACCTGACAGGGAAGTGTGGTCGGAGACTGAGAGCCACACCCAGCGAAAGCTCGATGAAGTTCGCCTCTGAGCTGACCATTCAACGATTCCCGTCTGGGGAGTCAAGTAGATGGCTCCGCGAGCCCGGCGTTATTTGGGCAACCCATCGTCAGGGCCGGAGATGTCCGGATGATTGTGGGGGAGGGGTTCTGTAAGCGTTCTCTGATTGTTTCGAGCGCCGCAGAACAAGCAGGGTGGTACCGCGGGAGCTACGCTCTCGTCCCGGCAAGGGACGAGAGCGTTTTTGTTGCGTTTTCACGTGCAAACGTACGAACGTTTACACGTTTCAACGGTTTAGTTGAAGGGGGTGGACAATGAGTTCGTTTGAGGAACTGGAGCAGATTCGTGAGCAGGCGCTGGCCGATCTGACCGCCGCCTCGACGACACGCGCGCTTGAGGACTGGGAGGCGCGATTCCTCGGCCGCAAGGGCGAGATCACGCAGCGGGCGCGTCAGGTGGGCCAGATGTCCAAGGAAGATCGTCCGGCTTATGGGCAGCGGGTCAACGAGATCAAGCAACTCCTGCTCCGGGCTTATGAGACGCGGCTGGAGGAGATCCGCCAGGCGGAGGTCGCTCAGCAGCTTGCCTCTGAGACGATCGACGTGACGCTGCCGGGGCGCCCGGTGGTGCCCGGACACCTACACCTCACGACCCAGGCGCTGCGGCAGCTCTACGACATCTTCGCGAAGATGGGCTTCGAGGTCTATGAGGCGCCGGATGTCGAGCTGGAGGCGTATAACTTCGATCTGCTCAACATCCCGGAGTACCATCCGGCGCGCGATATGTGGGACACCTTCTGGGTCAAGGATTCGCTACTCGGCCCTAAGAGCCCTTCGACCGGTGGCGCTGCGAGTGAGGCCAAGCTGAGCAACCGGCGCCTGCTCCGCACCCACACCTCACCCGGTCAGATCAGGGCCATGCGCGAGCGCTGTCCCGATCCGATCCGCGTGATCCTGCCGGGGAAGTGCTACCGCTACGAGCAGATCACGGTCAGGTCCGAGCACCAGTTCTACCAGCTCGAGGGACTCGCCGTAGGTCGAGGGATCACGATGACGGACCTCATCGGCACGATGACCCAGTTTGCACGGCTCTACTATGGGCCGGACGAGGAGGTCCGCGTGCGCAGTTCGTACTTCCCTTTCACCGAGCCGAGTGTTGAGCTGGATGCGGCCTGTGTCCTCTGTCACGGCGCCGGTTGCGCGGTCTGCAAATACACGGGCTGGTTGGAACTTGCCGGTGCCGGGATGGTACATCCTGTCGTGCTCGAGAACGGTGGCTACGACCCCGAAACCTGGAGCGGCTTCGCCTTTGGGTTTGGCGTCGAGCGACCTGCGATGCTGAGATACAGCGTTGAGGATATCCGTCTATTCTATGGGAACGATTTGCGGTTCCTGCGGCAATTCTAGGGAGGCCAACCATGCGTATACCCCTATCGTGGCTAAACGACTACGTTGAGGTGGAGGATCTGGAGATCGAGGTCGCTGCGGCAGCGACTGGACCTTTCCGGACTCGAGGTGAAGACCATTGACGTCATCGGGCATCCCGGTGCGGAGCTGCCCTGGGATCCCGAGAAGGTTATGACGGCGGAGGTACTGGCGGTCCGGCCGCACCCGAACGCCGATCGACTGGTGCTGGCCGAGGTCAACTATGGCGGGGACGAGCATGAGATTGTCGTCACCGGTGCGCCCAGCTTGTACGCGCGAATGGGCGAGGAGGGCCTGCATCTCAAGGTTGCCTTCGCCTGGGAGGGTGCGGAGCTGTATGATGGGCACGCCGAAGGGTGGGCTAAGAGCCGGCTCAAGAAGACCACGATTCGAGGCGAGCCATCTCGCGCGATGGTCTGCTCGGAGAAGGAACTGGGGCTAACCGAGGCGGCGGCTGATATCATCTACCTGGAAGATGACACACCTGTGGGCGTGCCGCTGGTGGACGTGTTGGGGGATTACGTCCTCGACTTCGATATCAAGGGACCCTTCGGCCATCTGCAGTCGATCTACGGCATCGCCCGCGAGGTGTCCGCGCTCTACGGGCGGCCCCTCAAACGCGATGCGTCCAGTGCTATCCAGGCCTTGGGTTTGACGACGTCTGAAAACGTCGACTTCGTGGATCTGGAGATCGCGGATCCGGACCTGTGTCCACGGTACACGGCGACGATGATCCGCAACGTCGAGATCAAGCCGTCTCCTTTGTGGATGCAGCTCCGGCTCCAGCGGGCAGGCATGCGGCCGATCAGCAACATTGTCGACATCACCAACTACGTGATGTGGGAGCTCGGGCAGCCTCTTCATGCGTTCAACTACGCCCAAGTCCGCGCGATCCCCCGCCAGGGGAGGGATGGGGATCGGCCTACCATCGTCGTGCGCCGTGCGACAGAGGGCGAGCGGATGACCACGCTGGATGGGGAGCCGCGCGTGTTCGATGATCAGATGCTGTTGATCACGGATGGTCAGGGCCCCGTGGGCATCGCCGGCGTCATGGGCGGTCTGGATAGCGAGGTGGGCGAGGAGACGAAGGACGTCCTGCTTGAGGCGGCCAACTTCAACTTCCTGAATATCCGCCGCACGAGTCAGCGGCTCAGGCTAAATACCGAGGCGTCGTCGCGCTTTGGCAAGCGGGTGGACCCCGAGCTGGCGCTCCCGGCGGCAGCTCGGGCCGCGGAGTTGATGAAAGAGCTGGCCGGGGCCACGATCGATCCCGTCGTCGGCGATCTCTATCCGGGTAAGCCGGAACAGCGGACCATCGCCTACGATCCGGGCCTGTCGGACCGTCTTCTCGGGATCGAGATTGCTCCTGCGGAGCAGGCTCGGATCCTGAGGGCGTTGGAGTTCGAGGTGGATGAACCCGCTAACCTCGAGAAGGTTTCGCGAGCTTCGCTCGGGCCTGAACCTTCGCAAGATTCAGAGCCGACGACCTGGCAGGTCACGGTGCCCTCCTATCGGCTGGACGTGGGGCTACCTGTGGACCTTGTCGAGGAGGTCGCGCGACTGTGGGGATACGACAAGTTCCCCAGCACGCTCATCGACGAAGCGCTGCCGCCTCTGCGACGTAATACAGCACTGGAGGCCGAGGAGCATCTGCGCGACATCCTCGTTGGGCTCGGCCTCGATGAGGTGATCACCTATTCGCTCATCGACCCGGAGGATGAGGCGCGGCTGCATCCTGAGCCGGACAAGCTTCTGACGCTGCCGGGCGAGCTTGTGCTGCTGCAGAACTACCTTGCACCGGAGCGGTCGCAGATGCGGCGCACGTTGCTGCCTGGTGCTCTGCGGACGGCCTGGTCAAACTTGCGCTATCTGGCACGTATCGCCATCTTCGAGATCGGTCGCATCCACTATAAGGCCGGCGAGCCGGATGCCTCTGTGGGCGAGACAGGCGTGGCAGAGCCGCGCCACCTAAGTATCCTGCTGACAGGCCCACGCGACCCGGCGTGGTGGCAGGAGGCAGGTTCTGCCCCCTCCGGTGCTGCGCCCGAGGGGGCGGTCGGGCAGAGTGGGGCGTTGCTGGATTACTTCGACCTCAAAGGTATCGTCGACGCGCTTCTGAGGCGTCTAGACCTCGGTCTGAAGGTGAGCTGGGGCCGCGGTAACCACCCATCGTTTCATCCCGGCCGGTGTGCGGCCGTGACGGTGGGCGAGCGTGAACTCGGCGTGCTGGGTGAGGTCCATCCCTTCGTTCGGGAGGCCTTCAATCTGCCGGATCAGCCGGTGGTGCTTTTGGAATGGGATCTGGAGGTCCTGCTCGGTGCGGCGGCGGAGGCAGAGGCGGAGAAGAAGATCGGGATGCTCTCACCTTTTGCCCCGGTCCACGAGGACTTGGCCCTGGTTGTCGACGAGGCGACCCCTGCTGTGGATGTCCAGCGCACGCTTGAGGATGCCGGTAGACCTCTGGTGACGGAGGTGACGCTGTTCGACGTCTACCGCGGGGAACAGGTGGGCGCCGGCAAGAAGAGCCTCGCTTTCGCGTTGAGCTATCAGGCGCCCGACCGATCGCTGTCGGAGCGTGACGTCACGAAGCTCCGCACGCGCATTATTCGGGCGGTGGAGAAAGAACTGGGCGCGAAGCTGCGAGGCGGATAGAACGTTAAGACGTGCTAACGTGGGAACGTCTTTTCCGTGCCGAAGACGCTGCCCAGCCCCGGCAGCAGAGCCTCCGCTGCCGGGGCTGGCCTTCCGGTGTCGAAGAGCAGGTAGCGCGCGGTGCGGTAGGGGTGTGCGTGGCTGCCGCTCGCCACGCGCAGGTGCTGGCCGCGGGCCAGGATCCGGTAGCCGTTCCGGGCGCCGATATGGCCCGTGACCAGCACGCGCTGCACCGTACCGGCTTGAGATAGGCGGGCCAGCATGGCCTCAACCTGTTGGGTGTAGGCTTTCATGCCACCATCGTACTCGTTGCGACTGAAGAGAGCCGACCAGAGTAGCTTGAACTCGTCCTGATAGCCTGCAAAGATTCCCAGCAGGTAATCGTCGTAGCGTGGGTCCGCGGGGCTGTCGACGCCCATATAGGTGCGCGCGAGGTCCGCATATGCGACGCCGGTCATCTCGCCCACGGCTCTGCGCAATGCCGGTCGCTGGCCCGGTGGTATCTGAGCCTCGACCCGGTTCAGCAGCCCCTCGTGGGAGAATCGCTCCAGATGGGCGATCGCGTGAGGGTCCGTCGCCTGCGGAAATGCCCCCGCGTGACAGATGGTGACGCCCGCAGCGGTGCGGACGACAAAGGGTCGTTGTCGGAAGAAGGTGAGCACACGCTCTCTATCAGGCCCCATGGCGCGCTCAAAGCGCGGGGTGTAGACCCGGTCTCCCTTGGACAGCGTCACGTGGTAGATATGGGGCATCTCGTGGTTGCCCAGCAGGACGATCAAGGTCGGACCCAGCCTGGCCTTGAGTGTCATCAGGTCAAGGACGATCTCCAGCGAGCGATCCTCTGCGGGAGGTCCCTCACTGTGGATCAGGTCGCCTGTGAAGATCAGGAAGTGGGCAAGGTCACGGGCCTGTAGTTCAAGGAAGACATCGCGATAGCGCTCGTAGAGAGTCCAATCGCCATGGAGGTCGGTGACGACCATGGCGACGCCCTCAGTCAGGTCAACGATGCGGTCAGTCAAGCGAGAATCCAAACCAGTCGGCGAGGAAACGGGCAACGCCGTCATCCTCACAGGCGCCCGCCGTCTTCCACGCCAGCGCCTTGACCTCGGGTCGTGCATCGTCCACCGCTACCGTGTAGGGAAACGTCTCGAAGACCGGGATGTCGTTGAGGCTGTCGCCGAAGTAGAGTACCTCGTCGGCCTCAACACCGAGGCTCCGCGCCAGGGCCACCAGGCTCAGATCCTTGCGTGCTTCAGGGTGGTTGACCTCCACCCAGGTGTGATGGCCAGGCTGGTAGACGACGTAGGCTCGATCCCCCACCGCGTCCCGGAGCGGCGGGAAAAGCGCTGCCCCTCGCTCGCGTTTCTCGCAGACCGAGATCTGTGCCGGTCGGACGGCGAAGAGCTCTGTGACCGTCTCTACGCTTATGTAGGGCTGGTAGGGACGTTCGGCAATGAGGACCCTCACTTCCGCCATACTTTCCTCGTGCCCGGGCAGATAGCGTGTAATCTGATCCTCACCGTAGACGAGTGGTACGTAGCCGCGATCGACAATCAGCTCCACGGCCTCTCGGGCCACGTGGGGATCGACGAAGCGCCCCGGGACCGGCTTCCCCTCCTTCAGGGTGAAGATGCCGTTCAGACAGACTGCGTGTGCCCAGGGCCCAACCGCGTTGACGAGGCGCCGGGTCACCCAGGGGTTGAGGCCCGTGACAAAGGCAAACGCGACGTCGTACGATCGGAGGCGCCCCAGTGCACGCAGCGTTCGTGGCGTAAGCGCGCGTGCGGGCATGAGCAGCGTGCCGTCGATGTCACTGGCGACGAGTCGAATGGAAGGCTTGCCGTTCATCGAGTCTATCGCTTGAGACGATCGAAAAGCGTGTCGAGGGTGAGCTTCGGAGCGGTGCTCTGTACCGCGGCGATGCGCTCGTTGTAGGCGGGACGATCGGAGTCGCGATAGAAGATTCCGAGGTACTGGATGTCGGTGTCCAGCGCGAGCGCCATCGCGCCCAGGCGGTCGCTCTGGTCATGGTCCGCGGGGAGCGGCGCGGTGATCTCGCGGTAGTGCGCGTAGGTGTCATAGTAGGTGACGCACGGGCTCAACACCTGGATGAGGGAAAAGCCGGGATGCTGCAGGGCTTGCACCAGGACCTCGGTCATCTCCTTGACCTTGCCCGAGAAACATCGCGCGACAAAGGAGATGTTGTAGCTGAGGGACATCAGCAGCGGGTTGAGAGGCTGCTCCTGGGCGCCGTAAGGCGCGGCCTTGCTGATCATGCCCTGTGGGCTGGTGGGCGATGGCTGGCCCTTGGTCATGCCGTAGATACTGTTGTCCATCACGATATAGGTGATGTCGACGTTGCGCCGCGCGGCGTGGGGAATGTGGCCTCCGCCGATGCTGAAACCGTCACCATCGCCGCCCACGGCAATGACGGTCGTCTCGGGGCGGCCGAGTTTGATGCCGGTGGCGAGAGGAAGCACTCGACCGTGGATTCCGTGGATGCCATAGGTCTTGAGGAAAGCCGGGAAACGGCTGGAGCATCCGATGCCGGAGGCAATGGTGATGTTCTCTCTAACCAGATCGAGCTGTGCGAAGGCCCGGGTGAGGGCGCTCAGGACGGCGTAATCCCCGCAGCCGGGACACCAGATGGGCTTGACGTCGCTGCGATAACCCGACGCATTGAGATTAGTCATGGCAACTTCCCCCGTCCCACCCGCTGGGATTGGCTTCCCTAAGTTTGCGGACGGTGTTAAAGATGGTGGCCAGGTCTCCGTGAGCCTTGTCCCACAGAAGGCGCTCCTGGTCGATCATAAACATCGCTGAATCGAAGATCTCGCGGATCTTAAAGGGCACTCCCTGTTCTTTCGTACTCTGGTAGATGTGGACGTTGCGCTCGTCGAGATCTTTGTAGTAGCGGTGTTCAACCATGCGGCCGAATTGGCCGGAATAGTTGAGCTCGGGCACGAGGATCGCGCGCTTCGTAGCAATAAAGTCCTTGATGGCCTGATCGGGCATCGGCAGGAGCGTATGGGGATAGATCGCCTCAATCGGAATGCCCTGGGCCTGAATGTGATACATCGCCTCACGGACGGCGCCGCGGGTGCTCCCCCAGCCCATGATCCCAAACGGTGCACCGCGATCTCCCCAGCGACGCGAGGCCATACGCCAGTCGGCCAACATCCGGCGGGCTGTCTCAACCTTGTTCGCGCGCTTATGCATCATACGCTCGTGGTTCGCGGGGGTCTGGTCAGGATGGCCGTACGCGTTATGCTCGAGACTTTCGGCTAGGTACATCCCGCCTGGCATCCCCGGGTGGGCCATCGGCGAAATGCCGCTCTCCGTGTAGGCATAGCGCCGGTAGTCGCCTGTAAGGTCCTCGGGAGTTGGACTGAGGCGTTCGAGCGGGCCATTCCAGGGGAGTCCGGGAACCGGTGCGGTCTCCTGGCGTGAGGCCATCGATTGGTCCGAGAGCACGATGACGGGCATCTGGTAGCGCTCGGCAAGGCTGAAAGCATAGATCATCTGGAAGTAGGTGTCCTTGACCGAGTCAGGGGCGAGGACGAAGCGCGGGGCGTCACCGTGGCCGCCATAGAGAGCGAGAAAAAGGTCGCCCTGGGAGCTCTTGGTCGGCAGGCCGGTGGAGGGCCCGGCACGCTGGACGTTGATGATCACGAGGGGAATCTCGGCCATACTTGCCAGACCCAGGCCTTCGACCATGAGGGAGAGGCCGGGGCCGGAGGTGGCGGTCATCGCGAGGCTCCCGGCGAAGGATGCGCCGATGGCCATATTGATGGCTGCGATCTCGTCCTCCACCTGCACGAGGGTGCCGCCGAAGGGAGGCAGATAGCGGGCCATCGATTCCATCACCGGCGTGGCCGGTGTGATGGGGTAGCCGGCGTAGAAGGTGCATCCGCCGACCAGCGAACCCAGGGCCATCGCATCGGCTCCGGTGAGCAAGACGCGTTCCTCGGTCCCGTCAGGGATGGGCAGCATGAAGGGAAAGGGTTCGGGGTAGGTCTCCCGGGCAAAGACGTAGCCGCGCCGGACGGCTTCAAGGTTCTTTTCCAGGGATTCGGCGTGACGTTGCATGCGGCGGCGGACGGTCCGCTCGGCCACATCGAGGTCAAGTCGGAAGAACCAAATCAGCGCGCCGAGAAAGACGAAATTCTTACCCAGCGGCCAGTCCAGCTCCTGGGTAATGGCGTCGATGGCGATAGGGTAGTGGGGGTGCTGATCGGTCGGGATAGTGATGCCCGCTCCATAGATCACGGCGGCGTGTGCGCAGAGGTCGTCGTGTTCATCGATCCAGGCTTGCTCATTCATCGCGACGAGGACATTGGCCTCGTCGCCCTCGGTCATCACGCGTCGAAGCCCGAGGCGAGTCTGGTACATGACCTGGCCGCCACGGATCTCGGCGGGATAGGTGCGAAAGCTGTAGATCTCCAGGCCGGAAGTGGCGGCGATGTCGGTGAACAGATCGCCCAGGGTGATCGTGCCCTCACCCCCCTCTCCGCCTACACGTACGACGACCGTCGGATCGACTGCTTGCATAGATGCACTCCTTATTCGACGTGCTCCACCGGAGAGACGGGGCACCGCCCCGTCTCTACACGATACCTCTCCGCGTAGAGACGCGCCGATGGGGCGTTTCTGCGCCTCGTAGGGCGGTAACGGGGCGCCGCCCCGTCTCTACGAGATGAGTCGCGTCTCAGTTACTCCTCATCGTGGGCACTGACGACGGCGGTGACCTGACCGTCGCCCCACATTTCGACCTGGCCCTGTGGCCCGAGCGCCAGGGCGGTGGCATCGGGGATTCCCAGACCCAGGAGCGTGCGTAGCACGGGAGGTACGTTTGCTCCTTCTTGGGCTGTCCCGTCCGCGCCGCCGGCGCCCAGTCCGGAGTCGATGTGCGGAAGGGCCCGAAGGACCGGTGATTCCTCGGTACCTCGAAAGTGAGGTGCTATGACGGCGTTCATCACGAAGCCCAGGCCCATGGCTTGTTGGTAGGGTGGGCGAGGGGTAAAGACCCAGCGACCCAGCGCTGCAGCACCCGCTCCGGACCCAATGAGGGTGAGTCCCTGCAGGGTACTGAACCCCTCAATGATCTTGGCCAGCGCGGCGGTATTGTGGAGATTATTGACCAGCGGAACGGGATTCTCGCCGCCGAGGTAGAGGATGCCCGCTTCTTCCAGCAGCGCAAGGAAGCTGGCTGCCTGAAGCTGGTCGCGGGTCACCATAGGCAGGGAGAGCGCCACGCCCCCCGGCCCTCCCAGGCTGGTGTAATGATCTATAAGATCGTCTGCGTCGGTGGTGCTGCCTTCGGCCAGCAGTGCAACCATCGGGCGGTCGAGGTTAGCCAAGCTGAGCAGTTGGGCATCTACGTGTTCGGTCTCCCCGCGGCGCCAGTCTCCGCCCCCGAGGAGCACGAGCCAACCTTCGCCGTCGAGCCAGAGCAGCGGACCCTGTTGCGGCATCGCAGGATCAGGCCTCCCCCAAGGGCATCAGGCGTCTGAGTGACTCGACGATCGTGCCCACACCGTTGATCATCGCGCGCTCGTCGATGGCGAAGCGCGGGCTGTGGTGCGGGCGGTCCTTGTAGTCCTCTGGACCCGATCCGACGAAGACATAGCAGCCCGGCACCTCCTGCAGGAAGAAGGAGGCGTCCTCGCTGCCCATCGTGCGATTCTCGACGTCCAGCGTCTCCTTCCCAAAGAGATCGACCACGACATCCTGGACGAGGGCGGTGACGGTTGGGTCGTTGACCAGGGCCGGTGTCAGTGGTTTGAGATCCATCTTTGCCTTCGCGCCCATAAGTTCAGCCGTCCCGTGGACCACAGCTTCGAGTCGCTGCAGGACGTGCTCGCGGACCTTGGCGTCGTAGGTGCGCACCGTGCCGCCCACCCTGGCCGTGTCCGGGATGACGTTGAAGGCCGCGCCGGCCTGGATCGAGCAGACGCTGACGACGGCGGTATCAAGCGCTGCGACGTTACGGCTCACCACGGTCTGCAGGTTGGTGATCATCATAGCTGCGGTGATCACCGGGTCTATCGTCTCCTGGGGAAGCGCGCCGTGGCCGCCCTTGCCGGTGATGACGATCTCGAAAGCCTCGGCGGCTGCCATTACAGGCCCCGGCACGGCAGAGATTCTGCCAAAGGGGAAGTGGTTCCATACGTGGAGCGCGAGCGCGGCCTCTGGACGCGGGTCGTCCAGGGCGCCCTCGCGGATCATCACGTCGGCGCCGTTCTGCCCTTCCTCGCCCGGCTGGAAGATGAGTTTGAGAGTACCCTTCCAGGTATCTCGGTGCTCGGCCATCAACTTGGCGATGCCCAGGCCCATTGCGATGTGGGCGTCGTGGCCGCACGCGTGCATTCGCCCGGGGATCTCGGAGAGAAAGGCGATATCGTTTTCCTCCTGAACCGGCAGGGCGTCCATATCGACGCGGTTCATTACGACCGGCCCCTTACCGTTCTCCAAGACGGCGACGATGCCGGCCTTGGCGATGCCTTCCTGCACGGTGTAGCCGAAATCGCGAAGGTTCGTGGCGACGATCCCCGCGGTACGATACGTCTCGAGCCCCAGTTCGGGGTGCTTGTGGAAGTCGCGGCGCCACGCGACGAGTTGGTCGAAGATGCGGGTAGCTTGGTCGAGCGCGTTCATCATCTCTCCTTCAGACTGACACTTTCTTTAGTGTAACCACGCCGGATGACTCCAGCAAGTACGGATTGTACCTCAGAGATAAGAAAATCCTCCCAAGACCTTGAAGTCCTGGGAGGATGATGGGTGTCGCGTGGAATACCTTTGGGGTCAAGCCCGAGTCTGCTCGGGCCGGAAACCCCAAGGGTTTCGGTCGCCTACAGCTCGTACAGGGCCGTGTACTTCTCTCTGAGGTAGTTCAGCAACGGTTGCGCACTGATCTGGGTCTTGAACTCGCGTTCCATCAGCTCCGGTGCCGTGAACTTGCGCCCGTGCTTGTGGACGCGCTCGCGGAGCCACGCCAGTAGGGGCGCGAACGCGGCCTGTGCAAAGCCCTCCTCGAGACCGGGCAGATCCCTCTTGGCCTGATCGTAGATCTGGGCCGACATCAGGTTGCCCAGTGTGTAGGTGGGAAAGTAACCGAGGGTGCCGTGAGACCAATGGATATCCTGAAGACAGCCTTGGGCGTCGTTGGCCGGCGCAATACCCAAGTATTGCTCGTACCTGGCGTTCCAGGCCTCGGGTACGTCTGAGACCTTGAGGTCGCCCGTGAGCAGCGCTTTCTCGAGTTCGAAGCGGACGAAGATGTGCAGATTATAGGTGACTTCGTCGGCCTCCACGCGAATCAGGCTAGGTCGGACCTTGTTGACCGCACGGTGAAACCTTTCCATCGAGACATCGCCAAGCTGCTCGGGGAAGAAGGCCTGCAGGATAGGATAATAGTGGGACCAGAAAGGAACGCTCCGCGCAACCTGATTCTCCCAGAGGCGGGACTGCGATTCGTGGAGGCCCAGGGTTGCCCCCCCGGCCAGCGGGCTGCGCTCGAACTTGTCGGGGCTGCCTAGTTCGTAGAGCGCATGGCCGCCCTCGTGAGCGCTGCTGAAGATGGCGGACTGGGGATTGTTGTCGTGGAGGCGTGTGGTCACCCGGACGTCGCGGTTGCCGAACTCAGTGGTGAAAGGATGCGGGGCCTTATCCTGGCGACCACGTTTGAAGTCGTAGCCGATCCCGCGCAGCAGCAACATGGTGAAGTCCCACTGTCGCTGCCGGTCGAACCGCTGATCGGTCAGGAAGCCGTCGTCAACCTCGGGCTTCGCAGCAATCTCGCGCACGAGCGGCACCAGGCCGGCCTTGAGGTCGCTGAAGAGAGACTCGACTTGCGCTGTCGTCATCCCCGTCTCAAACTGGTCCAATAGTGCGTCGTAGGGGTGATCCTTATAGCCGAGATAGCCCGCTTTCTCGATCTGGATGTCGACCAGTTCCTGGAGATGTGGCTCAAACGTGGGGTAATCATCCGCCTCCCGCGCCTTGCGCCAGGCCACAAACCCTTGTGATGCGGCTTTGCTCTCCCGTATCACCAACGATGTCGGGATCTTTGTCTGCTCGTCGAAGATTCGCCGGCTTATGCGTACCAGGCTGGCCTCATCGCTGTCGTAATCCATCCCAGCCACAGCGTCCTCGGCGGTCCGCAGCAGCTCAGCGGTCTCATTCGACGTGAGCAGCTCGTGGGCCATGGAACTCAGGGTGGCTAGTTGGTTCGAGCGAGGGCCAATGCCTTCCTCGGGCATATTGACCTCCTGGTCCCAACCAAGCACGCCGGCCGCGTGATTGAGATCCACGATCTTAGCCAGGTGCTGCTTGAGCGTTTCAACTTGTTCTACCATTTGGATTCCTTTCGCAATGGGTGTCTCAGGATGAGCGCCGGACAGCAAGGGCGATGGCGTAGCCGTCGACCTCATCCTCCAGGGTGGCGTCGCCCGCAGGGGCTGCGACGGCAACCATCTCGTCGGCCAGAACTTCGTCCGCGATCCCGCTCCTGTAGACGTCGATGGCCTCGGCTAACTTGCCCTCGGCTTTGAACTCGACCCTGACGCGATCGGTCAAGTCATAGTCTGCCTGTTTTCGCAACTCCTGGACGCGGCGCACGACCTCACGTGCCAGCCCTTCGAGCTCCAACTCGGGCGTGATCTGGGTATCCAGGGCGACGACCAGTCCACCCTCGCCCGCCACGCCAAAGCCCTCGCGAGCCTGCGTCTGGACCAGCACCTCCTCCGGCGCCAGTGAGATCTCGCTGCCATCGGCCAGGGTCAGGTCGAGGGGATTTCCTGCGTGGAGGGTGGCTACGGCTTTGCCGGCCTCGACCTCGGTCAGCGCCTTGCGAATCATGGGGAATTGCTGGCCGTACTTTGGGCCCAGCACACGGTTCACGGGAAGGAGGCGATAGGTGACCAGTTCGCCCTCTTGCGCAACAAAGGTCACCGTCTTCACGTTGAGCTCGTCGGCGAGCAGGTCCAGCAACTGCGTCAGTTCCTCGCGGTGGCGTGGGTCGGTGGCGATCAGGGCCTGTGAGAGTGGCTGGCGGACCTTCAGGTTATTGGACGATCGGACCGAATGCCCCAGCGTCGCGGCCTGCCGCACCGTGCCCATCGCGTCAACGAGTGTCTGCTCCGACTCACTCAGCGGCTCTGCGGTGGGCCACATACAATGGTGGACGCTCTCGGGTGCTGAGCTGTCCACGCTGCGGACCAGATTCGTGTAGATTGCCTCCGGTATGAAGGGTAGGACCGGCGCGAGCACCTTGGCCAGCGTGACCAGCACCGTATAGAGCGTCTGGTAAGCCGCGGCCTTGTCGGCGTCGGAGGTCGGACTCTCGCCGCGTGCGGCCCAGAAGCGCCGCCGGCTCCGCCGGATGTACCAGTTGCTCAGATCGTCGAGGAAGGCCTCGGCGGGCTGGGCGATCTGGAGCGGGACGTAGGCTTCGTATCCTGCCGTCATCTCGGCGATGCGTCTCCCGCAGCCGTGCGATAATCCAGCGGTCCAGGACTGTCGGCTCGACGTCGCCCGTCCACGGCTCGTCCACGTGCGGATGTCCCTCCTCGAACCGGGCCGGATTGTCCAGGAGACTTGCGGGCGGCGTCCAATCGTCGATCCCCGCGTAGGTCACGAAGAACGCGTAGACGTTCCACAGCGGGATGATGAAGCGGCGCCGGGTCTCGTCGGCCCCTGTGTAGCCGAAGAGCAGGTTCTGGTCGAGCTTTTGGTTGACGAACAACCAGCGCATCGTGTCGACGCCCATCGTCTCCGCCGCGTCGTCGAACCAGATGGCGTTGCCCCACGATTTGTGCATCGGGCGGCCATCCTCGGCGTAGAGCGTCGAGTAGCCGTGGACGATCTTGGTCGGCGGGAGGTTCTCGAAGACGGTGCTCATCGTGATCAGGCTGTAGAACCAGTTGCGGAACTGGCCTGGGAAGGACTCGCTGATCCAGTCGGCGGGCACCCACTGCTCCCAATAGTCGTGGTCCGAGCGGTAGCGGATGGTCGAGTAGGCCACGCTGCCGGCGTCAAGCCAAGGGTTGCCGACGTCCTGGATGCGCGTCATCGTGCCGCCGCACTTCGGGACATGCGATCTTGACCGCGTCGACGTAGGGTCTGTGGGGAGTATGCCCCTCCAGGACCTCCCACCCCTCGACCGCGCGCTCGCGCAGCTCCTCCTCACCCCCGATCACCTCGAAGTGAGCGCAGCCCGGGGCGTCGCAGACCCAGATCGGGAGCGCGAGACCCCAGTAGCGCTTCTTGGAGATCATCCAGTCCTGCATGTTACGCAGCCAGTCCATCTCGCGGGCGTAGCCGAACTCGGGGATCCACTTGATCTCATCCACGACGTCCATGATCTGGTAGCGTAGGCTGGCGGCTTTCTCCGCCTCGGTGACCTCCTCACGGGGCTTGTCGTACAGCTTGCCCATGTTGATGAACCACTCATCCACCAGGCGGAAAACCAGGGGCGTCTCGCACCGCCAGCAGACCGGATAGCGGTGGGTATAGGCGTCGACGCGGTAGAGGCGACCCTTATCCTCCAGCGCGTGGAAGATGTCGTGGGCGACGTCGTTGACGTCGCGGCCGGTGAGCCATCCGAATCCCTCGCGGAAGATGCCGTTTTCCTGCAGCGGCGCGATGGCGGGCAGGTCGTAGATCTCGCCCAGTTCGAAGTCCTCGGCGCCACAGCCCGGCGCGATGTGCACGATGCCGGTACCTTCCTCCTCGCCGACCGCGTCCCAGGGGATGATGCGGTGGTAGCTGGGTACGTTGCGCTCCTGGATGATGGGCAGGTCGTCGAAAGGGCCGTCGTAGGTCCAGCCGAGCATCTCCTCGCCCTTGAGCCGTCCGAGCACCTCGTACGGCCCCTTGATCACCTGGGGAAGGGTACCCTCGGCTAAGTAGTAAGTCCAGCCATCGTCGGCCTTGACCTTGACGTAGGTCAGCTCCGGACCCACAGCTGCGGCGACGTTGCTGGAGAGGGTCCAGGGGGTGGTGGTCCAGACCAGCAGCGCTTCCTTTTCCCGGTCGCGCAACGGGAAGCGTATCACCGGCGCGTCGTGGGTCAGCTCGCGATAGCCGTCGGTGACGATCTCGTGCTGGCTGATCCCGGTCTCGCAGCGCGGGCACCAGGGCATCACGTCGTGGCCCTTGTAGAGCCAGCCCTTCTCCCACACGCGCTTGAGGAAGGTCCAGATGGTGTAGTTGTTCTCGGTGGCGAAGGTGAAGTAGGAGCCGCCGAGCTCGGGCATGCCCAGCATCCCCACGAGTTTCTCGACCGTGCCGGTCACCGGGCCCCGTGGACCCTGGACCGTGATCTCCTGCTGAGCATCCTCCAGCAGCTTGTCGGCCATGTCGCGCAGCGTGTCGGGGTCGTTCCAATCCATCCAATAGCCCAGCCGGATCGACTGTTCGGTCTGTCTTGCCGCCTGGCGCAGGACGCGGGCCTTGCACTCCAGGACGAAGGGCGCGAGGCCGTAGACCTCGATGTCGTGTTTGTCCACGAAGCCCTTTTCCTTTTCCACCTCGACCTCGACCCACAATCCCTGGCAGTCGAAGCCGTTCTGGTACCGCTCCTGGTACCCATGCATCGCCCAATAGCGCTGCCAGAGGTCCTTGTAACTGCGGCCCCAGCCGTGATGAACGCCCATCGGGTTGTTCGCCGTGATCGGACCGTCGATAAACGACCACCGTGGCGCCCCCGCCCGCAGCTCGTTGAGCTTGCGGAACGCCTCGGTACGCGTCCAGAACTCCAGGATGTCGTGCTCCAGCGCAACAAAGTCGACCTGTGTGCCCACCGGTTTGAATGCCATCCTCTGCCTCCTCCGTGCAAGGTCAGGCTGCAGTCTGACCTTGCTTCAGAATACAAAACGCTCCCGCCCAATCAGGGACGGGAGCGTGCGCTCTCGCGATACCACCCTGCTTGTCCCGCCTGCACGCGGGACCGCTCGGTCGATGGCCAACACCACCGTGCCTTGGGTAACGGGCGGCAACCCCGGCCCGGCTTAGTGGCGACGTCTCTCAAAGGAGAGATCGCGTTCGGCGGGCAGCTCCGGAGGGATTTTCAGCGTACTCCTCGCCGTCCGGCTCGCACCCACCCGGACTCGCTTGGGCGCGTGCCTGCGCCTACTCGTCTCCATCAACGCTTTTCAGCTCCATCTACATTTTCATTATGCCACGGGTGAGCAATCTGTCAAGCAACGCGGAACCTTGCGGTGGTGGCCCGAGTAGGCCGGGGTTGAACCTCTGCAGGGTTCCGCGTCCTGCCGGCTAGAACGAGGCGTTAGCGTGCGAGATCTCCAGGCCGTTGACGCGCATGAACTTCGGCACGATGATCGCGGCGGGATTGCGTGCCCCGTAGCTGTGCGAGGTGTTGTACGGCACCGTCTGCTGCGAGAGCCAGGCCACCTTATCGCCAAAGACGTCCAGCAGGCTCTGGGTCAGGCGCACGTTGTAGGGAATCGTCACCGACCCATCCTTCTTGAGCAGCAGCGCGCCAAAGCGCGAGCTGCCGGTGACGATGCCCTTGGTGGGATTGACGATGTTCGTATAGTGCAGGAAGGGGATGTAGAGCAGGTCCTTGTCCCGCGGCGCCGCGACCAGCGCCTCCAGCGAACCGACGTCCTCCGTGCCGCCCTCCAGCACCAGGCTCTTGTGACCCACCGTGTGCCCCGTAGGCTGCTCGCCGAACTCGTCGGCGTCGTCCTGCGTCCAGACGAAGCCCTTGAAGACGCCCTGCTCGAAGAGCGGGAAGCGGTCACGCCGGATGCCGGTGAAGTCGCGCTTATAGGGGAAGGTCTCCAGACGGCCGGGATCGTCCACGAGCGTGACCTTCTCCGAGAAGACTCTCTGCCCGACCTGGTCCTGGCTCAGAAACGAGTAGCCGCGCTTCATCATCCCGCCGTTGAAGCCGACGCAGTTCATAAACGAGAGCAAGTCCGCCGTCGCCGCGGGGCCGAAGACGATATCGTAGGTGCCGAGGGGGAGTTGTCCGGCCGGGTCCTGGGTGAACTGCTCGACCAGGTAGGCCAGGTCGTCGTCGCAGGGGCTGCGGATCGATCTCGGCCTTCTGCTGCGCGGATCGTTCGGCTTGCACCTCCCACTTCTCTTCGTTATGCGCCAGGACGACCGTGACCTGGGCGTCGGTGGTGCGGAAGAACTGGGAGTGCTCGGAGCGGGTGTTGATCTGGGCGACGGTGTTGACGCCGCTGGAGAAGATGCCGGAGAGCTGGAGCCCAGCGGTGATGTTTTCCGCCGGGCTTTCCAGACCTGCTACCGCCACGTTGAAGGTGGCCAGTTTGTCGGCGCTGTTGATCTCAGCCAGTGCACGGTCATAGGCACCCTCGTCGGCGAACGAGGTCTCGAACACGGGAACCGTGGGGTCGTAGGCCAGCGGCTGAACGTGCTCTACCATTTCGGCTGCGATGTCGATACCCTCTTTCATCTCGTCGACGTGGTCGAGGTCGGTGATCATCTCGTAACTGGCGCGTTTCCGACCGTCGGTCGCCGTGATCTCCAGCCGGATAAGGTGCTCGCTGGTATTGAGCGAGACGGCCGAGTTCGCAAAGCGCATCAACGTGCTGTCTTCCTCGTGATAGAAGAGCTCGATCTCGCACGGTTTCGTCAGGCCGTAGGCCCGCAGGTCGCTTAGGGTTTGTAGGATGCGAGCTTTCATGCTTATTCTCCGATCCTCACGTCATCGAAACGGCAGACGGGAACACCGTGGCCGAGCTGCATCACCTGGTTGGGCTGTCCTTTCCCGCAGTTGTCGACGTAGACCACTTGCCACGTCGAGGCATCGCCCACCGCCGAGAGCGCGTTCCAGAACTTCAGTGTGTCGTCCTTGTAGGTGGAGTTCTTGACCACCTCGGTCACCTGGCCATCCTCCACCAACCAGCCGATTTCGGTGCCGAAGTGGAACTGCTCGCGGTTGGAGCCGATCGACCAACTCCG
Source organism: uncultured Chloroflexia bacterium (assembly GCA_963751345.1). Taxonomy (GTDB): domain Bacteria; phylum Chloroflexota; class Anaerolineae; order B4-G1; family SLSP01; genus PWVB01. The sequence continues at coordinate 175,315 of CAVVUS010000018.1, forward strand.
GTCGCCGTCGAGGATGATGCCCCGCTCGGTGGCGGCGACGATATCGTCGAGCGTGCCGTCCGTGCCAGGGTCGATGTTGATGTTGGTCATACGCTCGATAGGCACGCGGTAGAAGGACGTGGCACGGTTCGCCCCGCCGCTCTCCTCGAAAATCACGCGGCGGGCCTTGGCGTTGGCCTCCTCGACCATCTGGCGGCCCGTGATGGCGCCGACCAGGATCCCGCGATCGATCAGCACGGTATCCTTTGCGGGGACGCCGTCGTCGTCGTAGCCAAAGCTGCCGGGAGTGTTAGGTAACGTGGCGTCAGCCCGCGCTGTCAGCTTTTCCGAGCCGTAGCGCAACTTCCCAAAATCCTTCAGGGTGACGAAGGATCCTCCGGCGAATGCCAGCTCGTAGCCCAGGATGCGGTCGAGCTCGAGCGCATGGCCGATTGTCTCGTGGGTCTGCAGGTACATGATCCCCGGTAGCAGGATCACCGACCGGTCGTCCACGGGGCACTGGCGGGCTTGAAGCACCTGGTTGAGTTCGTGGACGATGCGCTCCGCGTTCTCGGCGAAGTAAGCGTCGTCGATGGATTCCCAGCCGCGGGTATCGCCTCGTCGACCCAGGCGGAAGGAGCGTTCCTGTGTCGCGCCCTGCGCATCCACGCCGAGGATGCCGATGCTGCCGAAGACCTCGGTGATGTGCTTCTCAATCTCGCTGCCCTCGGAATCGACGAACGTGATCTGCTTGCGTGTGAAGTCCAGCCGGCCGATGCGCTGGGTGACGCCGGGTTGATCCAGCGCTGCGTCCATCGTCTTGAGAAACTCGATCTTGTCCGAGAGGGGAACGTCGAAGGGATCAACCTCGCAGGGACTGGTGAACGCCGCCTCAATGGCATCCTTCTCCGCCAGCCGCACCGGAAAGGTCACCCGCTCGGCGGCGACGCGAGCGTTGTCGAGCGCTTTGTCGAAGATCGCGCTCAGGTTGCTGACGTCCGAGGACGCAGCAAAGCCCCAGGCGCCCTTGTACAGCACGCGGATGCCCACGCCACTCTCGCGTGAGGCCGCAGCCTGTTTGAGGTTACCGTTCCACATCGTCAGCGCATTGGATTCCTCGAACGGGTACCACCGGCAGTCCACATACATGGCGCCGGCCCGTTTGATACGGTCGAGATGCGCTTTAATCTGATCTATCATCCTCAATCCTCCTATGATAACAGCTCTTCAGGGTGTCCGATCTTTGCCCTGGATGTCTGCAGCGTGGTGGCGTCGTACCGATCACCACGGTTGGTCATCGATTGTACCATTGCGATTGCTCATTGTGAAGGCGAGCATATTCACCGCCGGCTGCCATCAGTTCATCGTGGCTCCCATCTTCGACGATGTGCCCTCCGGCGAAGACCACGATTCGGTCGCACAGGGCGGCGATGCTGATACGGTGGGTCACCATGATGACCGTCCGTTCCCGCGCCATATCGATATAGCGCCTGAAGATATCCGCCTCTGCGAGGGGGTCCAGGTTGGACGTGGGCTCGTCCAGGATGATGAAATCGCGATTGCGGTAGTAGGCTCTGGCAATGGCGAGTTTCTGCCATTGGCCGCCCGACAGTTCTGTGCCGCCGATGTCTTTGCCCAACAGCGCATCCCGGTCGACATTGTCAAAGCCCGCTGCCGCCAGAGAAACCTCGATGTCCGCCGGGCTGCGCTGACGTCCCGGGTCCCCCAGCCACACATTATCGGCGACGGTGAAGGTATTGTACTGTGCCGGATTCTGAAAGACTGCCGACATCGCGCCATAGCGCGAGGCGGGATCCAACTCCGCGACGGGGAGACCATTCACGCGCAGATCGCCGTTCGACGGATCGAGCATGCCGCTGATAAGCTTGACGAAGGTTGTCTTTCCCGCGCCGTTCTCACCGACAAAGGCGATCTTCTCGCCTTTGTCGATGGTCAGGTTGACACCGTCCAGCACATACCGGTCGGTGAGCGGGTAGCGGTATTGAAGGTCTCGGGCTGCAATCCCATCGATCTGCGATATCGCCGTGTCTCCGGCAGCCTGCTCCTGTAGGTCCATCAGGCTGAAAAACGCGGTGGCCTCGTTCTTCTTCGCGACGAAGGTCGCTACTGCTGTGAAGAGCGCCGAGGTATCGGCGATCAGCGTGCCAATCAGACTGACAACAGCGCCCAGTGCACCGATGGAGATGCGCCCGGCGGTCATGAGCAGGATGGCGAACACGTTGGCGCCGACCGAAGCGAGGGTCGAGATGGCGGTAGATATCGTGTTCAGCACCGCACTGCGGACCTGCGTCTTCTTCTCCTCAACGGTGTATTGGTCGCTGAGATCTCGCCATTTTTCGTAGAAGAAGCCGTGCAGTCCGAGCGCTTTGATCTCCTTCGCAGCCGGTCCAAGCATCAGATCCTGATAGTAGGTGAACTCCCGCACCAGCTTTGAGTTGGCCTGGATCAGTTTGAACCTGAGCTTGTTGCCGACGTAGGTCGTATAGAGGGTCGGGATGGGCACGATGAACACGATAAGCGTTAGCAGGGGATGAAAGAGCCACAGCGACAGCGCGATGCTCACGACACTGACACTCTTCGCGATGATCGTGTAGCCGTTGACCATGATCTCACGATTCATGCCGTCCAACCGTTCTGTGTGTAATCGAAGACCTGCTTGATGGTGTCGTTGATCCGGGGTACTTCCATACATTCGGGGGATAGTCGCGCGATTTTGGTGTAGATCCTCGTGTTGAGGTGCTCCTGCAGGCGGTTCATCTGCACCTTGTCGAGCCGCTCAATATCCTCCCTGGCCTGCGTGTACCGGTTGATCAGATCGCACAGAAAGCCGATGAGATAGTATGTGGCCACCAGTAGCACCATTGGGAGGATCTGGCCTCCGGGAAGGTAACCGTTCGCGAGGTCGATGTAGCGGCCCCATAGGTAAGCGAGGACCGGGCGTAGCAGGCTCAACAGCACCATAAGGGAGATGAAGATGGCGCACATGACCTTTGCCGAACTGAGGACGTACCCGAACATACGAGAAAGATCCCTGAGGCTGCTCTTGCGCTCCTTCTGTAGCTCCGTCTCCAGGGAGTTAGTCCTATCCTGCATGGGTCGCTCCATTCCATGCCCCGGACGTCTGCCGGTACCAGTGCTTCTGGGCTTCAAACATATCCGCATATAGACCGCCGGACGTCATCAACTGTCGGTGGGTGCCTTCCTGGGTCACGACGCCGTGCTGTATGACGAGGATGCGGTCCGTGATCATCGTCGAGGCCAGGCGATGGGTGATGAATATGGCGGTTTTCCCGCTGGCTATCTCGGCGAACTCTCGGTAAAGTTGGCTCTCGGCGATGGGGTCCAGTTGACTGGTGGGTTCGTCGAGCAATAGCACCGGCTTATCTCCCATGAACGCCCGGGCGATGGCGATCCGCTGCCACTGTCCGCCCGATACGTCGACGCCGCCATCGAAGTCGCGACCGAGGATGGTATCATATCCGTTCGGTAGGTCTCCGGCGAACTGGTCTACCTTGCCCTTGCGGGCCGCATAGTCGATCCTGTCCTCGTCGTGCAGTTGGTCTATGAATCCCACGCCGATGTTTTCCCGCAGCGTGATGGAGTAGCGGTTGAAATCCTGGAACACGGGGCCGAAGATGGCGGTGAGCGTCTTGCGCGAATAGCTGCCGATGGGCCGTCCGCCCAACAAGATCTCGCCGCGGTCGGGCTCGAACAGGCGCAGCAGCAGCTTGATCATAGTGGTCTTGCCCTCGCCGTTTTCGCCGACGATGGAGAGCTTCTCACCGTCCTCCACGCGGAAATTCAGCCCCCGGAGCACATCCCGGTCGGTGCCGGGATAGCGGAACCACACGTCCCGAAACTCGATATCGAACTCGTCGGGCAGGGCATCGGAGCCGTGTTCGGTCTCCTCCGATAGATCAAGGTAGCGGTCATAGTAGTCAAAGAAGTTGATGTGATATCCGCTCCACCGATAGACGCCGACGCCCCAGGAGATAGTCTCAAACAGATTGGTCAATATGGTCAGGGAGAAAGTGATGAACAGTCCGACGGTGATCTGACCGGTGATGAACAGGTACAGCACCAGGAGTACGTTCAAGAGTTTGGCGAGCTTGGTGATGTTGCCGCCGAGGAAATGGCGCTTCAGGTGCTTGAAATAGTACCCTTCATACTCGCGGTTGCGGGCATTGAGACGCTTGCGGTAGGTCTCGATGAGATCGCTCGCTGAGCCGAAGAGCTTCATCTCCCGGAGGTAGTCGCGCGAGCGCAGATAGCCGCCGAGGATGTTGTACCGGCGCTCCTGATTCCAGTATCCTTCGAGTTCGAGGTAGATATTGTAGTTGTGCTTGGAGGCGTACCAGATCTCCAAGACCGCCGGGATGAGGATGGTCAGCGGTAGCCACCACTTGGCGTAGCCCATATAGATGAGGATGCCGGCGGCCCCGGTGAGGTTGGAGACGAAGTTCGTGACGTACATCGGAAACAGGTGCCGGGCTGAGGTTTCCGCGCGATGATAGGCCTTGTCGATGATTTCCATCGCCGTTTCGTTTTCGAGATGCTCGTATTTCATGCGCTCCAGTTTCTTCAGCATACGGCTCTTGAAAGCGGTGCGCAGGATCAGTAATGAACGCGGCTCGACAAAACCGTAGATGTACACCTCGTTGAGGATCGGCGGCAAGAGGGCCAGGAGCACAAAGGCGATGAGATAGGGCAGATAGCTGCCGAAGGTGATGGTCCCTGCGGCCAACGCTATGCCGTCGTCGAAGATGTGCCGGTTGACGACGAGGGTCAGCAGTCGCATGATACCCAGAGCAAAGGCCGTCAGGAAGGTGAGGGCTACCATCGCCGGCGCCTCGGCCGCGATGATGCCGAGCAGCTCTTTATACGCCTAATCACGCGATTCCCTTGCGCCTGGTTTTTCATCTGGAACCCCTGGAGAATGTGTCAGATGGTCCGCGAATCCTATGTGGGTCGCACCGGACGACCTGCCTATTGTAAAGTTAGAGTTTCATATTGTCAAGGCAGAAACTTGATAGAGTTAATCCATGTGTGAATAATCGTCAGCCGGGCGATCGCCACGACCCGTGAAGAGAGCTACTTCTGGAGGTTTCGACAACGCTCTGATGAGTGAACTTACACTATCATGATCGCGCTGGAGCCGATCGCCGAGCCAAATACGCTGTGGCCGATGTATCCGGATGGCATTGCCTTCGCAAAGGAGGTCGATCGTCCCTCGGTACGTGTGATGGCCGACCTGGCCTATTTTATTCGTGGGAATCAGCCTCTGGAGCTCATCGCTGAAGAGCCCGACTATTGCTTGCACGTGCATATCGCGGGCGAGGGCGGTCAGCCAGGCGTTGGCGACAGACAGGAGATTCTACTGCGGCTCTTCCGGGTCCTGCGTGACGCCGGATACGAACGTGGGGTTTCCGCGGCATGTCCGTGGGTCAGCACCGATGGGGGCAGTCTCAACTTCGGCGTGGAGACGGCCAAATCGCTGGCATATCTCCAGGAACTTCGCGAGCAGGTCTACGAGGAGTAGGCACGGGCGTGTCCGCTCGGCGAAGACTCTGCGGTGTGGCTCGCTGTCCTCGTCGTCATACCTTGAGCGCAGGCCGTGGTCATCTCGCTCGGTGAGCGCCATTCTGAATTCCCCGGTTGACGCCCCTTCGATGCTACTATCCACCTCCTACCGGGGGAAAGATACCCACCTCAGCGTCAGGCATGAGGCGGAAGATCTTGGCGCGAGCGTGTCCATCTACAAAGGCGACTTTGACTTCCCGTTCCGGTATACCCAGCTGAGCGAACAGATGCGCAATCGTGGAGCCGTCCGGCAACGCGACGTCGAAGGGCTGGTCTGCCTTTTCGGGATCGGGGGCGTAGCGTTTCAGTAGTGCGTAAAGCTTCACGGTTACGTTCATATAGCGCCTCCCACATACATGAGTTTCACTCTGAATGATACCATGCTGAGGCTTGAAGGCACTCTCAACACGGTGCTCTATTTGACCTCCGCGTGAATCGTGTAAAATGTGACGGAATTGGGCTACAGCGCCCAAGCATCTATCTTGTCACGGCGTCTATCGGGATGCGTTGCTTCCGCCATAGCAACAACCCAACCATGCCCCAACGGAGGAGTTAATGAACGGCTATACTGGGAAGATTCTCAGGGTGGACCTGACGAATCAGACGATGGAAGTGGAAGAGCCCGATGAGGTATTTTACCGTCGCTACCTGGGTGGCGCGGGCTTGATCGCGTATTATTTGCTCAAAGAGGTTGATGCGGACACCGATCCCCTGGGTCCGGATAACCTGTTGATCTTCGCGGGCGGCCCGATCACGGGCGTGCCCATCGCGGGGTCGGGCCGCAGCGCCGTGGGCGGAAAGTCCCCGCTCAACGGAGGATACGGCGAGGCCGATGTGGGTGGCTTCTTCGGCGCCGAGCTTCGCCGCGCGGGGTACGACGCCGTCGTGGTGCGTGGGATCGCCGACAGCCCGGTCTATCTGTGGCTGCACGACGGCGAGGCCGAGATCCGCCCGGCGGATCACCTTTGGGGGATGACGACGGGCGATACCCAGGCGACGGTTCGCGAGGAACTGGGTGAGAAAAACGCGCGCTGTGCTCTCATCGGGCCGGCCGGGGAGAAGATGGTGCGCTATGCCTGCGTCATCAACGACCTGAAGCACGCCGCCGGCCGCACCGGGCTCGGTGCCGTGATGGGATCGAAGAAGCTCAAGTGCGTGGTGGCGCGTGGGAAGACCGCGGTGCCGCTGGCCGATAAAGATGGCGTCCAGGCGTTGGCCAGGTACATGACCAACAACTGGAAGGATAAGGCCTGGAGCATGCACGACCTGGGGACGCCGGGCGGCCTGACTGGCCTGCACAAGCAGGGCAAGCTGCCGACACGCAACTTCCAGGATGGGCAGTTCGAGGGCAACGAGCTTATCGGCGGCGAGGCCTTGCGCGATACGCTCCTGATCGACCGCGGGGGATGCTATGCCTGCCCGATCCGCTGCAAGCGCGTCGTTGAGGTCAACGACGAGGACTACCAGGTGAATCCGATCTACGGCGGCCCCGAATATGAGACGTTGGGCTCGTTCGGCTCGGTCTGTGGTGTAGACGACCTGCGGGCGATCTCGAAGGCCAATGAGATCTGCAATGCCTATGGGATGGATACGATCTCGGCCGGCATGACGGTGGCCTTTGCGATGGAATGCTACGAGAACGAGCTGCTCAGCGTCGAGGACACCGGCGGCCTGGAGTTGAGGTTTGGCAATGCCAAGGCGATGGTGGCGGCGGTCCAGCAGATTGCCGATCGCCAGGGACTGGGCGACCTCCTGGCCGAGGGTCCCAGCATCGCAGCCGTCAAGATCGGCGGAGAGGCGGAGTCCTTCGTCATCAGCACGCACGATCAGCCATTCCCGATGCACGAGTGTCGATCGCGCCACGGCCAGGCGTTAGGCTACGCGGTCTCACCGACGGGTGCCGACCATATGCACAACATCTGGGATGAGGGCTTGGCTAACGAGCCGGTGGGCGAGGGATGGCAGGGGATGGGGGTCTACACGTCCGTGCCCGCCACCGAACTCGCCCCGGCCAAGGTGCACGCCTACACCGTTACGGCCAACCAGAAATGGATGGAGAACTCGCTGGGCCTTTGTGCCTTCATTCCGTGGACCAACGATGAGAAGGTCGAGATTGTGCGTGCCATCACGGGATGGGAGACGAATCAGTGGGAGTTGCTGACCGCAGGCGAGCGCAGTGTCACGATGATGCGCCTCTTCAACCTGCGGTGTGGCTGGACGCGTGCGGATGACGTGCTTCCGGCACGGATGGCGGAGCACCACCGCACCGGCTCGGTCACCGAGGAGCCTGTACTCCCCGAGGATCTGGCCGCGGCCGTCACCCGATTCTACGGGATGATGGGTTGGGATGAGGAGACCGGTGTGCCCACGATGACCCGGTTGGAAGAACTGGAGATCGAGTGGGCAGCAGCGCCTCGGACGGCACGCCAATTCTGATTGGCGCTATGCCTGAGGTCATCCCTCTCCCGGAGCCATCCACGGTATCACCTACACAACAGGTCGGCGGGACCCGGACACCGGGTCCCGCCGATTTTGCTTGTGGAACTGCCGTCCCCGCCCATTCTGACGGAAGGGGGGGTGGGGGTGGGGGCGCACTCTACCAACGGCGCAACTTCCGATTGGGTGTGATCAACGGCGCGCTCTTTCGGATCGGTGACGTCTTTGTCGACACCGATATGGTGCTGACGTGGTTTCTCGCACAACTCGGGTCGTCGAATCTGTTGATCGGCCTGGTCTCCCCGATCCGGTTCGGCGGATCGTTCCTTCTGCAGATGCTGGCCTCAGGCTACATGCAGCGCCAGCCCTACAAGCTGCCCTTCTATCGTACGATCTCGGTCTTCCGTAGTGCAGCGCTTCTGGTCTTCGCGCTGCTCGTGGCGGTGGTCCCCGTCAGCAGCCCCTGGCTGACCTTTGCCTTCTTCGTCGTCTTGACCCTCTTCAGCCTGGGGGCCGGCCTGGTCAGCATCCCGTTTATGGACGTAGTTGGGAAGGTGGTGCCGCCGCGGCGGCGGGGCGCCTTCTTCGGACAGCGTATGTTCTGGGGCGGGATCCTGGCACTCGCCGGGAGTTCGGTCGTGGGCTTGCTGCTCGCGGAACCGGATGGCCTGCACTTTCCGCTGAACGTCTCGGTGATGTTCATTCTGGCGGCGGTACTGATGGGCGTGACCGCCTGGTCGTGGGTCCTGGTCAAGGAACCGCCGAGCCCGATCGAGGATGCGGAGACGTCTTCGGGGGATGGGTGGGGGCAGTTGCGGCGGGGGTTGTCGCTTCTGAGGGAGGATCCCCTCTACCGGCGCTACGCTGTGGTGCGGTTTGCGCTGCTGATCGCCGACTGGGGTACGCCCTTCTATATCGTCTATGCGAGGAATGTGCTGGGGGTTCCCGCGACGATGGTGGGACTCTACCTCGCCGTACGTACCGTGGCGATGATCTTCTCTAACCTGGCGTGGGGTCGCGTGAGCGATGACCGGGGGAACCGCAGGCTCATCAGGATGACCACGGTGGTTGGCATCATCACGCCGCTATTGGTGCTGGGGCTGGGCTGGATCCACCGCACGGTTCCCGGCGCGACCACCTGGCTGAGGTACGCCTTTGCCCTCGTCTTTTTGACGGCGGGGACCTACAGCTCGGGTTCGGGTATTGGGCTCATCAACTACCTGCTGGATATCGCGCCCGACGAGAAGCGCCCGCTCTACCTGGCATTCAACAACACGCTCTTCGGGCTGGCGCGGTTCCTGGCGATGGCCAGCGGCCTGATCGTGGACTGGGCGGGCTACGAAGTATTGCTGGCGATCGGCTTCGTCTTCTACTGTCTCGCTCTGGTGCTCTCGCGTACGATGGCGGAGCCACGCACTACGGCAAGTGGGTGACGAAACCTTTGGCGCCATCGTAGGCATAGGATGGCCAGCCAGGTCCGGCGCATTGACCGCCGGGGGACGTTAGTTATACTTCCCCGAGAATGGGAACGACCTCTCGATTCATCCTTATGGCAGGGCTCCTGCTTGCGCTGGCAACCGGCTGCGGGGCGCTGCCGGCTCTGACGCAGACCCCACCTGGGCCACCTGTGCCCACGCTCGTGCCGACGGCATTCCCTCAACCCACCATCACCCCGTTGCCTCCTGATACGGGGTGGCAGCTACTCTATTCGGGCGTCGAGGTGCGCAGCGTCAACGTACCTGACGACCAGGGGACGGAACGGGTGACCGTGGCGCGGGCGGATCCGGCGGCTGTGACGTTCCGAGCCCTCTATACGCCCGGCGTGGCCTATCCGGCGAGCGTGTGGGCGCGCCGGACCGGGGCGCTGCTTGTGGTCAACGGCGGGTATTTTGCCGATGCGGACACTGTGACCGGTCTGACGATCGTCGACGGTGCGGCCTACGGCACGCCATACGGGGACTTTGCCGGGATGTTTGCGGTGGGAGCGGACGGCGGGGCGTCGGTGCGCTGGCTGCGCACCTGGCCCTACGATCCGGCGGAAGGGCTGGTGAGCGCCGTGCAGAGCTTCCCGGTGCTGGTAAAGCCGGGAGGCGAGATGGGTTTTCCGGCGAATGCCGACGACGGGCGGCCTTCACGCCGTACGGTGGTGGCCCAGGACCGGCAAGGACGGCTCCTGTTCCTGATCGCGCCGCGGGGTTACTTGGACCTCCACGCGCTGGCGGTCTGGCTCGCCGGGAGTGACCTCGACGTGGACGTGGCGCTCAACCTCGATGGCGGCACGTCGTCAGGATTCTGGATGGCGGACGGCCCGCAGATCGAGTCGCTGATTCCCGTGCCGGCGGTGATCGGCGTCTTTGCGCGGTGATCCTCCAACCTCAAAACACCTTTGTGATGATGGCTTGCGGTGGCGCAAGATGTCTCACTGTTATTCAAGTGGGATGGCTGAGGTATGAGCGGATCGGCGCTACGGGGCGACCACTATCTGGCCCAGGTCAACGTAGTCACCAGCGGGCACGCCGTCTACATCAACCGGCAACCGTTCGCCTGAAAAGCGGTACATCCCGGCGCGCAGCATGTAGGTCCCCGGTGGTAAGTTGGAAGGCAGGAGGATGCCGTAACGGTCGACCACGATCTCCGCCTGATGCCAGGCCGTGGTAGGCAGAAAGCCGGCCTGCGGTTCCATATCCGTCTGCGCGACCAGTGCTCCTTGCGCGTCCACGAGGTGGATGAAGACCTTGAGCGGTTCGGTGGGCGTCTGATCCGCGCTCCAGAAGAGGGTGATGGGTACGATGTCGCCTGACCTCCAACTGTCTGTCGGAAGGTCGTAGCCGGTCAGCCGGATGGCGGCCCCCAACGTGACGTCGGATGTGGTGCTTGGCGCCTCTGCTGCCGGCGCAGCGGCATAGTGCGCGAGACGCACGGACGTGATCCACACCTCGCCGGCCTTGAAGGCTGTCCGGGCCAGGGTGCGCTCGATCGTGCGCTCGGGGTCGGATTCGGTGTCGCCCCAGTAAAGCACGAAGAGCCGTCCTCCCGAATGCGCTGCAACGATGTCGTCGACCCAGCGCTCTGCTTCTGCCTCCGTCGGCCGGTAGGGCGCCGGGTAGACCGGCAGGTCATCGCCCTGCGCCTCCCGGTAGTAGTAGGTGAAGACCTCCCACTGGTTGGGCGCGTCCAATAGCACGGCGTCGCCGGGCCGGCCCTCCGCTCGGATAAGCGCCGCGATGCTCCGGTAATCGTCCCGCCGGTAGGCCGGATCGTCGTAGAGGTGTTGGAGTGACCTGATCTGCGGCGGCATCAGCACGACAAGGAGCGCCAGCGCCGCAGCCTGGCTGAGGATTGGCGCGGAGCGCCCTGTGCTGCTGGTGTGCTTTCTCGACCATCCTTGGAGAGGGGCTGCCAGTGCGACGGCAAGCGGTGCCACGCTCACCATCAGGAACTTGAGGTAGGCCGGACGGTAGATGCCCGCCGTGGCGATGGCAGCCATAGGCACGATGGCCATACTTAGTGCGGCCCACAGCGCGAAGCGCGCGGTTGAACGCCTCGCCACGCGCAGCGAGATCCAGAGCGTCACCAGCGCCAGCACGGCGGCGCTAGTTATCACCGCCCAACCGACGGGATCGGGCAAAGTCACGCCGGCAAGCAGGGCCTGGGTCAGTGCCCCGACCGCCTTACCGGAGGCGAGGTCGGGGGGGCGCCAGTCGCCGGCCCTGAGCGCAATCGGTGCCCAGGGGAGAAAGACAAGAACCCCGAGGACGTGGGCGAGGAGCCAGAAGCCCAGCAGACGGCCATAAGTGTGGGCAACCGGCGTCTCGTGCTCTGATGCCTCACGTCTCGCCGTGCGAAGATAGCGGAGATTCTCGGGCATGGGCCTGCCTGCCTGAGCCGAGACCCCAGAGGTCTTCGCCGGCAGCGGGCGGACGGCGCCTACTAGCCAATAGAGGCCGAAGGCGGCGTTGAGCGCAGCAAGGGCGAGCGCGTAGGCATACTGGGTGTAGAGCCCCAGGGTGATAGCGGCGGCGAGGGCCAGGGCAGCCCATGTCGGCGGGCGCCCGCCGCGTCGAACCTGGTCGACGAGCCCCACTGCCGCCCACAACGTCAGGGCCGTCGCGAGGCCAAGCTGGGCATACATGCGGGCTTCCTGGCTGTAGTTGACGGCCAGGGGATGGATGGCGGCAAGCGCCATCGCACCATACGTCGCGGCGCTGCCGGCAAGCGAAGTGCCGTGACGGATCGCTGACCGTCTCCTCGCCAATCGCCCGATCGCCCCCACCACTGCTACGATCAGCACGCCGCAGAGCGTCGAGTAGGCGCGGAGCGCGAACTCGGTTTCACCCGCTGCGGCCCGCCAGAGGTGCAGCAACAGGTAGTAGCCGGGTGGGTGGATGTCACCGGCGGCGCCCTCGATGATCAGGCGGATGGGACGCTCGACGAGCCGCGCTGTGTTGCCCTCGTCATTCCAGAACGATTGTAGCCCCAAGTTGTGGAAGCGTAGGGCCGTGGCGAGGAGCAGAAGGGCAAGAGGTAGCGCCAGGTGAAGGATCCATCCGGGGCTTCGACGGGCGCTCGGAGTTGGAGCGGTCATAGGAGCTTCGTGTCTGAGTGGTGTCCGCCGGAGTCTCCCTCTCCGGCTCCACCCTGGAGCGGGGGGGATCGGAGACCGGCTCTGCTCCCTCCGGATCAGGAGGAGGGCCCGAGCCTGCAGGGTGTCCGAGCCTGCGCGAGTGTCCTCCGGTTCGTCACGGTGGAGAGCTTGCCAGATTTTGCGCTCGGGGATGGCCCCACGGCGTACAATCACCGGCGGGTCGGGAATGCAGTCGACAATGGTGGAAGGGATGCCGTAGGGTGTGCGCCCGCCGTCGAGGATAAGCGCGATGTCGTCAGGGAAGAGGGCCGCAGCCTCCTGGGCGGTGATGGCGGGCGAATAGCCGCTGCGAATGGCGCCGGTAATGAGCAGATGGCCTCCGCACGCCTCCAGGATGGGGGACAGCGCCGGGTATGCCGGGACGCGCACAGCGATGGGCGTCGCTTTGGCGTACGCGAGTATGTCTGCGACGGGCGGAACGATCAGGGTGAGCGAGCCGGGCCAGAATCGTCGGGCCAGCTTGAGCGCAGCGAGGCCGGGCCGTGCGATACGGAGCATTTCACCCTCGTCGCTGATGAGGAAGGGGAGCGCCGGCTCGGGTTCACGGCCCCGGACCTTGCTCAGACGATGGATCGTTGAAGCGTCCACCATCGTCGTTGCGATGCCATAAATGGTGTCGGTTGGCACGATGACGAGCTCGCCCGCACGCATCAGGGCGACGGCACGTGCTACGGCTTCCGAGCTGCGGACTGAGAGGATGGGTGCGGTCACAGAGCCTCCGTCTCCGCAAGCACGTAGCGCTCCAGGATCGCTGCGGCGCCATCGTCTTCGAGCGGAGGCGCGACCCAGTCTGCGGCGGCGATGACATCGTCGACAGCATTGCCGATTGCCACACCGGTGCCGGCCCACGTGATCATGGATAGATCGTTGTGCTGGTCGCCGGCAGCAAGGATGGCTTCGCGAGGGATGCCGATCCGGTCGGCGAGCCAGGCCAGGGCACTGCCTTTGCTGACGTTCTTGGGTACGACCTCGATGAAGTTGGCGTGGGATTGGATGATGTCGGCTGCTTCCCCGAATTCGGATGTCAGCCGCGCCGTGATTGCCGGAATGGCCTCAGGGTCGGCGATGTAGAGGACCTTGTCTGCCGTGTGGCCAGATAAAAGCGAGGCTAGATCCGGTTCGACAATTGGATTGGGACCGAGCATTTGCTCATAGTAGCGTCGTGGGTACTTTTCGGCATCGATGTACAACTGGCCCTCGACGAAGAACGCCATATGCCAGCCCAGCGCGACCCCAAGGTCGATGGCCCTCCGCGCTTCAGTGCTGGGAAGTGCGGCACGATAGAGGACCGGAGCATCCAGCGCCTGGATCCAGCCGCCCTGATAGCAGATCAGTGGTGCAGTGAGGTTGAGGCTGCGGGCAAAGGGCGCCGTGGCCGAGAACATTCGCCCGGTGGCCAGGGTGACGATCACGCCGCGCTCAAGGGTGGCGGCAATAGCACGTCTCACCTCCGGCCGGATCACCTGATGGCTGTCCATCAAGGTCCCGTCGAGGTCGAAGGCGATAAGGCGGATCATGTACTACTGCATCAACAGGATCGAGACCACGGCTGCCCAGAGGCTGGCCATAGCGGCGAGGAGACCGCTCCAGAGAAAGTAGGCGAGCGCGCGCTCGCGTTGGTAGAAGAAGAGACCCAATGTGCTGTCGATGACGGCAAAGATTGTCCCTACCAGTGCGATATAGAAGATGCGCGCCGGGTTGGTCACGAGCAGGGGCGTGCCGGATGAGGTGAATCGCAGAGCGATCTGGCCGGGCAGATAGGGGTATCGCCAGCAAAGCACACCCACGAGCAGGATGAGCAGCGTGAAGCTGCCGCCGAGCATGATCAGCGCCCAGCGATCGTGCCAGATCGGCCAATCCAGAAACTTGGGATGGCTCGATCGCTCCTCGATCTCCTGGGTGGGCCCCATCTCCAGTCGCTCGCGAAGCGCGACGAGAAACTCCTCCTTGTCTGCGGGGGAGATGCCGTAAGCCACACCTTGGGTGCGAACGACGACCTGCTTCTTGGGCGCTGCCGTGGCGTAGAATAGGATCGGGCGCCGATTCTCCGAGGGCTCTCGCTCGTCCACTGAGCCGGCCTCGACCGGTGACGCCTCCGCTTGATTGTCGTCGCCCCCGCCGTCAAGGCCGAGCGGGGTGCTGCCCAGTGCGACGAAGTAGCCGGGCCATCGCAGGCTCAGCCGCACGCTCAGGCCTGCCAGTTTTTCGCCCGAAATCACCTCGCGAACCGACCCCATCGGGATCTGATGCTCTACCGGGCCCCAGTGAAGGGTTAGTGCATTGCGATCCAGTTCATAGCTTGCGTTGATAAGCTCCCAGACCTGGTAGACGATGCGGATGGCGAGGCCCAGGGTCAGACACGCTCCGACGGCCAGCAGGAATACCCAGATGGAGAGGGGGGTGACCATGGCGGTGACGATGAGTCCCACGGTCGCCGCGATCGCGATGACGGCCAAGGCAAGGCCGAAGATCCAGCCCTTGCGGATTTCGAGGCGCCAAGTGTTGTCCACCCCGCCTAAAGCTCCTGGCGAGACTCTAGCGCCCTTGAGAGGGTGACGGCGTCAGCGTACTCAAGGTCGCCCCCCACGGGAAGTCCACGACCCAGACGGGTCACGCGGACACCCAAGGGTTTGAGGCGCTGCACCAGGTAAGCTGCCGTGTAGTCGCCCTCGCTCGTCGGGTTGGTGGCGAGGATCACCTCGGCAATGTCGCCTTCGCGCACCCGTTTCTCTAGCTCGGTGATGCGTAGATCCTCGGCAAAGATGCCCTCAAGGGGTGAGAGGGCACCGTGGAGCACGTGGTAGACCCCGCGATAGCTCTCGGTACGTTCGAGCGAGAGCACGTCCATAGGTTCCTCGATGACGCAGATGATCCGCTGATCACGGGCGGGATCGGCACAAATTGGGCAGGGGTCGGCCTCCGTGACGTTGTAGCAGACGGAACAGAAACGTGTATGGTTGACCAGTCCCTGGAGGGTTTCCGAGAGACGTAGCGCCAGTTCGGACTTGCCGCGCAGCAGGAAGAATGCGAGGCGCGAGGCCGTCTTGGGTCCGATGCCGGGGAGTTCGGCAAAGGTGTCGATCAGTTGGGTGACCGATGGTGGAATTGCAGCGTTTGGCATGGTCAAAATGGCGAATTTTGCGCTGGGGCCGGGGTCTCTAGAGCCCCGGGATACCCAGTCCGCCGGTCAGGGCTGACAAGCGGTCTGCCACCATAGCTTGGGCCTTCTGAATGCCCTCGTTGACGGCTGCCAGGATCAGGTCTTGGAGCATCTCGACGTCTTCAGGATCAACGACCTCCGGGTCAATCGTGATGCTCTGGACCTCCAGAGCGCCGTTGATAGCCAGGCCGATCATACCGCCACCGGCAGTTACCTCAACAACTTCCTTGTTGGCCTCTGCCTGGATGCTTTCCATCTGTGATTGCATTTGCTGAACCTGGCGCATGAGGTTCTTGGGGTCCATCCCGCCACCTCTGCCGTAGCTGCTTCCTCGACGTGACATCGTGTCTCCTTGGGATACTGGGTGCCCTGAAGGGCAGTCTTATTTGTTGACCCGAGCGACCGCGCCCAGTTCCTCCTGGGCACGGCGGATAAGTTCATCTTCTTCCACCGGTACGGCGCTGGATCCTCGTTTTGTGCTCGTCCCGGTGGATGCTCTACCGGATGTCCCGGGTGGGCTCCAGTTCTCTGCCAGCAAGCAGTGGAGGGTAACGATCTGGCCGAGGTTGCGGCTCAGGATATCTTCCACCTTGCGCAGGTTAGGTTCTTGCGCGACCTTCTCGCAGTGGAAGCTGTGTTGGAAGGCTAACACAATCCTCCCCTCCTGATCGACACCACCCACCGAGGCATCCCGGAGGAGCGCTCCTAGCATCACGGGTTCCACCTGCTTGATGACCTCAGACCAGTTGGCCTGAATGGAACTCAGCGCGGCTTCATCGAGGGCCGTCACCGTGCCCGTGGACGCCGGCGCCGACGTGGGCGGTTCTGAGGCCTGTGGGACCGCGTGATTGGACTCGGTCGTCCTCGTCGTTGAGCCCGATGGGACGACATCAGCCGCCGACCGCGGTGCCGATCCCGGCCTGGAGCGTGGCCTGGCAGGGCTCGCATCCACGGGGGCCTCGCGCACGAGGCTGCGCGCCGGTGTGGCGCCCGACGTCTCGGCCACAGCCTTTGTAGTGGCGGTCGTCCCAGGTATCGCCGGCGTCTGAGGTGCTCCCGCCGTATCCAATACAGCCTCCACAAACGCTAGCTCCAGCGGAAGCTGCGGCTGCCACCCGGTGCGCTGCTTGGCTGCGACGTCGCTGAAAAGCCGCACCGCCTCAACCAGGCGGTCGGGGTCTGCCTTGCGCGCCATTTCGGTGAATACGGCGCGCTCCTCTGCCGTCGGGTCTGTCCAGGTCTGGCCTGCGCCCAGCCGGATAAGCAGAAGTCCGCGCAGGAAGTCCGCGATTTGCCGGGCCAGTTGGCGAGGGTCCGCCCCTCCATCCACGGCTCCGTTGATGACGTTGAGCCCTGCGGTCAGATCTCCATCCACCCACGCTGCCAGGAGTGCCCGGACGACCTCGCGTCGTTCGGCGCCCAACATCAGGCGTACGTAGTCGGCCGTGATCGATTCACCTGCCGCCATCTGGTCGAAGAGGCTGATCGCGTCGCGCATACTTCCCGTTGCCGTTCGCGCGATGAGCTCGAAGGCTTCGGGCTCTACCGCTACGCCCTCGGCGTCAGCGATCTTCTCGAGTTGTTGGACGAGAATATCCAGGGGAATACGGCGGAACTCGAACCGTTGACACCTGGAAAGGATCGTCTCCGGAATCTTGTGGACTTCGGTAGTGGCAAGGACGAAAATCACGTGCTCCGGCGGCTCCTCCAGCGTCTTCAACAGGGCGTTGAAGGCCTGTGTCGAGAGCATGTGAACCTCATCCACGACGTAGACCTTGTAGGCCGCCTGGGTAGGTCGGTAGCCCACCTTCTCAAGCAAATCGCGGATGTTGTCGACACCGGTATTGGACGCGGCATCGATCTCAATCAGGTCCATTAGCCGTCCGGCGTTGACGGCGTTGCAGATCTCACAGTGGTTACAGGGGCGCTCCTCACTGGGGGAGAGGCAGTTGACAGCTTTGGCGATAAGGCGCGCGGTCGTAGTCTTCCCCGTGCCGCGTGGCCCGGCGAGAAGATAGGCGTGGTGGATGTGACCGGTCCGTAGGGCATAGCGCAGGGTCTGGACAATGTGCTCCTGCCCCACGACGTCGTCGAATGTCTGCGGACGCCACTTGCGGTACAGCGCTTGCCCCATCGAACCTCCCGTGAGATGAGAGTCAGTCTATCATGGATGGCGTGCGAGGCAAGCTTTGGCGCCGGGCTCGCAGCTGACCGCAACCCGCGCGGATGTCTCCGCCTCGCCTCAGACGCAAGGTATAGGGCACGTGCCTACTATCGAGGACCTGGGTGAAAGCCTCGATGCGATCCGGCGGGGAGGGGGCTCCCGGATACCCTTCGGTGGGATTGAGGGCGATAAGGTTGACGTTAGCCAACATCCCTGTGATGCGGGCTGCCAGGGCCAATGCCTGCTCCGGTGTATCGTTCACGCCATCGATCAACACCCATTCAAAGGTGACCTGGCGGTTGGTCTTCTCGATATACGCCTGGACGGCTGAGAAGAGGGCGTTGAGATCATAGCGCCGGTTGATCGGCATGATCTCATTGCGTACTTCGTCGGTTGCTGCGTGTAGCGAGATGGCCAGGTTCACTTGAATGTCCTCCGCCGTGAACCTGCGAATCCCCGGCACGATGCCGGCCGTGCTGATCGTCATCCGCCGTTGCCCCATCTGCAGTCCATCCGGGTGCATCAGGCGATAGATGGCAGCCAGTGTATGGTCATAGTTGAGGAACGGTTCTCCCATCCCCATAAAAACGACGTTGGTCAGATGCTGCTCCTGACCCTGAGTTCGCGCTCGAAGTGCAGCACCTGTGCCACGATCTCCCCGCTGGAAAGGTTGCGGCGGATGCCCATCTGGCCAGTGGCACAGAATTGGCACCCCACCGCACACCCAACCTGGGTGGAGATACAGGCGGTACGTCGCTCAATGTAGCGCATGAGCACGACCTCGACCTGCTCGCCATCGCTCATCTCGAGCAGATCCTTGCGTGTCTCGCCGTCAATGGACTCCTCGACCGCGACGGCAGGCGGCACGGCTAGCGTCGTTTCGGTCTGCCAGCCGCGTGCGCAGGGTCTTGGGGAGCGAACTCATCTGGTCGATCCCGGTAGCCAGGTGTTTGTAGAGCCATACCCAGATCTGCTTGGCGCGGTAGGCCGGCTCTCCCCAGCCCGTAAGCAAGGCCTCGAGGGCTTTGAGATCAAGGTCGTATAGATTCGGCTTCTGTTCAGCCATTGACTGCCTCCTGCCAGACTCTGACAAGGTCGGGCAGACCCTGTAGGACGACGGTAGGACGAATGGGGGAGTGGGCCAACTCCTCCTCGTTCGAGATCCCGGTCAGCACGAGCACAGTGGGCAGCCCCAGGCGAATGCCTCCCAGGATATCGGTATCCAGACGATCACCAATCACCAGCGTGGTATCGGGGGTCGTTCCCATCTCTGCCATCGCCTGCCGATAGAGTATGGGCCAGGGTTTGCCGATGACGGTGGCCGTTACCCCGGTGGCGGTTTCGATGGCCGCAATCTGGGCGCCGTTGCCTGGGGCCAACGCCGTCTCCAATGGGAAGGTGAGGTCCGGGTTCGTCCCGACAAACTGCGCCCCGTCGAGAATCAGACGGGTTGCAGCCGCCAGTTTCTTCCACGTCAGCTGTTGGTCCCATCCGATGACCACGAAGTCGACTTCTGCGACGTCGTCATCGTCGCTATAGGCGAGACCATAGGTCTCGATCGCCTCCCTGACCCCAGGGCCTCCCATAGCGTAGACGGCAGCCCCAGGCTGCCGTCCGGCGATGTAGTTGGCAGTGGCCAAGGCGGAATTCAAGATGTGGTCCTTGTCGATCGTCACGCCGAGGTCGGCGAGTTTCTGAACGTACTGCGCGGGCGTCCGGCTGGAGTTGTTGGTCACCATCATGTGTTCAAGGTGCAGCGCTTCGATCATAGCGAAGAAATCCTCAATGCCCGGCAGACCGCTCTTCCCCCGCCAGAGCACGCCGTCCATATCGCAGATCAGGCCGCGTATCTCACGCCACGGAAGGGCGGGCCCTGCGGCTGCAGCATCGGCCACGAGACGCTCGTAGGTTTCCGGCGTGTCGGCGTCCTCCAGCACCTTGGCATCGGGAACGTCCAGATACGAGATGCGATCGGGGTGACGTTCGAAGAGAATTCTGCCACCGACGTCACCGGACAACGTCGCCAGCTCGGCGAAGAACTCCTTGGCAAAGAGCACCGGCGTGCCGCGCTGGCCCTCGGGAGAGCGCGGGATCACAATGCCCGCACCCGTCGAACGCCACGTCTCGATGAATTTCTGTAGGAGACGAGGTGTGATCAGCGGCTGATCGATAGGCACGAACAGCGCCGCATCGGTCTCGGGCGGCAGAGCCGAAACGGCGGTGTTGAGGCTGGTGCTCAGTCCCTCTGCCCACCGGTAGTTGTGAACAACGCACACGGGGCGTGAGGCGAAGAGGGGGGTCACCTCATCGGCAGCAGCCCCCACGACGACGAGCACCGGTTCGAATCCCGCGGTCCAGGCCATATCGGCAACGTGGGTGACGAGAGGATGTCCCTCCCACGGGAGAAGTTGCTTCGGTTGCCCGAAACGCGTGGATCCTCCCGCGGCGAGTATGACGGCAGCGACGTTGGATTCAGCCATTGTGGTATAGGGTCCTCTTCGTGTAGGTTGACCAAGGCCAGACTTGGCCCATTGTACTGGGGAACTTGCGACGGACAAGAGTGGGCGAGGTCCCTGAGAATGCCACTGCCCCGCAAGCAGTTCGCCGCGGGGCAGTGGAGGAGGAGGAGAGAATCAGCAGTTATACGATGTCATTTTGGATCAGGCCCTGGACGTCGGCCTGATCCTCTCGAGCGATAGCCTTGAGATATTCTACGACACGGCCTTGACTGTCGTAGGTCTGCCGGTCGATCTGAGTGACGGCAGCGGGCGGCTCAAGGTCCAGCAAGGAGAGGTCGAGATCGCTTCCCAGGACGGGGCGGGCCGTCTGGTCAGCATGGGTGAGGCGGACGTTCAGTTGTTCCTGAAGTACGCGATAGAGAGAATGCTTATCCAAATCGATCTCCAGGAGGGGCCGGCAGAGCGGGTAAGGAAGATACGATGTATGGATGGCAATTGGGATGTCATTTGCCAGACGCAACCGGCGGATTCTGACAACGGTCTCGTGTTCCCGAAGTTGCATATAACGCGCCGTTTGCCCGGTGACGGGCACAATCCCGCGGCTGATGGTCCTGCTGCTGGGGACGAATCCGTGCCTGATCATCAACTCGGTGAAGCCCTGCAGCGCCACATCCTCGAACGTACGACTTGCGCCGGTCGCGACAAAGGATCCCTTGCCCTGGTAGGCACAGATGAACCCTTCCTCTCTTAGCCTGGTCAGCGCTCTGCGGGCTGTGAGCCGGCTGATCCCGTAGTTCGCCGCAAGCTGGCGCTCGGAGAGGATTTGGTTTCCGACCGTCAACTCACCCCTCTCGATCGACAGACGTAACTGATCGTAGAGCTGGAGATACAGGGGAATGGGGCTGTTTGCGCGGAGCATGGACATGGTCTTCCTCCTACGGGTTCGTTGTTGGCTGCACTCACCATTAAACCTCAACTGCCTTCCAAATCCCTTTATAGAGAGGGGGGAGTTCCTATCAAAACCCTACCACTTTGGCCGGCCTGCAATTGTGAATTGGGTGGAGGATGCTATACTGACGGTACGCCTCTTGGTCGGACCTTTGGCCTCCGAGTTCGTAAAATAGTCTGCGTTGAATCATGGCGCGCGTTTGAGTGTGGGAGACGACTACGATGGCAAAGCAGAAGGAAACGCAAGTTGCATCCAAGCGTTTATCGTGGGTGGTCTGGGGTGTCTTGGCGGTCCTGGTTGTGTTGTTAGCCTCCGCCTTCTCAAAGGCGTGGCAAACGAACCAAGCCCTGCGTGAGGAGATGGCGGCGCTCGAGCCGATGGCGACGGCCGCGATGGATCAACAGCGTGCGCTCGAGCAACAACTGACCTATGTGAAGAGCGACGAATACGTTGAGGCGTGGTCGCAGGTTCACGCCCGCATGTCGCGACCCGGTGAGGTGCTGGTCATCCCGATCGAGAAGACGCCAACACCCGTGCCGATGCCGCAGCTTCCGATCCTACCAACCCCGGAGCCGACAGCGATGCCTTTCCTCCCCAGCCTCTGGCATTCACTGGTCGGGAACTAGACCGCGTGGATCCTCTCGACCTGGCCCTGCCTGACATCTTGGCCATCGCGATTGATATCGCCCACGAGGCCGGAGCATTGATCCGTTCTCACTTCGGGTCGCACGACCCGGTCGCCTTCAAGGGCGCCGTCAATCCGGTCACCGCAACGGATACAGCGGCGGAGGAGATCATCCGCTCCCGGCTGCGGGCGGCATTTCCCGATCACCGTATCCTCGGCGAGGAATCAGGTGAGGAGGGCCGGGCCATCGATGCCGATGGTGTGTCGGCCCCCAAATGGTTTGTCGACCCGCTGGATGGGACGAATAACTTCGCTCACAGTATTCCGCATTTCAGTGTGTCCCTAGGTCTGCGGTCCGGTGGCCTCACGCAGGTCGGCGTCGTCTACGATCCTATGCGTGACAACACATTCGCTGCCTACCAGGGCGGTGGCACGACGCTCGACGGGGCCGCTGTGCACGTCTCGAATGTGGAGATCCTGTCGGGGGCATTTCTGGCGACCGGGTTCCCTTACACCCGCCGAACCGCAGCGGATAACAACACGCGAATGCTGGATTACTTCCTTCGTCGTTCTCAAGGTGTCCGACGTGCGGGGTCCGCGGCATTGGATATGGCGTATGTGGCTTGCGGCAGGTTCGACGGTTATTGGGAACCGAAGTTAAGCCCGTGGGACATCACGGCCGGTCTACTGCTTGTTGAGGAGGCCGGTGGCAGAATTTCAGACTTTGGCGGGGAACGGACCCGTCTCTTCTCGGGCGACGAAGTGCTGGTCAGCAACGGCCTCATCCATGACGAGATGCTTGCGGTACTCCACGAAGGGGCAGCCGCGCCCCATCCGGACTTCCCCAGCCTGACCGACTAGGCCTCCCCGGACAGCCAAGCCACCAAAGCTGCAGCTATCTTGCGATCTGTCACGGCCATGGGCAGGTCGGCCAGTTCCTGAATCGTCGCCCATCGGAAATCTCTGCATTCCAGGCACTTGGGCTGCCCGGCTCTCAGGCTGCAGACGAAGGCAAATAGCGTGATCCGGAAGTGCGTATAGGCGTGGTCGACCACGGCCAACTGCTGCCCCACCTCAACCTCCACATCCATCTCCTCCATGAGTTCTCGCTTGAGGGCTTCAGGCAGTGTCTCGCCTCGCTCTCGCTTTCCACCGGGAAACTCCCATAGACCTCCAAGCATCGCGTCCAGGGGTCGTTGGGCGACGAGCACCTCATGTGCGCCGTCACGCTCATGGTCTCCGAAGCGTCACGGCTGCGGTGACGTCGTAGTGAGGGATGGCTTTGCGCGGTTTGGCGGCAGGGAATGCCTCCTGTTCGCCCTGGGCCCGCGCCAGACACAGGTCGTGCCACGGACAGAGCAGACAGCGGGGAGACCGGGGCAGGCAGAGCGTTGCGCCCAACTCCATCAAGGCCTCGGTGAAGGCGCCTGGCTGTGTCTCCGGCATCCATTCTCGGACGCTCTCCTCGAGTTCCGCCGGCGTGGGACTGGCGAGTGTCAGCACCCGGCTCATGACGCGCCGTACGTTGCCATCCACGGCCGGAGCAGGAATGCCGAAGGCGATGCTGGCGATGGCGCCGGCCGTGTAGGGGCCGATGCCGGGAAGCGCTTGAAGGGCCCGGACGTCGCGGGGAAGCTCGCCTCCGTGAGCCTCGACAACCCGCTGGGCGGCGCGATAGAGCGATCGGGCGCGGCTGTAATAGCCCAACCCTTCCCATACTTTCAGCACATCCTCCAGCGAACTGCTGGCAAGCGCCGTCACGTCCGGGAAGCGGCGAAGGAACCGGTCGTAATATCCCCGGACCGTCTCCACCTGCGTTTGCTGTAGCATCACCTCGGCGACCCAAACGCGATAGGGGGTACGGTCGTGGCGCCACGGTAAATCTCGCGCCTGCCGATCAAACCACGTGAGGAGGCGCTCCTGCGCCTCCTCACGATGCTCGACCAGATATGCCCGCCGGTCGTCGCTCAGGCCCATAGAGTGTCCATGGGCGTTTCGCCTAATGCGTGACCGCGATATTGGGTGAGGGCGACGTCATATGAACCCAAACCCACGTACCGGCGTCCCCATCACTGCTGTAGACGACCTTGGCATCGCTGGGCGTGTAAGGTGTAGTCCAATCGAAGAGCCACTTCGCGTCCAGGATAGCCAGGTTGACGCATCCGTGGCTGCGGGTGAATCCGAAGCTGTTGTGCCAGTATGCTGCGTGAAGTGCATAGGCACTGTTGAAATACTGAGTCCACTGGACATCCTCAAGATAGTACCACGCCGGACTGTCCGGTGTGACGTCCTGATTTCGCATCGGCGTTGTGGGCATCTTGCTCCATATCCTCGTGAGTCCATCGGGTGTCCAGGTGGCGCTGCGCCCAGAGGAGACCAAGGTGGCAAAAACCATGCGGCTGCCCTCATACGCCGCCAGTGTTTGTTCGAACGTGTTGATCTCGATCCATTTCTCGCCAGGACCAACACCATCGGGCACCGGATCGACGTCAACGCGTGCGGTATACGACTGTTCGACCCATTGGTCCGGACCCACCATATACCACAGTTGATCGCCGATCGGCTCCTGGGCGTACATTGTGATGCGATCGTAACGATGCAGTACGACGTCATCGACCTGTGCGCCACCGGGTGTTGAGGAGGGGTAGACATCCTGATTGATCCATCCAAAGGCGTAGTTGGGTTGTTCGCTGAGAATCACACCTGCGAAGCGTGAGGGTTGGGTGAAGGCCAGGTGATCCGCCTGGATGAACTCGCCCTCGTTGATTTCATACCAGGTCTCCCCATTGTAGTCGACCGAGGCCATCACGCTGACCCAGTTGTCACCGGCGACAAACTCGCGGACGGGTGGCAGTCCCGCTGCGGCTTCCTCTGGATGATGATAGGTGGCTGCCGGCAGGGGGCGCACGTAGGCAAAGGAATAGGGGGTGATGGCATCCTCGGGAACGTCCAGTTCCTCAATCGCGAGTTCGGGAAGTGGATCGGGTAATTGCGACCGCAAGTAATCCAACCGGATCGCGCGGGCGCCTGGGCCAAAGGGCGGACAGCGCGACGGATCTCGCCCCATCAGGCGTGCCGAGCAAACGTAGTCCCCGGAATCATCGCTTGAAAAGAGCCGGGCATTGGCGACGTCGGGAACAGTGCTGCCCGGTGCAGCGTCTGCTGGCGTGACTATTCTTACCAAGGCCGTTATACTTAACAGAGTAGCGAATACCAACAATCCAAGGATGCGATGGGGCAGGCGGGTCGGACCTTGTACTCCAATGTATATTCCGGTAGACATAGCGGTTATCGACTGTATTCCTCGCTTGCGAAGATTCTCTGACGTGGGTCCGTAGTCTTGGCCGTGATGCGAGTTTTGATTATACCACGGATTCTGATGGGGCTGGCTTTTCTTGCCACCGACTTTCTTGTATTCTATATTTTTGCCTGAGTCTAGAGGTGGGCCTATGGACATTCTGGGAGAAGCCATTCAGGTCATCGCTGAGCCGCCGGGAGATCTTGTCTATTTCCTGGTGATGCTCTTTGCTCTCCAGCAAGCCCTCGTCTCGGCCCTGGCAGCAGATCGGGCGAACCCCGGGCAGCCGCTCGCCCGCCGGTGGCTTTGGGCAGTCGGCGGAATGCTGATCGGACGCATCGCGCTCATTGTGCTGGGATTGCTGGGCGTGACAGGCCTGCTTGACCCTTCGGGCGTGCTTCCCCCACTTGAACGTTGGCTTATCATCGCCAGTGCGCTGGCAATGGTATGGGCCTCGCTTGCCGGCGCCTTCTCGCAGCGATGGCATACGCCGGTCGTGGTCGGGCTCCTCGCACTCAGTCTCGTCATCTACGGCTACGATGCAATCGCTCAGTCGGCTTCCGCTACCCTTATCTTGCTCCCCGGCAATAGCGCCCTCTGGGAGCAAGCAGGCGTCCTGCTTGTTCTCGTCCTGGCAACCACGATGATGGCACTGTTACGGCCCCCCGAATGGGAGTGGGGGCTGGGCGCGCTGTTCTTCTGGGCTGCAGGAACGGTAGCGCAGCTTGTCCTGGTGAATCCCGTGAGCCCGATCGATGGGTGGCAGCGTCTCGCTTCGCTGGTGGCACTCCCGTTGTTGTCGATCCTGGTCTACCGCCAGGTTCATGAGGTGGGGGCCCAGCGTCCGGGGAATGTACGTCCGTCGGACGCCCTGCCGCTGGTCGAGGTTGTTCAAAGCATCAGCCGGGCGAGCGACCTGGAGTCAACGCTGATCGTCGCCTCCTCGAAGTTGGCCAGTCTATTGCGTGTGGAAATGTGTACGTTGGCGCTTGCCGAGATCGACGCACCCGACGGTGCGCAGGCCCCCGAATCTCTCCAGGTGGTGGCGATACATCCGCCGACGGCGGTACAGATGGATCCACCCCGGCTCGATCTGGCCAACTATGAGGGCCTCCGCGTCGCCTATGTGGAGCGTCGGGTGGTAACGTCGTCTGCGTCCGACGCCACCCCCTGGCTTACAGGGTTCTACGCGGCGCTGGGCTTGGCTGAGTTCTTGCCGCTCGCGGTGATTCCACTTCGGCATCAGGGCCGCTCGCTCGGTTTGATGCTGCTTGGAGGACCCCAGGATGCCCGGTCATGGCACGAGCAGGATCTCGAAGATGCCACCTTGGTTGCCGGAATCATAGCGGAGGCCATCGCATCTGTGCGCGGGAATGGCGCGTGGGCTCGCGAGAGCGGCGGTACACAACTTACCGCCACGGAAAAGATGGCGGCCCCGCAGGATCAACAGAAGCTGATGGAGGTCGTGGCACAGGCCAAACAGCAGATTCGCACCCTGAATGGTCGAATTCGCACGCTGGTTCAGGAGATCAAAGTGCGAGACGAGGAGATTCTCTCGCTGAACACCGAGCTGGACTCGCATGCTCCGGCCGCGCCCGAGACGGACTTGGTCGTCTGGCAGAACGAGGTCCGGCAGCTCATTGAAGAGCGGGAAACCCTTCATCGCAAAATCGAGGAGCTGACGGAGGATCGCGATCTGTTTGAGGCCGAGCGCGCGCGTCTGAATCGGGATCTCATAGCTGCCAAGGATCAGCTTGAGCAAGTCGATGGACATCGCGAGCGCCTGGAAGAAGAGGTCCTCGACCTCCAGGCACGCTTGGAGGAGACCGGCCCACAACCTGTCGAGGTCAATGCCCCGGAGGCCTCGGTGCTCTCTGCCGAGATGTCGGCGAATTACGGTTCTGTCGGTCTGGTGGTTGCTGACGAAGATGGTCAGATCACTATGGTGGACGCGCCCGCTCGCCACATCCTGCGTTTGCCTGTCGGGGACATCGTTGGGATGCCTCTCAACGGAGCTTATCCCGATGCCAACTGGGCGCAGGCGGTCGACAGTCTGCTTTCGCACTCGAAAAACGGCGGCCCCTACCGCGCTCATCTCAGCCTGGCCGTCGACGGGGATACAGTTGAAGCGGAATTGGCCGCATTGCACGGGCGGGACGGACAGGTCGATGGCCTCGTCATCACGCTGCGTTCTTCTGAGAATGATGCCGAGCGCCATGAGGCGATGATCAGCCTCGCGAGCGACTTCCGTACGCCGATGACGGCTATCACCGGATACACCGAGCTGCTTCTCGGGGAGCAAGCCGGCATCCTCACCGCGATGCAGCAGCAATTCCTTGAGCGCGTGAAGGCCAACGTGGAGCAACTCAACCACCTGCTGAACGATCTTAACCAGATCGCGTCTCCAGACCCTCACTCATTAGAGCTGTCACCCCAACCGGTCAACCTCATTGAGATTATCGAGGAGGCGGTGATGGGGTTGGCCGCGCGATTCCGCGAACGCAGGCTGACGGTACAGCTCGACCTCCCTGCGGAGCTGTCCGCCGTGCGGGCAGATCGCGACAGTTTGTATCAGATCATGTTGCGGCTGCTTTCAAATGCTGCGCTGTGCTCAACAGAAGGGGCCCAGGTTGTCATCGGCGCCCGTGAAGAGAGTTTCGAAGACGAGGTAAGTCACCTTCGGATTTCAGTTACCGATACGGGCGGCGGCATTGCGCCTGAGGATTATTCGCGTGTTTTCAGGCGCTTCTACCGGGCTAATCAGCCGCTGGTGGAAGGGATGGGCGAGACCGGCGTTGGCATGGCCGTCGCAAAGGCACTGGTTGAGGCGAATGGCGGGCGTATCTGGGTTGAGAGCGAAGAAAACGTGGGAAGCACCTTCAGCTTCCTATTGCCGGTGGAACCCTAGGATGCGGCATCCAGGAGACCGGCCGCGTGGATAGTTCATTTTGGCGCATCGTGAGAGTGCTGGGCATTGGGGTTCTCGTTCTTTTGGCTGTTGTCGCGAGCATTTGGCTGGCTCGGGCGGACGTGCTTATGACGTCGCGCTCGCCGCGCGAGACCTACTCGCTGCCGACGCCGACTTTGTTCCCCACGACCGCCCCGACGATCGCCACAGCGACTTCCGGCGAGCCCACGCAGATCTCTCCGACTTCGCCGACCGAGATGCCCGTGCCGTCGGCAACGACCGTCCGCGAGGCCACACCTACGCCAACGCCTTGTGCACCGGCGGAGGGCTGGATGGCTTACACGGTGCAGGCTGGAGATACCTACTTCGAATTGGCCCGGCGCGGTCAGACCAATATCCAGGGATTGCTGGCGGGCAACTGCCTCGAAGAGACGGGTGAGTTGAAGGCGGGGTCAACCATCTACCTGCCCCCGGTAGCAGTAGCTCAGGCAACGCCGGCGCCGGTAGTCGTGACGTGCCGGCCTCAATCGGGGTGGCCGATCATCACCGTCCAGCCGGGCGACACACTCTACGCGCTCTCAATCCGGTACGGTAGCACCGTCGCGGGGCTGATGAAGGCGAATTGTCTTACCAACGATCTGGTCAAGGTGGGTGAGCGCCTCCACGTGCCGGGTCCCATCGTAGTCTATCCGACACAGCGTCCCACCGTCGTATGGCCGACGTGGACACCTGCGCCTACGATCACTCCGCCTCCGACAGTCACGTCTCAGCCGACGTTGACCCCGACGCCTTCGGACACGCCAACGGCGACACTCGAGCCTTCACCGACGCTCGAACCAACGGAGACTCCGGTCCTGATCCCAACGTGGACACCGCCGCCGACGGGGCCGCTGGTGACGCCTACCCCGACGGTTACGCCCGAGCTCGCCGCCACACCCACGTCGGCGCCGACGGATACACCTGCGCCTGCGGTGGCGCCGGTTCCGTCAGACACACCTCTTCCGACTGCTACCGCGCCCAGCGATCCGGACCCCTAGATATCGAGGTCGCGGAGCTGCACGACAACGGCCCGAGCACCGGATTCCGGCGCTCGGGCCGTCGCTTCATGATGATCAGGCGCGTAGGGTGGATAGGGCCCCTATCGAGGCTCCCATTTCACAGCGTCAAACCCGATCAGTCGCGTGCGGTAGGGCTCATAGGTCACATCGGCGAGTGAGACATAGTCGTTACTGGTACCTGCGAATCTATACGTACCCAGCGACACCCACTGCCCCCCGTTGGCAGACTGGTTTACAATCCGCAACGTGTAGCCATTCGCGTGACGCACCCAGTAGCGGGCTTGCCCCGTCGTGGTGTACTGATCCGGAATGTAGACGAATACCTCATACCAGCGTGCCTGGAGGCTGGGATACCAGCGTGCCCAGTTGTAGTTGTACTGCGCTGAGTAGTTGTTGTAGGTCCACGTCAACCGGCCATTGTATCCTTGTGCGACCGTGCGCCAGCCACCGGCTGCGCCGCCCCTGACGAAGCCGGGGTCCGTGTCATCCACCACGACGGTACCGGCAGTTGGCGGCGGGGTCGGCGGTGCCACTGTACCCGAGTTCCAGGCCAGTTTCGCTACGGCCAGGCCGGTCTGTTCGAAGTACTGCACCTCGATGGTGATAGGCCCACCGGGCAGATAGAGAAGCCCGCTGTACGTGGTCGCCGCTTCTTCGTACCAGGCGTCCACCAACAGATGGCCGTTGACCCACAGCCGTGCCCCATCGTCGATCGTCAGTTGGAAAGTGTAGTTCCCCGCCGGCAAATCGATGCTCTGGGTCCACCGCGCCGAGAAATGATCGCTGTTGATGGTCCCAGCCAGTGGCGACCCGCTGCCCCAGTCGTAGTTGACACTGGCCTCGTTGCGGACCAGGGCGGGCGTGCCGCTCAAGGTCGTGTTGTTGTAGTATTCAGCATGCCAGTTGCCGGTCGCCGGGACCGGCGTGGTCGCAAGATGCCACTGCACCTTGGCAACGGCTAACTCGGTCTGCTCGAAGTACTCCACCGTGATCAGGTGGTGTCCGGCAGCCAGATAGGCCTGTGCGGTATACGCCTCCGCGGGATGCACATACCATTTGTCCAAGATCAGGTTGCCGTCCTCCCACACGCGGATGCCGTCATCGCTCGTGACCGTGAACTCGTACGTCCCCGGTGTCACGTCGATGTAACGTGTCCAGCGTGCGGAGAAATAGTCCGCGTTGATCACACCCGGCGCGGGTGAACCGTACCCCCAGTCGTGGTCGATGTTCGCCTCAGCTTGCGTGAAGGCAGGCGTACCGGAGAGACTGGTGTTATTCCAGTAGCTGGCCTGCCACGTAGGGTCTGAGTGCTGGGGCGTGACCGGCCCCTGGGCTGAGACCGGTGCGGCCAGCGCCAGAAGCATCCCCGTCAGAAGACCCAAAATTGTCGCTCGTTTCAGCATCGTCGTGACCTCCTTCTTACCTTCGAACTTCGTGCCTTCCCATTCCAGCACAGAACGGAGCCAAATGCTGCTGAATCTAGGACGACGTAGTCATCTCAATTGTTCCACGTGACAGCTCCATGATCTCAAAAAAACGGTTGCCTGTGCGTTACGATCGGATAACGCTTATGTGTCGCTCGACTGCTTCTGGCTTGACGGAAGCATTCGTCTTAGCCCTTGACTGACCTATACTTGCGGCAGTCTTGAGGAAAAGGAGTATGGAAATGGCAGATCGCACCGCGCCATGCCTGCCACCGAATGTCACGATCCGCAATGACATACGGCCCGGCGACATTGGTATGGTGACTTACTTGCACGGGGTCCTTTACGCCGAGGCTTATGGGTGGGATCCTACGTTCGAGGCCTACGTCGCGGGCCCACTATCGGAGTTTGTGAAGTCGCAGAGCGCCCGCGAGCGAATCTGGCTCGTCGAACGTGATGGACAGATGGCGGGCTCGATCGCAATTGTGGATGCCGGGGAGGGCAGAGCTCAACTCCGCTGGCTTCTGCTTCATCCGGACCTCCGAGGCTATGGTCTGGGTCGCCGGCTGGTTGAGGACGCGATCGACTTCTCTCGGGCCCAGGGCTATCATACCCTCTTTCTGTGGACGGTTACCAACGTGGCGGTGGCGGTCGGGCTCTACAAATCCCTCGGATTCCGTCTTACGGAGGAGGCCGTCCATCCCCTATGGGGTGACGTGGTCACGGAGCAGCGCTACGAGTTGGCCCTCCCGCCTCTGCCGTAAGGGGGGCGGCGCGAAGGACATATCGCGCCCCCGGAAGCGGCAATTTCGGACCCTTTTCAGAACCTTATGCCACAGTCGAAGGGCACAAGGTCTTTGTGTGAGATGTCGAGGATGGTGTGGGGAAAAGCTCGGTGAATGGTATAGATCTCCTGTCGGAACCCGCCCCATTGTGAGAAGGTCACGACCTGTACCTCCACTGTCTCATCGCCCATCGTCACCTGGGGCTCGAAGTCAAGCTTGAGGGCCTTGGTTTGGGTCCTGTTGTCCATGGGCGCGCCGGACCTCTCGCTTGCCTTGATCACTTGGCCCGCCGCATCGCGTGTGCACAGGATCCGGCGATCGTTGTAGCCTGCGTGCCAGAACAGGTAGAATTGGCTGCCCATGACGTCGAGCGTCACCAACTCGAAGAAGCCCTCGGGAGTGTCGTCGACGTGGACACTGTCCAGATAGGCATGCCCTGCTGTGTCTCCGTCCACACCTCGCATGTACGCCGCATAGGTCTCAAACGCAGGCTGGTCGCCCGGCCTGACGTACAGGACCGGATGGCCGCCCATGCCATCGAAGTAGTATACGTAGTCGAGGACAAATCCAGGCTCAAGCGAAAGGTGCTTGAGCACGGAGAAGTAGTTCATTACGTCGAAATCCTCCGCCGTCCTGGTCGCATCTTCGCGCGTCAAGTGTTGCGGCATTCCGATGCTCTCCGTGAGGCTTGCCATACTTTCGATGGTTGCCTGCCGGCTAGATGCAGCAGGGGGCGTTCCCAACAGGGTGCTGCAGGCCAATGTCAGACTGAACAGTGTCCCAATCACTATCCTCTTCATGGCTTCCCCCTTACGTGCTATCTGCTCCAGTCGCAGAGCGATTCAGGAAGCGCTGCGGTGGGGCTTCATCCTGTGGGCGCAGCGAATCGCCAAGACTGCGCATGGTCTTGCTGAGTGAAGCGGTGAACCAGAGCTTGAGCGGCGAGGGCGTGCCAAGCATGGCGTACACCCGACGCACGATCGAAGCAGTTGCGCCGGATTGGGCGCAGGCAGCCGGCAGCGGCACGTCGTCGATCCAGGCGTCGATCGCCCTGACCCAAGCGCGCATCTGGGCCATCCATGTCTGGACGCTCAGCGCATCCTCCGGGGGCGCGTGTAGCGCTTCTGTATCCATATGTCCAACGGCAGAGATGAGGTTGTCGATCCACCGGTCGAACCGAAAGTGGCACGGCTGTTCCTCCGGTCGTGCCATCATCCGTCGGAGACTGTTTTCCGGTTCGCCTGGTTGAAGTCGTTCTGCGACCGTACTGAGAACATCGTTGTCGTCCGGTGCCATCGCAGCGTCCATCTTGAACGGAACATAGAGGGGGTAACGCAGGGCTCCGCTTTGCTGTAGGTCAAGCCATGGGCGACGCAATCCCTGCTTGATGACCCGGCATAGGTGTCCCACCAGCCACCGCTTGATGGGGGTTGACTCCCCCAGCTCCGTCCAGATCCATTCCTCCCTCTCCCCGTACGTGCACTTCGGATGCGATGTAGTGAGTGGATGACCCGCGGTCAGGCCGCACAACCAGGTATAGAGGACGGCAAGTGTGTCCAGGCGGCGGTCCAGGAGCACGATCGGATAGAGGGAATCCTGACGGGCCCGCCAGTTCATGGTGTCCGCAAGCGTCCCAAAGCTACACCACGTCACCGCACGGCTCCGCCGGAGTTGCCCAATTCCGCGCAGAAGGGTTTCAAGATTCGCGAAGTAGGCTACGTTGCAGTGTTGCGTCGCAACCTGGATCTCAATACGTAGACGGGCCAGGTCATCGCCGCAGGTGCTGAACGCCTCCGGCGTCTCCAGGATCGGGATAGATCTCGGCAGCTTGGCTTCCATCGCATCGATCCAGGTGATTTCCGGGTCGTGGTGATAGCTGCCGTTGGTCGGGAACTCGGGCGCCACCCAGCGCATGGAATTGGTATAATTATGTTCACTCATTTGTTGTTTATTATGAGGCTACCGTTGTATCGTGTCAAGCCATTTCCCGTGGTACCTTGGCTCTGATGGGTCAAGAGCAGTCTCTCTCACAATCTCGCCAGATCATCGAAATCGAGGCCGACATATGGGATCCCGCTCGTCACACGCTCTCGACGACCGGGCATGAATCGGTCGACCCAGAAATCGCCGGACCTTTCACCGGGGCGATAGGTAGGCTCCAACAGCGTATAGTAGCTGATCTCCAGTAGCTTGAGGAAGAGAGGAAGCTTTCCCAACCAGACAGCATCCAGTTGTTTCTGAGTTCGATAGCCCTTCAGGTAGGTTTCCAGAAACTGCGCCGCGAACTGCTCCGTGCCGGTGCCCTCATAGAGGACGAGGATGTCGAAAAGCAGGATTGCGGTATCGAAGATATACCAACCATAGGCGCAATCGTCAAAGTCAAAGAGGGTGATGGCGTAGGCTTCGTCCGGATCGACAAAGAAGTTGCCGAAGTGGAAGTCCCCGTGGATCATGCCAAAGGTAAGAGGGTCTTTGGGAAGTGCCCGGATTTGCTCGAGGATCTCGCGTTTCCTGACCTTTATCACGGGGTCGGCGGGCTGATCCACGGAGAAGAGGTCGCCGGTCTCATTCCACGCCGGGCGTCGGAGGGCCGCGGCTGGCACGTAGCTTTCGGCCAAAGTGTGGATCTTTCCGGCAACCGCCCCAATGTTGTGAAAGTACACGCTCGTCCATTGATCTTGGCGGAGGGTCTCCGCGAGCACGCCCCGGGCCTTTGTGGTTGCGACAACTGTGTAGCGTTGGTCCCCAACTGCGATGACCGAGATTGGGTCGCCACCGGGTGTGGAGACGGGCCGGGGCACGGGCGCCCCGTGCTCGGCGAGGTAGGTCGTCCACGCGTGGATTGCGCGAACACTTTCACTATCGGTGCCAGCACCTGGCGGCACGATACGCAGGACGCAGGGCGTGCCCTCGAGAACGACCTCGTAGACCGCAGTGGAATGGCCACCCGCTAGCGGCTTTAGGCGGTCGGGTGTTGTGCCGTAGAGCCTGGCAGCTTCCGCTACGACCAGCTCATTCATTCGTTGCTGGGCGGCAGCGTCTGGAAGGAGGCCAAGATCTGATCCATCTCATTTCGTGCTGCCTCGGGTAGATCGATGTCTGCATAGGCCACTTGTTCCGGATCCTCCGTCAGTGCGATGTAGAACTCCAGGGCGTCATCCCTGTAGGTGAGGAACACCATCTTCACCTTGTCGTCGAGTACCAGCACGTTACGAGGCGCAGCTTCGTGCAGGAACGACGCGGTGCCGGCTTCCATGACCAGACCCTCGGGGGTTGTAGCGGGCCCGATAACGTCGGGGCTATCAGCCTGCTTGTACTGGACAGTCAGGATGTAGTTGTCCTGACGGAGGGTTAGCGTCGGGGCGTTGGGTGGTTCGGTTAGCTCTCGCAACGTCCAGGCGGGTGGGTAGCGGAAGCTAAACCCCGGCACCGTCTCCGTAGTGGTGTAGGTCTGCCACCCCGGATAGGGATCTGCCGAGGCTGCCTCGCCGATGCGATTGAACGTCGCGAGGATCCGGTCGAAGTCCTCCTGTGCGGAAGCCGGGATCTCTATGACATCATATGCCTCGTGCGCTCGAATGTCGTCCATCTGGATGTAGAATTCCAGGTCACCGAATCTCTCTCCAACGAAGACCGCCTTGTCTTTACCTTCATAGACCAGCACGTGCTTCGGCAGGACTCGGTCGAGCAGGGTGACCGTGCCACGGTCTTGGACCTCTCCGTCGGTAAGGCTCCCCGGCCCCAAGGTCGCTTCCTGCTCGGGTTTCTTGAACTCCACCCGGATCTCCATCGAGCCCTGGACGAGCCTGACGGCATCCGCCACCGGTTCGCCGGCGGAGTCGGGGGAGCGGTCCGTCAGCAGCTCGAGCGACCAGGTCGGCGGGTAGCTGAAGCCAAAGCCGTAATCCGCGTTGACGTACCGGGGCCAATCGGCCTGGGATTCGGGGGTGGATGTGGGAACCGGTGTCTCGGTCGGTGGAGCGACCGTCTCCTGGGTTGGGAGTGTGACCGTATCTTCGGGCGGAAGCGCGCCCGTGCAGCGCCAGTTGATCTCCGCCTGTCTTGTGTTGACGTCGACCACGCAGGCAGGAGCGCATCCGGGTCGCTCGATATCCATATCGATCCACCAGGTGCCGGTGGTCGTATTGCATTGGGCGGTGTCGGTGAGACTCCCCTCGTCGACGCAAGGGCTCTCGCTCGCAATGACGACCGCCTCCTCGTATTCGAGCTCCGCACCGGTTTGATCGTCAACGCACAGACTCTCGGCGGGGCCGACCTCGGGTGGAAGCAGGGGGGGAGGCGTCTCCTTGGGCCCGCACGCGCTCATCACCACCATAATCGAGAGCAGACACCCGACAATCGCTACAAGTCGCTTGACCATATTGCCCTCCTCTTTGTCCTACCTGAGTATAAATACGATCTCGTGGTGTGGCAATCACAGGAGAGCTGAATAGGGGGTATGGGACAACCGCAGCGTTCTGTGTGTCATCTCCACCGCCCTGTTCTTGAGTGCGTGGCTCTCCGTGCTACAATCGTAGCTCGTGCTCAGGAGCCGAATTCATGTCGAGGCAATAGTGTGGAGAAACGAGTGAACAATCAGCATACAGGTGGGCGTCCCGTTGAGTTTTCTGTGGATCTACAGCCCACGGGGCGGCGGACATCGGTGCCTGCGGGCAAGACGCTTCTCGACGCGGCGCAGCGGGCCGGGGTCGAGATCGTCGCGGTTTGCGGCGGGGCAGGGTCGTGTGGGAAATGCCGAATCCAGCGAATTGAGGGTCTTCTTTCGCCGCCTACGGTCGATGAGCAGCGCTTTTTCAGGGAGGACGAGCTTGCTGCCGGATACCGGTTGGCGTGCCAGGCGCTTCCTTTGAGTGACGTGAAGATCAATATTCCTCCGGAGTCGCTCAGCACCCCACAGCGTCTTCAGGTGGAGGGTCAGGAAACGGAGATCACACCTGAACCTGTGATTGAAGTGGTGGATGTTGAGTTGGTACCGCCCAAGCTGCAGGATCTCCGGGCGGATACCGTGCGCCTCACCGATGCCCTGGCAGAGCGGGGAATGTCCCGCCCCTTCTTTGGCCAACCGGTGCTGCGCTCGCTCTCCACCAAACTACGCGCACAAGCCTGGTCCGGGCGTCTCGTATTGCGTCACCGGGGGCCGGGGCGAGAGACGGTCGGCCTGCTCCCGCGCGAGGAAGCCGTAGTCGGGCTTGCCGTGGACATTGGCACCACGAAGATTGCTGCCTACCTCGTCGATCTGTTCACCGGGCGAACACTGGCGATGGACGGGCTGATGAACCCCCAGATAGCCTATGGCGAGGACGTCGTCAGCCGTATCGCCTATGCAAACGAGCACCCTGACGGTCGCCAGATCCTGCAGGAGCGGCTTGTCTCCGGCCTGAATGATCTGACAGGCAGTTTGTGTAAGACTGCGGGGGTGCGTCGAGACCAGGTCGTGGATGCGGTCGTCGTGGGCAACACGGCCATCCATCATCTCTTCTGCGGTCTGCCTGTGGAGCAATTGGGGGCTTCTCCCTACATCGCGGCGGTCAGTGAACCCCTGGATATTGAGGCGGTGGATCTGGGACTCGAGCTTTCACCGGGGGCGCAGGTCTACCTGCCCCCGAATATCGCGGGCTATGTGGGCGCGGATCACGTGTCGATGTTGTTGGCGACCGAGGCTTGGCGGGCCGAGGTGCCCACGATTGCTCTCGACATCGGCACGAACACGGAGATCAGCCTCGCGATGAACGGCGAGCTGCTCAGTTGCTCCTGTGCCTCCGGTCCGGCCTTTGAGGGCGCCCATATCCACGCAGGGATGCGAGCAGCGCCGGGCGCCGTGGAGTACGTGCAGATCACGCAAGACAGCATCCGCGTCCAGACCATTGGGAATCGCCCCGCGGTCGGGATCTGCGGGTCCGGTATTCTTGATGTCGTGGCCGGGCTGCGTGCGGCGAATATCGTCGGGTCGACCGGGCGCATGAATCAGAGTCACCCCTGGGTCGTCCCCTGGCAAGGAGGCGGGGCATTTCGCCTGGTTCCGCAAGCGGGGACCGGTAATGGGCACGATCTGCTCGTCACCCGCCGTGACGTCAATGAGATTCAACTTGCCAAGGGGGCGATACGCGCGGGGGTTGACGTCCTCCTCAATGAAGCTGGTCTGGGATATGATGATCTTGGAGCTTTCATCGTCGCCGGCGCTTTCGGGACCTACCTGGACCTGAAGAGCGCCACACAAATCGGCATGTTCCCGCCACTTCCCCTCAACCGCTTCAGGCAAGTGGGCAATGCTGCAGGCACCGGTGCCAGGCAGATGCTTATCTCGGGGGCGCGGCGACGTCTGGCGGAGGCCATCGTCGATCGGGTTCATTACATCGAACTCACGGCGCACCCAAGTTTCACCGACATCTACATGTCGGCAATGGTGCTCTGATGGCAGGATCATAGGCCTCCGGATGCACCTGCAAATGTGATGGACCTCGGGAGGTGAAGATGGCTGAGCTCCCTATTGTGGGCATCACCTTGGGAGATGTGGCTGGCATCGGTCCTGAGGTCGTCCTTAAGGCTCTGGGACACCCTGATGTCTACGATGTCTGTCGCCCGCTGGTCATTGGGGACGCACGTGTCGAGGGGTTGGAACGTTTGAACGTTCAAACGCTGCAATATGTCGACGCTCAGACGCTGGCCCGCCTGGATTGGTCTCCGGGTAGCATAGTGTTGCTGGACCTTCACAACCTGGCGTTGGACGAGATCACGGTCGGGCAGCTCTGTCCCGCCGCGGGACGCGCTGCTGTGGAATACGTACTGCGGGCGACGGAGTTGGCTCAGAGCGGCGTGATAGATGCCGTGGCCACAGCACCACTGAACAAAGAGGCCATGCGGCTCGCCGGCTATCATTACATCGGACATACTGAGATCCTGGCTGAGGTCACGGGAACTCTGCAGTGCACGACGATGTTGGCAACGCCGGGCCTGCGGGTGACTCACGTCACCCGCCACATCCCTTTTCGTGATATTGCGGCTCAAATCACGAAAGATAACGTCCTTGATACCATTCTCCTTACGCATGAGGGCATGCTGACGCTTGGTTACGGTCACCCCAGGTTGGCCGTGGCCGGCCTTAACCCTCACAATGGAGAAGGAGGTCTGATCGGCCGCGAGGAGATCGATGAGATCGCGCCGGCCGTGCGCACAGCGTTGGAAATGGGGATCGACGTGCACGGCCCTATTCCTGCCGATTCGGTTTTCTTCCAGGCGATTCGCGGCGACTACGACGTCGTCGTCACGATGTATCACGATCAGGGCCACGTCGCGGTCAAGACCCATGGATTTGACCAATCCATCACGATTACGTTAGGACTCCCCATCATTCGCACGTCGGCGGACCACGGTACGGCCTTTGACATCGCAGGCCGAGGAATTGCGTCCGAAGCCAGCATGCTTGCCGCCATCACTGAGGCCGCGCGGATGGCCCAACAGCGCGCCAGTCGGCGCATCGAGGCTTGAGACAGTAGTATTGTTATCGAATCGTAACGTTACGTGTAATTGCGGCCGCCCCAACTATCGCCTATAATAAGTGTGCGAGGCTTGCACCCAGACGGGGGCCGGCCTGGCATACACGATGCGGGTGGATGAGTTAGGAGAGATCGTATCGAGATGGCAGACGTAGGATCGGACAACTCCAATCGCTGTATCCTGATCGTAGACGACTCGCCTATGAGTCTGCGTCTCCTGACGCATATGGTCACGATGCACGGGTATCACGCGGAATCCATGGGCAGCGGGCGCGAGGCCCTTGACTTCGCGCTTTCCTCGCCGCCCGATCTGGTGTTGCTCGATATCATGATGCCCGACATGGATGGGTTCCAAGTCGCGGAGCAGTTGAAAGCTGACGACAGGACCCGTGACATTCCCATCATCTTCATCAGCGCGCTCAGCGACGAGCAGAGCAAGGTCAAGGCTTTCACGGCCGGTGGGGTCGATTACGTATCCAAGCCCCTCCACGTCAACGAGGTCATCGCGCGCGTTGGGACCCATCTCAGACTGCGTGAGGCAACCCAGCGACTGCAGCACGAGCTTGTGGAGCGCGAGGATTTGATCGCCGAGCTCGATACTGTCAACGAACAACTCAAACAGGAGATTGTCGAGCGTGAGGCAGCCCAGAAAGCACGTGAGGCATCTCTTGAGCTATTACGTCGGGCCCTGGCAAAGTCAGAGGCCCTGTACCGTATCACCCGCTCGCTCATCACCAGTGAGGATATTCCGGAGATGCTGGAGACCGTGGCGGCTAGCGCCGCGCAAGCCCTACCGGCAGATCGCGTGATCGCGGTCACGTTGGATTTGGATGCCGAGGTGGTGACCGCCTTCGCCAAGGGCGGTCCCGGCGCCGATGCGGTGGGAGAGCCTTCGTATTCGGAGCTCATGGAGGGTCTGACGGGCTGGTCCGTAGAGCGTGTGCAGCCGGTGATCTCGCCAAAGGGCCAGCAGGACCCGAGGGAAAGCCCAATGGCCAGGCTTCGTCGCCAGGCGATGGAATGTGGCGGGATTTTGGTGGCCCCGCTCTGCTTCCAGGGCAGGATGATGGGCACGATGACCGCTATCAACCGTCCGGACCAACCTGATTTCGACGAAGAGGACCTGGCTCAACTCAATGCGATTGCCGGGCAGGCTGCCGTTGCCCTGGCCAACGCCAAGCTTTCAGACGAGACTGCCTATCTCAAGGAGTTCAACGAGGGGATTGTCCAGGGCGTCGCCGAGGCGATCCTTCTGACGGACACGAATCAGGAAGTTACTTTTGCCAACCCGGCTGCTGTGGCGATGCTTGGATACTCCCCGAATCGCCTCATTGGGCAGTCATGTGCGGCGTTGTTCCTATCAGATGAGGATGACGGGGTCGCGAAGGGTGTGACCGCCTGTAGGGAAGGCGTTGCGGCCCGCTTCGAGACACTCTTGCGGGCCCAGGACGGGTCTCCACTGCCCGTTCTGGCGAGTATGCGCCCACTCTATCAAGACGATGTCGTGACCGGCAGCCTCGTGGCCCTGACGGATATCACCGAGATCAAACAAGCGGAAAAACAACTTCGGCAGTACGCGTCCGATCTGGAGGCGCAGAATGCCGAACTGGACGCCTTCGCCCATACGGTGGCCCACGATCTGCGAAGTCCTCTCACCGGTATCATCGGGTTCGTCGATCTCCTGGAGGCCACCATTTCCAGGTATCAGGACGCGGAAATGCTGGAGTATGTCCAGTATCTGCAGCGCAACAGTGCCAAGATGAACAACATCATTGACGAGTTGTTATTGCTTGCCACCGTCCGTGCAGTTGATGAAGTTGAGGTTAGCCCTTTGAACATGGGGCGTATTGTCCGTGAGGCGAGGAGTCGACTGGACTATCTGATCGACGAGTACGGGGCGGAGCTGTCGATCGGTGACGTGTGGCCGTCGGCTATGGGCTATGGCCCGTGGGTGGAGGAGGTGTGGGTAAACTACCTGAGCAATGCCGTGAAGTACGGTGGGAATCCGGACAACGGCATTCCTCCGCAGATACACCTCGGCGTCGATGAGCAAAACGGGAATGGTCAGGTCCGCTTCTGGGTGCGCGATAACGGGCAGGGGCTAAGCCCAGAACAACAGCAGCAGCTTTTCACGCCGTTTGAGCGGCTGCACAACGTGCGGGCTGAGGGCCATGGACTTGGGCTCTCCATTGTGCGCAGAATTCTCGAAAAACTGGGCGGCCACGCTGGCGTCGAAAGCACCCCGGGTGAGGGAAGCGCCTTCTACTTTACGCTGCCCAGGGCCTGAGAAACGGGCGCAGTTGTCAGATGGCGGAGGAGGGATCGGAATGAGTGTCAGTGAGCTGGCGGGAAAGAAGGCTCCCCGAGAGCTGTTGGTCGATGTGCCCCGGCTGGTGGCGATGTACTACACGCTGCACCCTGACCCGACTGTGCGCGCCCAGCGTGTAGCGTTTGGCACGTCCGGGCATCGGGGCTCCTCGTTAGAGGTCGGTTTCAACGAGGATCATATCCTGGCGACGGCACAGGCCGTCTGTGAGATCCGGAAGGCTAACGGTGTCACCGGCCCCTTGTTTGTAGGACGGGACACCCATGCGCTCTCTGAACCGGCGCTCGACACGGCCCTCGAGGTCTTTGCGGCCAACGGCGTGGACGTGATGGTGCAGGAGGGCAGGGGGTACACGCCGACACCTGTCATCTCCCACGCGATCCTGACCTTCAACCGGGGGCGTGACGCCGGACTGGCCGATGGTGTGGTGATCACACCCTCGCATAATCCGCCGGCGGATGGTGGCTTCAAGTACAATCCCCCGGAGGGCGGTCCCGCCGATACGCAGACCACCCGGCGTATCCAGGAACGGGCCAACGAGATCCTGGAGAAGGGCATGGAGGGTGTCAGGCGAGTTCCCCTGGTCAGGGCACTTAACGCCGAGACGACCCATCAGCACGACTACGTCATGCCCTACGTGACCGACCTGAAGAACGTGCTGGATATGGAGGCCATCGCCGCGGCGGGCCTCAAGATCGGCGTCGATCCCCTCGGCGGCGCGTCTGTGGGGTTCTGGGACCCGATTGCCGAGACCTACGGTCTTGACTTGGAGGTTGTAAACCGCGTTGTGGATCCCACCTTCTCGTTTATGACGGTCGACCATGACGGCCAGATCCGGATGGATTGCTCCTCACCCTATGCGATGGCAAGTCTCATCGACTTGAGGGACCAGTTCGATATCGCGTTTGGTGCCGACCCGGATGCGGACCGGCACGGGATTGTCACGCGCAGCGTCGGGCTGATGAACCCAAACCACTATCTCTCGGTCGCCGTCTGGTATCTCTACCAAAACCGCCCTGCGTGGGGTGATGATGTCGCGGTGGGAAAGACGCTCGTCTCCAGTTCGGTCATCGATCGCGTCGTCTCGGATCTCGGTCGTCGGCTGTGTGAAGTCCCGGTGGGGTTCAAGTACTTCTCCGATGGGCTCTACTCGGGAGCCCTGGGCTTCGGGGGTGAGGAGAGCGCCGGTGGCTCTTTCCTGCGGAAGGATGGCACCGTCTGGACGACGGATAAGGACGGCATCATCCTCGACTTGCTGGCGGCTGAGATCATGGCCAAGACCGGTCGCGATCCGGGAGAGCACTACCAGGCGTTGGAGGCTCGCTTCGGCCACTCGGTCTACGAGCGCATCGATGCGCCCGCCACCGTTGCACAGAAGGCGGTGCTGGCCGATCTCTCCCCCGAAAGTGTCGAGGAGCAGAACCTGGCGGGCGAGAAGATCGTCGCGAAGCTCACCCGTGCGCCATGCAACGACGCACCCATCGGCGGACTCAAGGTTGTGGCCGAGAACGGGTGGTTCGCTGCCCGTCCCTCGGGTACCGAGGATATCTACAAGATCTACGCGGAGAGCTTTAAGGGCTCCGAGCACCTCAAGAGGGTCCAGAAAGAAGCCCAGGCCATCGTAGCCGCGGCTTTCAAAACAGCCGGCGTCTGATTCCCACAAGCAAGACCTTTGGGGTTTCCTTGTCGAGCAGATGCCCACTCGACAGGAAGACCCCAAAGGTCTTAGACTAGCAACGATCCAACACCTCTTTACGGCTGAATCACCACCGTGACCCCCACTTCCGCCCAATCGTAGAGCGTTTCCGCTGCAGGGATGCCCAGGATGATGCAGCCGAAGGACGCCGGGTGCCCGAGTGACCCTTCCCAGAGCCGGTTGCCGCTCGCAAGGATCGGCAGCTCGTGGAATCCATTCTCCACGCCGCCGCCCGCCGAGTAGACAGAGAGAAAATACGGCATCCACAGATCCCATTGGGAGGCGTAGGCCTTTTCGTATTTGCCGAGTATCTGGAAGGTCCCCGCGTCGGTTGGCGAATCCTTTATCCCGGTCGAGACCGTCCAGTCCCAAAGCAGGGCCCCATTTTCGTACACCCAGGTGTGCTGCTCGGCCAAGCTCACGACGACCTTCTTGCCGAGAACCGGCATATTCGGCGTCAGGATGTCCTGGGAGGGGATGTGGATCTCCTGCCCGACGGAAAGCTTGTTGATATCGATGTCGGTATTGGCTTCAGCAACCAACCCTGGGGGCATGCCAAACTTCCCCGACAGGCTCGTGAGGGTATCCCCCGCCTCCACGGCATAGGTGCGCTCAGGATGAGTCAGATAGAGCCAGAGGGTGGTCGCGCCGGCGTCGAAGGCGTCAAACACCTTGCCGGCAGCCTCGTCGTACCGGAAGCCTCTCCCGTCGCCCAGACCTGATGCAAGGCCGACGAGTGTATCCCGAATCGCGTACTGATTGATGTCGACGGACGGCTTTCCTCCCTCCCCCGGCACCAGGTAAAGCCACGTTCCGATGTCATCGCGGCCCAGGGTCCAACTCAACGTTTCGTCCGTGAGGACGTCATATGTCATCAATGTGATCTGGCGTGAGACCAACACTTCGGCCTCAGCTTTGATATCGCCTGCATCTAGCTCTGCGGGAGGCGTGGTCTGGAAGGCCAGGGGGACCTCCACGCGATAGGGCGTGCCGCTGGCCTCGCGCAGTTTGGCAAGCGTCGTCGGAATGTCTACCACGCGGCCCGTTTGGCCGGGAACGATCACGATCTCCCCGTTCTCCAGCTTGAGCGAGGGGTCAACGGTCGGCTGCGAGATCTCCTGGTCGACCTCTGTCAGCAGCGTACGTGCGGCTGTTGTGTCGAAGAGGAAGCGCGGAGCGACGTCACGATAGTAAAGCCAAACCTCGGCTTGCTCCTGCCAGTTCCCGCCGCGGCCCACGTTGTAGGCGGCCTGGGCTGTTCCTTGGACGTCAACCCGCAGGCCACCCATCGACCAGGGATAGGACCAGCGTTGCTCGCCATCCGTGAGCACCAGCAAGCCGGTATCCACCTGAT
Source organism: uncultured Chloroflexia bacterium (assembly GCA_963751345.1). Lineage (GTDB taxonomy): Bacteria > Chloroflexota > Anaerolineae > B4-G1 > SLSP01 > PWVB01. The sequence goes on from CAVVUS010000018.1 coordinate 219,696, forward strand.
CGGCGACACCTTCCAGCGCCGCAGCCGCCTCGTCGACGGACATGCCCCCAAGATCGATGCCGAGGGCATAGACGTTGGGATAGACGTGGTCTCTGTAGATGCGGTCCATCCGTTGCACGAAGACCCAGCCACAGAAGACGCTGAGGCCGATGAGCATGGCGAGCAGGACGAAAGCCAGCCCGGCAACCCCGACGGCGCTCTCCGGCTTGGCCGATGCGACAGTCCTGCTTGCTGCTTGGCGCGATGTACTTGCGACCATCCGTCCCCCTCACTACCTACATTATTACCCTAAGTATAGCACACCATTGTCTTCTAATTTACCAACGTCTCAGCGCCGAGGAAGGTTCCATCTACCTCAGGGCGCATCCGCGCGGGCTTCCTGAGCCGCGTGTTTCTTTGCGTGGAGCGAGAGCACCTCGCGTTGCACCTGGGCCAGATAGTCGCCGCGGAGTGGGTACCATTGCAGGATAACGGCCCCCAGGATCATGGCAATGCCGGGGATCAGGCCGATAAGGGCCTTGATGCCCCACAGGGCGTTGGGCGGTTGGTTCAGCGTGATCTGCCCCTGGTTTGCCTCGCGCGTCACGAAGTTAGTGGCCTGCAGCACAAACGGGAGAAGGGCCAGCGCCACAGACTGCGCCGGCTTGGTCAGTAGTGCGTTGACGCCGAAGAAGGCACCCTCACGGCGCACTCCTGAACGCAGCTCATCCTCGTCGGTCACCTGGGCGAAAAGCACGTTGGTAAGCGTCTGTGGCCCCGAGAGGCCGAATCCTGCGACGATCAAACATAGCGGGATCAGTGATGTGGGCACCACCATGATGAGGAGCAAGGCTACCCCGGCGATGAACAACAGCAGACGCTGGGCGCCGACCACACCCAACCGGCGACGAATGAGCGTCGTAACCGGGACGCCGATGATAAGGGGCACAAAGAGGCACCCGACCAGGATCATAGCGTTCATCTGCAGCACGTAGTCGGCGGCGTAGAAGAGCGCCCCCAGAAGCAGCGACTGCATCAGGATCGACATGAAGTTCTGGGCGACGAGGATCAAGAATGACCGGCTCGTGAGGGTGTACTTCAGGGCCGGACCCAGTTTGAGAGGCTCATCGAGTTCGTGAAACTCCGGGCGCTCTCGCACCCGGAGCGTGGTCAGGATGATCATCGTGGCGCTGAAGATCCCGACCACGATCATCGAAAGCTGAAGCGGTGCAAACGACAACGAGGTGCCTGCCTTGGGTCGGAAGAAATCGGGGATGACGAACCCCAGGATCATCCCCAGGAGGCCGAAGAGCGAAGACGAGATCTGGAGCCCATTGCGCTCGGCATCCGACTCGGTGACCTCGGGCAGCAGCGCCGAATAGACCAGGCCTACGATCGTGTACGCAGTGTCATAGAGGAGCATCGCCGCGAGCATCCAGGCGAAAATCGCGCCCTGTCCTGCTCGTTGAGGTGCAAACCACACCAGGATGAAGGTGAGCGCGAGGAACGGCGCCGTGTAGCGCATGTAGGGGATGCGTCGCCCCATGCGTGACTTGGTGCTGTCGGTGATATAGCCGAACAGCGGGTCGTTGATCGCATTCCAGATGGCGTAGATGGTGGATGCGATGGCGATCCAGCGAGCCGTGAGGCCCAGATAATCCTGGTAGAAGATGGGCAGAAGGGCGCCATACGTGCCCGAGACGAATGAGGTGCCCAGGGCGGCAACGCCCCATTGCACCTTGTAGCCGAGTTTCAGTTTGACCGCTCCCTCTGCGGGCACCTTCTGCGCAAGCGTGGCTCCCATTTTCCGCCTCCAAGGGTGAGCTAGATTGAAGAACGCACAAGGTCGCGCAATTCGCGCCACCCAATGACCCGGATGCCCTGGATCTCAAGATAGACACGGAGCTCCTCTTTCATAAGGACCTCGTAGTCCGCCTCGCGCTCTTCCCAGCGATCCGGGAGGATGGCACGGAGCTCGGGCGTGTCCTTGGCGGGATGCGTGATGAAGTAGGTCAGGCCCGGACGCAGCGTGCCCAGCGCACACTTCATCTGATCGAGATGCGTATCTAGCGTGTCAAACGTCGCGGAGCGGACGTCGTCGAACATCGGCAACCCCTGTGCCTCCAGTATCCCGATCCGCGCCATGAGCTGCTCGGTAAGGTTCGCGTCATAGCCCCTGCCCCGGAGGATCTCCGGGGTCGCGCGGACCAGGAAAGGTGGGACCCGGTGCTCCAGAGCGACTTGGACGTAACCCTCGATGAATCCCGGGTAGAAGGCAGTGCCCATATGCGCGTCGATGTGGGTCACGTCGATCCCGGCATCGAAGGCGCGCTGTACCTGTGCTGCGATCTCCGCGTGCACGGCCTCGGGCGTGGCATGGTCCTGTGTGTCCTTCGTAGTGGCGTGCATGTAGCCGGATGCATCCATCAAGCCCGAGTCGAGGTCTCGCGTGGATACCGGGCCCCAACGATAGCCCGAGCGCCACTCGCTGTTGAGTGTGATGTGTACGCCCATATCCACGTGCCCAACGTGATCCACGCAGAACTGGGCCGTCGCCGGAAACCACGGACACGGCACCATCACCGAGCCGGCAGAGATAACGCCGCCGTCGGACAGATCCATGTAGGCCGCCAGGGATGCTTGACACATGCCGATATCGTCGGTGTGGATGAGCACGGCGCGATCCTCTGTCGACATGCCGAGGGCCGAGAGTAGAGGGTTCGGGTTCACAGGGTTCCTTTCGTGTCAGACGTTGTACTGCCATTATAGGCAATCTTGCGAGCGTCCGCACGTTGGTCATTCAGCAGGAGGCAAGTACCAAGGACGAGAAGGCCGAGGATGCCGGACCGCGGGCGTCCTCGGCCGCTCTGGCGACGGAGAACCGTGCGCAGAAGGTTACTGCCACGTTGTGACTGTGTCCGTGCACCCAGAGCGGGCGAGACGCCCGCGATCCATACTGCCGTGAATGCTGCCGCGTCCGCGATTCAGACTCCCGCCGGCGTTAGCGGCACACGCTCGGATCTATGGGCTTAGCCGCTGCCAAGTCAACTTGGCCTTGGCCGCCTGGGTTGCTTCGAAATACTCCATCCGGACCGTGTGCTGACCCTGGGTCAGGTCGACGGTCGCGTACCGGTTGCCTCGCATCGGCCACCAACTGTTGATCACAAGGCGATCGTCCACGTAGACGCGCACGCCGTCATCGGTTGTCGTCGTGATGCGGTAACGCCCTTTCTCGAACGCGAACGTTCCCGTCCACCGCACGGCGAAGTTATTCACCGGGAGCCCTGTGGCCGGTGAAACCCAGCCCCAGTCGAAGTTGATCGCTGTGTCGGTTCGGACGAGGGTCGGCGTCCCGCTCAGATCTCGGGTTGCGAAGTACTGGCCTGTCCACGGACCCGGAAGTTGCACAGCCTGCGCCCCGCCGGACGTTCCGGTCGTGGGCGTGGCGGGCGGCACGGGAGCAGCCGTCACCGGGAAGCCATAGGTCGGTGAGGGAGACATCGCCTCTGCAGCTGCCTCCGTCGGTGCGTAGTCCCACCAGAACTGCATACTGGCAGAGCCCGTGGCCTCGAAGTACTCCACACGTAGCGTGTGAGTCCCCTCGAGCCACGTCCAGCCCTGGTATCGCCAGGTGAGCTCCTGAGGATCCCAGTAGTTCATCCATAGATTGACGTCATCGATCCAGAGCCGCATACCGTCATCGGAGCGAGTGTTGAAGCGATACAGCCCCGGCTGGAAGTTGATGGTGCGGACCCACTGGACCGAGAAGTTGTCGCTGGGGATCCAGGTCGCGGGTGCGCCCTCGCCCCAGTCGAAGTTGATCTCCGCGTCGCCGCGAATCATCGCGGGCCCGCCACGCAGCTCGCGATTGTCGTAGTACTTGCCCTCCCAACCCTGGACGGCGTCGACGCGATTCCACCATACGTGAATACTCGCATCGCCACCGTCTTCGAAGTAATCTACCGCGATGTCGTGATTGCCCGCGCTCAGGGTGATGTCCGCGTAGTGGGTATTGGGCAGCTTCTGCTTCACCCATGAATCTACAATCCGATTGCCGTCCACGTAGATGCGAACGCCATCGTCGCTGCTGGCGTAGAAACGATAGGTGCCCGCCTCGAATCCTAGTGTGCGTCCCCAACGGGCCGAGAAGTTATCTGCGGGAACCTTCGGGTCCGGGCTACCGGTGCCCCAGTCAAAGTCGATCGCCGGATCTTTCCTACCCAATACGGCATCCCCCGAGAGGGTCATGTTGTTCCAGTAGAGGGCATCCCAGACTTGGCTGCTCTGGAGTTTCTGCCAACCGAGCTGGAGCGCAGCTTCTCCCCAGTGTTCGTAGTACTCAATGCGTACCTGATTCACTCCGGGAGGGACGTAGGCGTCGGTGGTGGCCCACGAGGCCGCATGGTCTGCCCAGTAGTCGACGACGAGTGCACTATTGATCCAGATCCTCAGGCCGTCGTCCGAGCGGTAATCGAAGCGGTAGGTACCTCCTTCAAACCAGATATCCTGGGTGAAGCGTGCCGAGAAACCATCCGCCGGGATGCCATCGCCCGGGCTGCCCGTGCCCCACTCGTGGTTGACGTTCGTCTCGTAGCGAGTCAGGGCCGGCCCCCCGCTGAGATCCATATTCGCGAAGTATTCGGCATACCACTGTGCTGCGGCGGCCGCGGGCCGTGGCATGCCCACGATGCTGCCAAGCAACGTGAGCAGCATCACAATAGCCAGGTTTGACCGTAGGTGTCTATGCATAGATCCTCCTGAAGTTCCGTGCTATCTCTATTATAGTCGAATTGCTGTCCCCATAACGCGCTTCTGTCACTATAGACGGGATCCGGGCCGCGGAAGTTCCGTCAGAGTTTTCCACAGATTGGCACTGCTTATCCACAGGCCATAGACAGCGAGTCCCGGCTCGCGTCCCGAAGTGGGAGGAGAAGGTTGAAAAACGGTTGACGCTGCCGGGTTGTGTGGGGAAAAAGCGCTGGGGCTGCCTCGTAGTGGGGCTATGAGACGCGCCCGCTCTGCGCGCCCCTCGACGACCCTCCGCCTGTGGATAAGTGGGGCCACCAACCTTGCGAAGGTTTCGGACTCAGGTGACCTTTGACATGTCAGTTGTCTGACATATAATGGAAATGGAGGTTGGTATGGATCTCGATGATCTTCCCAAGGTTCGTTCAACCCGCGACCAGGTGGAGAGCACGCTCTCCCAGCTCATCCTGCAGCAGCAGCCTGGCGATCAGTTGCCCCCCGAGCCCGAGCTAGCCAGACAACTGGGTGTATCCCGTCCAACGCTTCGCGAGGTTCTGCGTACCTTTGCCGAGCGAGGGCTTCTGGTGCGCCGGCAGGGGGTGGGCACGTTCATCGCATCGCGCCTGCCCGTTCTTGATGCCGGCCTCGAGGTTCTGGAGAGCCTGGAGTGCATGGCGGACCGGCTCGGATTGGCTACCGAGATGACGCACCTCAACGTTGTGGAACGTTCGGCAACCGACCCGGAACTCGACGGGCTTGGGCGTGCCGCGCCGACGCAAGTGCTCGCCGTAAAGCGCGTCATCTCCATAGAGGATGTACCCGTGGCGGATCTCACCGACATCGTGCCCCTTGAGGTCATCTGTAGATCGGACCTGGGGAGCGACTTCCGGGGCTCGGTACTCGATGTGCTGCTTACCCATGGCTCTCCGGTGTTGAGTACCTCGCGGACCGAGATCTTGGCGGAGCTAGCCGGGCAGGACGATGTGCTGCGTTTGCAGGTTGAGCAGGGCGCGCCGTTGTTGGTGCTGATCGCTCAACTCTTCAGTTACGACGACCATGTGGTCGACTACTCGGTGAGCAGGTTTGTGCCGGGATACTTCAGGTTCCACGTGATGCGGAGGATAGTCAGGTAGTCTCGTAGTCAGATGGTCATATAGTCAAGCTAATTGAGCTGAGTTATCTGACTATCAGTACCAGACTACCGGACTACTAGACTGCTAGACCAAACAACTTTACAAACAGGAGGTTTTGAACAATGCGTAGTTTTACGGGTCGTGACATTTTGTCTTTGAAAGAGTTTGAACGGAACGAGTTCTTCCACGTCTTCGACGTTGCCACCGAGCTGGAGCCGATTGCGCGCGAGCGCCGCAACGTGGATATGCTCGCCGAGAAAACGCTGGTGACGGCATTCTACCAGCCATCGACGCGCACGCGCTTGGCACACGAGGCCGCGATGCACCGCCTGGGTGGGCATGTCAACGGCTTCTCCGACGCCAAGATGACGCGGGCGGGCGACTGGTATCAGGAGTCCATCAAGGACACGGTGAAGATGTTGGAGTTCTACGGCGACGCGATCGTGATGCGCCACTTCCAGCAGGGCGCGCCGCACGAGGCTGCGAAGTGGGCCAGCGTGCCGATCATCAACGGCGGCGACGGGTGGGGCGAGCATCCCACGCAGATCCTCACCGACCTTTACACAGTGCTGCGCGAGAAAGGCCACATCGATGGCCTGCGCTGGCTGGCCGTCGGCGATATGCGGATGCGCACCATGCACTCCCTCGGCTACGCGCTGACGCAGTTCGATTGCCCGATCACGTTTGTGGCCCCGCCTGCGGACGCACTCTTCGACAACTCGCCCGACATGCAGATGCCGGAAAACTACAAGGCCGATTTCCGGCAGTACTCGCTCGACTTCACGGAAGCCGAGCACGTCGAGCAAGCCATCGCCGACGCGGACGTGATCCTGGTCGAGCCGGTGATGCAGCCGGACTACACCAAGGCCCGCGACGAGCGCAAAGGTGACGCTGGCTTCACCCCCGACAATTACAAGATCACGCGCGAGTTGCTGACGCAGAAAGCCAAGTCCGACGCGATCTTGCTGCACTCGCTGCCGCGCATGGACGAAGTTCCGACCGACGTGGACATCACCCGCTGGTCGCGCTACTGGCAGGAAGCCTTCAACGGCGTCGTGATGCGGATGGCACTGCTGGCGCTCGTCCTCGGTGCTATGGAGTAAATCCGGCCTGTAGGAACTGCAGGATTGTATTGCGAGTGGCAAAGTCACTCGCAATACAGATCCCTATCGTGAACTTGCTAGAGGAGACACTCACTATGATAACCAGTTTGCGCGGCCGAGATTTGATTGGTGACCTCGACTTCTCCAAAGAAGAGGTCGAAACGGTACTGGACGTGGCCTGGGATCTGAAGCGCAAGCGAGCGTTGGGCGAGCCACACCCACTGTTGCGTGACAAGACCTTAGGCATGTTGTTCTTCTTCAGTAGCACGCGCACCCGCTGTTCTTTTGAGTCGGGGATGGCGCAACTCGGTGGGCACGCCGCCTTCATCGAGAGCAAGACCACCCAGATCTCGCACGGCGATACCGCTACCGAGATCGGCGAGATCCTGGGGCGCTACTTCGATGGTATCGCCATCCGCCACTGCGACTGGAAGGTGGGCAATGCGTACCTCAACTACGTCGCCAAAGCCTCTCGCGCACCGGTACTGAATATGCAGTGCGATATCTACCACCCCTTCCAGTGCTTGGCCGACCTGATGACGATCAAGGAGAAGAAGGGCCGCGATCTCCGCAAGAAGAAGATTGTCGTCTCCTGGGCCTATGCCTCCTCCTATCTTAAGCCGATCTCTGTGCCACAGTCGCTCATCCTCCAGATGCCGCGCTTTGGCATGGACGTGACCCTGGCCTATCCGGAGGAGTTCATGCTGATGCCGGATATCGTCGATGAGGCCAAGAGCCAGGCTCGCAAGTACGGGACGAGCTTCGAGATCGTCCACGACATGGGGGAAGGCTTCGAGGATGCTGACGTCGTCTATGCCAAGTCCTGGGGGCCTCTGCTGACGACGGACGATCCGGCCGAGGGGAAGAAGCTGCAGGACAAGTACCAGGACTGGATCACGGATGCCGCGAAGATGCGGCTCGCCGCCCCTGACGCGATCTACATGCACCCTCTTCCCGCTGATCGAGACATCGAAGTCACCAGCGAGGTGATGGATGGACCGCAGTCCGTGGTCTTCGACCAGGCCGAGAACCGGCTGCACGCCCAGAAAGCAGCGATGGCCCTCACTATGTGGTAGTCCGAAAGGAGATCCGGAATGAAATCCGCGCAGACGCAGGAGTTCGCGCACACCGAGGCCCGCCGTGAGGGGGGGCCTGTGAGGCGCACAGGCGTAGTCGCCATCGGCGGCAACTCGCTGATCTTGGACCCGCGGCACCAGACTGTACAGGACCAATACCGGGCAGCTAGGGAGACCTGCCACCACATCGCAGATATGATTGAGGAGGGGTGGGATATTGCCATCGGCCATGGTAACGGTCCACAGGTAGGTTTCATCCTGCGACGTTCGGAGATCGCTGCGAAGGTGGCGGGGATGCACGAGGTGCCCCTGGATGCGTGTGGGGCAGACACGCAGGGCGCTCTAGGCTACGCTCTCCAGCAGAATCTCTGCAACGAATTCCGGCGTCGGGGTATCCACAAGAGCGTGGCCACCGTGGTCACACAGGTGCGCGTCGATCTCGACGATCCGGCGTTCAGTAACCCATCGAAGCCCATCGGCGGCTTCATGGAAGAGGAAGCGGCACGCGATCGTGCGGCACGCGATGGCTGGTCTATCGTGGAGGACGCTGGGCGAGGGTGGCGACGCGTCGTAGCGTCGCCTTTGCCTCAGGAGATCGTGGAGCTGAAGGTTGTCGAGTCGTTACTCCACGCCGGGGTCATCACGATCACGGTGGGTGGTGGGGGCATTCCGGTCGCGCCAAATGCCGACGGCGACCTTGTCGGGGTGCCTGCCGTCATCGACAAGGACTTCGCGTCATCGCTGTTGGCGCAACGCATCCATGCTGACCTGTTCCTGATCTCCACCGCCGTGGAACAGGTCTATGTCAACTACCGCAAGCCTGATCAGCGGGCGATCGATCGCATGACCGTCGCTGAGGCGAAGCGATATCTGGCGGAGGGGCACTTTGCCAAGGGCAGTATGGAGCCCAAGATCCGCGCGATCATCGGTTATCTGGAGGCGGGCGGGAAGCTGGCCATCATCACCGATCCGCCTCACATCACGGCGGCACTGCAGGGCAAAACCGGTACGTGGGTGGTGCCCGACTAGTGCTCGGGCAAGAGGAGCGTTCGATGGATCATATCCGTGGTTTTCGATGCATGCTCTGCGGTGCGGAGTACGGGGTCGGCGAGATCGACTACGTCTGCCCGCTCCATGGCGACGACGGCATCGTGGACGTGCTCTACGACTACGACCTGATCCGGGCGACGATCAGCCCGGAGACGTTGTCCTCGAGCCGGGAGATGAGCATCTGGCGCTACAAGGCGCTCTTGCCGGTGGCTGCGGATGCCGTGGTGCCGCCGCTGCGTGTGGGGTGGACTCCCCTCTATGAGGCGCCGCGCCTGGCTGAGGGCCTTGGCCTGGCGCACCTATGGGTCAAGGATGATGGCGTGAACCCCACGGCCTCCTTCAAGGATCGGGCTTCGGCACTGGCCGTCGTGAAGGCTCGGGAGGCCGGGGCCGAGGTGATCACGACCGCCAGCACCGGCAATGCGGCCGCAGCGCTCGCGGGGCTCTCGGCCAGCGTCGGCCTGCAGGCTGTCATCTTCGTGCCGCGCTCCGCACCTCCTGCCAAGATCGCGCAGCACCTGATCTACGGTGCGCGCGTGCTGCTGGTCGATGGGAGCTATGATGACGCGTTCGATCTGACCCTTCAGGTCGCGCGAGAGTTTGGCTGGTACAACCGCAACACCGCCTATAATCCCTTCATGACCGAAGGGAAGAAGACCGCCGCCTACGAGATCTGGGAGCAGGCGGGAGGGCAGGTGCCGGACCGGATCTTCGTCCCCGTGGGCGATGGATGCATCATAGGGGGAATCCACAAGGGTTTCAGGGATCTCCTGGCGCTGGGCTGGACCGACCGCATGCCGCGGCTGATGGGCATCCAGGCAGAAGGCTCTTCAGCGTTGGTGGATGCCTACGAACGGGGGCTTGCTCCCACTGAGATGCGGCCGATGCCCGCCTCCACGATTGCCGATAGTATCAGTGCGGCGCTACCACGAGACCGGGCCAAGGCACTGAAGGCCGTGCGCGACACGGATGGGAGCTTCCTGTCGGTGACCGATGAGGAGATCCTGTCAGCTATCCCCACCGTGGCCCGGAAGACGGGGGTTTTCTGCGAGCCTGCAGCGGCGGCTTCATACGCCGGACTTGCCCGGGCTGTCCGCGAGGGGCTCATCGATCCGCAGGAGCGGATCGTGCTTCTGCTGACCGGATCGGGTCTCAAGGATATCGCCAGCGCGATGAAGACGGTGTCTGCTCCCCCTGTCATCCCTGCGCAACTGAATGCGGCGAGAGAGGCCCTGGCGAAGCTTGGTGTCTAGATGTTTGCGCCGGAGACGATGATGACGGACTATGAGGATCTCAAGCGTCGGTTAGCCAGGGGATGGAACACGTGGAATACGCGCAGCGTGTTATCCCACGTGCTCCTGCCTGAGGCGTTTGCTCTGAACCTCGGGCTGAAGGAATATGCAACCCGGAGGTACCTGGGAGAAGCGCTCATCGGGCGGCGAGGGGATGGGGACGAACGAATCCACCCGGGTCCCCGTTCCTACGATGGCGCGTTTACCGAGCTCTCGCTGACCTGGCAGGGCGTTGAAGTGCTCATCCAGAGCGCGGTTATCCCATCGCCCGAGGGCGCAGCGCAGGACGACCTGGTGCTCCTGGTCACGCCGCACACGAGCCATCGAAAGGCGCCTCTGTTAGTCGTCGAGCCCGGAATCCTGTGGAATCGACCCGGTCACGTATTGCGCCAGGGCGAAACGCTGGTGTGGGCCGGCGGATCGGGAGACTCGGCCTCCGTGGTCGCCTACGGGACCTGTGCTTCTGTGGTGGATCCCTATGTCCCTGTTCAGACTCCGTATCTCGCTCTGCCCCTGAATGGCGCCGTTGGGGTCTCCACGGGGAAGCCCCGGTCGGTTGCCGAGATCCAGACCGTGGTGGCGGAGCGCCGGGCAGAGCGGACGGCAGCCCTCGCCACGTTCGGGGAGCTTGCGGAGGTCTACGCGGCTATCCAGACGTGCCTGGCCTGGGACACGATCTACGAGCCGGAACACGACCGGGTCGTCTCCCCCGTCAGTCGCATCTGGAACGTCGACTGGGGCGGCTACGTCCTCTTTGACTGGGACACCTACTTCGCGGCCTATCTCGCGTCTCTGGACAACCGGGATCTCGCCTATGCCAATGCCATCGAGATCACGCGCGAGAAGACGGAGCGTGGGTTCATCCCCAATTTCGGCACCGTCATCGATCTCAAGAGCCGGGACCGCTCTCAGCCGCCGGTCGGCTCGCTCGTGATCCGCGAGCTCTACCGCCGCTTTAGGGATCGGTGGTTGTTGGAAGAGGTATTCGACGACTTGCTCGAGTGGAACCGCTGGTGGGATGCCCACCGCAGATGGGGCGAGCTTCTCTGCTGGGGTTCTGATCCCTACGCCCCGCTTGCCGATGCTCACTGGGAGGTGACCGGCGTCGGCAGCCGGTTGGGAGCTGCTCTGGAATCTGGGCTGGACAACTCCCCGATGTACGACGACGTGCCCTTCGACGGGCGCACGCACTTGATGGCACTGGCAGACGTTGGCCTGAACGGGATGTACGTGATGGACTGCGATGCCCTGGCCGAGATCGCCGGGGTGCTGGGGAGGGCTGAGGCCGAGCGCGAGCTACGGGCACGCGCCGATCGGTTCCGTCAGGCCCTGGTGGCCCTGTGGGATGAGGATACCGGGCTCTTCCATAATCGCCATATGGACACGGGGAGGTTCAGCCATCACCTGTCTCCGACGAACTTCTACGCGCTTCTCGGGCGAGCCGCAACCCAGGCTCAGGCCGAACGCATGGTCGCAGAGCACTTCTACGACCCTGGGGAGTTCTGGGGAGAGTGGATCCTTCCCTCGATCGCGCGCAACGACCCCGCATACCCCGAGCAGACCTATTGGCGTGGCCGCATCTGGGCCCCGATGAACTTGCTCGTCTACCTGGGCCTGCGGCGCTACGATCTACCACAAGCACAAACTGATCTGGCAAACAAATCAAAAGAGCTCTTGCTGAAAGAGTGGCTGGAGAACGGCCACGTTCACGAGAACTACAACGCCGACACGGGTGAAGGCTGCGATAAGCCCAACAGCGACCGTTTCTACCACTGGGGCGGCCTCCTGGGTCTGATCGCGTTCATTGAGGCCGGTGTCCTGGAAGGACCCGAGCAACCGCTGAACACCAGCTCACCACCGCCCAGCCGGCGTAACCCCTGACCTGAAAGGCAGTCGAATGATTGATCTTAGTGTAGATCCAAAAGGATTGGAGCATGCCGTCGTCCGCGCTCGTGAGCGCAATATCGTGATTCCGACCTTCGCTCAGCAGAAGGACCCCTCGCTGATTCCGCCGTCCATAAAGCGTGAGCTTCGCGAGATTGGGCTATGGGACATTACCCCACGGAATCTCTTTCGCATCACCTGGAAGAATGAGCCGGTTCCCGCGGGGGGTGGGTTCGGCGGTGTGAATTACGTGGAGCTGCCACGGGCGCTAACCGGCGTTGACGCGCGGATCATCGCCCTTGTCGGCAAATGGTTCCCTACCGGTGCACACAAGGTTGGGGCGGCCTTTGGCTGCCTGGTGCCGCGGCTGGTTACAGGGCAGTTCGACCCGACGTGGCAGAAGTCAGTCTGGCCTTCGACCGGGAACTATTGTCGGGGGGGTGCCTATGATGCGGCGCTGCTGGCCTGTGACTCCGTCGCGATTCTGCCGGAGGGTATGAGTCGGGAGCGTTTCGAGTGGCTGGCAAAGGTTTCCGGCGAGGTCATTGCCACGCCCGGCAGCGAGTCAAACGTCAAGGAGATTTTCGACAAGTGCCACGAGCTCAAGCGTGAGCGCGGCGATGAGGTCTTCATCTTCAACCAGTTCGAGGAGTTCGGCAATTACCTCTGGCACTACGAGGTGACCGGGCACGCCATGGAGGAGGTGTTGGCGCGCGAGTTAGCCGCTGGTGACCGTTTCGCCGGCATCGTCTCCAACACCGGTTCCGGGGGCACCATCGCATGCGGCGATTACCTGAAGCAGCGCTTCCCTGCGTCCAAGGTTGTAGCCAGCGAGGCCCTTCAGTGTCCGACGCTCCTGCGCAACGGCTTTGGTGCCCACCGCATCGAGGGGATCGGTGACAAGCACGTGCCGTGGATCCATAATGTACGCAATACCGATATGGTGACGGCGATCGACGATCAGGCGACGATCGATCTCATCAGGCTGTTCAACGAGCCGCAGGGCCACGAGTATCTCCGCAGCCGTGGTGTGCCCGCGGACCTCATCGCCAACCTGAGCCTGATGGGGATCTCGAGCGTGGCTAACGTCCTCAGCGCGATCAAGTTCGCCAAGTGGTTCGAGTTGACGGCTAACGATGTCGTACTCACGGTGTGGACCGACTCGATGGAGCTCTACGAGAGCCGCCTGCGGGAGCTGCGCGAAGCTCACGGCGAGTATACCGGCCTGGACGCCGCTGCTGACTACGAACGTTACCTGCTCGGCGCGGATACGGGCGATATGATGGAGTTCAGCTATCCCGATCGAAAGCGCGTTCACAACCTCAAGTACTACACGTGGGTCGAGCAGCAGGGCAAGACCTACGATGAGATACAGTCACAGTGGTACGATGCGGCCTATTGGGAGGGATTCCAGAACCAGGTGGAAGCCATCGACGAGCTGATTGTGGAGTTCAATGGGCGAACGGGTCTGGTGAAGTAGGTGGACTCTCCTTACCTTCCGGGAAGGTTCCGGCCTTCCCGGAAGGTTTCGCGTCCTAAGGCGAAAGCTCTGTCGCTGATTTGCGCGAACACTTTACACGGTATACTAGCTGGTAGCGTTCGAGCGTCTCGGCGTTCGAACGTTCAAACGTCTTTTGCGTCAAGGTGAGGGTATGGAGCCACGTATATCCGTCGTCGCGCCCGTGTACAATGAAGAGGCGCTGATTCGCGAGTTCCACCAGCGGATGTCTATCGTCATGGAGCGATTGGGCGAGCCATGGGAATTGATTCTGGTAGACGATGGTAGCCGCGACCAGACGCCGGAACTGCTCGACGCTATCTACGCCGATGACCCGGAACACGTGGTGGTCGTGCACTTCGCTCGCAATTTCGGCCATCAACTGGCGATCACGGCCGGTATGGACTATGCGCGCGGCGCGGCTGTCATCACCATCGACTCCGACCTCCAGGATCCGCCCGAGGTGATACCGGACCTGGTCAAACGCTGGCAGGAGGGCTACGAGGTCGTCTATGCCGTCCGGGCGGAGCGTGAGGGTGAGACGTGGTTCAAGCTATTCACGGCTGATCTCTTCTACCGGCTGATCCAACGTCTAACCAGTGTGAAAATACCCGATGGAGGCCGGTGATTTTCGTCTCCTGGACCGCAAGGCGTTGGCTTATCTTAGGTCGATGCGGGAGCACGATCGCTTCGTGCGCGCGATGACGTCGTGGGTAGGATTCCGCCAGGTTGGCGTGCCCTATCGCCGGCAGGCGCGGAAGGCCGGCACGACCAAGTATACGCTGCGGAAGATGGTTCGTCTGGCGGTGGATGCCGTCACCGGTTTTTCCGTTGTGCCCCTCAAGTTCGCCCTTTGGTCCGGCGCAGCAGCCGTACTCGGCGGCCTGGTCTTGGCGTTGGTGTTGACGATCATTCGGTTAGGTGGAGAGGTCCCGCTTGCCGGCCAAGGGCTGACGGCCAGCTTGGTTCTCTTCGTTGGAGGCGCGCAACTGCTGACGATTGGCGTCCTCGGGGAGTATGTAGGACGGATCTACGATGAGGTGCGGCAGCGCCCGCTCTACACGGTCCGCGAAGTCAAGCGTAAGGATTGAGCGAGGACTGAACAATGAAGCTTTGGGATGTCTACTATACGGCCACCTCTCTGGACGACGCCGTAAGTCTGTTGGCTGAGTATCGAGACAGGGCGCGCATCATGGCTGGGGGGACCGATCTCATTGTTGAGATTGAGAACGGTGCCCGCACGCCGGAAGCTATGATCGATGTCACGCGGGTGGGGGGGCTGGATGCCATTCACCTGGAGGATGATGGCCTGCTTCACCTTGGCGCTATGGTAACCCACGCGCAGGTGGCAGCCTCGCCGCTTATTCAGGAGAAGGCGCTCCCGTTGGCGCAGGCGTGTTGGTGGATCGGGGCCCCGGCGCTTCGGAATCGCGGCACGGTGGTGGGCAATATCGTCACGGCCTCCCCTGCCAATGACACCATCACTGCGCTGCGCGCGCTGGACGCGAGCGTCGCCTTGCGCAGCACCCGTGGAGAACGAGTTGTCAAGGTGGCCGATTTCTATCAGGGCGTGCGAAGGACCGTGATGGAACCCGATGAGATGGTAGTCGACATCTCGTTCCAGCCACTTGGCGAGCGACAGCAAGGGGTCTATCTGAAGATTGGGCTTCGCCGCGTCCTGGCAATTGCCGTGACCAATGTGACAGTCGTGGTGGGGCTTGGTGAAGACGACATTGTCGCCGACGCGCGAGTTGCCCTGGGTAGCGTCGCGCCCACTATTGTACGGGCCCCGGCTGCTGAAGCTGCGCTCTTGGGCGGAGCGCTGACGGACGCGCGGATTGCCGCGGCTGCAGAGCTGGCAGTTGAAGCTGCCCGGCCCATCGATGATGTGCGAGGATCGGCCTGGTACCGGAGTGAGGAAGTACATGCCCTGGTTCGTCGCGCTCTGGAGACGCTTCGTAGCGGCGATCTGCGGCTTGGGTTGCCGCGCCCGGAGGAGATGGTCAAGCTGTGGGGAAAGACCCGTCGCTGGCCGCGCCTTAGCGGCCCAACGATTGCTCACCATACCGGTGGTGATGAGCCCATCCAGGCCGTCGTCAATGGGGAAAACGTGATGGTGGAGGGGGCAAACGGCAAGACCTTGCTCCGTATGCTCCGGGAGGACCTCGGACTGACCGGGTCCAAAGCCGGGTGTGAGGAGGGCGAGTGCGGCGCGTGCACCGTCTGGTTGGATGGGATCGCTACGCTGGCGTGCATGACCCCCGCACCCCGTGCCCACGGAGCGCGCATCCGGACTATCGAGGGGCTCTCAGAAGAAGGGTCTATGCATCCGGTGCAGCAGGCGTTTGTCGACGAAGATGCGGTCCAGTGCGGGTACTGCACGCCTGGCTTCGTCATGAGCGCGGCCAAGCTTCTGGAGGAGGCCCCACACCCAACCCGAGATCAGATCAAGACCGCCCTCAGTGGGAATCTGTGCCGCTGCACGGGGTATTACAAGATCATCTCCGCCGTGGAGAAGGCAGCCGGCGCGTTGTCGGACTCGGCACGAATACAATGAAGCGCACCGTTCCGGAGAGGGAGGCCGCCGAGGTCACCCTCTATATGCGGACTTATTACTCACTGTTGCGCACGACGGACGCGGTCCAGATCCGCACGCTGGAGGAGACCCACTCGGCGATGTCGCCGTCGCTCCACCCCCACGCCGGCTCGATGGATCCCGACATGTCGGCGCTCATCTACACGAGTCTGCGCCTCTCCCGGTTCATCTTCGACGTGCGGCAGGTGGTGTTGGGGCAGAGCGAGGAGGTCTTCCGCCGGCGTGGATATCCCGATGTAGAGTCTTGGGAAGTCGCAGTTGCGCCCGCACGCCGGCGCCGTATGTTCTACGATGGCGACGAGACCCTGGCCGTCTATATCGCCAGCATCTCCGACATCGACGACATCGTTCCGATGTTGACGGCGTTCCAGATCGAGTGGAACAAGATGCACACGCTCATCGGCATGCAGGCGGGTATGACAGAAGACCTGCAATCGTGTGCTGCCACCCATTCGTGGGGGAGCCGGATCTGCACGGAGATCCGAACCGTCCTTCGCCTGTCCGAAGACGATTGGGGGCGGTTGGAGACCGTTTGGGGGGACGATCTGCCCGATCTGCTGGCCCACATTGCAGAAGAGCGCAAGAGGATGTCCGTCACGTTGCTGGCAGGATCCTACGTCGAGTACCATCGCGCCACGCAGAAGTGGTGGGACCGGGTGAGGGACCTTGCTCAGGGCGCCAACCTTGCGAAGGTTTCCGAACCCTTGGCCCGCAGTGCTTCTGGGCAGGCTTCGCAAGGTTCACAGGACAGGCAAGGTTCGAATGCTCCGGCCTCTCTCGATCTCTCGGAGCGTCCCATCTACTTTGTCTCCAGCAACACGCACAGTCTCGTCAATATGGTGACCTGCTTTGCGCAGCGCCACGAGGCGCGCCTGATGGACTACGTCGCGTCGAAGGTGGATCTGGAGCTCGTCGAGGAGGCCGAGAGGATTCAGCAGCACCAGGTCCCGAGCAACTGGTCGAACTTCCTCTACTACGTTCTCAAGAAGTATCTTCAGACGGAGGAGGGGCAGGATCTGCTGGAGGTGCGCGATGCTTTCGAGGCCGAACGAGGTGTGACGCGCATCCCGAGCCAGCACACCTTCGATCTTGAGGT
The DNA here is from genome assembly GCA_963751345.1 of uncultured Chloroflexia bacterium. Classification (GTDB taxonomy): domain Bacteria; phylum Chloroflexota; class Anaerolineae; order B4-G1; family SLSP01; genus PWVB01. The sequence continues at coordinate 237,149 of CAVVUS010000018.1, forward strand.
GCAGCTCATCGATCTTTCGAAGTTGGATCGAGCCTATCTGGACACGCGCCTTGTCGATAGCCTGTCACTTGCACGGCTCAAAGCCACCAACGCGCTCATCCTCAATATCGACTACCCGCTGGGCTTTGCTGCCTATCATCTCTTGTCCCGTATTGCGGTCAACGTTGGGGAGCTCCGCGGAGCCTATGTGATCGGTAAGGCGGCGACGCTGAACGGCCGTATCGGCGATGTGTTGATCCCCAACGTCGTCTACGATGAGCATTCCCTCAATACCTATCTGTTCAACAACGTCTTCACGGCGCAGCACGTCGCCCCGTTCCTGGTCTACGGTGACGTTCTGGACAATCAACGTGCCATCGCCGTGCACGGCACGTTTCTCCAGAACCGATCTTACATGGAGTCGTTTCTGCGGCTCGGCTATACGGATGTTGAGATGGAGTCGGGCCCCTATCTGTCGGCCCTCTACGAGTTCATCCGGCCCAGGCGCTATCCCGAGGACGAATTGGTCAACCTCTACCCGGTGCCCTTCGAGATCGGCATACTGCACTACGCGTCCGATACGCCGATGAGCAAAGGGCGCAACCTTGGGACCCATAATCTCTCGTACTACGGCATGGATCCGACCTACGCGACGACCGTGGCCGTGTTGCGGCGGATTCTATCGCTGGAAACCAGAACGTTGGCACGTTGACACGTTGGCCCGTTTTCACGTTCAAACGTCTGAACGTGAAAATGTGTCAACGCGCATCACGCACAAAGGATTAATGGCTATGAGCGAAAGCAAGCTTGCGGGAGGAAGATACGTCGGCAGGGCGTTGCCGCGGTTTGAGGCGCCGGACAAAGTGACGGGCGACGCACTCTACCCCGGCGACATCGAAATGGACGGTATGCTGACGATGAAGCTGCTCTTCGCAGGACGCCCCCACGCACGCGTCGTGCGCGTCGATACGTCAGAGGCAGAGGCACTGCCCGGAGTGGTTGCCGTCTTCACTTCCGCTGATGTGCCGGTCAACGAGTATGGCCTGCAGTACCCCGACCAACCGGTCCTCTGTGGCCCGCCGGGACAGTGGACGAAACTTGAGAAGGCCGGGACCGACGTCGTGCGCTTTGTTGGGGACCAGGTTGCCGCCGTGGTTGCCGAGGATGAGGACGTGGCGGAACATGCACTGGACTTGATTCGGGTGACCTATGAAGATCTGCCGCCGGTCACCGATCCCCGCGAAGCGCTTAAGTCTGGTGCGCCGGTGCTGCATCCTGCCTATCCCGGCATCTCCATCCACCCGGAGTTGGTCTTTGAGGGTAACCTCGTCTCGCGCCACACGATCCTGCGTGGGGATGTCGAATCGGCGTTGCTGGAAGCCGATGTGGTCGTGGAATCCACGTACGAGGTGCCGGGGCAGGAGCACGCTTACCTGCAGCCGGAGGCGGGTCTGGCGTACGTCGATGATGAGGGCCGGCTCACGGTGGTGGTCGCGGGCCAATGGGCTCACGAGGATCGCGCGCAGATCGCACACGCCCTGGATTTGCCCGAGGACGGAATCCGCGTGATTTACCCCGCGATTGGCGGGGCCTTCGGCGGACGAGAGGATATGTCCGTGCAGATCGTGTTGGCGCTGGCGGTTCAACGCCTGGGGCGGCCGGTCACGATCACCTGGAGCCGCGAGGAATCTATAGTCGGCCATCACAAGCGGCATAGCCTCTTTGCCCGCGCGCGTTGGGCTGCGACACGCGACGGGAAGACTGCTCGCGGCCGACTGTGAGGTGGTGGCGGACGCGGGGGCCTACGTCTATACCACCAACAAAGTGATGGGCAACGTCTTGCTGTCGATCAACGGCCCTTACCGCATCCCCAACGTTCGCACGAGCGTGCTGGCGGCCTACACCAACAATGTGCCGGGTGGCGCATTTCGGGGTTTTGGGGCGCCGCAGGGCAATTTCGTCGCCGAATCGCAGATGAACAAATTGGCAGAAGCTCTGGACATAGATCCTGTGATGCTGCGCCTGCAGAACCTCGTCGCCGACGGTGAGCCGATGCCGTGGGGTAAACCTCTGACCGACGACGCTCGTGGTCTTCGTCAGAGCCTGATCGCTGCGGCGGAAGCTGTGGGATGGCATCGAGCCGGAGATGCAGACCTCGGTGGAGCTGCCGCCGGTGAAGTTCGAGGCTCGGGAGAGGAAAGCGAGATCTGGATTGCCCCGGAGTTGGGCGTGCGACGTGGGGACCCTCCCTATCTTCGGCGTGGGTTGGGGATCGCGCTGGCCTTTAAGAACGTGGGGTTCTCGTTTGGGTATCAGGATAATGCCTGGGCGGGTGTCGAGCTGTACGGAAAAGCCGAGATCGAGCGGGTGATTGCCTATGCTGCGAGTGCTGACGTGGGACAGGGAGCCAGGACGGTTGTCCGGCAGATGTTCGCTGAGGCCCTCGACGTCGATATCGACTTAGTCGAGCTTCGCCCGGTGGATACGACCTTGACCGGCAGCTCGGGCTCCTCCTCGGCCTCGCGCATGACCTTTATGATCGGCAATGCGATCCGCGGCGCGGCTGAGGGAGCGCTCAACAAATGGCGCGACGAGGAGCGCCCCGCCAAGGCAGAGTACACCTACCTCTCGCCCAAGACGACGCAGATCGATGCGGAGACGGGCTACGGACATCCGAATTTCTCCTATGGCTATGCCGCCATTGCCGCTGAGGTCGCGGTCGACCTGCAGACGGGCGCCTGCATCTATCCGCGGATCGTGTGTGCTAACGATGTGGGTCGGGCGATCAATCCCAGACTCGTCGAGGGACAGGTGGAAGGCGGCGTCGTTCAGGCGCTCGGTTGGGCCACGACGGAGCATTTCGTGCAGCGTGATGGGATACCGCTCTCCCGGTCGTTCAGCACCTACCTTATGCCCACGATCGAGGACATTCCCGAGCAGGTCAGGTCGATTCTCATCCAGAACCCGGAGGTGCACGGGCCGTGGGGGGCCCGCGGCATGGGGGAGATGCCCTTCATCGCCGTGGCCTCGGCGCTCCACCATGCACTGCGGCAAGCCACCGGTGTCTGGTATAATGCCTTCCCGTTCAACTCTGAACGAATTCTTCGGGGGCTCAGTGGGACTCGCTCCTAGGTAGGGGGAAGCAATGCTGGATGGCGAATGCTGGATACCGGATTTCGGAAGCCGGATGGTAGATTGAAGATGCGTAGAGCCGCATCCCTTCACCACGCTCATTTCCTGCCTCTGCGGGCGCTCTCTCTGCTGGTCCTTGTGATGCTCCTCGGCGGCTGCGCGGATCTCGCGCAGTTGTTGCCCGCGGGGGGCGGCGAGACCCCGGTGCCGGCATTCATCGCGCCCACTGCCGAGGCCGCCTATCCTCCTACTGCGTCGACCGCCGCGCGCATCCAGGACCGGGGGGCTATCGTGGTTGGCGTGCGTTACGATCTCGAACCATTTTCTTATATCAGTGGAGACAGCGAATTAGCCGGCCTGGATATTGACCTGATCCGGGAGCTCGCCCGGCGTTGGCTTGGCTCCTCTGATGCCGTCCGCTTTCGCCAGGTGCGTTCGGACTCGGCCTACCAGTACCTTGCCGATGGCTCCGTCGACCTTGTACTGGCAGGACTGGTGCACACGCAAGATGCCGAGGCCCGCGCCGATTTCAGCCCGCCCTACTTCGCCGATGGCATGGCGATTCTGACGTTCCCCGATAGCGGTATCACGGGTCTCGCCGATCTGGGCGCGAAGCGCGTTGGGACTGTGACGTGGACGGGGAGTGCCGATGCGCTTGCAGCCTCGGCTCCGGTCACGCCCACCTATGTTTCCTATGGGAATTACTTCGACGTCGTGGAGGCGCTTCGAACACGCCAGATCGACGCCTACGTCGACGAGCATCATCGCCTTGAGCGCGCGCGGCGCTCTGTCACCGGATCTATCCTTGTGGGACAGTGGACTCAAGAGCCGGTGGCGATGATATTCCGGCAGGACGATCCATTCTTCTACAACCTTGTTGAGTTGACCTTCCTCGATATGGCAGCCGATGGTACCCGGGATGCCCTCTACGACCGTTGGCTCCCCGGTACATCGCCACCATCGTTGATTCGCCTTCCGGGGAGCGCACCGGCCCCCGCGCTTTCCGAATCACCGCCGGAACTCAGCACGCTCGATGTCGTGGGACGCATCCGGGATCGCGGGTCGCTTGCGGTCGGGTACTTCCAGGATCGGTGGCCTTACAGTGCGGACCGGGCCGACGGTGTCCCGACCGGGTTTGAGCTCAGGTTGCTGGAGCGGATGGCCGAGCTGTGGTTGGGGAGTACCTCAGCCGTGACGTTTGTGCCTGTCGTCAGTGAGGCCGACGCCTTGCAGCGTCTCGATCGGGGTGAGATAGATCTACTCGCGGGCGACTGGGTGCATACCCGCGATGCTGAACTGCGCTATGATTTCTCGATTCCCATCCTCGACGATGGGGTGAGTATTCTGTCCCTGGCGTCGAATCCTGTAGACGACTTGACGCAACTCAGCGGCCAATCCGTTGGGGTGGTGGCCGGCGGCAGCGCCGAAGCCGCGGTGCCCACTCTGTCACAGGGGATAGGGCTCTCCGCGGAGGGTTATCCTACCTTCGATGCTGCATTAGCCGGGCTGCAGGCAGGTGAGGTGGCCGCTTTGCTCACGGAACGGCTTCCTGCGCTCGGTGTTGCCTTCCGGGAAACCGGGTATGTTGTCACCGACAGCAGGTACACCTTCCGGCCTGTCGCCTACGTACTTCCGCAGGGCGACTCTGACTTCCGCGATCTCGTCAACCTGACACTGATGGCCCTCCAAGCGCAGGGTGGTTACCAGGAGCTCTACAGCCTCTGGTTTGATGACCCTGTGCCCGCGCTCGTTGCGTGGCCGGGTCAGGCCGCGATCTCACTCTCGGTCGGGCCGTAGCCTGTCTCAGGGCCCGGATTAGTGATTGTATCGCCACCTCCGAATCTACAGCTATCTCGCTTGCCGTTTTTGCTCTCACGTGTACGCCTGTATTGAAAACACCTCGTCTTTTCATCCGCTTGTGGTAAAATAACTAGGTGAATCAGGCAAGTGTATCCCACGAAGAATCACGTCGTCCGATGGGCACCCTGGCCTGCATTACCACGGGGTTTGAGGTCGCTGCACGGAATCCTGTACTCATTGTCTTGCCCTTGATGCTGGATCTGTTCCTCTGGTTGGGTCCGCGGCTGTCGATCGCTCCGATTTTGCAGGGCGTCATGGTGTTCCTCAACCAGTGGCTGCAGGTTGATCCGTCCTCAGTCCAGGCCTCCGACGCTGCCTCGTTGCTCAGTCAGATCCTCGAGGAGCTAAGCAAGAGTTTCAACCTCTTCTCGCTGCTCCATCCGGCTCCGTTGCTGGGTGTGCCGGTGCTGATGTCGGGACGGTTGTCGGCGGTGAGCCCCTTGGGTCCCCAGCCGGCTGTGGAGATAGCATCGATGCTCCTGCTGTTGGCGTGTGCCGTGGTGCTGACGGTTGCGGGGTTGGGGCTCAGTTCGCTCTATCTGGAGGTCGTTGGGCGCCGCGTAATCTCGGAGACCGATTCGCCTCTGCCGGGCCCGATGTCTATGTGGGTAATCTGGCAGCAGTTTGTCAAGCTCGCTCTTCTGCTCTTCGTTATTTTGTTCTCATTTTCGATGGTGCTCTCGTTTTTCGCCGGCCTGATTGGCTTTCTCAGTCTAACACTCGCCGGCCTGGTGATGACGTTGGCTTCATCGGTCGTGCTGTTTATCGGCGTGCACTTGCTTTTTACCGTGCCCGGCATCGTGCTTTTGCGGCGGGGATTGCTGCGGGCGATGAAAGAGAGCTTGCTGCTCACCAGAGGCGATTTCATTAACGTTATCTTTCTCCTTGGGCTGATCCTCGTGATCTCTCGGGGGTTAGGCGTGGTCTGGGCGCTGCCCGAGGCGGCGTCCTGGGCGACGATTGTGGGACTGGCAGGACACGCTTTTGTCAGTACCGCGCTGACGGCGGCGCTTCTGGTCTTCTACCAGGAGCGGCTGAGATACCTTGGTAGCCTGCAACAGCTCTCCGCTGCCCAGCCCGGTGAGGCAAAAGCACATCCGGTAGCTGGCGAGTGATGTGCTCCTCCAGGTGTGAGTGTGGGAAAACATGGCTGTAAAAACTAACAACGCGGTAAAATACGACGCATCAACCATCCAGGTACTGGAGGGGCTTGAGGCGGTACGTCGTCGCCCCGGCATGTACGTTGGGGGGACCGATATCCGGGCGCTGCATCACCTCGTCTACGAGGTCGTGGATAACTCGATCGACGAAGCATTGGCAGAGGCCTGCGATCACATCCGCATCATCATCGAGCCGAACCTCACCGTCTCCGTCATTGATAATGGACGTGGTATCCCTGTCGGGATCCATCCCGAGAAGGGGATTTCGGCTCTGACGCTGGTATTGACGACGCTCCATGCCGGCGGGAAGTTCGATGGCGGCGGCTACAAGGTCTCCGGTGGCCTGCACGGCGTCGGCGTCTCCGCGGTGAATGCGCTCTCTGAATGGATGGAAGTGACCGTGCGGTCGGACGACGGCAAGGTCTACCGCCAGCGCTTCGAACGCGGCGTGCCGGTCTCCGGTGTGGAAGAGGTCGGCACGTGCGACCCCGAGGATACCGGCACCACCGTCACCTTCCGCTTCGATCCTGTGATTTTCACCGACGAGACGGCGACCTACAGCTTCGAGACGTTGGCGCAGCGCTTCCGGGAGATGGCATTTGTCACACGGGGTGTGGCCATCGATCTGATCGATCGCCGCGAGAGCCCATCACGGCGGATGTCGTTCTACTTCGAGGGTGGCATCCGCTCGTTCGTCAAGTACCTCGACCGCAACCGGCAACCGCTACACGAGCCGCTCTATATCGAGAAGGAAGTTGACGGCGTGGTCGTGGAGGTTGCCCTCCAGTACAGCGACACTTTCACCGAGACGGTGCTCTGTTTCGCCAACACGATCAACACAATCGATGGCGGTTCGCACATGACCGGGTTCCGCTCCGCGATCACGCGGGCGATCAACGATGCGGGCCGCAAGCTCTCGGTGCTGCGAGAGAGCGATGCCAACCTGAGCGGCGACGATGTCCGCGAGGGGCTGACAGCCGTGATCAGCGTCAAGGTGGCAGAGCCCCAGTTTGAGAGCCAGACCAAAGTGAAGTTGATGAACCCCGAGGTCCGCTTTGCCGTCGAGACGGTGACCAGCGACGCGATCTCGGAGTTTTTCGAGACCGACCCCAAGGCAGCGCGCCGCATCGTGGAAAAGGGCCTCACGGCGCTCAAGGCGCGCGCGGCTGCGCGGAAGGCCCGTGACCTCGTCATCCGCAAGAGCGCGTTGGAGAGCATGACGCTCCCTGGCAAGCTTGCGGACTGCTCCAGCCGCGATTCCAGCATCAGTGAGATCTTCATCGTCGAGGGTGACTCGGCAGGTGGTTCGGCCAAACAGGGGCGCGACCGCCAGTTCCAGGCGATTCTCCCGCTTCGGGGCAAGATCCTCAACACCGAGCGCGCGGGGCTCAACAAAATCCTCGAGCAACCGTGAGATCCAGGCGATTATCTCCGCACTGGGCTGTGGGATCGGAGATCAATTTGGGGTTGAGGGCCTGCGCTACGACCGCGTGATTATCATGACAGATGCTGACGTGGATGGGGCGCACATCACCACGTTGCTGCTGACCTTCTTCTTCCGCTATATGACACCGCTGATCGAGACGGGACACCTCTACATCGCCCAGCCGCCGCTCTACCTGGTCAAGGCGGGGCGGGAGGAGCAGTACGTCTACGCCGAGACCGACCTCGCCCGGACGATCCGCGAGCTGTCTGGTCGGAAGTACTCGCTTCAGCGTTACAAGGGTCTGGGCGAGATGAATCCCGATCAGCTTTGGGACACCACGATGGATCCCGGGCAGCGGACGCTGGTCCGCGTGCGGATCGAGGACGCGGTCGAGGCCGATCGGGTGTTCGATATGCTGATGGGCAGTTCGGTGCCGCCACGCCGCAAGTTCATCCAGTCCCACGCGCAAGAGGTACAGAACCTCGACGTGTAGCGGGCCTCCCTATAGGTTCCGATTGACGATTAGCCTTATGGCGTTCGCCACCACCAGCAATACAGATCTTCCTTCGCGGGATCGAACGCTCTGGCCTGAGCCGTTCGATCCCGCGAAGCTTGAAAGCTGACCCGGGCGCGAAGAAGTCCTGGAACAACGAACTCTTATTCTCCTTCGCTTACGTCTAACGGTGCGCATCAGCGGCAGCGCACAGCGACGTCTGCTGTTGCTAAACGCCCTGCTCTTACAGGGCTTTGTTCATATCTACAGGTAGTCCAGCGGCCTTCAGTTCCTTGGCCATCTGCAGCCGCCAGCCACCCTCCGCGTCAAGCTTGACGTAGAGTACTCCTGAGTAGTCGGAAGGAATCTCGACGCCCTCTACATAAAGGGCACACACACGAGACCTTCCGAGCCTCCCGAGGAAGAACCCGAGTTCAAGGATCACGTTCTGTCGCGCACGAGGACGCAGTTGGTCATTCGATGCTGTTGCCAGACCACCGTGATCGTCTCCAGTCAGAAGTACGACTGCGAAGCCTACGTCGCTGTAGTCTTCAAACTTCTCAATGATAGTCCAACCGCGATTGGGCTGCTCGCGAAGTAGAATTACCTCTTGATCCAGCTTTTCGAGGAAGCGCGCCACCCCCTGGATTGCTCCCTCGTCGTGGCCATGCACTAGGAAAATCTGATGGCCCTTTTGTGCGTTTGCCGACACGCCGGAGACAGCGCCGGTCTCTTGGAGTTGCCTCTCCGTCTTGAGCAGTTCGATCAATCCCTCAAGACGGGTGAGTTGCGTTTGAAGGCTTTCGGCCCGTTGATTTTCCCACCATCTTTCACCTGCGTTCATCGGGAAAGCCCCGGACTTTCCCACATTCGTCACGCTGTCTACGTTCGATGAGTAATCGGCCGAACGCCTTCTCAAGATAATTCCGGGTAACCAGCTCCCACTGCCCATACGAATCATCGGTGAGAGGACGCGACTGCAGGAGTTCGTGCCCCTTCTGGAGTTGCTCCTCCAGAAGGTGGATCCCTGTAGCAGGATCGACCTGCGGGCGTTCGGTAGGATCTGACTCATTCCGTCTGCGTGTCACTCTGTCTCCTTCTACACCGCTCTGTGCGTCTACTTATGATGTATATTAGTTCGAGATCGCGGATTTGGTAACCCAATCTGGTTATTCGAGGGTCTTTTCTGTTTTCGCTGTCCTATTGCATTTTGGATCGATCAACGATAGAATATAGATGATTAACCTATAGGGTAAATCGGTTAATCTGACATAGAGGAGCGTCTCTTGCGTTTTCGCTTCGCTTCCTCCAAACTCCTCAATCTCTACCAAGAAGAGAAAGGGGCGCACAGGTATCCGTCATCTGTGGTCGCCGCCTTCTTCGAAGTCATGGATGTTATTGACAGCGCCGCGGATGAGCGTGATCTCTATGCCTTGAGGAGCTTGCGATACGAGAAGCTCAAAGGTGATCGCAGTGGCCGGTATTCGATGCGGTTGAATAGGCAGTTCAGGCTTGTTCTTGAGCGTGTACGTGATGAAGAAGGGCTTTATCTACTGATCACCGATATCGAGGACTATCATTAAGGATGGAGAAGAGATGAGTGCGAGACCGATACCTGCCCGGGTTCCGCCGCCTGGCCATATGATCCGCCGGGAGATAGAGGCGCGGGGCTGGACCCAGAAGGACCTAGCGAATATTATGGACCGCCCGGAGAAGACGGTCAGCGAGATCGTGAACGGGCACAAGCAGATAACGCCCGAGACGGCGCTGCAGTTGGCTGCCGCTTTCGGGACGTCGGCCGATCTATGGCTTAATCTGGAGACGAACTATCAGCTCTTCTTGGCCCGTCAGGCGCAGGATCTATCCGACGTCCAGCGCAAAAGCAGACTCTACAGTGCAGTGCCGCTGACTGAAATCACTCGCCATGGCTGGGTTCAAACGCGGAGTACTCTAGGCGAACTCGAACAAGAGGTATGTGAGTTTCTAGGTGTAGCTTCACTGGATGAACGGCCTGCAGTGGCGGTCAGCCTGCGCCAAAGTGAGGCTCACGATCCTGAAGTAGCTGCCGAGGTGGCCTGGGTCAAGCGCGTAGAGCATCTGGCGCGTGAACAGACCGTTGGTGCCTTTGGGCAAGGACTCCTCTACGAGGATCTTCCTCACCTTCTCACCTATGCATCACAAGCGGCAGGCGTGACGAAGGTGTCCGATTTTCTGCGCGAGCACGGGGTTCACTTCCTGATCGTACCCCATCTGGAGCAAACTTATATCGATGGGGCCGCGTTCAGCGTCGATGATCACCCGGTCATTGCCTTGACCTTGCGGTATGATCGTATCGACAATTTCTGGTTCACGCTCTTGCACGAAGTGGCCCACGTCGTCGCCGGACACGGGGAAGGATATCTCGATAATTTGGACGAACCGTCCGAAAGCCCTGAGGAGGCGGAGGCCAATCAGATGGCACAGGACTGGCTCGTTGACCGTGGGGCATTGGCCGAATTCGTGGAGGCAACCCGACCGTATTTTTCCCAAGCGAAGATCGAGACTTTCGCCGCCAGTCTCGGACGCCATCCTGGCATTGTCGTGGGACGACTGCACCACGATAGGGTGATCGACTATAAGCACTCCCGCCGTTCCCTGATCAAGGTGTCTGATTTTCTCAAAGCTTGGATTGACGTGCCCGAACCTGAGGACGCTTAGCGCCAAGTCTGTAAGGTCTGGCATTATGGCACAATGCGCGACGACAGAACAACAAGCCCGCCTTCGCTCCCGCAGTTGCACTGCAGTTATGGTTTACTCAATACGCTGCATCCATCACCGGCGAGGTCTTTTCAGCAACGTGAACCTTGATCGGGTATGTCACCAACTTGCTACCAGGTGCTTGAGCCCCGCCGCCGGAAACATCGCTCGATAGTCTGAGCTGCTATAGAACTTGGCGTGCTCACGCTCCCGTTGTCTGACCCGGCCATCAATCCAGCGCATGAGAAAGTCATCCGTGGTCACGTCCAGCACGTAGAGGCGGCCCGCCGTCGTAAGCACAGGTGAAATCTCGACAATACCTTCGATGGGGATGGGTAGCGATGAAAGGAATTGGTGCAGATAGCACAGTCCACGGAGCCGCCCTCAAGTGGGATTTGCTCGACGTTGGCCTTGTAGACATGTACGTTCCTAAAGCCACGAGATTGGCTCTGGGCTGCTTCAATCATGCCTGCCTGAAATGTCGACGCCATAGAACTCACCCTCGTCTTGCAGAAGGCGGCTACATAGCGTACTGCCCAGCCCGTACCACATCCGATGTCGAGAAAATGGAGGCCGGGTCTCAGGTCAATGAGTCGAACGACCCTCTTCTGCATCCACCGAAAATAGTCGAAACGCTTCCGGTCGTAGGTGGCGGCACGGGAATCCCACTTGCGTTCATTCAGTCTCGTATGTTCGGTATGTGGGTCCATTGCAGGTAATCCAATCTCAGTCCTCATCCCAGCGAACGTCCATCGGCTGGTCAATCCCGGGCAGGGGTAGAGAGTTCGCTTCCGCCTCTACCGCATCGCGTCTGCGCTTGGGAAAGCCCGCGCCATAGCTGAATCGTCAGCACGTGCCCCGCCCGCCGCCAGGTGCCGGCAGTCTCACCCTCGACGAGGAGGGCGCCGGGCCAGACACGGGACGTCCACAGCGCGCGGCGTTGACGCTCGTCGGGCACCAGGAGTTCGCGGTCGGCGCCTTGCAGCAAGAACCAGGTATCCCCGCTTGGCAGGAGCCGGGCCGGTGCCGCTGGGCCGGGCGCCGCGCGGAACAGGGCCTCGTCTTCGCTCAGGATCCACGCTTCCCCGATGGGCGTGCGCACCGGCATCAACGAGGTGCCGAGCGTTTCGAAGGCAGCGATCCCGCGGGTAGGGCGTATGCCCGCCCACGTCGCGAAGGCTTCGGGCGTGCTGGGGCCGAACACGTGCAGAAACCGCCGGGCAAGTTCGAGGCGCGCCTCGTGCGGGTCCATGTCAGGCGCCGGCACAGTCCGGATCTCGGGTTGGCGCGAACCGTCCCAGCGCATCACGACCGTCCCCGTCGGCGCGGCGTAACGCAGCCGGTTGGGATGCTTTCTCTCCCATGGCGCGCGCCGCCGCGCTGTAAGTCATCCGGCTGCCGGCCAGCGCTGCGCCCAACCGGGCTGCGATATCCTGGGCACGCTTCAACTGCCTGCCCTCATCCGGGAGCCTGCCGAGGGTAAACACCGCGAGATCGCGTTTTGCCACGACGTAGGCGCTGAACCGGGGTCCCCAAATCTGGACAAGCGAGGGATCCTCCCAACTCGCCGGCTCGGTTCCCGCCATGCGCGCATGGATCGAGAGAAGCGCGGCCCGCGGCATGCTGTCCTGCAGACCGGCCCACGCTGCACGTCGCAGCGCGCACCGGCCACGTGGCAATCGCTCGTCGAGTGACGTGACACGGCGCCGAAACGCGAGAATCTGCGAACGGGTGAGTTCCAGGTTGGTTGTCATGTGCGACCGCGCCTCTCTCTGGCTAGAACGTACATCCATCTTACCGGTGCGACTTCAACCTGTAGCCTTGATTGGCCCCACAAACCGGCGTACAATAGAACAAAAGATCTATTTTGGGACCGGGGCACCAGCATGAGCCAATGGACACACGCACCCTTACGGCAGATCACCTCTAGGGCCACCCTTCAGTGCCCGACAGAGGTGTCCTGCTTTCTCCTGTCCCTTCTCCCTTATACCCCTATTTTACGAAACGAACCCATTTTCGGGCCGCCCAGGGTGGCCGACCACGGCCCTCATATCGGTTTCCAGCCGACGACCTCCACGTGGACGTTGGCGAAGAAGGCGTCGGGGTGCTCGCCCCAGGCACGGATGGTCATCTTCAGGCTCCTCGACGGTAGCGGAATTCGCCCCAGCCATTGTCGACGATAGCCCGGCCAAAGGGCCCATCGAGCAGGGAGATCGTGATCTCCGCATGAGAGCGGACTGACGCGGGGTCTCCCTTGGTGTCGGCGGAGACGCTCTTGAGGGTGCCGGTGAAGCCGGCTTCGCGCAGAATCCCCGGAAGCCGCCTGCCGAGGGTGATGTCACTTCCTCTGCTCTGCTGCCACGCGATCATCAGCCTGTCCAACTCCTTGATGGCGTCGGTCCGATGGCCCCACACCACGGCTCCACGTCGACGTCGCGCGCAGCAAAGAAGCCGCCCGGCTTGAGCACGCGCATGCATTTCCGCTCGCCGCCCGCCCGGCATGCCTGCGAGAGGTGGACAAGCACGTTGTTCTCGAAGGCGGCGTCGAAGGTACCGTCCTCGAAGGGCAGCAGGAGCGCGTCCCCGATCTGGAAGATCACGTTGGGCGATCCTCCAGTGCTGCAGCCAGCGCGCTGCGCCGCTTCGACGTGCGGCGCGTCGTGATCGATCCCGGTCACGTGGCCGGGAGCCACCGCCTCGGGCGAGCCCGAGGGTGATAGTGCCGGGCCCACAGCCAATGTCCAGCAGATTCATTCCCGGACGCAGGTAGGGCGCGACGAATGCGGCTTGTCGATCTGCCGTCCTGTCCGCGTAATCCCGACTCAGCCCCGGCGTCACGCCATGTGCGCGCTCCTCCTGTGGTGCCATTGGGCATACCTCCTCTTACGGCCAAACCAGATTGCAGAATGCGTCCAAATGTGTGCTCATGATGCAAGCTTGAGTGTGCTTGTCAAGCCGCCGGCCCACGAACTATTGACCCAAAGGCCATTCTTGATAGACTATCCGCAGACGTATGCATCTTGTTGGTGATGGCTGCGAATACCGTGGGGGTGCTGCATGGCGGGTGAGGACTTGACCGAACGCAGAAGGGTTGACGAGGCGCTGGCCCGGCGAACTCAAGAACTGGAAGCGCTGAACGAAACCCACCTCGCGCTTCTGCACGAGATGAACCACCGGGTCAAGAACAATCTATCTGTTATCCTCGGCCTGATCTACACCGAGAAGCGATACATCAGTCGGGAAGATCCCCCGTGCTGCGAGGCCATTCTTGATGATCTCGCGTGCCGGGTGCGCAGCATGGCTGCAGCCTACTCGATGCTGTCGGCGAGCCAGTGGCAGCCGCTGGCACTCAGTGGATTGGCTGAAGAGGTGATCGACGCTGCGATATCGACGGCGCCAGATTTGCAGGAGGTCGTCGTAGAGGTGAGCCCCTCGCAGGTGCACATACTCCCCGAACAGGCCCATCATCTGGCGCTGGTGCTAGGTGAGTTGGCGACGAACACCGTAAAGTACGGATGTCACGAAGGGGCGCTGAGGGTCAAGATCGATACGTTCCTTGAGGATGGGCAGATTCATCTCGTCTACGCTGACGCCGGTCCGGGTTACCCGCCTGAGGTCCTGGCAGGCGCCTATTCGGTGGGTCTCGAACTGCTGAACACAGTGGTCACCCTGAGCCTGCGCGGTACGTGGGCTATTCATAACGACGATGGGGCGGTAACCGATCTGCGTTTTCCCGCCGGCCTTGAAGAGAACCGGGACTTGGGCGATGAGTAGCCAGCAGAAGGGCCGCGTGCTGATTGCCGAGGATGATGGCTTGGTCGCCGAGATGATCCGGGGGATACTGGAGGATGAGGACTACCAGGTCGAAGGTATCGTAGGGGATGGGCTCGCAGCATTGGAGGCGGTGGCACGCCTTCAGCCCGATGTCGTCGTGATGGATCTCCGGATGCCGGAGATGGATGGGATTGAGACCACTCGCCGGATCCAGCAAATCCGTCCTACTCCCGTGGTTATGCTGACGGCCTACGACAGTATGCAGTTGACGTCCGAAGCTGCCGCAGCCGGCGTAGGGGCCTACCTGGTGAAGCCTCCCAACGGGCGCGATCTGGCCCGCGCCATCACCGTGGCGCGGGCGCGCTTCGAGGAGGCGCAGAGCCTGGACGCCTTTGCGCATACGGTAGCTCACGATCTGAAAAGCGCCATGACGCCCATTCTGTGCGTTGCCGAGCTGCTGAGTGAAGACCTTGAGGTGACCTCGGTGGAAAGCGCGCGGCAACAATTGGACATGATTGCTGAGAGTGGCTACAAGTTGGGGCGTATGGTCGACGATCTGTTGATGTTGGCAGAGATACGCTATCGGGATGTGACGCCGCGACCCCTCGATATGGCCCCCATTGTGCAGGAGGCGCAGAGCCGATTGGCATCTGTCGCCGACCGACTGGGCGCTACCATGGATGCACCGTCGACGTGGCCGACGGTTCTTGGTCGCGAGTCCTGGGTGACGGAGGTGTGGGTTAACTATCTCAGCAATGCACTCAAGTATGGTGGCAGGCCGCCGGAACTGACCTTGGGGTGGAACAAGCCTTCCTCAGATAAGGCGCACGTGCGCTTCTGGGTGCGCGATAACGGCAGTGGGCTCACATCAGAGGAGCAGGCACAGCTCTTCGCGCGCTACACTAGACTGCGGCCCACGGAGGCGGACGGTCACGGGTTGGGTCTGTCCATTGTGCAGCAGATCGTGAGGAAACTTGGCGGCAGCGTCGGCGTCGAGAGTCAGGTAGATCGAGGCTGTACGTTCTGGTTTACGCTGCCTGTCGTCCCCTGAGGGCAGTGGGTTACATACTCCCCACTTTGCGGAACGAACCCATCTTTGCGACCGTAGACCCATCTCCAGAAGGCGATGTCCTGATAGGAGTAGCCGCTGGCGGAGTCCGCTGCGATATGGTATGCTGGACCCTGCAAACTACCTGCTCCCTCGTGGTTAAGGAGGACGTTGCCCAATGGGTATAACCTGTGGTATTGCGCGCTCAGCCCGGAATCGTCGCCGTGTTGTGGGGATCCTCGTGTTTTCCTCGGCTTTGGTTGGCTTGCTATGGCCGGGACTCCCCTCGTTGGCCCAAGCGCGGGTCAGCGCATTGGAAGCGGGCTCTAGGTTGGCCCCCGTCGCGACACTCCCACCAAGGGTGACCGCGGTACCCCAGCCCGTCACACAGTCCCCCGCGGTTCCAGCGACGGCGATCCACCTGGCTGTGCAGGACAACGATCCGACCCTTAGTATCGCGGATCTTTGGGCGCAGGTGGAATGGCAGGATAGTGCGGGCGTCTGGCATGCCGTGGAGGGCTGGCAAGGGGCCCTGGTCGACATCTCCGGGAACGTGGGCAGCGCCACGTGGTACCTCGGCGCCGATGAATTGGGGGCCGGCCCGTTTCGCTGGGGCCTATACGCTGGACGGGGCGGTGCGTTGCTGTCGAGCAGTGCCCCCTTTGCCCTGCCCGCAACGGAGGGCAGCACGGTGACGGTCGAGATGCAGATGTCACCTCAGCCGCTGCTCCCCCAGAGCGGCGGCATTTCGATAGCCGCCCTTGTCGCAGCAATGGCAATCGCTGCGGGTGCAATCGTGACCCGCCTCGTGAGTCTCCGCTCTGACCCCCGCCGCGAGGTGTGAGACGGTGTCTCTGTCCGGCGGTCGCCTAAGTCACAGAGAGGTCAGCTTCTAGGCCGCTTCCTCTTCTTCCGACTTGGCCTCCTCCGGCTCTGCGCTGGCCAACTTCTCGACGACGATCGATCCGTGGCCGATCAGGGCCGCGATAGCGCCCAGCGCCGCCAGTTGTGGTGCGATGACAGTGCCCACCACGCCCCAGGTGAGAGGGAGGTCGATCAGGGGGCGTCCATCCTCGTTCTTGATGACGACGCGGCGGACGTTGCCCTTCTGGACGAGCTCTTTGACCTTGGCGAGCATCTTCTCGCCGCTCACGCGGAACTCCTCGGTGCGAACCTCTTCCTCGCTCATGTTAGCTCCTTTCGGTGAAACGAACTTACACCTATTGTACAACGGAAGTGGCGCAGATGGAACGGGTAGAGGCACAGCATCTCGGGTAATCGTCATCTCCGTGTCACAGGGATGTCATATGGGGATGGTATCCTGTCCATATCTTGATGCAGGAGGTGAGGATGAGGCCAAGAGAAATCTCCTCGTGGGTGCTCATCGCGCTCGTCGTTGTTGGCAGCCTGGGCTGTGCGCGCGCAACCGGACGGAGCACGGCTTCGGTACAGCCGATGGTTGGCGCCGGGAAGGTCGCTGGGTCGAACCGCCATCGTGCAGGACCACCGGGTCTGCAGCGACCACACGCGCTGGCCCTCGCCTGGACGTCAACCAGGGGGCACCCCCGGGGGCGGCGTTCACGATTACGTTGACCGGCGATGGCGTCACGCCGGCGGATCTGCTCGCGGTCGATGATCTCGGCGATGTCACGCTCGCTGCCGAGCCGCTTCTGACGGCGGATGATCTCCTGGCCTATGACGTCACCTCGCACGTCTTCACGCTTACGATGGAGGCTGCCGGGCGGGTGGCTGCGCTGGATGTGCCGACGAATGGTCGCGGCTTTGTCGTGGCGGTGGAGGGCACACCCATCTACGCCGGGGCCTTCTGGGCGCCCTACTCGTCACTTTCATACGACGGGGTGGTCATTCTGGTCCTTCCCGGATACTCCGCTGGGGCCGGTTTTCCCTCGGAGAGCGGGACGTTTCGGCTGGAGCTGGGCTATCCCGGCAGTGGCTTCTTCAGAGGTAGCGATCCACGGTCAGACCCACGGGTCGTCGATGCCCTGGTTGAGCTGGGTATTGCGAGGTAAGATCTCGGCCCTACATTCGCGTCAATAATACCAGGCCAAACACGACACCTCGTGTGACGGCACCTCTTGCCGTAGCTCGAGGTCCCATCGGCGGACACTCAACTTGAGTGTCCGCCGATGGGCGTGTCTAGGGCTTCCGTGGTCACCTGGTAAGATCTCAGCTCGATGCCGTGTCAATATAGTACGATGAAGGCTAAGTCCCTCGTCCGGGGGTCGGAACCCGCCTTTCGACGCCAGGACATCCTTCACCCGGAGCCGGGCTCCTGTAAAGGGGCCCGGTTTCCAATGTCAGGTATCGTGCCCGCAGTGGGGCGGGGGGGGGCGAGGAGGTAGATGACGAATGACGTGGCAATTGCACGAAGGCGATCTCAGGTTTCTGCTGGGGGACCAAGCGGCAGGAGATCCTGATAGGATCGCGATGGTGGATGAGGCGTGGTTGGATGGCGTCCTCGAGGACGATACTCTTTTCGATCGCCTCATCGGGGATGACTTACATTTGCTTGGGGTCTCACCGTGGCTATTTTTCAGCATTCTTCTGAGGCGCGCAAAGCGCGATCTGGTCAGTGAAGCCTTCACGATGGAACGGCGTGCCAACCAGAAGGTCGTCATCTTCGACACCGATCAGGTGGTCGAGTTGTTGGATCAGGAGGTCATTCGCGATTACCTCGCCACGTTACTGGCCTCTTTCACGCGGATCGCAGAGCATGACGGTGCGCGTGAATGTAGGCCGGGGCGTCTGGCGCCGATATAGGACGAACGACCTGGACGTTGAGGGGTTGATGCGCTACGCGGAAGCTGTGGATGAGCCCCTTCGCTTTGAGCCCTACAAGCGCATCGGCGATGCGTGTCTGTTTATGGTGGGTATGTTCTCCGAGGCGATCGAGACTAAGTATCGTTATGCTGCCAGCCGGCAGATCCGTCCCGGGGCAAGAGGCCATCTGCTTCAGAGCCGCGAGGACTATGAGCGGTACGGGCGCGCGTTCTACCAGATGGCGGCAGAACACCGGCGCGCGGAGGTCGGCGGGCTGGATGCTGTGCTGTCCAAGTTGTCCGACGATTTTATTCTGGCGGAGAAGCCCCTGGCATTCCTGGCTGACCGTTACCTGTGGACCACACGCCACCAGATCTTCAAGTTGTAGGAATGCCCCGGTCCTGCCGATCGGCAGCGATGGTTGGCCTAATGGGCTGATTCGATCAATTCCTGTTTGAGTTCCCACAGCTTCGACGTGAGAGAGACGTGGTAGAGATGGGGGTTCATGATCCGGCGAACGCCCGGGTAGAGCCGCCCGATGTCGGCCTCACGCCGAGCGCGAATCTCCTCGAGCGTGGGGAGCTCACAGACGAGTTTGCCCTCGTTGAGGATCTCAACCAGCAGCGGTTCGATCTCCGAGATGTTCTCCTGACGAAGACCCCGGTGCGCAGTGTGATCCGTAGGATGGCGCAAAACCAATGGATCCTGTTCGCTGGGTTTCTCGGCTGCCAGACTCAGGAGGTCCGCAACGGCCTTACCGTAGGTGTCATAGACACGCCAGACGCGCTTGTTGCCGGGATTGGGGATCTTGGTTGGGGTCTCCGATATCTTGATGGCGGGCAGCCATCGACCTCCCGCGGCGTTCGATCCCCTGTCCTGTATCGCGACCAACTTGTAGACGCCATCCAGCGCGGCGTCACCACCTGAGGTGATGAGGCGCGTGCCGACGCCGTAGACGAGGCGTCCGATCACAGACTCGGCGTCAAGACCGTTTCGTGGCGCCTCCTCCTGGATCTGGGTGAGGATCTGCAGGATCACCAACTCGTCAAGCTGATTCGACAGCACGATGGAGACATCGGAGAAGCCGGCTTCGTTGAGCTGCTTGGCTGCGCGAATCGCCAAAAAAGCCAGGTCCCCGGAATCCAGCCGGATGCCGACGGGCCGGTGCCCCTTGCGCCTCAGTTCTTCGAAGACCTTGATCGCGTTGGGAACGCCGCTGCCCAATGTGTCGATCGTGTCCACGAGCAGGAGAGAGTCGTCGGGGTAGATATCGGCGTAGGCGCGGAAGGCATCCAGCTCTGAACCGCCCAGGGCCATAAAGACCTGCACCATGCTGTGGGCATGCGTTCCCTTTGGAGGGAGTCCGAGCACGTGGGAGATCCCCACGTTCGACGTGAAATCGGCACCTCCAATCAGGGCGGCGCGTGCACCCGCGTTGGCTCCACGCTCCTGTGCCCTCCGCAGCCCGAACTCCAGGAGAAGCTGGCCCCTGCCGCTTTGCCGGATACGGGCGGCCTTGGTTGCGATGAGAGTTTGGTAGTTCAGGTGGTTCAAGAGGGCCGTCTCCAGGATCTGGGCCATCGCCAGCGGCCCCTGAACGACGGTCAAAGGAACGTTGGGGTGGACGACTCGGCCCTCGGGGATAGCCTGCAGCGTGATGGCGTCCATCGTGCCATTTGCCTTGAGCCACTGGAGGAAGTCCTCCGCGAAGAGCGGCGAGTCGTCGCTGCTCCTCTGTCCGCGCAGGTAGTCCAGGTCCTGCTCGCGGAAGCGGGCGTCCGCCATCCAGTCGAGCAGCCATTCGAGCCCTGCGTTGATGCAGTACCCGGCCTGATGGGAGCCGTAATCCGGGTAGCTGCGGAAGAAGTGGTCGAACTGGGCCAAGCGCTCGTGCAGTCCCATCCGATAGTAGAGCTGTGCCATCGTCAATTGATACTGGTCTGTGTAGAGGATGCCGTAGGCTGTAGCTTGCTCCGACCTGTTCATTCTGCCTCGTTGTCGTTTTCCGGTGTGATGATGGAGACTGCCCGGTGGACAATGTCGACGGTCAGGGCGCCGCGGCCGAGAAGCTCGCCATCGCCTTGTACAGGGACAGTCCGACTGGGCTCAACGCTGACACTCTTCTTCGCCGTCATACATCGAATGCGCTGCGAGCGTTCCGGGACGTCGAAGACAATGTTGAGGGCGGCGATCAGGTAGTCAATGGCTGACCGAGCACGGATGAAGCAGACAGCGATCTCACCGTCATCCAGGCTGATGTCAGGAGCTAGTTGAAGCGAGGACAGACCGACGGCGCCGCTGTTGGCGATGATCACGTCTGACGCGCGGACCCGATGGGTGGCGCCGCCATCTATCCTGACTTTGAACTGCACGGGCTGCAGTCCGATTATCGTCCTCACGAAGGTGACGATGTAGGCTAGGAATCCGAACCGATTCTTGTCCTCGCGGCTCGAGTCCTGCATCACCTTTGCAGCAAGCCCAACGCTGAGGTTCAGGAGGAAATACCGATCCCGGGCATAGAGTGCGTCGACAACTCGGAGCGCGTGAGGGCCCGTGATTAGCGCCATTGCTTTCCGCGTGTTGATCGGGATACCCAGGTCGCGCGCCAGCCCATTGGCGGTGCCGGAGGGAACCAAGCCCAACGGAATGTCGCTGTCGACCAAGCCGCCGGCAGCCCAGCACACCGTGCCGTCACCGCCGGACGCGATGACGACGTCGGGACCTTCGGGCACCTTCTGCTTGACCAGCGACGCAAGATCCTCATTCTCCGACGTCTCGTGCACGTCGTAGGCCCACTGCGCCTTATCGAGAGCGTCCTCGATCTGCTCTCGGACAGAGACGCCGTCCCCTTTGCCCGCGGCAGGATTCATCACGACGAACGCGCGTTGGTTCATATTGTTTCCTTCCAATCGATGGCTGCGGTAAGGTGAGCGCCAAAGAGTGCGACGGAGGCGCTGAGGTAGACCCAGAAGATGAGGGCGACTACGCTGCCCAGCGAGCCGTAGACGAGGTTGTACGTGCTCAAACCGCTGCCGACAAACCAACTGAAGGCTGCCTTTGCGAGCTCCCACGCCACCGCCGTGACGCCGGAACCCCAAAGTACGGCGCGCCAGCTCGGTTTGGTCGCTGGGACCCAGCGGTAGAGGGCCAGAAAGAGCAGCATGCTCAGAGGAACGGGATGAGCTGGGTCAGGACAAGCGACCAGAGCACCGACTTGAAGAACTCAAGCCTGGGATTGGAGAGGTCGAGTCGGGGCAGGAGTCCCCCGATGGCACTGGCTGCCAATGAGAGAAAGAGCAGCAGCACGAGCACCCCGACCATCGCCAGGGCGGTGAGCCGCTGTTTGAGAAATCCTTGTTCCTTTGTCTGCGACCAGGCCTGGTTCACGTTCCGCGTGAGCACCGCAAAAGCGCTGGATGCGCTCCAGATCGTGCCGATGAGACTGACGATGCCGATGGTCCCTCGTCTGTTTCAGCACCGCCTGGAGGTTGTCGCTGATCACGCTGCGCGAGATCGGGATGGCCTGTGAGATGAAGTTCACGGCCTGCTGGAACGCTTGGCTGCTGTTCAGGTCCCAGACGTAGGTGGCGGCTGTCACCAGGACGAGGAGGAGGGGGAAGAGCGAGAAGAAGAGGTAGTAGGCCAATCCGGCTGCTGCCTCCGAAGTGTTGGTCTCACCGGCTGGGACCCAACGATACAGGGCCAGAAAGAGCAGCATGCTCAGTAAGAACGGGATAAGCTGGGTCAGGACAAGCGACCAGAGCACCGACTTGAGGAACTCAAGTCTTGGGTTAAGGAGGTCGAGCCGGGGAAGGAGCCCCCCAACGGCGCTCGCCGCCAGCGAGAGAAAGAGCAGCAGTACGAGCACGCCGACTATCGCCAGGGCGGTCAGCCGCTGTTTGAGGAATCCCCGCTCCTTTGTCTGCGACCAGGCCTGGTTCACGTTTCGCGTAAGCACCGCGAACGCGCTGGACGCGCTCCAGATCGTGCCGATCAGACTGACGATGCCGATGGTGCCTCTCTGTTTCAACACCGCCTGGAGATTGTCGCTGATCACGCCGCGCGAGATCGGGATGGCCTGTGAGATGAAATTCACGGCCCGCTGAAACGCCTGGCCGCTGTTCAGGTCCCAGACGTAGGTGGCAGCCGTCACCAGCACGAGGAGGAGGGGGAAGAGCGAGAAGAAGAGGTAGTAGGCCAACCCGGCTGCCGCCTCCGCTGTATTGGTTTCGCCGTAGCGCGCGATCGTGCGCTGCAGGATCTTCGGCGCCCCGCCGGTCCGCCGGTTGAGCTCCAGGTAGATACGACGGGCACGCGTACGCACTCTCTCGGGAAGCTTCATGTCGAGATCCGTTTGCCTATTCGACTTCCTCGGCCGGCGCCTGACGCGATCTCACAGCGCGACGGCGCCAGAAGACAAAGAGCAGCACGAGTGACGTGACCATCCCGAACCACGTGATCCAGTAGTCAAACGGAAGCACCCGCCCTGCAAGCTCTTGCTTGCGTGCTTGGAGTTCGTCGACGAAGGCGCGAGCGGCGATCGGATTGTCGATGCGCCCTCCGATCAAGGTAATCGCGCCACCCCGCAGGCCGGCCACCCGGACCCAACCGCGGATCGTAAGGACCTCGCCCTCCACCTCCGCATCGATGTCGGCGATGTCGAAAGGGCCTGTCCCGCGCTCGACCAAGGCCACGGCAAGCGGTCTGAGCCACAGCTCTGTTTCCCTAGCCGCCGCTTCTTCCTCACTGCCGGTCACCTTGGCGACGGCGGCCTCGATCTGCTCCAGAGGCGCGCCCACGCCGACGGACATCTGGCGGTCGTGCAGCGTGAACGTTACCACCCTCTCGGGGTGATCCACACTGCGCGCTGTATACGTATATGTGTTTTGCATCGTTATTATCCTTTCGCTGTTCTACACTATCGAAAACCTGTGCCCTGAGAGAGGCCATCTAAGGGCTTTTGATACTCAGCACAATCTTGCCCTTGACTCCTCCGCTCTCGAGGCGCCGGTGCGCCTCTCCAACCTGTTCGAGGGGCAGCACTGAGTCGATCACGGGCTTGATTTGGCCACGCTCGATCAGCACGCGCAGCGCGTCCAGCTTGTAGGCCGCGCGCTGAAGGAAGGTGGGGAAGAAGCTGATGTTCTTGCGCTGCGCTCTGTGCGTATCCACCCTGGTGCCCACGATACCGACGATGCGACCCAGTGTCTTGGTTACTTCGACGCTGCGGGTCATTGTGTCGCTGCCCACCGTGTCGAACACGACGTCCACGTCGTAGCCGTCGGTAGCTTCCTTGACAGCGGGAACGAAATCCTCGGTCTTGTAGTTGATGGCTCGGTCGGCGCCCAACTGCCTGACGAGATCGACCATATAATCGCTGCAGACGGCGATCACATATGCGCCCGCAGCCTTCGCCAGCTGAATCGCCAGCGACCCGACGCCACCGGCGCCGTGGATGAGAATGCTCTCCCCTACGTGCAACTTTGCCTTCTCGATGAGTCCATCCCAGGCCGTGGATCCCACGAGCGGGATACTCGCCGACTCGGCGTGCGATAGGTTCACGGGCCTGTGGGCGACGATGGATTCGGTCACGACGTGAAACTCGGCGTAAGTGCCGGATGCCTGGCCGACGATGGCGGGAGTGTAGTAGACTTCATCGCCCACGGTGAAGCGGCTCACGCCGCTGCCTACGGCCCTGACGACCCCTGACGCATCGTATCCGATCACGGCTGGCGGTTTCACACCTGCCCATCGTCCGTTGCGCCGGACTCCGGTGTCCACCGGATTGACCGAGGTCGCGTAGACTTCGACCAGAAGCTCGTTTGGTTCGATCTCTGGCTCGCCTACGGTGGCTTCCTCGAAGACCTCGGGGCCGCCGAACTCTCGAATAATCATCGTTTTCATCAACTAGACTTTCCTTTCCAATCGAGCTACTTGAACCTAACGTCCGCCGTAGACCGCAGCACGGTGCCATTGTACAGGCTGGAGACCTGGCGAAGAGTCAACGCTTGGTCGAAAGTCGTGAGTGCGGAGATGCCATCGGCGGGCACGACAACGTGAAACCAGCGTAGCCCCGCCGAGGCCGCGGTGTGCAGCACGCAGATGTTCGAGACCGTCCCTACAATGATCAGGTTTTCCACCTTCCAGAGTCGGGTTAGATAGTGATCGAGACCTGTCCCATAGAAGCCATCATACCGATTCTTGCGAAAGACCGTGTCCTCCGGCTGGGGCGCGAGCTCCTCGATGATCTCCCAGCCCCAGGTACCGGGGCGGCAATGCTCGGGCCAGATGTCGAACTCCGGATCGCCCTCGATTGCTGTGTCCTGCGTGTAGACGACCCTTACCGCGTGCTCGTGCGCAGATGCGATCAACGCCTGGATGTGGCCGATGGTCTCCTGAGCCGCCGGCACGACGAGACTTCCCCCCGGCGTGACGAAGTCGTTCTGCATATCCACGACAATGACAGCGCTCGCACCTTCAGGAAGTACGATCGTGGACTGCACCGGTATTTCGGGAACTTCCACCTTCCCCGTGGGTACCCACTCAATTGGCATGACCCGTTCTCTCCTCGTAGTATCTGCGGCATTCGGCCTCTCTGCCGCGAACGACGCGCTTGCCTTCGAGCGAGCCGTGGGTCTCGGTGACAACCGTGACCTGGTGTTCGTTGTCGTCGCGCTTGAAGTAGACGACCACCCAATCGTGCGTCTTGTCGAGATCGTGGGCCCGTGCTGTGTTGGAGAAGAGGGCCGTGAAGTGCCACCCCTCCCTGTCGGCATCCATCACGGGCAGCCGGGCCTTTCCCTCGGGGTTGAAGCGCTTGGGGGCGATGGTCCGAAGGTCCCCGGCGGCTGCGCGCTCCCGGTAGTCGCGATCTATGCCCAGGAGCAGGCCGATCGACGGTTCGTCTGAATCTCCGCCCAGATCGCTCTTCTCCACGTCGCGTGCATGGCGCTGCGCGGCACCGCTGAGGATACCGGCAAGGCTTAGACGCACGTTCTCGACGCGCTTCTCACCGAATCCCGGAACGTGGACGAGGCGCCCGTCGTGGGCGGCTTGCTCCAACTCCTCCAGCGACGTGACGTCGAGGTGCTCGACGATCCGCTGTGCCAGTTCCTCCCCGATGCCCGGCACTTCCTCGAAGAGCTTGGTTGGATCGGTCTCGCTCTGCAGGCGACTGAGCAGGCTGGCGCGTCCGCTGTGAACGATCTCGACGATCATCGCCGCCAAGCTTGACCCGATCCCCGGGATCTGTTCCAGCGCCTCCTTGCCCTGCGAGGCCAGTGTGTTGGCGACCGGCTCTTTCTGGACGCGAACTTGCCTTGCGGCCTCACGGTAGGAGCGCACCCGAAAGGGGTTGGCCCCCCGGAGTTCCAGCAGATGCGCTATCTGCTCGAACTGCGTGGCAATCTGTTCATTCGTCACGTGCGATGCCATATGTCTCCGGACCTTGCTGCTCTATCTCCCTATCCCTTGTCACTTTTTTCCTGATCGCGATAGTCTCCGTAGGCGGCGCTCAGGGCCGTCGCGATCTGATGGGGCGCCGGCACCTCGCCCCTCCCGGCAGGCCAGCCCTCTCGCTGCCGCCTGCGGTTGCCATCCGTCTCTTCGGTCTGATCGTGGAAGAGCACCTGCTGCGTTGGGAAGGGCAAGTCGATGCCGTTGCTCTGGAGGGCTTTCTTCACAGCACTCAACACGCGCGTTCTGGTTTCCATCGCATCGCGGCGCCGTGGCGGCATAATCCACCAGCGTGCGCGGAGTGTCACCTGGTAGCTCGCGAGATCCACGACAAGGACCTCCGGCTCCGGCGTCTGCTCTACCTCTGGCAGACTCTCAAGTGTCTCCAGGATCACACGGCTCGCGGTCTCAATGTCGTCACCATAGCCGATCCCAATATCGTATTGGATTCGCCGGCGTTTATAGGCGGTGTTGACGGTGACGATGTTGGTGAATAGGTCCGAGTTTGGCACAATGACGCGGCGCCCATCGTACGTGCGAATCGACGTAGTGCGCGCCTCTATGCTCTCAATTGTGCCCTCGTAGTCCTGGAGGATGATCTGGTCGCCTACGACGAAGGTCTGGTTGAGGAGCAGCAGCACACCGGAGAAGAAATCTTCGAAGATGTTGCGAAAGGCAATGCCCGCCGCCAGCCCTCCCAGCCCCAGTAGCTGGACGAGTTGACCGAGCGAGAAGCCGGGAAAAGCGATCAGCAGGGAGATGAGCATGCCCAAGCTGACCACCGACCACCGGGTCAGCCGCCCCAACAAAACTCCAAGGCTGTCGGGGCGGTTAGAGGATTTCACGATCTTGCGGACCAGGGTCCGAGCGTATCTCGCCAGCAAGAGAGATGCGATGAAGAAGAGCAGAGCGATAAGGAGATCAGGAATGCGGACGAGCGTATCCGTGAGAATGCCCTGCAGGCGTTTGATCGCCGCAGAAAAGTCGAAACTCATTACATCCTTTCTCTCATACTGCACCCGGGGCCCTGACCCCGGGCTGTGGCAGTAAGATCTTCCCTACACCAGGTCCTCCAGATCCGAGGCCTCATCCTCGAGCTTCTCTGCCACGTCCCGATACGCCACGCGCGCTTTGACGAGCGCCTGCATAGGATCTCGCTCCTCGTCCGGGCGGCCCATCGCCAGCACACCGGTGAGGCGTCCTTCGTTGAAGTAGTAAAGCGCAAAGTCGCGCGTCTCGAAGTGCCCTCGCTGCACCGTCTGGTCCCACGCGGTCATGTCCCCCCAAACCTCAAAACTGAGGTCAAAGAGATCGGAGAAGAAGTAAGGAATGACGTCATAGCCCTCCCCCGCTCCGGCCATGTTGCGACCCGCCTGTAGACCCTGGGCGCGGGCCACGTCCCAGTGTTCCACGCGCAGTCGTTTCTTGTAGGTGGGATCCGGCCAGGCGGCAATGTCACCGGCAGCATAGATCCGAGGGTCGCTGGTCTGCAGGTATTCATTCACCATAATGGCGCGATCCTGGTCGCGGACTTCCAGACCGGCTTCCTGCGCCAACTCCGTGTTGAGCGAGATGCCTACGCCCATCACGGCCATATCGATCGGCGGCATCGCGCCGTTGCTCAGTTCCACCTGTGTGACGTGGCGCTCGCCGATGAAGCGCTGTGGTGTGATCCCGGCCAAGATTCGCACACCGTGCGCTGCATAGATCTGCTGCAGCCATGCACTCATCTCTCGCGTGACGATGCGTTCCAGCAGGCGTTCCTCCGGAAAGGCCATTGTGACGTCGGCACCGAGTGTTGCCAATCCAGCGGCTACCTCTGAGCCGATGAAGCTGCCCCCCAGGACCAGCGCCTGCTTGCCCGGGCCGGCCATTTCGCGGAGACGTGTTGAGTCCTCAATCGTCCGGAGTGTGCGAACGCCCTCGAGATCGTTGCCCGGCAATGGCAGTCGTCGGGGCCGCCCTCCGGTCGCCAACAGCAGGGTCTCATATCGCAGGGCGCGTCCATCCGCCAGGGCAATGCTCCGGGCCTCACGGTCGATCGAGATCACCCGGGTGCTTGTCAGTAGCTCAACGTTGTGTTCCGGATAATATGCCTCCGGGTCGACATAGACGCTATCTACCGGACGCTTGCCCATGAGGTAACCTTTAGAGAGCGGCGGGCGCTCGTAGGGACGATGCGGCTCCTGAGTGACTAGAGCGATGCTTCCCGCGTTGTCTTGCTCCCGGATTCCCTCAACGGCTTTCCCGCCGGCCATCCCCCCTCCAACAATAATGTATTTGTAGCTTGCCATCGAGGACTCCTTATCGTGTTCTAAAGTCAATTCAGTTCGGTTTTCTCAAACTACAGCTCCAGCGGGCACGCGGTCGAATCCCATCCCGCCACGCCACCCAGGACTACGGTGAGATCGGACCAGCCTTTGCGCTGCAGAAAGCTTGCCACCACCATCGATCGTAGGCCACTGCCGCAGAAGATGTGGACCGGTCTGTCTCTTGGCACCTCGTCGATGTGCACCGGGATTTGCGTGATGTGTATATGGTGGGCATCGGTGATCTCACCCTCGCTCGCGAGCTCTTCGTCACTGCGGACGTCGAGAATCCAGGCCGGTTTGCCGCTGTCCAACTGGCGGCATAGCTTGTGTGTCGTGGTCGTCTCGGTCTGCGTGCTTTCGCGCCCTGCAATGTGCCACGTTAACATCCCGCCTGCAAGTGTG
Organism: uncultured Chloroflexia bacterium; assembly: GCA_963751345.1. Classification (GTDB taxonomy): domain Bacteria; phylum Chloroflexota; class Anaerolineae; order B4-G1; family SLSP01; genus PWVB01. The sequence continues at coordinate 265,707 of CAVVUS010000018.1, forward strand.
CCCACGATGTTGTCATATCCGAGACGGACCAGCGTTCGCACCGCGAGGCTGGGATCATCGTCAGACGTCACGAGCAGGAGGGGCTTGTCATAAGGCAAGAACCAACCCGCGAAACTCGCCAGCCCTCTCTGCCAGATCGAGAGTGAGTCGGGCACGTGGCCCGCACTGAACCCCAGCTCCATTCGGGTGTCGACCACGATGGCGTTCTGGGCCGCCCGCGCGAAGGCGTCAGCCTTCAGTTGCGGTATGACAGGCAAGGCCCCGAGCGTGGGCGCACCGGTGAGATTGAGCTGTTCGACCTGTCTGAAGTAGGGGGGGCGTTCCAGCATATGAGCCACGTTGGCGACAAAGGTGTCTTTGCGGCTATCCTGCAATTTCGGGTTGTGCTTGCGCTCCAGGCCGATCGTCGTCCATACGCGCTCTGCGATGGAAGTCCCACAGACGGAGCCGGCGCCGTGTGCCGGGCATACGATCACCTCATCGCCCAAGGGCAGGAGGATGTCGAAGAGCGTCCGATGAAGCGAGGCTGCCATTTCGGGCATCTCCTCCTCGCCCAGCAGGTCCACGCGTCCTACGTCGCCGGCGAAGAGAGCGTCGCCCGTGAAGACAATCCACCGATTGCCGTCCGGGTCTCGCAGTAGATAACTCATATGGCCCGGCGTGTGTCCGGGCGTGTGCAACGCCCGGACTTCCAGCCGCCCCACCTTCCATATCTGACCATCCATCACGGGAGAGCCGTACTCATACCCCAGCTCGCCATCGGCGTGCCATATTTCAACGCCCTCACCCGTCGTCTTTGTGAGGCGTGCGAGCAGCTCCTGCGACCCAACCGCATAATCCTCGTTGCGGTGCGTTTCCAGGATCGCCTTGATCCGATACCCCGCGCCGGCTGCGAGGTCCAGATAGACCTCGCAGTCGCGCCGCGGATCGATGACCACAGCCTCGTGTTGGTCACCGACCAAGTAGGAATAGTGCGCCAGCCCCTGTGACTCGACACGCTCAAAGAGCATATGCCCCTCCCTGTTTCGCGATTACCAGGGCGAAGGCCCTGTCACAACGGGGTTATCGGGATATGAGGACCATTCGGTGAACGATCCCTCGTATATCTTCACCTTGGGGAAGCCGAGGTACCATTTGAAGAGCAGAAATTCGTTGGTCGCCTCCCTGCCCGTGCCGCAAGAGCAGATGATCGTCTTGTCAGGTGTGAGGTCGTTCTGGTCCAGGATTACCTGGATCTCGGAGTCGGGTCTGAGCAGGCGAGGATTCTTGGGATCCATCAAGCTAGCCCACGGCACGTTGATTGCCCCCGGGATATGGCCGGGCTTCGGCCACGGGCCCTGGCCCTGGTAGATGGACGCGGGCCGGGCATCCAGGACTGCAACACCATCTTCGTCCTTCAGCATCGCAAACGTGTCGTAGAGTAGAAAGTAGTCTTCGTGCACGTCGACGGCGAAGTGTGATGCTTCGACCTCCGGGAAAACTTGGGATACCGGACCTTCATCCGCAATCCACGCCTCCAGCCCGCCATCCAGGACGTAGACGTTGTTGTGGCCGAAGCGTGCCAGGCTGTAGGCAACCATCGTCTGCTCCAGGCCATCACCCCATCCCTTGAATGCTCCCTTGCCGGTGTAGACGACCACTGGGACGTCGCTGTTGAGGCCCACGCGGCGAAAGATGTGCTCCGCGGCTTCCTCAGGGATGTAGTTTCCGGGCATCCCTCCCAGGGGCACCCGGAGCAGCGACTCATTCATATAAACGGCGTGCGGAATGTGCTGCTGGATGTAGTCATGAATGTTGGGCTGCGTATCGAGGATCATCAGGTCGTCGTCATTCATGTGGTTGCCCAACCAGTCTGGAGAAACCCACTTCACGATGCCCTTGCCGAAAGGATATTGCTTTGCCATTGGAACCCCCTGTTGGCCAAAAGTAGACAGATTCGTGAGCATTTGCTCATGTGGATGCTAGCATCAAAGTGGAGTGTCAGGTGGTGGAGATGGTTGGTGCTGGTGCCGACTTACGTTTGCTGCGTTGGACCTGCGTTTGGGAAGCTAATACTCGGGAGGCAATTTTCGGTGACGTATTCTCTCGCTGCGGCGCCGCTTGTTTTCGAGCCGACGTTCTCGTGCCCCCCTTGGCGTGTGCGTTGCGCGGCGAAGCTTGGGCTCATGCGCAGCTTGTCGGATCATCGCTTTCAGACGCCGGACTGCCTCGTTGCGGTTGCGACTCTGCGAGCGATACTCGCTGGCGTCGATCACCAGCACTCCTTCCTGCGTCATCCGGTTCCCCGCCAACTCGATCAGCCTCTGACGCACCCCTGCGGGCAGGGAGAGGCTGTTGGCCACGTCGAAACGTAGTTGTACGGCTGTGGCTGACTTGTTGACGTGCTGTCCGCCAGGTCCGGATGCCCGGATGAAACTGAAATTCAACTCGGACTCATCGATTGAGATCTGTTCGGTGACCTCGATCACAAGTCAACCCCTGGCGCGTGCTCTTGGAGAAAATCGATGAATGCCGCCTCGTCCATCACGGGGATCTCATCATCCCGAGCCTCGTCGAGTTTTGTACCAGCGCCGGGACCGGCGACCACGAAGTCGGTCTGCCCACTCACGCTGGTGGTCGCACGCCCCCCGAGCCGTTCGACCAGGCGCCGCACCTCGTCCCTCGTCCAATGATCCAGGCTTCCGGTGAAGACGAAGGTGAGTCCCTCCAGCGGTCGGTCGCCTGCCTGAACGTCGGGATTCTCAAGCCTCAGCCCCGCCTCGCGAATCGCCGCGATCATCGCCAAGTTGCGATCTTCGGAGAAGAAGGAGACGACGTCACGCGCGACCTCGGGACCGCTCTCTTCAATCGAGAGGAGCTTCTCGTCGTCGACGTCCATCAGATCGTCGAGCGTCTCGAAGTGCTGGGCCAAGACGCGGGCGAGGTGCTCGCCGACCTGGGGGATGCCTATAGCATAGAGGAAGCGGGCCAAGGTGGATTGCCTGCTGGCCTCGATCTCGTCGATAAGATTCTGGGCTGAGGTCTCGGCGAACCCATCCAGCGGGACCAGGTCTTCCATAGTGAGGTGGTACAGATCCGATACATGCTTGACGAGACCTGCGTCGACGAACTGTGTCGCGCGCTGCTTGCCCAGACCGTCGATGTCCATCGCATTCCGCGAGGCATAGTGGGTAAGCCGTTCGCGAATCTGCGCCGGGCAGTTGATGTTGGGGCAGCGCGTCATCTTCTTATCATCGCTCGTCACGACTTCGGCGCCGCAGGCCGGGCACCGATCCGGCATGCGGAATACACTTTCGGAACCATCGCGGGCGTCGTCTATCGGCTTGACGACCTGGGGTATGACGTCCCCCGCGCGCTCGACCAGGACCTCATCACCGACGCGAATGTCCTTGCGATCGATCTCGCTCTGATTGTGTAGCGATGCCCGGGCCACCTCTACGCCGCCGACCTGCACCGGGTCGAGAAGTGCGATTGGTGTGAGTTTCCCCGTGCGCCCAACCTGGATGGCGATGTCTGTGAGAGTCGTGGTCGCGCGCCGCGGCTGGAACTTATAAGCGAGTGCCCACCGGGGATCCCTTGATCAGCAGGCCCAGCCGGTCGCGCTCGACCAGTCGATCGACCTTGTAGACTACGCCGTCGATCTCGTAAGGAAGCTCGTCGCGTAGCTCCGCCATCCGCTGATGGTACTCGAGCAGGGCACCGAGGTCATCGCAGCGCTCGCTATGATCGAGGTTGGTCCGCAGGCCCCAAGTCGGCAGCGTGGTCAGCATTTCCCACTGGGTCTCAAAAGAGCTGCCCTCGACCTCGTCGGCAGCGTAGAAAAAGACCGAGAGCGGGCGCTCTGCGGTGACGCTAGGGTTGAGCTGCCTGAGTGACCCCGCCGCTGCATTTCTGGGGTTGGCGAAGGGCTCAGCTCCCTCGTCCAGTCGCTTGCGGTTGAGGTCGTTGAAAGCATGCTTCGGCATGTAGACCTCACCGCGGACGACGAGCCGCCCGGGCACCTCGACGTCGCGCCGGGTCGTCAGGTTGAGTGGGATGGCGCCGATCGTCCGTGCGTTGGCAGTAATATCCTCGCCGGTCTCACCATCGCCGCGGGTCGCCGCCAGGGCAAGAGTTCCGTTCTCGTAGACGAGCTCGATCGCGATGCCATCGTACTTTGGCTCAGCCACATAACCCATACCATCGCCGTCGATCTCCCGCCTGCACGCTTGGTCGAAGCTTCGCACGTCGTCCGCGTCGTAGACGGCCTTGAGACTGAGCATCGGTGTAGCGTGATCGACGAGGCCGAGTTCTTCGCGTGGCTCTCCTCCGACGTGCTGAGTCGGCGAGTCGTCGCTCTGAAGCGAGGGATACTCGTCCTCCAGTGTTACCAACTGCTCCACCATGCGGTCGTACTCCGCATCCGAGATGACGGGATCGTCCAGCACATAGTAGCGATAGTTGTGGTAGCGGATGGCGTCGCGCAGGGACTCGACTGCCCTCTCAGCCTCTTCGTGTGAGGTGATGTCGTCGAGTGAGATATCGAGTTTGTGGTTGTTCATCGTTTCTGTAGTCTCCAGACGCTTCAGACGGAGCGCCTCAGACGGCGGAGCGCCTGCTCAGCCACTACGGCGGCGAATTGCGGACTTACTCTTGCTTCAAGCGGCGCTGCAACAATGCAAGGTCGGCGACAAACGTGACGATGCCGATCGATAACAGCCCGACAAGCAGCAGCGGGTTTGGTCGTTGGCCCCGTAGCATCGTCGTCTGCAGAAGCTGTGTCCCATAGGTCGCGGGCAGACACCACGAGATGACGTGAACCCAGGGCTTCAGGGATTCGATGTCCTGGAGAAATCCCGTAAAAAAGACGCTCGAGAGCAGCAAGATCATTGAGGCCTGGACTGCCTGGCTTGTTGAGCGCGCCACCAACGAAATCAGGAAGCCGATTCCCAACGAAGCGAAGATGAGTGCCACGATCTCCAGTGTGTAGAAGCCCCAATTGCCCAACAATGGCACGTGGAGAACGTAGACGATCAGGGCGGAGAGGACCACAGAAAGTAACCCATTGAAGACGACGTAGCTCAAGAACTTGCCCGTTAGGAGCTCGACCGAGGTTAAGGGCGCGATCTGGAAAAGTTCGAGGGATCCGAGTTGATCTTCCTGGACGATGGAGAGGGCGGCGAAGGTCACGCAGATGTGTTGCAGGAGAAGGGCGATGACGCCCGGCGTATAGTAGTCCGTCATCTTGATATTAACACCGGTGATGCTCAGATTCTTCGCCTTGAAGGGACTGACGATCACGCGCCGGGGAGACATTCTCGCACGGCGCCAAGCGCGGCATCGAGTTGTTTGAGATCTCGTTGGTGCGGGCAAGCGTTTGCGTCTCTTGGCCTGTGGTGCCGAGTCCTGAATGCTGGAGCGCGCTCGCGTCTCGCTGCAGTGTCAGGAGAAGGGCTGCCGTGGTGCCCAACTCGGCGGCGCCGCCGCTCGCTAACGGCCCCGAGAGCGGGTCCGCCCACCGTATCCGGTGATCGTCTGGAGTGTCGGCGATATCTCTTGGATATTCCTGAACGAGTGCCCGAACATCCTGCTCGGCCTGGACGGTATTCTCATCGGAAAGGGACCGGTTTATCTGGTCGACAGCGTCCAAAGCCGACTGTACATCCCCTTGCATCGTCGCAGCTTGGCTCTGCTGGCCCTGGATCGCACCCGTGAGCACCCTGCGGTTCATCTCATTCAGGTAGAGATTCATCGTATACTCGAATGTAGCTGGCTAGCGTCGGCAGGATCTCGTTATGATAGACAAAAAGGTCGCCTGATCGCCCTGCCGGATCGTCTCTGGGGCGTTCTCCGGGACCACGACGACGGCATCGACCGTGCCTTGGTGCTAAGTTCCTGAGCGCTGAGGGCAGATCTTCGGTGATGCCTGCGAATACAAGCTGTGGGCCCAACGAAGTCGCGTACTGCTCAATATACGGCTGCAGGACGTTGTCGGGCGCAGTGACGAAGAGCGTCCTGGATAGGCCGGGCCTCCTCACGAAAGCCGAGGCCGTAGACGAGGAGGATGACGAAAGGGCCCAGGACCAGCGTAAGGACCAGCCGCGGCTGTCGTAGCACGTTGACGATTTCTTTGCGCAGGAAGGCAGAGGCCCGGATGAAGGAGTGCCAGATCTCACGCATCGTCCTTGTTCCCCGTTACCAGCGCGACAAAGACGTCGTCGAAGGGAGGGGCGTACTCCTCGACGTTGGTGACCTCGATGCCACGCTCCTCGATCCATTTCATCAGCATCGGGATAGAGCGTCCCGGCTTGCTCCGTCGTCACCTTGAGATGGATGGGGCCGATGCGGGATGACGCCCTTCACCCACGGGAAGTGCCTCGAGTTCCGAATCGAACTCGCGCGGGAGTGGGATCGCGGTCTCCAAGGTGACAATGTCCCCGCCGAGTGCCTTCTTCCGTAGATGTTCAGGCGTGTCGAGCGCAAGAAGCTCGCCCTCGACGAGAACGCCGACCTGGTCGCAGTTCGCCGCCTCGTTCACGTACTGGGTCGTTACAAAGAGGGTCTTGCCCTCTTCCTTGAGGGCGTGGAAGTGGTGCCAGAATTTCTGGCGGAGCACCGGATCAAGCCCCGTCGTGGGTTCATCGAGAAAGAAGAGGTCAGGGTCGTGGATCAATGCTGCAGCAAGGCTCAACCGTCGCTGCATCCCCCCGGAGATCTTGCGCACCGGTTTTCGCGCGTGATCCGTAAGTTCAACGAAGTCCAAGATCTCCCGCAGCCGCTTGCGTCGCCTAAAACCGACCCCATAGATGGACGCGGCAAAGTTGAGGTTCTCCCATATCGTCAGGTCGGGGTAGAGGGCAAAGAGCTGGGGCATATAGCCGATCCGGGCTCGGGTCTGCAGGCTGAAGGCGGACGGAGCTTCTCCGAGGACGTCGACCTTCCCGCTGGTCGGCTCGTAGCCCCCGGTCAGCATGCGAATCGTCGTGGTCTTGCCGCTTCCGCTCGGGCCCATGAAACCGAAGATCGTGCCCTTCTGAACCTCAAGGCTCACCGCCCGGACGGCATAGGATTTCTCGAAACGTTTGCTGAGATTGTCGGTGCGGATAACGATATCTGGGTCCATGTCCGGTCGCCTCTACGAACGTTTGAGCAGCACCTTGAGGTCGCGCCAGCTCCGCGTGTTCAGCACGTCAGAGGGTGTCAGCCAACCCCGGCGGGCCTGGTCGATCCCATAGTGCATATAGGCCAACGAGGAGATACTGTGGGCGTCGGTGGAGATCGCCAGCTTGAGTCCCATCTCCTTGGCCATCTTTGCGTGGACGCCGTCGAGGTCGAGGCGCTCCGGATGTGCGTTGATCTCCATATAGCAGCCCCGGTCGAGGGCAGCCTCCATCAGGCGCTCGAGATCCACGTCATAGGGCTCGCGCTGCAAGCGGCTTCCACGCCTTTGGATGAGGCGGCCCGTCGGATGGGCCAGGATGTGCACGTTGGGATTATCCATCGCCCGGATGATCCGCTCGGTCTGCTTGTCCCTGGGTAGATTGAAACGTGTGTGCACGGAGATGAGGCAGACGTCGAGCTTACTCAGCACATCGTCAGGCAAATCCAGCGACCCATCCTCGCGGATGTCCACCTCAATACCTTTGAGGACGCGAATGCCATCCAGCCCCTCATTGAGACCGTCGATCTCGTCAATCCGCTTTGCCAGAGCATCTGCATTGAGTCCCTGGGTGACGCTGACCAGGGTCGAGTGATCGGTCACCGCGACGTAGTCATAGCCGCGTTCGCGGGCAGCCTGCACCATCTCCTTGAGCGAGGCTTTGCCATCGCTTGCGGTAGTATGCATCTGGAGGTCCCCACGGATGTCATCGAGCGTGACCAGACCCGGAAGCTCGTGCTTCTGCGCAGCTGCGACTTCGCCGTGATCCTCACGGAGCTCGGGCTCCACGTACGACAAGCCCAGCAGCTCGTAGATGCCGGTTTCCGTCTCTCCGGCGACACGTTTCCCCTCCTCGCCATTCTTGACCTCGAAGACACCGTACTCGTTGATCTTGAGGTCACGGTCGACGGCCATATTGCGCAGCTTGATGTTGTGCGCCTTCGAGCCGGTGAAATAGAGAAGGGCGGCTCCATAGCTCTCCTCCGGGACAACCCGTAGATCGACCTGCAAACCGGAGCGCAGGATCACAGTGGATCGCGTGGAGCCTTTCGATACGACGTCGGTGACGTCCTCGTATTCGGCAAAGCGTTCAATGGTCGCTCCGCCGATGTCGCTGATCGCCAGAATGTCCAGGTCTCCAACCGTGGCTCGACGTCTCCGGTAACTCCCTGCCACCTCGACGCGCTCTACGTGTTCGTCGTTCGCAAGGTACGCCACCAGGGGCGCTGCCGCCTCTTCTGCCAGGTCGATGCGGGTCCGGGTTTCGCCCTTCTCTATGTCCTCCAGCGCCTTCAGGATGTCTTCCTGAGTCTTCTTGCCCAGCCCGGGGACGTCCTCGATCTCTCCGCGCTCGGCTGCCGCTTTAAGGTCGGCCAAAGTCTCGATCCCGAGATGGTCGTGGATTGCCTGCACCCTCTTAGGTCCCAGACCTTCGATCGTGAGCATCTTCGCCAGCTCGGCGGGCGTGCGGTCCTCGAGCTTCTTCAACTGGGACAGCTCGCCCGTCTCGACCATCGTCTTGATCTTCTCGGCCAACTCCTTTCCGATGCCCGAGAGGTCGGTCAAGTCCTTTCCGCTCTCTACCATATCGCGCACGTTTGTCGGGAGCTCCTCGATCGTGCGGGCGGCATTGCGGTAGGCACGGACCCGGAATTGGTTCGCTCCCTCGATCTCCAGGAGATCGGCCATCTCGCGGAATGCTTCAGCGATATCCGAATTCAGGACGGGCATTGTGGCCCCCGGTCCAATCCGTAGCCAGTTCGCGCCACTGCCTTATTGGGCGGGGCGTGGCTGTAACGTCAGGTCGATCTGCTGCTCCTGACCGCCGCGGAGGATGGTGAGCGTGACGGCATCACCGGGTTCGTGCTGCGAGATGATGATCTGTAGCTGGCTGTAGTCCTCAATCAGCGTCCCATCAATGGCGGTGATGACATCACCGCCCGTGGGCACACCGTCGACACCAAGCACGCTCTGGGTGCCGGTTGATCCTCGGAGCCCTACTTGCTGCGCAGGCCCTCCAACGACGCTGTCGACATATGCACCGTGTTGGCTGGGGAGGTTGTTAGCCTCCTGGATGAAAAGGCCGACGGATCCGCCTGTGATACCCAACCAAGGCCACGAATACGCTCCAGCATCGATCAGGACCGGTGCGATCCGTCGCACGATGTTGACCGGAATCGCGAAGCCCACGCCTGAGTTGGTATTGCTCGTGCCCCCAGTGGCGATCTGCGCGTTAACACCGATCACCTCTCCGTTGAGATTCAACAGAGGGCCACCCGAATTTCCGGGGTTGATGGCGGCATCGGTCTGAATGGCTTGGGGAATCGCAAAGGGCGTTGCCCCGGATGCGATAGTGCGCCCGACGGCGCTGACGACGCCTACCGTCAGGCTGCTCCCCAAGGCAAAGGGATTGCCGATAGCGGCGACCCACTCACCCACTTGGACCGCGTCCGAGTTGCCCAATGCCAACGGGTGAACGTTATCGGGCAACTGGTCCACTTTGATGACCGCCAAGTCGCTGTCAGGATCAAGCCCAACAGTCTGAGCCTGGGCCTCGAACCCATCAAAGAAGACCACGGTAATCACGTCCGCGTCGGCAACCACGTGGTTGTTCGTGATGATGTGTCCTGCTGTGTCCAGGATGAAGCCGGAGCCTGCGCCCTGTCCCTGTACACCTTGCTGCCTAATGTAGACTTGGATGTTGACGACACCGGGTTCGGCCTGCTGGTACAGGGGCGTGAATTCCTCCTCTGCTGCGGAGACAGGACCCTGGCCCGACGAGGCGACCGGCGTCAGTGTAGGTACCGCGGCCTGGGTTGCAGGCAAGCCCGGCACCTGGGTTACCCCCACAGTCGGGGGTAACGTAGACTGCGCACCCGGTATCTGTGCTCCCTCTGCCCAAAGAGCCCGGCAGAACGAGCAGAAGTGCACCCCCAGCAAGAATCACGAGAAGCACAAGTGCACCGCAACCGAGACCCGCAATGAGCCAGAAGCTCCTGTTATTATTCATCCCCTCGCTCCACTGTGTCTTTAGTACCTAGCAGATCGCCCGTCAGCAGTCTGACTCTAGTCTTCCATAGACGCCGTGTCATCTCTTAGGCTGGCGCTATTAGGCAGCAGCCGGCGCACACGGTGACGCAGCCCTTTGCTTCTCCACCACCGTCATCTGGTAGAAGAGGCGTTTCCTGCTATTACGCCGATTGCGGCGAAAGTGTCCTTGACCGGCCCGCGTTCTGACTAGTTTCCCTTTCCCGCCCTTCGTGCGGCGAAAGCGTTTTGATGTTGATTTGTGGGACTTGAGTTTCGGCATGTTCGAACTCCTTTTCGTAACTGAAAGCCAAGCGAGAGACTACACCCCCGCTACAGTTATCTTAGCGCAGGAAGCTGGCGTCCAGCGATGGGCTTCGTTGGGCGAGCTATGGGGTGAGTTGGAATAGTTGGGGAGCAGTTATGCGGGCAGCCACACGGTGAAGGAGGTCCCTTGGCTCGGACTGCTTTCCACTCTGATGTCGCCACTGAGATCTTTCACGATGGCCTGACTGATGAAGAGTCCCAGCCCGAGGCCCTCCGGCTTCGTCGTCTGAAATGGGTCGAAGAGACGCGCTTGGACGTCAGGGGGGATTCCCCCTCCCGTATCGTGCAGGACAGTCCGGACGCCGGCAGGGTCATCGGTCCTCGTGAGTGACACGGCCAATTTGCCGCCGTCCGGCATTGCGTCAATCGCGTTGAGCATTAGGTTCAGAAATACCTGCTGGAGACGATCGGGCACGACCAGCAACTCGGGCAGGTCAGGCTCCTCTGATATCTCGACGACAATGCCACGGTCTCGAGCTTGTTTGCGGGTGATGATGAGTGCCTCGTCGATGGCAGAGCGAATGGATTGATACTCTTTTTCATCCGGTGTTGACTGACGATTGAGGTCCCTAAGGCGTCCGACGATCCCGGCAGCACGCTTTAGCTCTTCGGAGGCCATTTGCATATACAGACCGATGGAGTCACCCTTGGCGTTTGCGAGCACGTCCAGTTCTTGCAGGCTCTCGTCAGCCAGGCCAAGGCAACCGATGACCGTCTGGAGCGGGTTGTTGATCTCATGGGCGAAGGAGGCAGCTAGCTGCCCCGTCAGTGCCAGTTTTTCGTTTTGTATCATTGCAGCTTGGGCTTCTCGCCGGTCGGTGATGTCCTCCACCATAGCGACTGCCAGCCTCGGGCGTTGTTCTACGTCTCGAACCAGCGAGATGGTGACATTACACCACAGAGTTTGGCCGTCCGAGCGGATGAAACGGACATCAGTACGGTATTCCTCCGAGGTACCGCCCATCAGGTCCTCGAACATCCTCGATCCCGCCGTGCCATCTTTCTGGTCCATATAGCTGAAGAGGGACATCTCGCTTAGCTCAGTGTCGTCCCTATGCAGGATGGTCGCCAGGGCTGTGTTACTCTGGATGATCCTGCCCCTATCGTCGAGAAGCGCAATCCCTACAGGAGCGTCCTCGAAGATCGCTCGGAATCGGGCTTCACTGATACGCAGTGCCGCGGTGCGCCATACGACGCGCCGCTCCAAATCCTCAGCATGATCCTGTACCTGCTGGTGTAGTCTCGCTTGCTGAATCGCAATGGCCAACTGAACCGCCAGTTCGTTTGCCAGTCCAATGGATTGGTTTGCCACCCGGCCCGGACCGCTCAGCCCGAGTGTCAGCACGCCGAGCAGCGTGCCCTTAACCCGGAGAGGCTGAAGCAAGAGCGTGCGGATGCCCGGGGCCCGCTCTGTGGCCATCAGCGGCGAGTCGAGAGGAAGTGTTCCCACATCCTCCACCACGATATGCTCTCCGCGCTGGAGTTTTTGTACCAACTCGGCCCACCCCTTGGCCAGCGTCGCCTGCCACCCCTCATCCGTATGTGACTGACTCCCCGCGGTATACGCGGCAAGCAGTGAGACCTTGTGAGATTCGAAATCGAAGAGCATCACGCTGGCCCGTACACAGTCGATCATCTGCGGAAGCCGCGCCAACGCAGCTTGGGCGATGTCCTGCACCGACTGGGCCGACAGGATGGCTTGATCGATCTGGTGAAGAGCACGTAGCCGGCTCGCATACTGTCGGAGCGAGCTCTGCACGCGCCTTAGTTCGGTCACCTCCATCCCATAGAGGTTAACGTAGCCATCAGTTGAGGGAGCGATAGTCAGCGAATAAACTCGCCGATCACAGATGATCTCCGCACTGCCGACGCTGTGGGTACGATTAGCTTCACGGACGTGGTCCAGCCAGCGAGGCGGGACCTTCTGACCGATCCAGGAATTCCAGGTATCCAGCACCGGCTTGCTTCCGGCATTTGCATAGACCAGGACGCCGTCTGCCGCAATTCGCATGACCGGATGGGGGTTCTCAGTTGGGAAGCGGGTTATGCTCATGATCTCGGCCTCCGCCCTTTGACGCTCGGTCACATCGTGCAGTGACAGCACCAGCCCCTTGATCCCACCGGCGTCGTCAATTATCGGGGTCAGAGTCCAGTCCCAATAGGTGGTCCCGAACTCGGGACGGTCGGGGTACACAAATGGCCTTGCATTGAAGGAGGCGGCTTCTCCGGTATCTCGCACATGCTCGAAGATCGACTGGTTCGCCGTGTTCGGGAAGAGGGCGAAGTGATTCTTGCCGATCAGCTCTTCCCTCGTCTTGCCGGCTCCCAGCGCGTAGGCGGCGTTTGTCCAGACAAAGTTGAACTCGGTGTCGAGGTAGGCAAGTTGGGTATTCGTGTTCTCTATGATGGCTGCAAGCATATCGCGCTCGCGCTCAAGTTGCGTCGTTGGCTCCGCAGATGGACGCCGTGCGGCACTGATTCGCGCTACCGGCGCTTGATCGGCGGCTCTTTCTTTGCTTGTCACGTTCATCTCCGTACGAGTGTCATCTCTAGGGCCTCTTTGACCAGGCTGATCATAGGCCGGAACTCAGACTTCGCCAAGGCGATCCCATCTATCAAGATTCTACCTCGGTTTACACGGGAGCTCAGTCACCCCAACCGCGTCCCAACCCTAAGCAACGCACGTCACCCACAAATCCAACACATTCCGGCACAGATAGCACCGGTGCCGGTGCTAGACTCAGACTGAAGGATAGGGAGGTGAAATATGCAGAACCGACCCCAGGGATCCGCTCTGTTCGTCGCATCAGCCTACGGTATAGGTGTATTTGAGCAGCGACGCGAACGCTGGGTGCAGATGCGTGGTGGGCTGGATGAGTTCCACGTTACCAGTGTTGCAGCTCACGCGGGCGCTATACTGGCAGGCACGCTTGATGGCGTCTACCGCTCTGTGGATTTCGGTGCGAGTTGGTGGCCCTACAATGAGGGGCTCGCGGATCGCCACGTTCGCTGGATCGCCTATCGCCAGGATGGATCGGGCGGCGCGGTGGTGGGCACCGAACCTGCTGCCATCTACGTCTCCAAGGGGGATGGGGCTGGGTGGCGGCTTTGCCACGAGGTAACGGAGCTCAGGGATCGACTGGGCTGGTATCTGCCCTACTCACCCGAAGCCGGATGCGTCCGGGGCTTCGCTTTCCACGGTGCGCGGGGCTATGCGGCCGTTGAGCAGGGTGGACTGCTCCGTACCAGTGACGGTGGCGAAAGCTGGCGGTTAGTGGACGGCACCGATGGGGTGCCTCGTGTGCCCCAAGACGAGACGATGATCCATCCGGATGTACATTCTATCACGGTTCATCCGTCGTCCCCCGAGTTGTTGACCGCCCCGACGGGAGGGGGGCTCTATTCAAGCAATGATGGCGGCGCGACTTGGCGCCGTCTCTATGACTGCTACTGTCGGGCGGTGTGGGTAGATCCAGGACGGGCCGATCACATCATTTTCGGTCCGGCGGATTCGGTTTCCGTAAATGGGCGGATCGAGAGATCCATCAACGGTGGGCAGACTTGGCAACCGGTTATGGCGGAGACTTCCGGACGTGTGGGCGGAGTATATGGTCGAGCGCTTTTATCAGGTTGACGGTTCGCTCATGGCTGTGTTATCGAACGGTGAGCTCATTGCCGCCGCTTTGGAGCCGGGCAGCGCGCCAGCCGATCTGAAATGGCAGGTGGTGCTTCCGTCCGTTCAAGGCGTAAAAGCTGTGGCGACTATGAGATAGATGTGCGCCACGTAAGCATTCACAGAAATCAAGCCAACCGATCAATAGGAGGGAACATCTGATGGAGAATCATAATCTCGGTCTCAATCCCGATCAGTTGTATCGGAAGACGAACCTTGCCGATATGAATTTCGAGACGACGGACGATCTAGAGGAACTGAAGGACGTCATCGGTCAGCCTCGCGCGGTAGATGCTATCAGGTTTGGGGCGGGTATGCAGGATGGGGGCTTCAATATCTACGCCTTAGGGCCCACCGGATTGGACAAGCGGGGCCTTGTGCAGAGGTTCTTCGAGTCACATGCGAAGGATGCGCCGACGCCGTCTGATTGGTGCTATGTGCACAATATGGCGGAGGAGCACAGACCGCTCGCGATCGAGTTGCCTGCCGGAAAGGGCGCGCTGTTCCGCAAGGATATGGACGGCCTGGTCCAAGAGCTTCGCACTGCCCTGTCAGCCGCATTTGAGAGTGAGGAATACCAGTCGCGACGTCAGACGATTGTGGATCGACCTTCGGGAGCAGCAGTCCGAGGCTTTCGACGAACTGCAAGGCCGGGCTCGAGAAGAGGATATGGCCCTGATCCGTACGCCGGGTGGGATTGCCGTGGCCCCGGTTCGCGACGGGGAAGTGCTGTCTCAGGAGGAGATTCTGAAGCTCTCTCAAGACGCACAGGGGGCGCTGCAGAAGAAGGTGGAGGAGCTGCAGGAGGAGCTTCAGCGTATCCTGCGTCAGGTGCCAACCTGGCAACGGTCGATGCGGGAGGAGCTCAATGATCTCAATCGGGAGATGGCGAGTCTCGCCGTAGGGGCACGGATTGATGAGCTGCGAGAGAGTTACGCCGATTACCCCAAGGTCGTTGCTCACCTGAATGCCGTCCAAGAAGACGTCGTCGAGAATGCGGAGCAGTTCCTGCCCCAATCAGATGACGGCGGTCCGCAGTTTATGCAGGCAATGCGGCGCCAAACCGAGGCGCAGTCCCTCCGGCGCTACAGTGTCAATGTGTTGGTTGATCATACAGATAGTAAAGGCGCGCCTGTCATCTATGAGGACAACCCGACGTACCAGAATCTCATTGGCCGCATCGAGCATCAAGCGCAGTTGGGCGCCCTTCTGACCGATTTCACCCTCATCAAGGCCGGAGCGCTCCACAGGGCGAACGGCGGGTACCTGATCCTCGACGCCAACAAGTTGCTCCAGCAGCCGATGGCGTGGGAAGGCCTTAAGCGGGCCCTGAAGAGCGAGCGTCTGACGATTGAGCCACTTGGCCAGCAGTATGGTCTGATCAGCACGGTGTCGCTGGACCCCGAACCAATACCTCTGAGCGTCAGGATTGCCCTGATTGGCGATGCAAGGCTCTACTATTTGCTCTACCAACTCGACCCGGAGTTCGCCGAGCTCTTCAAGGTTGCCGCCGACTTTGACGAGCAAATGTCGCGAGACGAAGGGAATCAACCGCTTTATGCACGCCTGATTGCGACGCTTGCTCGACGTGGAAACCTGCGGCCCTTCGACCGAAGCGCCGTGGAACGGATCATAGAACGCAGCGCGCGCATCGTCGGGGATTCCGAGCGGCTCTCCGCCCGGATGCGGGAAATCGGGGATCTGATGAGAGAGGCCAGTTACTGGGCCGGGAAGTCCGACGGCGATATCGTCACCGCTGCAGATGTGCAGCGCGCGATTGATGCTCAGATCTACAGAGCGGATCGTATTCGCCAACGCGTGCATGAAGCCATCTTGCGGAATATCATTCTGATTGACACCGAGGGGGCAGTCGTTGGACAGACGAACGGGCTTTCGGTGCTGATGATGGGAAACTTCGCCTTCGGCCAGCCCTCACGGATCACGGCGCGCGTCACCTTGGGTAGGGGGCAAGTCGTGGACATCGAGCGAGAGGCCGAACTGGGTGGGCCGATTCACTCCAAGGGCGTCATGATCCTGACTGGGTTCCTCCGTGGCCGCTACGCACAGGAACGTCCGCTATCTCTCTCGGCCAGTCTCGTCTTTGAACAATCCTACGGCGGCGTCGAAGGAGATAGTGCTTCGTCTGCGGAGCTCTATACACTCCTCTCGGCTATCGCTGAGGTGCCGATCAAGCAGTCGCTCGCGGTCACCGGATCCGTCAATCAGAGAGGCGAGATCCAGGCTATCGGCGGTGTAAACGAGAAAATCGAGGGTTTCTACGATATCTGCAAGGCGCGCGGGCTGACCGGTGATCAAGGCGTCCTCATTCCTGCGTCGAATGTCAAGCACTTGATGCTGCGGCACGATGTCGTCGAGGCGGTCGCTGCAGGAGTTTTCCACGTCTACGCAATCGAGACCGTCGACCAGGGAATCGAGATGCTGACCGGAATGCCGGCGGGCGAGCTTGATGAAGAGGGCAACTATCCCGAAGGTACGATCAACCACCTCGTCGATGCGCGGTTTGAAGCGATGGCTGAGAAAGCACAGACGTTGGGTCAACAAGCCCTGAGTGCCTTGACCCCGGTAGGGGTAAGCGCCTCGGACGGCGGAAGCGCCTCGGACGGCGGAAGCGCCTCAGTGAAGGGAAACGCCCCGGAGGGGTCACGTGAATGAGTCCAGCCAGCCTTCGATGTCCCTCAGTCGAATCCTTGTCGCCGTAGACGCATCCCCACACAGCCAAGCCGCCCTGGAGGCAGCCGTCGACATGGCATCTCGTTTCCATGCCGAGTTGGTGGTCCTCTTCGTGGAGGACATCAATGTCTTCCGGATAGCCGAATTGCCCTTCGCGCACGAGGTCGGACAATACTCCGCCCGTCGACGTGTGCTGGAAATCGAGCGCATCGAGCGACGGCTCCGCTCCCGCTCCCGGGCGATCAAAGAGCAGTTCCAGGCGCTGATTCTGCGGGAGTCCGTGCAGGGCACGTTCCGCGTCGCTCGCGGTGTCATCAGGACAGAGATCCAGACCGCTGCTCAGGAAGCCGATGTGCTTATCGTCGGGCGAGCCGGGTGGTCCGAGATACGCCAGTTGCGTCTTGGGTCGACGGCACGTGCCGCCTGCTGTGACGAGATACCGAGCGTCACTGCAGTCCTGCACGAGGGTAGGCCGATCGTGTCGCCTATCCTGGTTGTCTATGATGGCTCATCGATTGGGGACCATGCCCTGATGCTGGGAGCAGATCTGGCCGACCGTCTCACGGGCCCGCTCCATGTTTTGCTGGTCGCCGCCAGTGCCGATCAGATGCCTCTCTTAAGGGCTCAAGCCGACGAACACCTGCGGACCTACAATATCATGCGCCAGTATCAGGGATTGGTGGCATCATCCGTCGCCAGGTTGGCCGCGGCCATTCGCGACAACCTAAGCGATGGTCGAGCCTTCGCGGAGCGCGAAGATCATGCGTCGCGCTGCGGAACACGGCACCCTGGTCCTGCCGGCAGCTTCCGCGCTCTTTGAGAATGACGCTCTGTTGGACCTCATCGAGGAAGTCGACATCCCTGTCTTGCTGGTACGCTAGGCGTGGAGGTATGTGCCACAACTGCGACAGAAGCGGTCGCTCTCGCCTATGGCCTTTCCACAGTTCGGGCAGACGTGGCCGGTTTGGCTGCCGATGCTGTAGGTGTCGTTGTCGACTGCACGCGGCATCGCATTCTTGTGCCTGAAGGCGTTGTAGAAGGCCAATCCTGCCCCAATCAGGCCGAGGGCAATCAATGCGGTCCGGACGACGTTCATCGTCGTCCCGCTGCCTGGCATACTGTCCGCAAAGCTCGGGCCCCGTATCGAGAATATGCCCACGATCGCGACAATCAGGATCGCGATCCCTGCGATCAGGGAGCGGATCTTGCCCGCTTGCCCCCTCATCGTCTGCTCGTTTCAAGGTCCGACAGAGCCTCTTTGAGGATACCGGCAGATCGCTGGAGCGCCTGCTGTTCGTCCGGCTCCAGTGCGCTCTCCATTATGCGGTCGATGCCGTTCTGGTAGACGATACAGGGCACGCTCAGGCTCACGTCAGTGAGTCCATACTCTCCTTCCAGGGGCGTTGAGACCGTCAAGACACTGTGCTCGTTTCGGAGGATGGCGCTGACGATTCGCGTGAGCGCAAGCCCAACGGCATAGTAGGTCGATCCCTTATAGTCGATGATGTGATAAGCCGAGTCGCGCACGGCCTTCTCGATGCTCTCACGCTCCGCCTGCCAGTCCGAGCACCGATTGCAGATAGTGCAGAACCCATCGATGCTCAGGCCGGCCAGGTGTGTCATCGACCAAGCTGCGAACTCACTATCCCCGTGCTCGCCCAGGATATAGGCGTGAACGTTGTGGATATCGACGTTGCAGTGCTGGC
Source organism: uncultured Chloroflexia bacterium (assembly GCA_963751345.1). Lineage (GTDB taxonomy): Bacteria > Chloroflexota > Anaerolineae > B4-G1 > SLSP01 > PWVB01. The sequence continues at coordinate 284,269 of CAVVUS010000018.1, forward strand.
TAAGGAGATAGCGAAATCTGGCGCTGTCGAGAACGGTGCCCGACCCAATGACGCGACCCCGAGGCCATCCGGACCGCTGGTGGGCCACGTGGGTCAAGATGTCCACCGGATTGGTGACGATGACGATGACGGCCTTCGATTGCTGGGCAACGATGTCATCCACGATCCTCTCGATGATTCCTGCATTACGCTGCAGGAGATCGAGCCGGGATTCCCCCGGCTTCTGGCCGGTACCGGCCGTGACGATAATCACGTGAGAGTCGGCATAGTCTTCCGTCCGCCCGACGTGTATGGAGACCGAGGGGAAGAAGAACCGGCCATGGCTAAGGTCGAGTACTTGTCCGGAGGCCAGCTCTTCGTTGAGATCGACCAAGGCGATGTCGTCGGCAACGCCACTCTGTGCGAGGGCATAAGCGAAGGTTGCCCCAACGTGGCCTGCGCCGACAATCGACACCTTTCGCGCCATCCAATTCCTACCGTTCAACAGCCAATCTCCTTTTCACGGGCGCAATTGGCCCGGGACCTATCCCAGATATCCGCGTAGCTTTCTGCCGTTGTAAGGGTGACGTAGCTTGCGCAGCGCCGTACGCTCGACCTGCCGCGCACGCTCCCGGCTAACGTGGAGTTCTTCCGCCACTTCGCTGAGTGTATGGCTGCGACGACCCTCCAGCCCGAACCGTTCGCGAAGGACCTCGAGCTCGCGTGGTGTCAAGACATCGCGCATGACCTCCTCCAGATCCTCGTGCATCAGGTGAGACTGAGCAGACTCCGCCGGCGTGGGGGCGTCGTCATCGGCGATGAGATTCAGCAGTTCGCTGTCACCATCGTCACCCACCGAGACGTTGAGCGATGTCGTGGTCCTCGAGATCTCCATCAGCCAACTTAGCCCGGCGACATCATCCATGCCGAGGACATCGGCGATCTCTTCGACGGTTGGTGTACGGTCCGACTCACTCTCAAGACGGTCGGAGACCTCGCGAATCTCTCGGAGGCGCTTGCGAAGATAGGCTGGTAGGCGGATGGTGTGACCTTGTTGCGTCAGCGATCGCATGATCGACTGTCGGATCCACCAGGTCGCATAGGTGCTGAAGCGATTGCCCTTTAGGCCGTCGAACTTGTCGACCGCGCGAATCAGGCCGATATTGCCCGCCTGGATCAGATCCTGGAACGGTAGGCCATAGTTGCGATAGTGTTTGGCTATGCTGACCACGAGTCGCGTGTTAGCCTCGATGAAGTGCGCGCGGGCCATCTCACCGTCGAGCACGAGTTGCTCCAGGTGCTGGATCTCATCGGGCGATGGCTCTTCGGCGACGTGAATCAGGTTTTCTTTGGCAGTTCTTCCCGCCTCAATGCGGCTGGCGAGATTCCTTTCCTCCTCTGCTGTCAGTAGCGAAACTTCACCAATGCTTTGGAGGTAGAGTGCCAGATGATCGAATTCGAATCCGCCAGCATCGATATTATCGACTGTCATCGTGGTCCTCACTTATCTAAGCATTCCCGGCAAGGCTATATGGCCGACCAGACCTTTGGACTGTCTGTCGTGGTTGTGTCCGGTCAGTCTGTGATCATTTCCAGGTGGGCCACTTCCGGTGTGCCTTCCGGATATGTCTCCAGCTCGCCCCTGTCGATGCGCAAATGAACGCCGCGGTCGTCTACATAATCCGTTAAGGCGACAGGTATCATTCGGCTTGTCTTCCGCGCCTGAGCCGATGCCGGCTCAATAATCAGATCCGTGATGCGACCCCTTGCGCGATTCATCACCACCGAGTACAGATCCCCGCAGTATTCGTCATGGCAGTATACCTTTGCTCCCACGTGAAGACTCATTGTAATCATCTGTCATCTCTCAATCGACTCGTTCTCGACCTGCAAGGATCTTATATGCGAGTGTCGCTGCGATCTAGGTCCCCTGCATACCGATTCCTGCAACCGGCGTTTGACATGTTGGGCACTTGCCCTCCACGGTCACGCGGTTCTTTACGATGGTATACCCTGAGCGATGGATCAGGGTCTCGCCACAAGCTGTGACAGTTCGTGTCGGCAGATTGCCGCGAGTTCCCCGCATAGACGTATCGCACGCCTGCGGCTTTGGCGATCTCACTGGCCCGTGTTACCGTGGCCTCCGGTGTAGGCGGAACGTCTTGCATCTTGTAGGTGGGGAAGAACCGGCTCAGGTGCCACGGCGTTTCCGGCCCGAGCTCCTCGACAATGAACTGGGCCGCCTCTTTGAGTTCCGCTGGATCGTCATTCAGGCCGGGAATCAGCAGCGTTGTGACCTCCACCCAGATCCCCAGTTGCTTCATCAGGCGCAGGCTGTCCAGGACGGGCTGGAGTCTCGCGCCAATGTGGTGCCGGTAGGTCTCGTCGCGAAACGCCTTCAGGTCCACGTTGGCCGCATCCAGGAATTCGTGAATGGTCTCCGCTGCAACATCACTCATATAGCCATTGGTCACATAGACATTCCCAATTCCGGCGTCCTGTGCGAGACGGGCGATATCGTACGTGTATTCGAAGAAGATCGTAGGTTCGGTGTACGTGTAAGCGATGCTGCGACAGCGGCTGGCTTGCGCCAGTGCAACGACCTGTTCCGGCGTGACCTCGTCCCCAAGGATCATCCGCTGATCGCGGGGCATCTGCGAGATGTCGAAGTTCTGGCACCAGTCACAGCGGAAGTTGCACCCCGCAGTGGCGACGGAGTAAGCATCCGATCCCGGATAGTAGTGGAAGAGCGGCTTCTTCTCGACGGGATCGACGTGATGGGCGATGAGCTTGCCATATACGAGCGTATAGAGCTTCCCGTCGCGATTCTCGCGAACCTGGCAGATCCCCCGACCGTCGGGCGCAACGATGCAATGGTGGGCGCATAGATGACAGCGCACCCGATCCTCGGACCATCGATTCGTAGAACATCGCTTCCTTCATACGCCATGCTCTCCTGCGCTGGGGCATAGGGAACCAGAAAGCTCGTGGTGTAGGCTCGATCTATGACTAGGCGGACATCTCACCGCGGGTGCTACGCTTGTTTGTCTGAAGCTGCATCCACTTCACGATATCAGTTCTCCGCATGAGACCCTCAAGACGCCCATCTTTGACGACGGGGATCTGACGAATATCCCGACTTGCCAGAATATCGAGAGCCTTGCCGGCCTTATCCTCGGGCGCGAGCGTGACCAACTCAGCCGCCGGCGTCATAATCTCGCGCACGTACGTGTTCTCCCATTCCTCTCGGGGGACCTTGCGCACGTCCTCCAGTGTCGCGATGCCGATAAGCTCTCCCTGATCCACCACCGGGAATCCGTGGTCATCTGACTGCATGATGAAACCGTGGACGAACTCCGCCACGGTTCTGTTAGATGAGACGGTCGGGGGATCACGCCGCATCACGGAGGAGACAGGGACATCGTCCAGGGCCTGATGAACCACCATCTGCTGATAACTCTGGACTGCCGAAGAGTGCAAGAACCATCCGATGAAGGCGAGCCAGAGACCGTTGATCAACCCCGCCCCAACGAGCGGCACCGGCACTCCGAAGGCTGCGGCAACCCCCCCGATGATCATCAACCAGGAAACGCCTTGCCCCACGGCAGATGCCCACTGTGTGGCCAACTTGAGGTTGTCCGTGATGGCCCACAGGATGGACCGCAGCACGCGTCCGCCGTCAAGGGGAAAACCCGGGATGAGATTGAAGATACCGAGGAGGATGTTGACCGATCCTAACCATGCTATCACCGTCAGGGCCGGGCTCATGGTCGACAAGGTCTGCTGGATTGAGATCGACGCGAGCCCCATAGTACCCGTTGCGAGCCCTGTCACCAACAGCAAGACAACGCCGATGACAAGGCTGGTCAACGGCCCTACAATGGCCATCACAAACTCAGTGCCTGCTGACTTCGGCTCCTCTTGGATGTTGGAGACCCCACCAAAGAGGAGTAGGCGGATGCTGGTAACTGGAAGTCCTCGGGACGTAGCTACCAATGAGTGAGCCAGCTCGTGTGCAAGCACCGCGAGAAAGAAGAGCAGTGATGCCGCCACTGCGACGGTCCAGCGCAATGGCATGCTCCACTGACTGTGCAGGCTCCCCAGTGCCGTCGCCCAGTTCCAGCTGATCAGAAGGAATATGAAGAACCAACTCCAGTCGATCTCGATCTCAATGCCAAACACCTTACCGATCCTGATACCGCTTCGCATCGGTTACGCCCTCCTTCACATCACGAACGAACCTTAGTTCTAAGCGTTCTCGGCGCTGGTTTCCTCAAGCCTCAGCGAGATCCGCTGCTGCAGCGGATCCACATACAGCACTTGCACCTTGACGTCGGCACTTGGTGTCAAGTCTGTCAGTGTCTGTTCGCCTCCCGGCATTTCTGACACGTGGACAAGCCCTTCCACCCCTTGCCCAACATTCACGAATGCGCCGAAGTCCGTCACATGGGTGACGGTGCCATCGATGACATCTCCTCGATGCATCTCCTCTGTGACTTGTGCCCACGGATCGGGCAGCAGACGCTTTCGACTAAGCGCGATGCGTTCCCTCTCCCGATCCACGTCGAGGACATAGACCTCAATGGTATCGCCAACGTTGAGGACGTCGCGCGGATGGTCCACGTGGTCCCAGGATATCTCGGAGATATGGAGCAGTCCGTCGATTCCCCCCAGGTCAATGAAGGCGCCAAAATCGACGAGGTTGCTGACGACACCTGTGCGAATGGCTCCCTCGTGGAGTTCCTGGAGCAGTTCTTGGCGCCGCTGCTGGGCTGCCGCTCTCTCGGACAGGATGAGGCGCCGGCGTCTCGGTTCGACCTCAATGACTGTGACGGTGACGACTTTTCCGATGAGATCCTTCTTGAGATCTGCCCGCTGTTCGTGCCGTGTGCCGCGGGGAATCGAGGTCAGGTGGGAGTTGGGTATGAAGCCCTGCAATCGACCGAAGGATGCTAGAACACCACCGCGATTGGTGTCGATGACTTCGACATTGATCGTCTCCTGGCTCTCCATCAGCTCCTCGGCATCGATCCACTGCTGATGCTCCAGACCTTGTTTGAGCGAGACAAGAATGGCACTGCGGTTGAATGGGATACTGACCACTCTGACCGGGATCTTTTCGCCTACCCGTAGGTTCTGTACGTAGCTTTCGTCGACTTCTGCGAGATCCTGTTCTTGGACGAGGCCATCTCGTTTGCCAGCCACGGTTACCAGGATGTCGTGCTCTCCCATCGAGAGAATCGTGGCTTCATAGACATCGCCCCTCCGGGCACGCTTGGCCCCATATCCGCCTTCGACGAGAAGCTGCCACCACCGCGGGCTCTTCTGTTCTGTCTCTTGCTCAACACCTTGCTCCGCTACCTTCTGTTCAACCGACATCTACTGCAATTGCCTCCTAGTTATGATTTTAGGGATCCATGCGGGTCCCAGGGGATCTATAGAATCCCTTTTACATGTTACCATATTAGACCCGGGGGAGGGGACGACCTCCGTTGGCAGACGTCCGGGCGACGTTAGGTGAGTTGGATTTCCGTTGGTAGCGAGATCCCCCTCGCCTGCATCAACAGAACAACAGCCCCGATCGGCGCACGATCGGGGCTGTTGGCCAGAGGTGTGCTGCACCTCTACCTGACTACTCCCCAAATCGATAGCCCACGCCCCGAACGTTGATAATGTACCTGGGGTGTGACGGATCGGGCTCGATACTCTGCCTGAGCCGGTGTACATACCATTTGATGATATTCCGCGCCTCGTAGAGGTCTTCTGGTCGATAGTCGCGGACTACCTCCACGAGTTCTTGGGGCGGGACGACGCGATGGGCATTCTGCATAAGGTGCACCAACAGATCGAACTCGCTCGGCGTGAGTTCGAGAGGGGTCTCGCCGAGCGCCACCTGGTGCTTCTGAAGTTCGACCTGGAAGGGGCCTCGCTGGAGGCTCGTCTGTTCATCCGCCTGTTCGCGCACGCGCAACAGCCGTTCGTGCTGTTCTTCGAGGGCTTCATTCACCGCATCGCGGAGCTCGCCCGGCGTGAGCGGCTTGAGCAGATAGCGATCAACGCCTTCCCTAATAGCCGACATCGCCGATTCGAGCGAGCCATGGGCGGTCAGAATGATCACGATGGCATCAGGCCAACGCCATCGCACGGCCTCCAGCACCTTGAGCCCGTCGATACGTCCGCCGAGTTTGAGGTCGAGCATCACGAGATCGAAGTGTTGGTCTCGCAGAACTGCCAGGGCTTCCTCGCCGTCGCTGGCAGTACTCACCGTGTGGCCGGCTCGCTGGAGGGTCTCCTTGATGAAGAACCGTATGCCGGCTTCGTCATCTACGACCAGTGCATTTACCTGTTCCGCCATCTGGATCTCCCTTTGGGTACCATCACCTAAGTATAGATCGAATGCAAGCTGAGCGCAAAAGCAAGAAATCACATGGCTTGGCCCCAATTGTCCTGTGCATCGAAACTGACTATAGTATAGTACAATTGTTGAAATACGTGGGTCACTAGACTCACCGGGGGGTTGAACATGCCTTTTGGATATCAAGGACAGATCCTGCATGTGGATCTATCCACGGGACAGATGACGACCGAGCGGCCATCGGATGCCTTTTACCGCACCTATATGGGTGGAAGCGCGATGGGGGCCTACTATCTTCTGCACCATACGCCGAGTGGGGCCGATCCGCTTGGGCCCGACAACACCCTCAGCCTGATGGTGGGGGTGATGACCGGAGCGCCGATATCGGGGCAGTCACGGGTGGCCGCCGTCGCGAAATCTCCGGTCAGCGGGCTTGCGGACGAATCCGCTGCCGGTGGTTTTTGGCCGGCGGAGCTCAAGTTCACCGGGTTCGATGGCATCGTCATTCGGGGCGTTTCACCCTCCCCTGTATATCTGTGGATCCACGACGGACATGCTGAACTCCGCGACGCTTCGAATCTTATGGGCCAGTTCACGGCAGATGTCGAGGATAAGTTGCGCTTGGAGCTGGATGATGCTCGGATTCAGGTGCTTCAGTGCGGCCCGGCTGCAGAGAAGGGGGTGCGATATGGCGCCCTGGTAAACAACGCGAATCGCGTCAACGGGCGCGGTGGCATGGGCACGGTGATGGCCGCCAAGAACCTGAAGGCCGTCGCCGTCCGCGGCCATCGTCGTCCTGAGCTCGCGGATGCCGATGGGCTGCGAACACTGGCAAAATGGGGCGCACAGCACGTGGACGATTCGGGGGTGGCGGGATTCAAGCGCCTCGGTACCGCAGCCCTGGTCCTGTCCCAGTCCCTGGCAGGAGGGTTGCCTACCCACAACTGGGAAAGCGGCGTTTTCGAGGGCGCTGAGGCCCTGGGAGGCGAGCGCATGAAGGAGACGATCCTCAAGGACAGCGACACCTGCTACGGATGCGCGGTACGCTGCAAGCGCGTCGTAGAGATCGATGAAGGGCCGTTCCAGGTAGATCCACGTTACGGCGGCCCGGAGTATGAGTCGATTGCAGCGCTGGGCTCCTACTGTGGCGTGTCGGATCTCGCAGCCGTGGCGCGGGCCAATCAGCTCTGCAACATGTATGGGATGGATACGATCTCCTGTGGCGGCACCATCGCGTGGGCGATGGATTGCTTTGAGCGTGGGCTGTTGACCGAGCAAGACACCGGAGGCATCGCGCTCCGCTTTGGCGACGCGGAAGCGATGGTCAAGATGGTGGAGATGATCGGCCAGCGACAGGGATTCGGTGAGATCCTCGGCGAAGGCTCAGCGGCGGCTGCCGACCGCTTGGGGGTGGGGCAGGAGCTAGTTGTGGCGGTGAAGGGACGTGAGTTGCCGGCCCATATGCCTCAGGTCAAGCGCACGATGGCTCTTCTGTATGCCGTGAATCCTGGTGGCGCTGATCACACCGTCTGCGAACACGACACTTCCTATATGCGTTTCCCGGAGGGAATGGCGGAATTGGGCCTGTTGGATCCGCAGCCTTCGACGGAACTGAACCCGGAGATGGTGCGCTATGCCGTCTATTCCCAGAATATCATCAGTTGTCTGGACGCGATCTGCCTGTGCAAGTTTGTGTATGGACCTGCCTGGCAGCTCTACAGTCTGGACCAATGGGTCACGGCCCTGCGTGCGATCACAGGATGGAACGTCAGCCTGTGGGAGATGATGAAGGTCGGCGAGCGTCGCCTCGCTCTGTTGCGGGCATTCAACGCCCGTGAGGGTGTGGGGGCAGAGGCCGATACGCTGCCGCATAAGCTGACGGTGCCACTCCGGGGCGGGCCTTCTGACGGCATAGCCGTTCCCGAGGGGCAATTCGAGGCCGCGAAAGCGCTTTACTACCAGATGGTGGGGTGGGACGTGGACGGGAAGCCCACGCCGGGCAAGCTCTATGAGTTGGGACTGGGGTGGGTGGTCGAGCTGACGGCCGATTGAGAAGGGCTGAGCCTCGTACACTGCCGCGTCTGCGGTGTCACGTACGAAGCCCAGCGACCCGCTCGTCTTTTGCGGTCTTACGACCGCAGCGTGGCCAACACCTCCCGGAGCTTTTCCCGCTGTTCGGGAGCCATCGGCCCTACCGGTGCGCGTGCGGGTCCCGCGGGTATGCCCAGGATCGTCAGTGCTTCCTTGACCACGACCGGGAAAGTGCCGAGGGTGAAGGCTTGCCGTAGCGGTGCGAGCTTCTGTTGCGCCGCGAGCGCTTCCGCCAGTTTTCCTTCCTGAAATGCACGGTAGATCGCCACGACGAGCTCCGGCGCGGCGTTTGCCGTGGCGGTGATGGACCCCTGGGCGCCGTGCATCAGCCCGGCATAGATGAGGGTGTCGCGTCCGAGGAGGATGGCGAAATCATCGCCGGTAGCCTCGATGTAGGCCATCGTCAGGCTCAGGTCGCCGCTGGAGTCCTTGACGCCGATGATGTTCGGGTGCTCGGCAAGCCGTGCGACGAGATCGACCGACAGGCTGAGCCCGCCGGTTCGTCCAGGATTACTGTAGAGGATCACGGGCACGGTGGTCGCGTCTGCGATCCTCGTGTAGTGGTCGTAGAGCTCGCCCTGCGTTGGGTTGATGAAGTAGGGTGTGATAACGGACACGGCGTCGACGCCTACGCGCTCGGCCAGGTGGTTGAGCGCGATCACCTCGCGTGTTGTGACGCCGCCCGTGCCGGCATAGACGGGGACCTGTCCGTCGGTTTCCTCGACAACTACGTCCCAGATACGCTGGCGCTCACCTGGCGTGAGCGCGTAGAACTCCCCCTGACTCCCCGTCGGGAAGAGGCCGTGTACGCCGCCGTCGATGAGGAAGCGGGTCAATTGACGCAGCGCGTCCACGTTCAGGCTCTCGTCATCGTGGAAGGGTGTCGCCATCGCCGGGATGATGCCTCGCGGAAGCACTGTGGCCTGTTGGGTTGTCATTGGTGTTTGTCCTTTACTACGTCCGTTGTTTCTTGTTCCCTCTATTGTACTGTCATGACTGAGGCACGCCATCGTGGCAATGCCTCACATCCGGTGTATGATTCGTGCCAAGGAGACTGTAGACCTATGAAAAATGATGTAAAGGCCAAGTTGTCACGGGGTGAACCATCGGTGGGGACGTGGACGATGATCGGCCATCCCGTGGTTGCGGAGATACTGGCGCAAGCCGGATTCGACTGGGTAGTTCTTGATGTGGAACACGGCGTGATGGATTGGCCGCGTGTCTTGGGCCAGGTGCAGGCGGTTCAGGGACAGGGCTGTGCCGCGATCTGCCGGATTCCTGTGAACGCACCGGAGCACTTCAAGTGGGCGCTCGACTCGGGTGCCGAGGGCGTGATGGTCCCGATGGTTCGGACGGCTGAGGATGCCCGTCAGGCCGTCAGCTTTGCGAAGTACCCTCCGGATGGGATCCGCGGCGTCGGCGTGTGTCGTGCCCACGGATATGGTGCGACGTTCCAATCTTATGTGGAGCATGCGAACGACGAGACGCTCGTGATCCTGCAGATCGAGCACATCGATGCCGTTAACAACATCGACGAAATCTGTGCGGTTTCGGGGATAGACGCCGTCTTCATCGGCCCCTACGATCTCTCCGGTACGATGGGGCTGATGGGACAGGTTCATCATCCGGAAGTCGAGGCCGCGGTGAAGCGTGTCTGTGATGCGGCACGAGTGGCGGACATCGCGGTAGGATTGCTCATTGCAGAACCACGTCCCGGAGAGCTGGCGCAGCGGATTGCCGAGGGATTCCACTTCATCTCGGTAGGGCTGGATACGCTGCTGCTCGTCCGGGGCGCTCAGGCGTTGCGCGCGCAGTGGCAGAACGTCTGACCCCATCCACTCTTGCCTCGATGCTAGAGCCGGGTTAGAGGAGATAGCCGATGTGGCTAGTGATACTGGCTTTTGTGGTGTTTGTCGGCATCGTCACGCTGACGGTTTTCTTTCTTAATCGAGGGCTCTCTTCCTATGTTCAGCATCACATCGCAGGGAGACTCGAGGCCATCGACCAGATCGTCAATGAGGAGCGCGTGCCCGAGGCTTGGTTGCATTCTTATCGCCAGCGTGCACGTAAGTTAAGAGCCGCCGGCGCGACGGAGCAGCAGCTCGCCGCACTGTCACGTCGCGCGCGCAAGCAGTGCCTCGTCAACATCCGGGAACTCATCCGGTACACCGAGGACGTCAAGTTCACCGATAATGAAGAGACCAGGCACTTCATGCTGGGGGAGCTGCGCAGGCAGGAGAGCCGTTGGCAGGACAATGCCGTGTGGTCTGGTTTGGTGGATTTCTCCTCAGAGGCGGAGGCGACGCCTGAAGCCGCCGAGAGCTGAGACCGGGCCACGCGTGGCACAGGGGTCCCCCCATCGGCATGATGCCGGTGATGGCTCACTCAGACACGACGACAACCTGATATGGAGGACAGAATAGGTGAAGGAGATCAGACTCAGCGCTTCTGATGTCACGTCGGCGGCAGCGCTTCAGCAGGCTATAGATGGTTTGGGTGAGGAGGGTGGGCGTCTTGTCTTGCCCGCGATGGATCTGGAGCTGGATCGCGGCATTGAGCTCCGGTCCAACGTAGAGTTGGTGGGACAAGGACGTGACACCGTGCTGCGAAAGGCACAGGGACGTGTCTACCCGCTCTCCGGATACCATAACTATGGCATGCTGGATGTGCCTCTGACGTTCACCGATGGCCTCGCGCCGGGGATGACCGTTGCCATCCGGGACGATCGCCATGGTGGGTTCTTTGAGACTTTCGCCCGGATCACGTGGATCGACGGCACGTGGGTCGGCATCGATCGGGGGCTGCACTCAGATTACGACGCAGGGCTCAACCCCGTGTTGGTGACTGCCTTTCCTCTGATCTTCGGCCTGGGTGTGGAGAATGTGGCGATACGCGGGTTGACCCTCGACGGCAACCGTAGTGCGCAACCCGCCGGGATTGGTGCGTGTCGGGGTGCGGCGGTCTATTTCCTTCAAAGTCACAGCGTGAAGATCGTCGATGTCGATGAGGCCGACTTTGCCGGCGAAGGTATAGGCTATCAAATGTGCAGCCAGGTACACCTGCGCCATTGCAGCGTTAGTGGCAATGCGGGTAACGGATTCCATCCCGGCGCAGGCAGTACCGGGTCGAGCTATGAGCACTGCGTCGCCGACGGCAACGGTGCTTCCGGCTTCTTCTTCTGCGTGCGTGCCAATCACATCTCGGTGCGGAACTGTCGGTTTGAGAATAACGCGGGCCCAGGCATTTCCGTCGGCACACGTGATAGCCATAACTTGATTGATGCCTGCACGATACGGTACAACGCGGAGCCGGGTATCCTCTTCCGAGAGACGCGGCGTCCGGCAGAGATGCACGCTTGTCGCGTCAGGTACTGCGATATCGAGGACAATGCCCGCGCCGGCGGGTTGGGGCAGATTGCCATCCTGGGCGACGCTCACGATCTTGCTTTCGAGCAAAACACCATCGTTGGGGGGCGAGGAGGGGAACCGCGCCGGCATATGGGTCTCACCGACGGCGACGGACATATGGCTGGCGGGCAACCAAATCGTTGACAGCTTTCCGGACGTGGTCGCCGATGCAACCTGCTTGGCTCCGGCAGACCCCGTCGTTGAGTGTGGTGTGGACGACGTAGAACTCTCTCACTACCGGCATCTGGGAAGATAAGCAGGAGGCGACGGTATGTCGTTCGAGGATGGATGGGCAGCGATCAACCTTGAGATGCCCGCACGCGTGCCACATACGGAATATTCGGTCACCGAGCACTGGGGCGTAATCGAGGCTGTGACCGGGTTGGAGATTCGGCCGGATAGCCCTGCCGAGCTCAAGACACGCGGGGCGTTAGCGCTGATGCGGGCGTGGAACTTCGACTTCCGATGGTCGACTTTGATCAGCGAGGGGGAGCTTGCGGCATGCTCGACCGATATGGGCCATGCCGAATACTCAGCCGGCGGCGTGGATAGGCGGGACACGATCCATTGTCCCTTCGATACCCCTGAGGAGGTGCTTGACTTCGATCCGTGGGAGACTTACGGTCCCCAGGATGAGGTTGAGTTGATTCACAGGTTCGAGCAGAGCTATCAACAGCAGCGGGCGGAGACGCCCGAGATGGTGACGATGACGGGGATCTATATCACCGTGATCTCCGGCCTTATCGCTATGTTCGGATGGGAGATGCTATTGTTGGCGGCTGGGGTGGATCCCAAACGGTTCGGCGAGGTGACAACCCGCTATGCCTCGTGGATTCAGCAGTATTACAATGCCCTGGGCAAAGCCGATGTGCCCGTCGTGATGGTGCACGATGATATTGTCTGGAGCGCCGGGCCGTTCATCTCACCCAGTTGGTATCGCGAATACGTCTTTCCCAACTACAAGAAGCTCTTCGCTCCCCTGCACGACTCGGGGAAGAAGATCATGTATACGTCAGACGGCAACTACACCCGTTTTATCGACGACATCGCGGCTTGTGGCGTCCACGGCTTTGTGCTGGAGCCCTGGACCGACATGCGGCAGCTCGCCGATGCTCTATGGAGACACCCACGTCTTCATCGGGAATGCGGATACGCGTATCTTGCTCCGCGGCAAGCGGGAGGAGATCCGGGCCGAGGTGGAGCGTTGTATGGCCATTGGAAAGCCATACCCCGGCTTCTTTCTGGCGGTCGGCAACCACATCCCACCCAACACGCCCGTGGAGAGCGTGCTCTATTACAATGAGGTCTACGAGGAGCTCAGCCGGCGGTAAGGGCCTACCGAGCCGAGCGGGCTTCCTCTACGTTTTCAGCAGGGCTTCCATCACTTTGCTTGCCTGCTGCGCTGCCTTTGCCCATGAGAAGCGTGATAGGTTGAGGTAGCCGCGCTTCACGAGCTCCGAGCGGAGCTCCGTGTCCTCCAGAAGGCGACGAAGCCCATCCGCTATCGCCTCGACGTCCTCCGGACTGACCAGCAGTCCCCCTTCGCCCGCGACCTCCGGCAAGCTGGAGGTGGTGCTCGCCAACAAGGGCGTGCCACAGGCCTGGGCCTCCAGGATGGGGAAACCGAACCCCTCATAGAGCGAGGGATAAGCGAAGAGTTGTGCACCCGAGATGAGTGCCGCCTTGTCCTCGATGGCGATATAGCCCGGAAAGCGCACCCTGTCGCGCAGTCCCAGTGCTTCTGCCCGTGCGATGATCGGCTCGGCGAGCCAGCCGCTTGGCCCCGCGAGGACCAGGGTCAGATCCGCATAGGCAGGAGCGAGGGCGGCGAATGCCTCGATCAGGCGGGCCAGATTCTTGCGTGGTTGGATTCTGCCGACGAAGAGGATGTATCTGCCCGAGATGCCGTATCGCTCTCTGACACGATCGAGAACGCCTCGATCCCGCACGGGCTGCAGATCGGGCTGATAGCCGGGGTAGAGCACCGAGATCTTCTCGGGCGGCGTTCCATAGGCTTCGACAATGGCCTCGCGCGTTGCGGATGAATCCGCCAGGACGTGCGACGCCCGCCGGACATTCCACCGTGTGCTCATCTCCAAGTAGCGCCGCTGCGCTGCGGGATGTGCCTCAGGAAAGAACCGGTAGCCGAGATCGTGGACGGTGACGAGCGTGCGCCGGGGTCGCACAAGCGGCAGGACGTGCGCCGGCACAAAGAGCAGGTCCGGTGGATGGCGTACCATCTCCCAGGAGAGCCGCGCGTGCGTCCACAGACGAGGAAAAGGGATCGTGCGAACGTCAGCCCCGTCCCCCCACCGGTCGAGACTACCGGTTTCAGGTGCCGGCGGTTCGCGAAGATAGAGTCGGACCCGATGACGCTCAGAGAGCAGGGGTAGCAGCTCCCGAATCAGGTGATACGAGTAGGCCTCGGTGCCCGTCGGCGCCGCGCTGAAAGCGCGACTCGCGTCAATCCCGATCACGCTCACGGATATGCGGTGCACGCCGCGTGAATGCTAGGGGATGACGGTCTGGATCAGGGGAATGGGAACCAAGATCAGAATGAAGATGGCGACCATCACCCAGCCCAGAATCTTGCGCTTCCGATCCAGCGGCGTCACGTCATTGAGGGGCGCCGGATGACGTGGGCCGACCAGGAGGCCGAGCCCTCCCCAGACCAGCCAGGTAACGCCTGCCTGATTCCCGATGAACAGGAGCAGCAGGCCCCAGGCAAAGGCAAGGCCGACGAAGGCACGCGCCAACGTCCATGCCTTCCGGCCCCACATCGCATAGGCCACGTGTCCGCCATCGAACTGGCCAATAGGAAAGAGGTTAAGCGCGGTGACCAGGAGCCCTGCCCAGGCCGCAAACGCAATGGAACCGCCGCGGCTCGGGGGCGAGAGCCATACATCCTCACCGGTCTGCGGATTGGGAAGCAGGCGCCCGAAGATGGCATACTTCGCCGCGAGGTAGAGGATCGAGTTGCCCTCTTGCATGACCGGTACAGGCTGGCCCACAGGAAGATCGCTGAACTCACGGGGCGTTCCGGCGTAAGAGAAGGCAAGGCCGATGAAAAGCAACGGCACCGCGAGGATCAGTCCGCCCAAGGGCCCGGCTACACCGATATCAAAAAGGGCCTTCCGACTGCGCATCGGCCCACGCTGCACGATGACGGCGCCCATCGTTCCGAGAATGCTCAATGGGAGCGGCACAAAGTAGGGTAGGCTAGTAGGAGAGCCGTAGGATCGTCCAACGAAGTAGTGGCTCAACTCGTGTGCTGTCAGGATGCCCATAATCGTAGCGGCGAAGGCCCAGCCGCGCCAGATCTCGAGCGGATGGGCGAACACGTCGACGTTCTCGCGAAGCGCACCAAGTAACAAGACGGACAGGATCGTCAAGACAAAGAGGACCACGTTGAGCCAGGCTTTTCCGGTCTTGTGGTCTGCGACGGCGGGCAGCGCCTGAATCACTTGCAGGCTGTCTTCCTGGGTGAGCAGCGGTGTGTAACCTAGGCGCTCAAATCGGCTGACGATAGTGTCAAAAGCGCGCTCCTCGTCGCCTCCGGCAAAGTGACCGCCAAAGCGCACCACGGGGCGGACTTTGTTGTCCAGGACGGTGATATCCTCGACGATCACCAAACCGTCGAGGGCTTGCCGCAGTTGGTGAACGACGAGCTGTTCTTGGGTGGACTCGCGATCAGTATTTTGCATAGGGCCAGTATAGCACAAAGCCCTCTGGTTTCCCAGAGGGCTAAGCGCTGCGAAGGTGGCCCTGGGCAAGGCTCAGACCTGAGCTTTGCTCAGCGCCCGAACCTTCGCAAGGATATCGAGTGTGAACCGTGCTACTTGACGTCGACCTTGGCCCCAGCCTCTTCCAGCTTGGCCTTGGCGTCCGCGGCGACTTCCTTGCCCACGGCCTCGAGGATGTTGGCGGGCGCGCTCTCGACCAGATCCTTGGCCTCTTTCAGGCCCAGGTTGGTGAGCTGGCGAACGACCTTAATGACGTTGATCTTCTTCGGTCCAAAGTCCGCGAGGACAACGTTGAACTCGGTCTGCTCTTCCTCTTCCTCAGCCTCGGCGGCAGCGGCGGGCATCGCACCCATCATGGCGACGGGAGCTGCAGCACTCACACCAAGCTTGTCCTCGAGCATCTTGACCAGTTCAGAAGCCTCGATCAGCGTCAGGGCGCTGATCTCCTCTACGAGTTTATCCAGATCTGCCATTGCTATGAAACCTCCGGTTATGTTTCGTGACAACTCCGCTCTTCCCAAGCGTTCGCTTCACGATGAATGACTACTTGATTCTCGGATACCTACTGAACGCTGGTGAGCGTTAGGCGACCGCTTCTGCGGCCTCAACTGCCGTCTCTTCGGCCTCGACTGCTTTGCCACCACCGGCCTCTTCCAGCTTGTCAGCGTAAGCCTTAACCACATTGAGTATCTGGCGGATGCCACCGGCAACCACGCCAGCCATCTGCGTCGCCGGGGCGTTGATGGTCCGCAGGACCTGCGACAGCAACTCTTCGCGTGTCGGCAGATTGGCGACCGTCGCCACTTCCTTCGCACCAAAGGCATGTCCTTCGATCAGGCCGCCCTTGACGACGAAGCGACCTTCCTCGTAACCCTGAGCGATCTCACGGAACAGCTTCACCAGGGAAGGCACGTCCTTGTGAGCGAATGCCACCAGTGTAGGCCCCCCGAGGAGCCCCTTCGGCACCGTGATCTTGACCTCATCCAGCACCAGGTCGAACAAGGTATTCTTGACGACGAATACTTCGCCTTCCTGTTGACGGGTCCTGTGGCGGAGGTCCTGCATCTGAGCCACGCTCAGTGCTGTATATTCCGCCATGACGAATCCTCGGCTCTCGGCGATTTGCTGGCGATACTGATCCAGCAATTCCTCTTTACGGGCGCGTGAAATAGCCAACCTTTCTCACCTCCTTCTAGGATGCTAACTGTTACCTTCGTCAGCAGATACCACAAAAAAAGTCCTTGCGCCTACCGACGCAAGGACTCAGGAGAGCAAGCTCCGGCGCATATGCACCGGGTGCGCTTGTTAGTTTCCCCAGATCCTGCCTCGGCGGGTAAGATTAAGCCCTACGCGAACGCAGTTCGCGCGTGCACCTGCTGTCTTAGGCGGACAGGTTCAGACCTACTGTAATCTAAGCTACTTTGTCTAGGCTGTCTCCATAGCGAGTGCGGCTGTGGGATCGACCTTGATGCCGGGCCCCATAGTGGGGGCCAGGGTAATGCGGCGAATAAAGAGACCCTTCGCCGCGGGTGGGCGAGCGCGTCGCAGCGTGCTCATAATGGCAGCCAGATTCCCAAGCAGTTGCTCCTCGGTGAAGCTCACTTTGCCGATGGGGCAGTGAATGTTGCCCGATCGGTCCAGGCGATACTCCACCCGGCCGGCCTTCGCCTCGTCAACCACGCGCGCCAGATCGTCGTCTGGCACAACGGTGCCCGTCTTTGGCGTGGGCATCAAGCCTCGTGGACCAAGGACGCGGCCCAACCGCCCGACGTGACGCATCATATCGGGGACGGCGATGGCGACGTCGAAGTCCGTCCAACCATTCAGAATCCGCTGAACGCCTTCATCGTCGCCGATGACGTAGTCAGCACCTGCATCAGAGGCAATGCGAGCGGCCTCTCCGGCTGCAAAGACCAAGACGCGTACCGACCTACCCAGCCCGTTCGGCAGACGGACCACACCACGAATCGTCTGATCCGCACGACGCGGATCAAGGGTCGTCTTCAGGTGTAGCTCAACGGTACCGTCAAAGGACGTGTAGCTGACATCCTTGACTAACTTGATCGCCTGATCCACATCATAGATGCGATCTCGATCGACCTTTGCGGCGGCCTCCAGGTACTTCTTGCCTACTTTTCCCATATCTTGCTCCTCGTGGTACTAGCGGGTTTCCCCTCCCACCGGGTGAGTGAGCCGTCCCGTAGGACACTCGTTCCAATCAGTCGCGGATACGGATCCCCATGCTGCGCGCGGTGCCCGCAACCTGAAGCTCTGCGCCCTCGACATTGATGGCATTCAGATCCCGCATCTTCGTCTCGGCGATCTCCCTGAGCTGCTGTTTGGTGATGGCGCCGACTTTGTCACGATTGGGCTCTGCCGAACCCTTGGCAACTCCTGCGGCTTTGCGCAGCAGATCTGCCGTGGGCGGGGTCTTGAGCTCAAACGTGAATGACGAATCCTGATAGATCGTGATTTCGGCCGGAATGATGCTGCCGGTCAGGTGAGCCGTCTTGGCATTATACTCTTTGCAGAACCCCATCAGGTTGATTCCGTGCTGAGCCAGCGCCGGCCCGATAGGCGGTGCCGGATTGGCCCTTCCTGCCTGGATCTGCAGCTTTACTACTGCTTTTATCTTTTTCTTTGCCATTCTCTCAACACTCCCTCGATCTGAGCCTTGGGGGAAGATCGTTATGCGCTTCCCGACCTACCCAGGTGTGTACTTTGTAGCTTGCTAGACTAGGACCTCTCCACCTGCAGAAAATCCAGCTCTACCGGCGTCTCGCGGCCAAAGAAAGAAACCAGCACGCGGACCTTTGTCCGCTCCTCATCGATGTCATCCACAACACCGATAAAGTCCGCAAACGGTCCCTCGACAATGCGCACCTTCTGCCCTCGTTTGAAGGTGGCACGCACTTCCGGAGCCGTAGATTCCATGCGGCGCAAAATGCGCTGCACGGCTTCGGACCGCAGCGGGGTGGGGTGATTGCCCATGCCAACAAAACCGGTGACACCAGGTGTATTGCGCACGACATACCAGGAGTCATCGGAAAGCTGCATCTGAACCATCAGATACCCCGGGTAGAGGCAGCGCTCAACGGTTCGACGTTTGCCGTCCTTAAGCTCGATCTCCTCGACCGTGGGAACGACCACCTGGAAGATGAAGTCCTGCATGCCCATCGACTCAATCCGCTGTTCCAGGTTGTGCCTCACCTTGTGCTCGTAACCCGAGTAGCAGTGGATGATGAACCAGGCACGCTCATCTACCGACTCCTTCACCTCTTCATCGGCGAAGGGGTCGGGAAGGACTCCGACTTCCTCGGCCTGTTCCTCAAATAGAAGCGGGGGGAGTGCCTCTTGCGACTCCTCTTCTTCCTCTTCGTCGGTCTTGGACAGCATATCTGCCCCTAGACGCTCGAAAATGGCCTCGGGGGACAACTCGAGATCTGGCAGCGGACCCAGTCCGTCGTCAGCCTCGTCGAGGATCTGATCCTCGTTCTCTTCTTCTACGGTATGCTCTTCTGATACCAAGTGCTTCAAACCTCGTCGTTCTGACCAACCAGGTAGACCGCAGCGACCAACGCGATAGCGACGACTACCCCTACAATCATATAGATCGCGTTACCGCCGATGACCTTACCGAGCAGCCATCCGAAGAAAAAGTCCAGTGCACCCAGAAAAACTGCCATGCCAAACGTCACGGCAAAGACGATCTGGGTCATCGACCACCCCTGCTCTAGGGTAGGCCAGCGAACCTTGCGCAGCTCCACTCGGGTAGAGCGGAAATACGCAACGATCGCGTTGTCTTTCTTCTCCTTCGCATTAGCCACGGACGCCTCCGCACGATCAACCTATAATGCGCCTATTGCGCTTACATTTCAAGACACCGCCTGACTGGGCGGTGTCTTGTCTTCAAGGCAGGCGAGGCAGGAATTGAACCCGCAACCTACGGTTTTGGAGACCGTTGCTCTGCCAATTGAGCTACTCGCCTACGAAAATCTGCTCCATAAAGGCGTTCCATTCTGCGCCTTGAGCCCATGATCAGATTTGAACTGATGACCCCTTTCTTACCAAGAAAGTGCTCTACCGACTGAGCTACATGGGCAAATAATGGTGGGCAGTGAGGGACTCGAACCCCCGAAGGCGTTACGCCAGCGGATTTACAGTCCGCCTCCTTTGCCGCTCGGATCAACTGCCCGGACAAGCCGACGGTGGGAATCGAACCCACAACCCTCCGCTTACAAGGCGGATGCTCCGCCGTTTGAGCTACGTCGGCGCATTGCGATTATAACACGGCCGACACTCGGGTCAAGGATTCTCCCAAACCGCAGCAGGCGATAGTATACACGATACGGTGTTGTTGTCAACCAAAAACGCGCTTTGCGGTGGGCTACCCGTACCGCAGCCCGAGGTCCACGCGACGGTCCAACACCGCCTCCAGCTCCTGGGTCGTCTTGGCCTCAATGGGGTCATACTTGATGCCCGGATAGTGTTCATCGAAGAAGGCTTTCAGATCATCCTGCCACAGATGGGGATTGACGACGGTGACAGCGCGTTCCTCCAAGCCCGGCCCGTAGGCAGCGTCGTCGGCGCTGAACCCGATCGTCACCTTGAAGGTCTCCCAGTAGTGGCGGCACGCGGCGATCCAGCTCCACGTAGCGCTCTGGGGGAGGAGCATGTAGTGCCGGCTATAGGCGACGCGCGGCTCGTGGGGCGGGGGCTCATCGGGTGGCGTGGGAATGGGTGGCGGCGTGGGGGTTGGGGTCTCGGTCGGTGGTGCGACCTTCTCCTCCGGCCACGTAGGATCCGAGGTGTTCTTGATCGAGACCGCGTGGTCGACGAGGCCTGGAAGGAATCTGCCGAAGTCGTAATTGTCCCAGGAGCCTGCGCTGCCCAGCGTGAAGAGGTGCGCGCCGACGACATAGTAGTCCTCGCGGAGCCTGGCATCGTACCACTTCATCTGGTCCAGCCACTCCTTCTCGGAGAGCAGCGGGAGATCCTTCGCGACGTTCACCTCGGTGAGGAAGAGGGGGATGACCTCATTGCGGGGGATGAGGAAGTCCTCATACCACCACCGGTAACGGCACGCCAGCGGGCCGCGGTTGGGATAGGTGGGGCGCCCGGGCAACGGCTCGCCATACCACCGGTTCATCGGGTTAGCGTACTCGTGGAGCGACAGTGCGTGTCCGCCGGCCTTGGCCTGGCCGAAGACGCCGGTCTCAGCCACGGCCTTCATCTCGTCCCATTCGGGCACGCCCATGCTGTAGGAAAAGAGGGCCAGGTGATAGCCTTCCTCATCGGCGATGTCCATGCAATGCATCATGAACTCAGCCAGGCGGCGATGACCATCGGTCCCCACCGGGTCCTGCTCGTTGATGATCTCCCAGAAATCGACATAACTGCGGTGCGGTTCCCAGCGAGGCAGCAGACTGTCCATCACCTTTTGGGCGCTCTCCGCGAGATCCCCGTTCAGATCCGGTCCCTCGACGTTGACGCGCGGATCGGTGCCCCGCATGAAACGCCCTACAGTGATCACATCGCTGTCAAGCGCTTTGATGTCCGCAAGCCACCCCACAGAGATCACGGCCTTGACCGTGGTCATATGTGTGCCGCCCTGAAGTAACTGCTGGATCACGGCGGGGGTCTCGCCGGGCATGATCCCGTGGATTCCTAGCTTGCTCGGCATGTTGTCTCTCCTTGTCGTCGGCGTCGAGGGGGAAGGAGCTCTGCCTAGCCCAGATCTTCCGCCCAATAGTATTGGTCGAACAGGTGGACGAGGTTCTTGGGATTGTCGGCCAGCAGCTGCCCGAAGGTGATCTCCTCGATCTTTCGTGGCGCACCTGGGGCGTTGGGTAGATAGGCGGCCTCCTGGGCCTGTCGCTCGGTGGGGAAGGCAATCCACTGCCCCAAGTCGTCGCGAAAGGCGTAGACCTTGCCGCGGGCCATCGCGTGGACATCGCCGGTCGTCTCACGGAAGGGCCGGATGCGTGCCTCCGAGGCGTCATGCTCCTCCAGGAATGAGAGCCAGGCAGCCTTCATCTGCACGGCGACCTCGGGATGGGCGTCGATGATGTTGTGAGCCTGCTCGGGGTCATCCTCGAGGTTGTAGAGCTCCGACGGCATTCCCCAGGGCATACAGATGTAGGCCCAACGGTCATTCGTGACGGTGCCCGGCTCCACCGTCCGCTCCGAGCCGACCCACCCATCGAAGGCGGCGCCATCCACGGTGCCGGCTCCCTGCGGATACCGATTCGAGAAGGCGTAGTCCCGGCCCTGCGATGCCTCTCCGCGCACCAGGGGCCAGAACGAGCGCCCCTCGACGATGTCGGGCACAGGCACCTCCATGAACTCCAGAATTGACGGCAGCAGGTCCGGGGGTTGGACGATGCCCGGAATGTGCTCACCGGCGCCCAGACCGGCGGGATGGTGGACCAACAGCGGGATGCGAGTCGTTTCCTCGTAGAGCCGCCCCATCTCCGCACCGGGCTTGCCCTGCAGGTCGTGCTCGCCGAAGAGGTGCCCGTGATCGGTGGTCCAGAGGATCAACGTGTCATCGAAGAGGTGTAGCCGCTCAGCCATGTCCAGGAACGCACCCACCCAGCGGTCCACCAGCGTGGCACAGCCGGCGTAGCGGGCCCTTATATCGCGCTGCTCCGCCTCGGTCAGATAGGTTGGGCGCCCATACTGAGGATAGGTGATCTCATCGCCCCGGTAATCCGGCGCCGCGTAATGCTCGTAGTCGTACCACGGACTGTCAAAGGGCTCGTGCGGATCCCACATATCCACGTAGAGGAAGAAGCGCTCGTGATTGTAGTTGGTCTCGAGCCATTCGATGGCCTGGGACATCGTGCGCGCGACCGGGAACTGGCGCTCGTGGCGCCGGTCGAAGTGATTGCGCAGATAGCCGTCCAGGCTCTTGAGCGACTTGATCTTGTGCGGCTGAGCGGGGAACCTGACGGGGAGGTCGGGGTTGGTAATCCAGGGATCGTTCTTCTGCCCGTGGACGAACTCGATGCCCTGGAACCCGCGCGTGTAGTTGTAGTCGTGCATCCCCAGCATCGGAGTATCCCAGATCATCTGGGTGTGCACCCCCTGGCGGGCCAGCATCTGGGCGAGCGTCGTGTCGCGCTGTTGCAGTGGCTCCCAGCCGCGTGTTGGGAAGCCGAAGCGCCCCACCGCCATATCCCAGCGGTTTGGTACGGTGGGGTATGAGGCGATGTAGTATTGATCGAAGGCCATCGACCGTTCGGCAAAGGTGTCCAGATTCGGCGTTTCGATCCAGTCATTGCCGTAGCAGCCCAGGTGGTCGCGGCGGAAAGTGTCGTTGACGATCAGGATGACGTTCATCCGGCCTACCTCAGCCACTCCCGCATCTTCTCGATGTATTGGGGGAAGGCGATCTCGGGCTCGGCCAGAGCGGGGATCCAGCGCTTCTCCCATTCGAGGATGGCATAGCCGTCGTACCCTCCGGCTACCAGCAGATCGAGCATGGCCTTCAGCGGCACATCTCCCTCGCCGAGAAGGACGTACTGGTGCCCGCCATCCGCCGTCGGTTTCGAGTCTTTGACGTGCGTGCTGACGGTGTAGGGCGCGAGGTTCTCATAGGTGAATTCGGCCGGCTCCCCGTTGGTACGATAGGGGTGGTGCAGATCCCAAAGGACCCGGACCCTTGGATGATCTACCTCGCGCATCAACCGCGCGAAGACGGCGGAGTCCGTCCAGTCGTCGTGCGTCTCGAGCGCCAGGGTGATGCCGAACCCCTCGGCCTCGTCCCCGATGGCCCGCAGGTTCTTGACCAGGGTGGGGAGAATGGTCTCCACCGTGTGACCCTCCGGCACCTTTCCGCCGTAGACCCTCAGGACCGGCGCGCCCAGCTCGGCAGCCAGCGCCATATTGCGCCGTGCCTCCTCGAAGTTCCCCTCCAGCTCATCGGCATCAACGACGGCGAAGCGTGCTGAGGTGGCAATCCCCGAGACGGCAATACCGTGGTCGGCGAGCAACCGCTTCGTCGCTGCAAGGTCCGAGGTGAACTCCGGGCACGTCGTGATATCCAGCGCATCCAGCAGCCCGCGGAAATCGATACCGTCATATCCCATTTTGGCGGCGTTCTCGACAATTTCGCGGAGCGTCCATCCCGGACAGCCAAGCGTTGTGAACGATAGGGGCAGCATGGTGACTCCTTTGTGATGCGATTGAGCGAACGATCGAGAAAGCGAATGGCGATCCGTGGCTCGGGTCGCCATTCGCCAATGGTGGGTCAGTTGAAGACGTCCAACGCGGCGTCGGGCGCGTCGATCTCGTGCAACCACGCAATGAGCTTCGCGTGCATGTCGGCACCGACCTCCGCCTGATCGGCGATCACGTTCGTCTCGGCATAGGGATCGGTTTCGAGATCAAATAGCTCCGCAGTTCCCTCCTGCCCGATGGGGGCGTAGGCCCATTTCTGTGTGTAGACAACGGGGGTGTTCGCGGTCGACGGTACTTCCCCGTCTTGGTTGCGAAGGAAGGATCCGCAGATCGCCCAGTCGCGGATAGCAGGCTGCGCCTCGCCTCTCAGGCCGGACGCAAAGGAGCGACCATGGAAAGGCACCGGCGGCGTCACCTGCAGGCCGTTGAGCTCCAGCAGCGTGGGCAGGATGTCGGCCGGCTGAGCCAGCAGATCGACCGTCGTCCCACCCTGTAGCCCCGGCGCTGCAATCAGGAAGGGAATATGGGCGAGCTCGGGGTAGAGAGGCCAGCGCCGCTCGTCCCGGTCGTTGATGTTGCTCTTCCCGGTGCGGTCGTGCTCTCCCAGGCTCATGCCGTGGTCGGTGGTGAAGATGACGATGGTGGAGTCCCAGAGCGCCAAGTCATCCACTTTCTGGAGAATACGGCCGACCCAGCGGTCGATCAGTTCGGCCTCCGCACAGTAGTGCGCGCGCAGATTGCGCAGTTCGTCGGGCGTGTAATCACTCGCGTGACCATAGTTCGGGTGCAACATCGGTGCGCCGGTATAGCCGGGGTTGTACTTCCTCACCATATACTCCGGCGGGTCCCAGGGCTCGTGGGGGTCGAAGAAATCTACCCAGAGGAGGAAAGGACGAAAATCGTCGTTTTCCTCCAGCCATCGCGCCACATGTGCTGAAGTACGGTACGGGAACGAGTCCTCCTCACAGCGGTAGTAGCGGTTTGTCCAGCGATGAAGGTCGACCAGGACGTGATCCTGGAAGTGATGGCCCGCGCGTGTCTTTTCCCGTGCCATGACGGGCTGGATGGGGTCGTTCATATGCAGGAACGGCATGTCGCCTTCCTGCCCGCGGACCTGGTAAGCACCGTTGAAGGCGCGGTTAAAGCCGAAGTTGAAAAGATGGGGACAGTCACAGATGAGTTGGGTAACGTAGCCCTCTTTGTTGAGCAGTTGGGGCATGACGTTTTCCTCGGCCAACTGCTGCCAGGGGATCCAGGGCCAGCCAAAGCGCCCTGAGATCAGGTCCGTTCTCTCGGGTATCGTGGGGAAGCTGCCCGTGTAGAAGTTCGACATGCTGACCGCACGCTCGGAGAACGCGTCGAGGTTGGGAGTCGCGACCGGCATAGCCGCACGGTCGAAAAGGTTGTCGTAGCGATAGGTATCAGAGTTGACGATGATGATATTGTAGGGTCGGTCAGGCGTCTGGGACGGGTGAATTTCCTTGGTTCGTGCGTCCTGGTATTCCGGACCGGTCAGTTTCTTAGGTCCTTGGACGGACATAAGGCTGCCTCCTTTATTCGGTAGGGTTTGTGCATGGAGACTGCGTCACTGCCTGGGCATACCACGGCTGGCGACGATGTCAATGCCCGTGTCGAGGGCGTTCTCCAGGATGACCTGGTCGGCGACGATGGGCGCCTCGACCTCGATCTGACGGATCCTCGCCAGCAGGTCGAAGATCATCGGTTTGGGAAAGGGCGCCTTGGTATAAACCGGAACCAATGGGTGAAGTCCGCCTTTGACACGCACCGTGGTGGCGACCATACGGCGCGGGTCGGTCAGCTCGCGTTGCACGTAGGCCAGCCCGCGGTTGCACGTGTTGCCCTCGACGTGGAGGACGGTGTCGCCATCGTGGGTGACCTCAAGGGAACACCCCATCGGGCATGTGATACAGATCAGGCTCTCGGTGATCTCGGTCATGCTTTGCGGCTGTCCTTTCTCTTACCCCTCGAGTCAGCGCGGGGTCACGCTGACCCGCAGTTCGTTGGCAATCCGAACCTTGTCGTAATCGCGCTGACGCAGTTGATGTTGACCATTTCGCCGGGCCGCGCGTAGCGCGCCCCGCGTTGAGCAATCAGTGTTTCGCCATCGCGGACCTCGATGCGGACAGGTTGCTCGATGGGTTCTGTAACGCGCAGCTGTAGGCGCACGTCCGCTTCGGTGAGCCGCTCGGGATTGACGTGATGTGGCACGACGTAGCGCACGTGCTCACCTGCGGCGGTGGCAATAGGAGGTGATGCGGGCAGGCAGGCTGTGCCCATCGCGTAGCACGCTGCGCGCTCCCCCGCAACGTTTCCGGCTTCGGTGACCCAATCTACCAGGTCATATACGTGCACGACGTTGCCGGCGGCGAAAACACCGGGCACGCTGGTCTGATACCCCTCATCGACGTAGGGACCTCCCGTGACGGGGTCCAGCAGGACACCGATCTTCTGAGAGAGCTCGTTCTCCGGGATCAAGCCGACGGAGAGAAGCAGCGTATCACAGGGAATGATCTCCTCCGTGCCCGGTATGGGCTGCCAGCGCTCGTCCACGGCAACCGCTTCCACGGCCTCCACACGATCGCCGCCCATGATGCGCTTGACCGTATGCCTGAGCTGCAGGGGAATATCGAAGTCCAGCAGACACTGGACATAGTTACGGCTCAGGCCCGTCAGGTAGGGCATTACCTCCAGCACGCGCTCGACTTTGGCCCCCTCGAAGGTGAGCCTGCGGGCCATGATCATCCCGATGTCGCCCGAGCCCAGGATCACGACATGCTTGCCGGGCATATAGCCCTCGACGTTCACCCATCGTTGGGCTGTCCCGGCACTATAGACGCCTGCAGGCCGCATACCGGGGATCCGGATCTGTGCCCGCGTGCGCTCCCGGCATCCCATGGCCAGCACGATAGCCGTCGCCTCGATCTCAGTAAACCCGCTGTTAGTGCCTGCGGTGTATAGCTTGTGCGAGTGGGGACCTCCGCCCGTCCGGCTTGCTTGGATGTCCAGGACCATCGTGTCGAGCAGTGTGTCGATGTCGAGGCCGCGCGCTCGGTCGATAAACCGCTGCGCGTAGCCGGGCCCGGGCAGATCCTCCCCGAAGACCTCCAGGCCAAAGCCATTGTGAATGCACTGCAGCAGAATGCCGCCCAATTCCAGGTCGCGCTCGACGATCAGCACATGGTCGGCGCCCGCTTCCTTCGCAGAGATGGCGGCAGCAAGGCCTCCCGGACCGCTGCCGATCACGACGACGTCATAGCGAGGGCGTAGTCCCGGTACTCCGGAGCGGATCCCCGGGCTCTGTTTCACAACCGTCAACCCGGGCATATCACGCCGCCCCCACGTTCTTCGTCTTCCGCACCAACAGTTCGGACGCCGGGCCCTTCTTGCTCACGTCCAATGGATCGATGCCCAGCTCGCGTGCGATGATTTCCACCACACGGGGCATGTCAAAGGCTCCCTGGCAGCGACCCGTGCCCAGCCAGGTCCGCCGCTTGATGGCATCATACGTGTCCGCGGGAATTGGCGCGTGAATCTCAGCGACGATCTCGCCCTCCATCACCGTCTCGCAGCGGCAGATGATCCGGCCATACCGGGGATCCTGCTTCACGAGCTCTCCCTGCTCGGCGTGCGTCAGGTGCCGGAAGACGGGCCGTGCCGTGCGGCGGGCATTCCAGTCGGGCTTTGCCCGCAATGACTCACCGGCCTGTGCGAGCAGTGCGACGACGCGTGCAGCGATGGCCGGGGCCGCGGTGAGTCCGGGCGATTCGATGCCGCCCAGATTGACCAGTCCATCGACCTCTGCCGGGATCTCGATGATGAAGTCCTTGCGATAGGCGACGCTCGGGTCGGGCGAGGGTGCGTTGCCGCCGGGACGCAGCCCCGCAAAGAGCGCGATAATGTGGCGCTGGTTGAGCGAGGGCACCAGTTTGCGCGCGCCCTCCCAGACCTCGTGTAATCCCGACGCGGTGACCGCCGTGTTCTCTTTATCCTCGATCTCCTCGGCATTGGGACCCACGATGGTGTTCCCGTGTACGGTCGTCGTGACCAGAATCCCCTTGCTGACCTTGGTAGGAACCGGGAAGAGCACCGTGTCCAGGGCGAAGAGATTGCGATCGAGAACGTAGTACTCGCCGCGCCGCGGCGTAATGTGGAACTCGGGCCGAACTCCGGCTTTATGCATCACGGCATCGGCGTAGAGGCCAGCGGCATTGATGACCCACCGTGAGGTGAAGTCGCCCCGGTCGGTCTTGATGCCAACAACCCGCCGCCGTTCTCCCTCCCCGTCCTTCCCCCGGAGGGGGAGGGGGTCCCAGAGGAAGTCCTCGAAGCTCGTCAGGCGCTTCAGAACCACACCGTTTACGACGGCGTTCTCCGCAGCCGCCAGCGTGGCACCCCAGGGGTCACAGACGCCGCCAATGGGACAGTAGAGGGCCCCGCTGACCTCGGGGTTGATCTTGGGTTCGCGGCGGCGCATCTCCTCGCCGGAGATGATCTCGACGGGGACCCCGTTGGCGACACCGTGAGCGGCCTGAACTTCCAGCTCCGACCTTTCCTCCGGGCCAATCGCTACGACGTAGGTCCCACTGCGATCGAAGCTGAAGCCCAATTCCTCCGCCAGTTGATCCCACAGACCGTTCCCCAGGACGTTCAGCTCGGCCT
Organism: uncultured Chloroflexia bacterium; assembly: GCA_963751345.1. Classification (GTDB taxonomy): domain Bacteria; phylum Chloroflexota; class Anaerolineae; order B4-G1; family SLSP01; genus PWVB01. Next base: position 312,708 of record CAVVUS010000018.1, read on the forward strand.
TGAGCGTGCCCGGCTCTGCTGCGTATCCACCATGGATGATGGCGGAATTGGCCGACGTAGCCCCGGTACAGATATCCGCTTCTTTCTCTATCCAGAGGATGTCCAAGTCATAGCGCGAGAGGGCCCTGGCGATCATTGCCCCAACCACGCCGGCGCCTATGATGATGATGTCGAAGTCGGCTTCCGATCTGCGGCTGACCGGATTGGCCACGGATTGTATGCCCAATGTCACCTCTCTATTGGGGGATCTCAGGGCTAGTTCTCGACCCAGTCCAGCGTGCGGGTCACTGCTCTCTTCCAGCCGTCGTACAACCGTTCGCGCATTGCAGCATGCATCGCCGGCTCAAATGTGCGGTCGACGCCCCAATTCTCACGCAGAGCCTCGGTATCGGACCAGAACCCCACGGCGAGGCCGGCTGCGTAGGCAGCACCGAGGGCCGTCGTCTCGGTGACGGTGGGCCGGATGACGGGCACGCCCAGGATATCGGCCTGAAACTGCATCAGGAGTTCGTTGGCAACCATGCCGCCGTCAACTTTGAGCGTCTCAACCGGCACCCCTGAATCTCCGGCCATGGCCTCGATCACGTCCCTGGTCTGGTACGCCGTAGCCTCCAGCGCTGCCCGGCAGATGTGCTGTTTGGTGATGTAGCGTGTCAGACCCACCATGACGCCGCGGGCATCGCTGCGCCAGTAGGGGGCGAAGAGGCCCGAAAAGGCGGGCACGACGTACATCCCACCCGAGTCGTCGACCTGGCGGGCAAGGTCCTCGATCTGCGGTGCCCTGGTGAAGAACCCCAGGTTGTCCCGCAGCCACTGCACGAGCGCGCCGGTAACCGCGATGGAGCCCTCCAGGGCATAGACCGCGGGGTCATCGCCAAATTGGTACCCTACGGTGGTCAATAGCCCGTGCTCGGACGGGACGATCTCAGTCCCCGTGTTCAGGAGCATAAAGCAGCCTGTACCGTAGGTGTTCTTAGCCTCGCCGGGCGAGAAGCAGGTCTGGCCGACAAGCGCGGCCTGCTGATCGCCGAGGCTGCCTGTGACCGGGATGCTCTCGCCAAAAGGCCCATCGCCTCGCGTGAAGCCGTAGGGATGTGCCGCGCTTGAGGGCCGAATCTCCGGCAGCATCGGCGCAGGAATGCCGAGAATCTGGCGTATGCCATCGTCCCAGTCGAGGGAGTGCAGATCCATCAGCATCGTGCGACTGGCGTTCGTCACGTCGGTGACGTGAGTCCCTCCTTGGGGCCCTCCCGTCAGCCACCAGATGATCCAGCTATCGATCGTGCCGAAGAGCGCGTCCCCGTGGTCCGCTGCCTCTCGTACCGCCGGGACGTTCTGAAGCAGCCATGCGAGTTTCGGCCCGGCGAAATAGGTAGCCAGCGGGAGGCCTACCTTGGGGCGGAAACGATCCTGGCCCCCCTCGGCTGCCAGCGCATCGCAGATACCCTTCGTGCGTGTATCCTGCCAGACGATCGCGTTGTAGAGTGGGCGGCCCGTGCGACGATCCCACACGACCGTCGTCTCGCGCTGGTTGGTGATGCCTATAGCGGCGATTCTGCCGCTCGAGATGTTGCCCTGGGTAAGGGTCTGGCGAATGACCTTCTGGCACGTCTCCCAGATTTCCATCGGGTCGTGCTCCACCCAGCCCGGCCGAGGCGTGATTTGCCGGTGCTCCTCGTAGGACCAGATGACAGGCTGCCCTCCGCGGTCGAATAGAATGCAGCGTGTGCCGGTTGTGCCTTGATCGAGGGCTGCGATGTACTCAGCCTCTGCCATCGGGACCTCCGAGTTGCGTGACGGGTGGACTGTGGCCGCACCCGGATTATAACCCGGCGGTCGGGCTTGTCGAATGGCCGTCAGTTGCGGACTATCAACGGCAGAAAGACCAGAGCTCGCACGAAGACCGACTGCCCGGCGCTCCAGGGACTGTTGCCTGAGGGCGTCACGGCCCGTACGCGATAGTACCAGGTACCCCCCGGCTGGTTCATAACGACGTGCTGCGTCAGGGTCCCTGTGTAAGCGAGTGCGGTCGTTGCGAAGTAGGCTGACCTGCTTTGCTCGAGCAAGTACCCTGTGGCCGTCGTCACCGCGGTCCACTGGACGACGTAAGCGCCATCGTCATCTGTGTTGCTGATGGGGTAGAGCTGTGGCGCGGGCACGAGGGGTACGGTTACCGTGATGTCCCGAGTGTTGCTCGGCGGGCTGAAACCGGCCTGGTTGTAGGCCTCGACACGATAGTACCACCGCCCACTGGGCTGTCCGGTGACAGTGTAGGTTGTGCCGATCCCGAGGTAGCGGTTGATGGTGCTGGCGAATGTTGCGCTGGATGATTCCTCGAGCCGGTATCCGGTTGCGCCTGTGGCGCTAGACCAACTGAGCGTATAGGCATCAGCGGCCGTGCCGGGCACGACTGCGGCAAGCGTCGGTGCCGCCGGCTTGACCACCACGGACTGTGGCGTACTCCAGTCACCCGAGCCCGACGTGGTGTAGGCCTGGACACGATAGTACCATGTTCCTCCTGGCTGACCGGTGACGTCGTAACTGAGGACGTCCCCGACGTCGTACGTCGATGGGATGGAGAAGTCCGCAGCCGGCGATTCTTGGAGGCGGTAGCCGGTTGCCCCGAACACGCTTTGCCAGGCGACCTGATAGGTAGCCGCCCCCCCATTGTTGATCGGCTGGAGGATCGGGGTGCCCAGCACGACCTGTAAGGACTCGATGTTGCTCCAGGCGCTGACGTTTCCCGAGCCGGATCGTTCTGCCCGCACGCGATAGTACCACGTGCCGAGGGGGCTGGCGAGCTGTACGGTGCTTGTCGCACCGCTGTAGCGAGTGACCGGTGAATTGAAGGACGGGTTATCGTCCTCCTCAAGGATGTAAGTCGTGGCATTGGGCACGTCGGACCAGTCTACCCAATAGACGCCGTCGTGCTCCGGGTCGCTGATCGGCAGGAGCGTCGGGGGTGAGAGGACGAGGAGGCTTTCCACAGCCGCCAGGGCGTCGATCCGCCCCCATCCGAAATACTGATCCCAACCAGGGCTCCCCAGATCCACGGCTGTTGTCTCGATCGTCTGCTCCACCTGATCCGGCGTAAAGCTGGGCTCCATCGACCAAACTAGGGCCGCCAGACCCGACACGAAGGGTGTAGCCTGTGAGGTGCCCTGCATGAAGTCGTACTGCTGGAAATAGTTGCAGGTGGGCGCGCTATTGAGCGTGACCGCATAGGTGGGTAGGGTGCTGTAGATGCCCAATGGCGAGTGACACATAGTCATAGCACCACCGGGGGCAGCGATGTCATTGTCGGAGCCGTAATTCGAGTACGGAGCGCGAAGGTCGCCTTGGTCGGTAGCCGACACAGCCATAACAACTTGGTCATATGCGGCGGGGTAACTGGGGGCTACACTGTTCAGGTTTCCCATCGCGGCGACGACGAGCAGCCCCGCGTTGTGCGCGCTCGTAACCGCATCCAGAAGCGTCTGCGAGCCACTTGTGCCCCCAAGACTGAGATTGACGATCTGGGCACCCATGACCTCTGCCCAGCCAATGGCTGCGGCCACATCGGCCGTATTGCCATTGCCGTCTGCGTCCAGCACGCGAAGCGGCATGATCTTTGCTCCCCACGACATGCCTGCCACGCCGACGCTGTTGTTGCTCACGGCCGCCGCAATACCGGCCACGTGTGTTCCGTGGCCGTTCAGATCGTGGGGATTACTGTCGTTGTCAATGTAGTCGTAGCCGGGTACGATTTTCGCGGCCAGATCGGGGTGACTCTCGTCGATGCCGGTGTCGATGATAGCGATCGTGACGCTCGTCGAACCCGTGACGATATCCCATGCCGCGGGTGCCTGGATCTTCGTGTAGGCCCATTGGGACGTATAGCCGGGGTCGTTGGGTGTGGCAGAGGCGTGGACGACGTAGTTAGGCTCGGCATATCGGACCTGAGGATTGGCACTCAGGGCCCGGATCACGGTCAGCTCCTGTCCCTCGGGCACCGTTACAATATCCACGTCGTTCTTGAGCATGGCAGCGACGCCTGGTGTCATTGTGTCGGCGGAGACGCCGGCAGTGATGTCGCCATAGATGGTTCCGTCACGCACTGCGCCGTAGGGCCGAAGCACGGACCCCTTGGCGGCATCGCTCAAGGGCACGCCCCCCGGCCCCGGCTTGAAGGCGACCAGTACCTCTCCGGGTACGTAGGCAGATGCCGGTTCGGCAGCGAGTGGTGCGCTCCCGGTCGCGGGTATCGGCCGGCCCGCCAGTAGCGAGAGGCTGACCAGGCCCAAGAGGGCCGAAAGGGCAACTCGTACCCGACGACGATGTCTCATCTCATGTCCTCCTTGCTCTTTTTCGAGCCGGGGCAGGATCAGCCATGTAATCGAGCCGGATGCTGATCTGTCTCATTCCATTGTATGAGTGACTTGGTTCCTACCATTCTACAGTATAGTATAGCGTCGATGATCGGCGGAAAAAGTCTTAGGGCGATCGCTTGCTAGATCCAGCCGGCGGCGGTACAATTTACTTATAAATGGTCTACTAAACATTCGGCCCCGGATGCGGTCACTGAGACCCTATGCCCGGTGGCTACAAAATCGGGAGGCAAGCATGAGCGACTATCTTTTCCCTGATTCACTTTCAGTTCTGGATCCCGAACTCGCGGATCTTATCGGTTATGAGACCGAGCGACAGGCTCGCAAGCTGATCATGATCCCTTCGGAGTCTATCGCGCCTGTGGCGGTTCACCAAGCCCTCGCGTCGTCCTATTCGCACCTCTATGCCGAGGGATATCCAGACGATCGGACACGCACGATGACGGAGGCGGAGATCCTGGACTACGCGTCGGAACTGGGCCACTACCGGCGCTATGCGGATCCCCGCTACTACAAAGGCGTGGAATATGCGGACGTCCTGGAATCCCTGGCGCGTCGCAGGATAGCAGAGCTTTTCGCTACCAAGACCATGCCTGCGAATAAGCTGTATGTCAACGTCCAGCCGCTCTCGGGCGCGCCGGCCAACACCGCGGCCGAGTATGCCCTGATGTCACCCGGCGACACCCTTATGTCGATGGCGCTTCACGTGGGCGGGCACCTCAGTCACGGGAGCAAGGTGGCATATTCCGGGAAGACGTTCAACGTCGTGCATTACAGCGTCGACGACAAGACAGAACTCCTCGACTATGACGCCATTCGCGATCTTGCATTACAGACACGTCCGAAGATGATCATTGCCGGGTACACATCCTACCCGTGGGCCCCTGACTGGCAGAAGTTCCGCGCGATTGCCGACGAGGTGGGCGCTTATCTGCTGGCCGACATCGCTCACGTGGCCGGGCTGACCGTGGCGGGGGTCTACCCGAATCCGGTTGGCATCGCCGACGTTGTCACCTTCACCACCCACAAGACCTTCAACGGCCCGCGCGGCGCTGTCATCCTCACACACAAATCGCTCCTCGCAAACAACATCGACCGCGCGGTCTTCCCTGGCTTCCAGGGTGGCCCGCATATGGAGGCCATCGCCGGGATCGCCGCGGCCGCAAAGCTGGCGACGACCGATAAGTTTCGCGAGCTTCAGCGCCAAACGGTGGCAAACGCTGTGGGGCTGGCGGAGGCGCTGGCTACCGAGGGTGTCCGTGTCGCCTATGGTGGCACCGACACGCATATGGTGTTGATCGACTGCAAGACGGTGCAGGGCCCTTACGATACGCCACTGATGGGTGACCCGGCCGTCCGGATTCTGGACATCGCGGGGATCGTCGCCAACCGTAACACGATCCCGGGTGATTCGACGGCCCTTTACCCCTCGGGCATTCGCCTGGGCACGCCCTGGGTGACCCAGCGTGGGCTGGACACCGGCGACATGGGAGAGATTGCCGGCATTATCGCCTCCCTGCTCAACGCCATGACGCCCTACGTCCTGGAAAAGCGCCGCCCCAAGTACGACTATCGTGCCCGGGTGGACTTCGACGTTTTGGAGCAGGCCAAGCTCAGGGTCGCGGCGCTGGCAGCCAAAGCCGGCGATCCCTATGAGGTGGCGCTCTCGACCGGGTATCCTCATTTCTACTTCGTCAACGATGCCCCGAAGGGCAGCTCCGCATACGAGCGGCTGGCCCTGGAGGGGCGGCTGGTGAAACCCTTCGTCGACTGGTTGACCCCTTCGGATACGGCGGCCATGGCGGACGGCACGTCGCGCCTGGTGACGCTTCTGGAGGCTGATGGCAAGGTGATGGCTGCCGGACTGCTGACGCGGGTCGACGAGCTGACGATGTATCTGGACGTTCCGACCGAGCGGGCATCGCGGGTGATGACGTGGCTGCGCGCGCTCGTGGATGGCTACGTCGCCACCGATGACGCCTATGGGCGGCTCACCTTCCTGGATGCGGTTCGCGACCTGGGGGAGGCCCCCGCGCCGACCGAGCCAATCGTCGTCGAAGATGGCCCCTACGCAAAACCCTACTTCATCGGCGCGTGGTCCCACAAGGAGCCGGCGGGGCCTGCGCTGCCGAGGTTCGAGTGGCAGGAGCCGGAGGACGCCCCGCTCCAAAGGACACTCCTCAACGCGACGCATCGCGAGATGGGGGCGCGGATGGTGCCCTTTGGAGGCTGGGATATGCCGGTTTGGTATACTGCTAACCTCGACGAGCATAGAGCCGTCCGCGAGGCAGCCGGGCTGTTTGACGTAAGCCACATGGGGTGCTGGGACATCCGCGGCCCTGAGGCGGCAGCGTTCCTCAATATGATCATGGTCAACGACGTTTATCTGTTGGAGGTCGGGGAATCGCAGTACACGGCCCTGTTCGACGTGGACGGCCTTCCGATGGATGACCTGCTCGTTTACCGCATCGGGGAAGACCACTACCTGGTGGTGGTGAATGCGGCGAACAATGACAAAGATTGGGCATGGGTCAGCGCGGTGCACCGGGGCGAGGTGATGATCGATCCGAGCCGCCCGTGGGTGCGATGGGAAGCACCGTCAGGGGCTGCTGTCCTGCGGGATTTGCGCGTGCCGGAGGCTGGCGATGATCGCCGCCACGAGCTTGCGCTTCAGGGGCCAAAGGCCAGGGACATCCTGTTGGCGCTCGGTGGCAGCAACGAAGACCTGGCAAAGATCAAGAAGCTGCCCTGGGCGGGTGTGACCCGGGTGGTCCTCGGTGGGTTCGACCTTATCGTTAGCCGTACCGGCTATACGGGCGAACGCGTGGCTTACGAGCTCTTCGTCCACCCGGATCGGCTTGTAGCGTTCTGGAAGAAGCTGTTGGAGGTGGGAGAGGGTTTCGGGCTGAAGCCCTGTGGGCTGGCGGCGCGGGACAGTCTACGGATGGAGGCGGGGCTGCCGCTCTACGGTCACGAAATGGCCGGACCGCTTGGTCTGACGATGGCGGAGGCCGGGTTTGGTACCTACCCGAAGATCTACAAGCCCTTCTTCGTGGGGCGCGAGGCCTACATCGCATTGGATGCCAAGCGCGACGCAGGGGTCGTGCGGTTCCGTGTGCCGGAGAAGGGGCAGCCGATGCCGCAGCAGTTGGACCCGGTAGTGGACGATCGGGGCCGTGTGGTGGGTAAGATCACAAGCTGCAGCATCGACACAGAGGGGTATTTGCTGGGTCAAGCCTACGTGCGCGACGACTACAAGCGCTCCGGTACAGCGTTGGATGTGTTGGTGACGCCACGTCGCGAACCCAAGCCGCAGCAGGCGCTCAAGATTGGCGACCGCGTCGCACTACCGGTAAGGATCGAGGTGCTCAGCCGCTTCCCGAAGTAAGTACAATGAGAACCTTCCGGGAAGCTCAACGCCAGGCGCAGCTTCCCGGAAGACCGAGGCGTAGCTTTCCGGAGGATGGATCGCTGCTTTTGCGCTACCGGTGCATTGGAATAGACTGCGGGGAATCCATCGGGGCTCATCTCCAGGGGGGATTCATGAGGGTCTTTGTTGCTGGTGGAGCCGGGTATATCGGTAGCATCGTTACAGAGCAGCTTCTCAAGGCAGGCCACGAGGTTACCGTCTACGATAGCCTGATCAAGGGATATCGGAAGGCTGTCCCGGCACAGGCCCGGTTTGTCCAGGGCGATGTCCTCGACCGGCAGATGCTGGATGCAGTATTGGGGGCCGACCGATACGACGCGATCCTCCACTTTGCCGCCTTCATTGAGGCGGGCGTATCGATGCGCAACCCCGGTAGTTTCTTTCGGAACAACGTCATGGGCAGCATGACCCTGATCGAAGCCGCGGTGGCCCACGACGTTGCTAAGTTCGTCTTCTCGTCCAGCGCCGGCGTCTATGCCAGTAAGGACACCCCACTGACTGAGGACGACCCGATCTGTCCGGTGAATGTCTACGGTCATACCAAGCGGATGATCGAGGAGACGCTGATCTGGTACAATAAGATCCACGGGCTCCGGTTTGCGGCCCTGCGTTACTTCAATGCGGCGGGGGCCACGCCTCCGGCACGGGGAGAGGCACACAGACCCGAGACGCATCTGATCCCCTTGGTGTTACAGGTGCCGTTGGGCCAGCGAGATCACGTCTACGTCTATGGCGCCGACTACCCGACCCCAGACGGCACGTGTATCCGCGACTACGTTCATGTTCTTGATCTTTCCCAAGCTCATATCCTCGCCCTGGGAGCATTGGACGATCATCCTTCCCTTATATGTAACCTCGGGAATGGGGAGGGCTATTCCGTGAGACAGGTGATTGAGACCGCACGCGAGGTGACCGGCCATCCGATCCCCGAACAAGTGGTCGCGCGCCGGCCCGGCGACGGACCCATCCTGGTAGCAGATGCGACGTTCGCGTGCCAGGTTCTGGGATGGGCGCCGCAGATGCCCGATCTTCACGACATTATCTCCAGTGCGTGGATGTGGCATCAGACGCATCCCAGGGGATATGGTGCGGACTGAAGGGAACTGTTCAACCTTCGCAAGGTCTCAGAAACCTTGCGAAGGTTTTTCTCGCGTTGCTGGTAGCCGGCGCGGGTGTCTTGGCTTTATTCTCGTCTGCTGAGGCAAAGGGTCGCTATGTTGAAGGTCTTGCGGACGCCCAGCCCCCGCCCGACGTGGCCTCCTACGTCATCGACGCCCGTTACGATCCCGTCGCGCACGTCATTACCGGCACACAGACGGCCACCTACGTCAACCGTACCCAGGACGCCATCCCTGACCTGGTCTTTCACCTCTACTTGAACGCGTTCCGCAACGAGGGAACGCTCTGGATGCAGGAGTCCGGTACCTCGTCACGAGGGTTCCAGTTCGACGCCAATAATCCCGGCTCGATCACGGTGGATGCGATCCAACTTGCGGATGGAACGGCCCTCACCCTTGAGAGTGTCGATGCTGACCAGACGCTAGTTCGCGCTGTCCTGCCGGAACCGGTGGCACCGGGTGAGGATGTCACCGTCGAGATGACCTTTACTGCGCTGTTTCCCAAGGTCTTTGCTCGCACGGGATGGGCGGATGGTGGAGACTTCGTGATGGCGGGACAGTGGTTCCCCAAGTTCGGCGTTTGGCAGGATGGCGCCTGGAATGCCTACCCCTTCCACGCGAACAGCGAGTTCTACGCTGACTTCGGCTCCTACGAGGTCGGGTTGACCCTGCCGCAAGGCTGGGTCGTCGGGACCGTGGGGACCGCGGTCGACGATGCTGCTGATCAATGCAGACGGCACCGCGACACGGCACTTCCACGCCGAGCATGTCATTGACTTCGCCTGGGGGGCATCCCCTCACTTTCGCATCCGGTCGAAAACCGTCGACGGGGTCCGGGTGGAGGTCTTGCACTATCCTGACGCGCGGGTGGCCTCTCGCAGGGTGATGCGGGCCACGGTCGATACCCTCCCGTTGTACGGCGACTGGTACGGGCCATATGGTGGTGGCCTCTACCCTGAGCTGACCGTCATTCTTGTGCCGAGCGGCGCCGGAGGTGCGGGGGGGATGGAGTATCCCTCGCTCTTCACCGTCGGGGCGACGGTTACCCATTCCGACCCTGCCTATCTGCGTCTGTTGGAGGTCGAGACGGTCCACGAGTTGGCCCACCAGTGGTTTCAATCGCTGGTCGCCACCAACGAGGCCGAGGAGCCCTGGCTGGATGAGGGGTTTGCGGAGTACAGCTCGCTTCGCGCTATGGATGCCCTCTATGGAGGGGCCCTCTCGAACTGGGGGCGCTGGACGCTCTCTTATCTGTCGGTCGACAGATCTGAGTACGTCTCAGCTCCAGACACCACGATGGCTGGTACGGCCTGGAGCTTCGGGAACGCCTACGGCATCGCAGCCTATGCCAAGCCGGCGCTTTCATTGACGATGCTCCAGCGCCGAGTGGGCGACGCCGCGATGGTCGACTTTTTGGGCACCTATGCCCGGCGGTTCGCCTTCGCGCACCCCTCTGCGGACGATCTGCGCGGCGTGATGGCCGAGACGTTAGGCGATGACATTGCGACCTGGTTCTTTGACGAACTCGTCGACAGCCGGTCGACCTTGGATGCGCGGGCCGCGGATGCGAAGACGGGTGTATTCGATCCGGTTCGGGAGGGTCGGCTCTGTCTTCCCGAGACGGTGCGGGTCACAGAGGGGCAGCAGGTGCTTGAACCGGTTTGGCCCTGCGACGGCGCGTTTCCGACCGAGCTGACGTCCGCAACGTCTGTAGAGATCGACCCGGACCTTGTCGCCGTCCTGGACCTCGACCTGGTCAACAACGGCCTGGATCGCCGGCCCGATAACGCTGCGTGGCTGGGGACAACGGTCCGGCTGGCGCAGCTCTTGCAGGGTCTCTTCCGCGGGGTGGGGTCGTGGTAAGCGTGGTCAAGGGCGGAGCGGGCCGGTACGGCAGGCTGCGGCGCGTCGTGACGCGACCGCTTCCATGGGTGCTGCGCTATCTTATCAGCACGCTGCCGGCGTTCTTACTGGCGCCGCTCATCATGCTTCCCTTGAGATCTCTCTTCCGATACCCGATTGTGGCCGAAGCACTGAAGACCGGATCCTTGGACTTGGTGCTGGAATTTCTCGACCACCCCCCAGCCGGAAGTCTGACGTCATCGACGCTGGTATGGGTGCTGCTCCTGGTCCCCCTTGCGTGGTTGCTGGTCCGGGCTGTCTGGTTGTGGACGGAGGGTGGGGTCCTGACCACGTATGCCCGAGAAGAGCGCATCACGGCCCGACGCTTCCTGCGGGCCTGTGCGTCGTGGTTCGGTCCCTTTGTTTTGCTCGGGCTACTCAGCGGGTTGGCCATTGGGTTGTTGGTCGGGACCACGGCGGGTATCGCGCTGGTGGTCAGTGCTGTGTGGCAGCCTCTCACCATGCCGGTTGTGGTGATGGGAGCGGTGTTCGTCGTTGCGTGCTGGGTCTGGGCTGAGCTTGCCAGGGTAGTGGCCGTGGTGCGCGGCGATCGTCACGTTCTCAGGGCGCTTGGCGTTGCCCTGAAGGTCGCCAGGCGCCGGTTTGTGCCCCTGATGGCGTTGGTCCTCGGTGTGCTCGTGGTGCGGGTGGGTCTCGCCGTGGGGGCGAATGCTCTGCTGTCCCGCCTCTCGTTTTCGTGGTGGCTGCCGGTGCTCGTCATTCAGCAAGGGGTCCAGATCTTGGCGGTGGGGCTGGCGCTCGCAAGGCGGGCAGGTCAGGCGGAGCTTACGCTGCGGACGATGCCGGAGGCCGAGTCTATCGGTGAAGCGGGGCTTGCCCAGCCCTCTCGGCGTAGCTGAGGCGGATGGCTGAACCCTTTCTTCTGCCGCTTGTGGAGATCCAGCCGAGCCAGCTCTACATCTGTACTGCCAAGCTGGCAAGCGTGCTCAAACAATGGGATCCCCCGCGCATCGAGATGCTCCGCCCGATCCCCGTCAAACGCCTCGACGGGCGCATCATCGCCACTGATGGCCACACGCGGGCATTCGCCGCTTACCAACGTGGCTTCACCGAGGTACCTGTGGTTTGGGATGAGGATGACCTCGATTGGGAGGCGTACCGGATCTGCGTGGATTGGTGCCTTGAAGAGGGCATCCGCACGGTGATGGATCTGGAGGGGCGGCTTCTGACGCCGGAAGACTACGAGGTCCTATGGCTGGGCCGCTGTCGCGAAATGCACGCGATGCTGGGCCGATGACCCGAGGGATCCGAGTCGACCGTCAAAGTAACCCATCACGAGGGCGCCGGCATCTCCGCCCCGCCGATCCTGATTTCGTACGGAGGCTGCATCAGCCGCTCCAGGTAGAGGCGATCCACTTTCCGTGTGGCCTGGATGGCACGGCGCTTGCGCAGCATCCGTGGGACGCCCAGGAGCCCCGCCGCGATGCCCCGCAACGTGGCTCTTGCGGCCTTGCCGCGCCAAGCTTTCACTGCGGCTCGGATGAGATCCCACTGGGCTGACGTCACATCTCGCCAGTGGTCGTGCCACATGTCGGCAGGATAGTTTTTGACGACGGTGAAGATGCGGTTCCTGCCGTCATAGAAGGAGGCTGTCGTTCCCCCGCCCGATGCCTTGAGTTTGTGGTAGACGATGGCGCGCGGCTCGAAGAGACAGCGCCATCCGGCAAGTTGTGCGCGCCACGCCAGATCGATGTCCTCGAAGGAGAAGAAGAAGTCTTCGTCCAGCAGCCCAATCTGGTCCAGCATGGTGGCACGGTAAGCGGCACTGCCACCGCAGGCGCTGAAGACGTAGGCCGCACGGTTGAACTGTCCTGCATCGGTGTGCCACACGCCGCGGTTGTGCGCCAAGCCGTCAGGCGTGACGTAGTCGCCGGCGGTGTGAAGGGTATCACGCCGGTCGAAGAGCAGCATCTTGGAGGCCACGATGCCGGCCTCGGGGTGGTCCGCGAAGGCCCGGACGACGGTCTCGATCCAGCCCGGATGGGTCTCGGTGTCGTTGTTGAGGAGGATGCGAATCTCGCCATCGGCCACGCGCAGGCCGGCGTTGCAGGCACCTGTGAACCCCAGGTTGGTCGGCTGGGCCAGCACGCGAACCTCGGGGTAGGCCTTGAGCAGGCGCAGCGATGCATCCTCAGAGGCATTGTCGACGACGATCACCTCGACATCGGCGTAGGTCTGGCGTCGCAGGCTGTCCAGGCAGACCGGCAGGTGGTGGGCGCCGTTCCAGTTGGGGATGATGACCGAAACGCGAGGATCCAACGCTAATACCCGGCGGCCTCGATGAAGGCCGCGACGGCATCTTGCCACGGGCGGAGGCGGACGCCGAGGGCGGCTGCAGCGGTATTGGCCAGAGGGGCATAGGCAGGTGGGGTGCTGGCCCGCTCGAACGCGTCCGACGTGATGGGTTCGACGGGGATGTCCGCGCGCCCACTCGCCTCCAGGAGTGCCCTGGCGAACTCGTGCCGCGAGGCGCCCCCTTCGTTCACTAAGTGGTAGATGCCATAGGCATGGGTGGTGATGAGACCGACCAGTGCTTCGGCCAGGTCACTCACGTAGGTCGGGCTGCCCACCTCGTCGGTGACGACCTTCAGGGCGCCGCGCTCATCGGCCAGTTCGATGATGCGGTGGGGAAAGTTGCGTCCCTCGACCGCGTAGAGCCAGGCCGTGCGCACGATGTAGAAACGGGTCGACAGGTGTTCGGCATACCACTCGCCGGCGAGCTTCGATCGGCCATAAGCGTTGATGGGATGGCGCTGTGCCCACTCGTGGTAGGGTGTCGTGGCAGTGCCGTCAAAGACCTCGTTCGTGCTGATCTGCATAAACTCGGCGCCGGCGCTCGCAGCCGCCAGGGCCAGATTCTGCGCGCCCATGCCGTTCACGCGGTAGGCCAACTCAGGGTCCCTGGCGCAGCCATCGACGTTGGTCATCGCTGCGGAGTTGAGGACGAGGTCCGGCCTGAACGACGCCGTGAGATTCAGCATCGCGTCGCGATCCGTGATATCGTGGTCGGGCAGGTCAACCCCCAGCACGACGTGGTCATCCTCCAACAGCGGCACCAACGTCCGACCCAATTGCCCCCGGTGACCGGCAAGCAGTATTCGCATAGAAGCGAGCTCCTTCAAGAGGTTGCGCAAGACTTGGCTTGCACTCTACCACGGCCCGACGATTTGGCTATTCTCGCTGGATCATCGAGCGCTTCCGGTCACCCTTCAGTCGTCACTCGTCCCCTGCTGTCGTCGCGCCTGGGGGTCGTGCACGTCCCTCGGGAAGGGCCTCTGCCATCCCTCACCGCCGAAATCCGGGCGCTGGGAAAGGTCGTGCATGTAAACCCGGTGATCGAAATGGGCCTCGGAAGTATAGGCCATCACCGTCCGCGTCAGCTCTGCGTCCAGCCGGTCGCGGGTCTCGAGGTAAGCGGGATCGTGCCAGAGGTTGTGCTGTTCGCCGGGGTCCGCCGACCGATCGAAGAGGAAGGCGCTCCCTGCGCTGTACTTGCACAGCCGCCATCGCCCGTCGTCGATCCACCATCCGCCCTGCGTCGCGCCCACGATCACATCCCGGGGGGTGTCGTTGGCAAGGCCGAGCCCCGGCAATGGTCTGGAATCCATGTAGTCCGGCACCTCGACGCCGGCCAACGCCAGCATCGTCGCCGTCACATCGCTCAGCGCCACGATCTCGTCCCGGATCCCACCACCGACTGCGCCGGGTATCCGGACGATCATCGGTACGTGGATGCTGCTCTCGAAGAAAGTGCCCTTGCCGATCATGCCATGGTCACCGAGGTAGTCCCCGTGGTCGGCGGAGAAGATGAGGATCGTGTTGTCCAGCAGTCCCTTACGCTCCAGCGTCTCCAGGATTCGGCCGACTTCGACGTCGATCTGTTGGACCAGGCCCGCGTAATGCGTGCGTACGTTCCTGATCTGGTCGGGCGTGAACTCGCCATAGTCCACGCCGTTCCACGGGCGTTTGTTGCTCTCGACGTTGTTGTGCCGCAGCGGCTCCGCATCGGCGGTGGGCGGCACGGCATCCGGCATAGAGCCTGGATCCAGGTCGGCGATGGCCTGCATTGTGGGATCGTAGGGGCAGTGCGGGCCGGGGAAGCCCACCATCATCGCGAAGGGCCTCTCATCGCCATATCGATCGATGAAGGTGGCGGCCTCTTGACCGACGAAGTGGTCGACGGCAAACTCCCACGGCAGCCTGCTGATCACGGCCCCCTTGTTCTCGAAGTAGCCAGGGTGCTCGTTGCCATGGTACTTGCGTTGGCCGCCGGCCTTCAGGTAATGATAGTAGTCGTCGCGAATGTGGATCCAGCGCTTGTCCTCGGCAATGGAACGATACCGGAATCCCAGCCGGGCGTCCCACGGGTAGAAGTGCATCTTGCCGATGGCGGCGGTGGCGTAGCCTGCCTTGGCGAGGATCTCGGGCCACGTCTGCAATCCCATCTCGCGGTAGTCGGGCCGGAGGAACTGCCCGTTGTCGAGGACGCCCGTCTTGAAGCCGTGCAAGCCCGTCAGCAGGGCAACCCGCGCGGGGACGCAGAGCGGGTGCTCGGAGTAGCACGACGCGTAGCGCGTGCCCTCCTCAGCGAGGCGGTCGATGTTGGGCGTGTGCAGGAAGTCGGCGCCGTAGCAACCGAGGAAATCGTGTCGCAGTTGATCCGGCATGATGAAGATCAGATTTGGCTTGTTCTCTAGCTGAGGCACGGCAGGTCTCCTTCGCGAGGTGTTGCCCTGGATGACACTCGGATGAGCCCATCATAGCACCGGCGGAAATCCCCAGCAAACCTCGGTTGATCTCGTCACCCCGTTGTGCACTGATACCCTATAAGGTGCTACAGCGTGCCCACATCTGGACAAACCGTTTGTTCGTCTTATACTTCCGGCACTTTGTGGTGAGGACGATGCGTGCTGCCGGTGGTGCTAACGTTGCGGGCCCCGGGAGCACGCTCTAGCTTGGAGAGATACGCTATGAAACCAGTTGACTTCCCCGGACGGGGCAAGGTTGCCATCGTGCGGACGAGCCCTGAGACGGTGTTGGACGACTATGCGCGGCTGATGGAACTCGCGAGGTATCGCGAGATCCTGCCCAAGGACAAGACCACACTTCTCAAGATCAACATCTCCTGGCAGACGTGGTATCCTGCCTGCTCCACGACCCCGTGGCAGCTCGAGGGCGTGATCCGCGTGCTGCAGGGCGATGGCTATGACCTCGTCGGTGTCCACAATGACACGGTGGTGGTCGACACCAGCGATGGCGAGGTCAACAACAAGCAGCGCTATGTCACCGATACCTACGGTGTGCCCTGCAGATACATCTATAGGCCCGAGGAGCGTTGGGTCCGTTACGAGCCCAAACGACCTTTCCTGGTCCTCGACGAGGTCTATCCCGAGGGCGTGGTCATCCCCGAGATGCTGATCGGTAACAACATCATCCAGCTCCCCACGGTGAAGACGCACGTATTTACCACAATCACGGGGGCGATGAAGAACGCATTCGGCGGGCTGTTGGGCCGCAAACGTCACTGGACTCACAGCGTGATCCACGAGACGTTGGTGGACCTGCTGATGATCCAGCAGGACATCCATCCGGGGCTCTTCGCCGTGATGGACGGGAGCTTTGCGGGCGACGGCCCCGGGCCGCGGGCGATGCACTGGCACGAGAAGAACGTGCTGATGGCCTCGGCCGATCAGGTGGCGATCGATGCAGCGTCGGCAATGCTGCAGGGCTTCGACCCGCGCTCGATTCCCTTCCTGCGCATTGCGCACGAGTTGGGGCTGGGCGTCGGCGACCCGAAGGATATCGAGTTTGTTGGGGACGTGGCAGCGACGGCGGAACGCTGGGACTTCATCCAGGAAGATACCTTCGCCAGCCGAGGACAGAAGGCCATCTACCACGGCGCGCTCAAGCCCTTCGAGGCCGCGTTGCTGCGGAGCCCGATTGTGCCGTGGTCCTATTTTGCCAGCAACTTCTATCACAACGTCTACTGGTACCCGGTCGTGGGACGCAGACGGGTCGAAGCCGCGCTGAAGACGCCGTGGGGGCAGCTTTTCTCGCAGTATGGTGCGGACGCAGGGCTAGAAGGTGCCGTCTTGCCAACCGTGGAGACCGAGACGCTGCTGCAGGGCGTGGGGGCTGCCGCCGGATTAGCCGCAGTCGCCGGCGGCGGGCTGGCGCTTCTGCGGGCGTTGTCACCGCGACGGTAGGTGTCTGAATCACGGATTCGCGGGATTGCACGGATTTCACGGCAGAAGGCTCTCTGTTGAGACTGGCTTGCGCCTAGCGCAAGCATCCGTGAAATCCGAGTAATCCGTTTAGTCCGTGATCCGGACGGCAATGTCACTACGACTGAGGTGATCCTATGGCCTTAGGCTTCCTCCTAATCGTTGTCTTGAGCTTCGTGCCGGCGCTGCTCTATGCGACGGTGCTGTGGTGGTTGGATCGATACGAAAAGGAGCCGCTGGCCCTGCTCGCGGTGGCGTTCCTCTGGGGGGCCGTGCCTTCGGTCATCCTGGCACTGATCATGGAGGTCGTGCTGGATGTTCCTCTGACGGCAATTCAGTCCTCGAATCAACTGACCTACGAGCTTCTGGGTGCTTCAGTGGTGGCGCCGTTCGTGGAGGAGGCCGTTAAGGCCGTCGCACTGATCTTGCTTCTGCTGGTTCTTCGGCGTGAGATCGACAGTCCTATCGACGGGTTGATCTACGGTGGGATCGTGGGCTTTGGGTTTGCGGCGGTCGAAAACGTCTTCTACCTTATGGGGGCCTATGCCGAAGGCGGTGTGGGGGGCGTCTTGAGCCTTGCCTTTGTGCGGGCGGGTGTCTTCGGCCTGAATCACGCGATGTACACAGGGTTCACCGGCGTGGGCATTGCACTGTCGCTTGAGATGAGGCCTAAGGCTCTGAAGCTGCTCTCGATCGCCGGTGGATTCGGATTGGCGGTCGGATCTCACGCCCTTCACAACGCGCTGGCGACCTTCGCCAGCTACGAGGGGGCGGGGACGCTGCTGGCGGCGGTCGTTGTCGACTGGATTGGGGTGTTGGTGTTGTTGGCGGTGGCACTGGGCACCTTCTTCCTGGAGCGACGCCGTATCATCGCCTATGCCGAGGCTCTGGTTCGGGGTAACGTCATCCCGGCGGATGAGGTCAACGTTCTGAAGTCGACTTTTCAGCGCCGGAGGGCACGCCTAGGCGTTTTGCTAAGCGGTGACCTGCGGCGCTGGTGGGCGGTTCAGCGCTACTACCAGAAAGTGACCGAGGCTGCTTTTGCGTGGCACCGGATGACCCATGGTGACCCCAAGGCCCAGCCCCGGCTTGCCAAACTGGAGCACGAGTTCCGGCAGTTGCGGAGCCAGGCGTTCCCTGCTACGTCTTAGCGGTCAGCTAAGTTGAAGGTTGCAGTTGTCATCCTGAACGAAGTGAAGGATGACAGGTCAGGATAATCACCCCAAGTGACTATTGAGCGATTGTTTCCCTCAGGCGCTCAAACAGGCGGCTCAGGTCCTCAACGCGGTCGTACAGGATGACGCGGGAGGAAATGCCCGCCAGCGTCGTCGAGATATCTGCGCCGCGTTCCGCGATTGTCACGATGGGCTTGCCCCGGGCGTAGGCATAGCCGGCCTCGATGCCGATTCCGACGCCCTTTTCCGTCAACTCCACAACCACCAGGTCGCACCTGTCAATTTCCTCGAAGCTGCGTGCCATCAGAGCCTGCGGCTCATAGCTGGCCTCGCCCCACGCTTCGATATCGCGAGCGACACAGATCGTGTCGTACCCGGCGCACGTCAGGACTTCGGTGATCCCCTCGATCTTCGAGCGGTTGGTCTGGTCCTCGTGGTACTTGATGGCGAGATAGGCTCGCATAGGTCCTGCCGGTGCCGGGTTGTCCACGTGCACACACCTTTGGTTGTAAGATGGCTGTCTTTGACGTTGTCTCAAGGGCAGTGTACACTGATGTCGTCCTTTCCCAAGCGCATCAACCGGTATGGAGGGAAGTCCATGATCCCCTTCCGCGACGCGATGACGATGGTCCTCTCGGTCAGTCTCCGGCCGATCTTTGGTGATGCCCGATGCTAGCGAAGATCCACAGCGCAGCCGTGATCGGCCTGGAAGCCGAGTCAGTGGATGTCGAAGTGGACGTGGGCCGCGGGATGGTCTCGCTCACGCTGGTCGGCTTGCCCGACGCCGCGGTGCGCGAGAGCGGCGAACGGATGCGCGCTGCGATCCGCAACAGTGGGTGTAAGTTTCCCTATGATCAGCGCATCACGATCAACCTGGCGCCGGCTGACCTTCGCAAGGAGGGGCCAGCCTACGACCTGCCCATCGCCATCGGGGTGTTGACAGCTTGGGGACAGCTGCCTCCGGGCGGCCTGGATGGCGCCCTCGTGATGGGCGAGCTCTCGCTGGACGGCTCGCTTCGTCACGTGCGGGGCGTGTTGTCGGTAGCAGACATGGCGCGTCGCAACGGTATAACGTCCCTCTTCGTGCCCGCGATCGATGCACCGGAGGCGGCGCTCATCCCCGATGTGGCGGTCTATCCTGTCGCGTCGCTCGCCGAATTGGTGGCCCACTTGCAGGGCGCCACACAGATCGAGCCGCTGGACCCCGGGGCAGGCATGACCGGACACGTACCGCCCCCGGCAACCGACTTCGCTGAGATCCGCGGGCAAGAGCACGCCAAGCGTGCGTTTGAGGTCGCGGCGGGCGGAGCGCACAACCTGCTCCTCGTGGGCCCGCCCGGCGCCGGCAAGACGCTGATGGCCCGTGCGATGCCGGGGATCCTGCCCTCGCTCACACTGGACGAGGCGCTGGAGGTGACCCGGATCTACAGCGTCGCCGACATCCTCCCGCCGGACACGCCTCTCGTCCAGATACGCCCCTTCCGTGCCCCACATCACACGATCAGTAATGCCGGCCTCGTCGGCGGAGGGCAGTGGCCCCGGCCCGGCGAGATCAGCCTCGCCCACCGCGGCGTCCTCTTCCTGGACGAGATGCCGGAGTTCAACCGGCGCGTGCTGGAGGTGATGCGCCAGCCCCTGGAGGACAAGTCGGTCACGATCAGCCGTGCGCAAGGTGCGCTGACGTTTCCGGCCAACTTTATGTTGGTCGCAGCGCTGAATCCCTGCCCGTGCGGATACTACGGCGACCCCGAACGCGCCTGCACGTGCTCCTTGGGGATGATCCAGAACTACCGCAAGCGGATCTCGGGGCCGCTACTGGACCGGATCGACATCAATATCGAGGTACCGCGGGTGGACTACGATAAGCTGACCCAAACGACGTCGGGGGAGTCCTCCACCGCGATCCGCGCGCGGGTCGAGTCGGCGCGCGCGCGGCAGCACGCCCGCTTCGCGGGCACCCCACTGACCTGCAACGCGGACATGGGCCCCGCGGAGATCCGCGAGTTCTGCATCCTGCCGCCTGAGGGCCAAGCCCTGATCCGTTCGGCGATGCGTCAGATGCACCTCAGCGCTCGCGCCTACCACCGCGTGCTCAAAGTCAGCCGGACGATTGCCGATCTCGAGGATGTGGACGTGATCCAGACGCACCACCTGGCGGAGGCGCTGCAGTACCGGACGCGGGTGTTGGATCTGTAGGTCGTAGGGAGCAGGCGCACGATGCAGTAGGCGGCGGTCTGCTGCTTGACAATTGCAGAGGAAATCGTATTATATATTCCACCTGGCCATTGTGATGAGGTCACAGGGACAGCGTCCCGATCTGTTCACTGATTGCTACCCTGCAGGAGGGGGTAGCAATTTTTGTGTCGCTAAGTTGCGGAGTCTCGAGGAGTTTGCGCAGTATGATTAGATTAGTAGGATACCTGAAACCCTATATTATCTCGATCCTGCTCACGATCGCTCTGCTTTTCGTGCAAGCGGATGCGAACTTGGCCCTGCCTGACTATCTTTCGCAGATTGTGAATAACGGCATCCAGCAGGGTGGTGTGGCCAATGCCGTGCCGTCTGCCGTTCGTCAGAGCGAGATGGACAAACTGTTCCTCTTTATGAGCGACAGCGAGAAAGCGCTGGTCACCAGCCACTACACCCTGGTGGATAAGAACTCCCCGAACTACCAGACGTATCTGACACAATATCCGCAGTTGGCTAATGAACCGATCTATGTCCGCGGGAAGATGGATCAGGCTCAGATAGACACGCTGAATCCGATCATGGCCAAATCCTGGCTGGTGGTTTCCACGATACAGCAGGCGATGGCCGATCCGGCCAAGGCGGCGGCGCTCGCCCAGGGAATGCCATTCGATCTATCCAAGCTCCCACCCGGAACCGACATCTTCGCCATGCTCTCCCAACTCCCTTCCGCGCAGCTTGCGCAGATGAAGACGACCATCGACCAGCAGTTCGCCGCTCTTGGCGACAGCATGGTCGGTGAGTTGGCGGCCGGTGCCGTCAAGGCGGAGTACGTGGCACTGGGCGTGGATCCCAGCAAGCTCCAGACTAACTACATTCTGCACATCGGCAGCCTGATGTTGCTAGTTTCACTCGCAGGTGGTGTGGCCACGATCGCAGCAGGACTCCTGGCGGCCCGCACCTCTGCAGGCGCGGCACGCGATATACGCCGGGACGTATTCAAGAAGGTCGAGAGTTTTTCCAGCACCGAGTTCGATCGGTTCTCAACCGCCTCGTTGATCACGCGTTCGACTAACGACGTCACCCAGGTGCAGACGGTGATCTTCATGATCATGCGTATGGTCCTGTATGCACCCATCATCGGCGTGGGCGGTGTCATTCGGGCGCTCAACAAGGGCGCATCGATGTGGTGGATCATCGCTTCAGCCGTGGTGGTGTTGCTTGGCCTGATCGCGATCGCTTTTTCGATCTCGCTGCCGAAGTTCAGGATCATGCAGACGTTGGTTGACCGGCTGAACCTCGTCGCGCGCGAGAACCTATCCGGTATGATGGTCATCCGGGCATTCAACAAGCAGGATGTCGAGGCCAATCGCTTTGATAATGCCAACCGGGATTTGACGAACACCAGCTTGTTCGTCGCGCGTGTGATGGCGACGATGATGCCGGTGATGATGTTGGTGATGAACGGCCTTTCCCTGCTGATCATCTGGGTCGGTGCACACCAGGTGGCTGCGTCGACGATGCAGGTGGGCGATATGATGGCCTTTCTACAATATGCGATGCAGATCGTCTTCGCCTTCTTGATGCTCTCGATGATGTTCATCTTCCTACCAAGGGCCGCGGTCTCGGGCGGCCGGATCGCCGACGTGCTGGAGACCCAGACTGCCATCAACGACCCCCGCGAGCCCAAGCGATATGGGGACGGATTTGTGGGTCGGGTAGAGTTCCGCGACGTCTCGTTCCGCTATCCCGGTGCTGAGGAAGACGTGCTGCACGACATCAACTTCGTTGCGGAGCCGGGACAGACGACGGCCCTGATAGGTTCCACGGGTTGTGGAAAGTCCACGGTCATCAACTTGATCCCACGTTTCTACGATGTCACGGAAGGCGCGGTCAAGGTCGACGGCGTGGATATCCGCGAAGTCCGCCAGAACGAGCTGCGTGACAAGATCGGGTACATCCCGCAGAAAGGTATGTTGTTTTCGGGAACAATCGAGAGCAATCTGCGGTATGCGGACGAAGACGCCAGCGACGATACGCTTCGAGAGGCCGCCGGAATCGCCCAGGCCAACGAGTTCATCTTTAGCAATCCGGAGGGCCTGGATGCGCCGATCGCCCAGGGTGGCGGGAACGTGTCAGGCGGGCAGAAGCAGCGGTTGGCGATTGCGCGTGCTCTGGTCAAGCGACCGCCCATCTATATCTTCGATGACAGCTTTTCGGCCCTGGACTTCAAGACCGACGCTGCGCTCCGGTCGGCACTCAAAGAGAAGACTGGGGACAGCACGGTGCTGATTGTCACGCAGCGTGTGGCCACGGTCAAAAACGCCGATCAGATCGTCGTTCTCGATGAAGGTCGGATCGTTGGGAAGGGCACCCATTACGAGTTAATGGACGACTGCGAGACATATCGCGAGATTGCCTTCTCACAGCTCAGCGAGGAGGAATTGGCATGACGATGCATGGCACCAGCACTTCGTCGACCGGTCGCACGTCCTCCGGCCCTCGGGGCCGGGGTCCCATGGGCCGCGGCGGCCCTATGGCGATGATGAAAGGCGAGAAGCCGCGCGATTTCAAAGGTACGATGATCAAGTTGATCCAGTACCTCGGCTCCTACAGGGTCGCCATCGCAATCGTGATGGTTCTTGCGGCTGCCTCCACGATTTTCTCCATTGCCGGCCCCAAGATCCTGGGCAAGGCGACGACCAAGCTCTTTGAGGGCGTGCTAGGGCAGCTCGCAGGGACGGGTACCGGGGTTGATTTCGGTTACATCGGCAACATCCTGGGCCTTGTCCTCGCCCTATACCTGGCATCGTCCCTGCTGAGCTATATCCAGGGTTGGGTGATGTCCGGCGTTTCGGTAGATATCACCTATCGCTTCCGCAAAGATATCGCTTCCAAGATCAACCGTATGCCGCTGGGCTACTTCGATAACACCAGCTACGGTGAGGTGCTCTCGCGGATCACGAACGATGTGGACACCGTCAGCCAGACCCTTAACCAGAGCCTGTCACAGATCATCACGTCTGTGACAACCGTGGTCGGCGTGCTGATCATGATGCTGACTATCAGTTGGCAGATGACGCTGGTGGCTTTGCTGATCGTGCCACTCTCGATGGTGGTCGTCATGCTGGTGATCCGTCAGTCGCAGAAGTACTTCAAGCAGCAGCAGGACTTCCTCGGTCACGTGAATGGACACGTCGAGGAGATGTACGGCGGGCACATCGTGATGAAGGCCTTCAACGGCGAAGCCAGGAGCGTGGAGCAGTTCGATGGATTGAACACTACGCTATATAGCTCTGCTTGGAAATCCCAGTTCCTGTCCGGCCTGATGATGCCGATTATGACCTTCGTCGGGCAACCTGGGTTACGTTGGCATCTCCATTCTGGGCGGCTACCTGGCTATCAAGCAAGCCGTTACGGTTGGCGATATTCAGGCGTTCATCCAATACGTGCGCTCGTTCACCCAGCCTATCACGCAGATCGCCAATATTTCCAACATTCTGCAGCAGACCGCGGCCTCCGCCGAGCGTGTGTTCGAGTTCCTGGATGAGACCGAGGAAACGCCGGATGTGGAGATGCCTCTCGCGGTTGACGATGTCTCGGGTCGCGTGGAATTCAAGGACGTGCGCTTCGGCTACACGCCCGACAAGATCGTCATCAACGATTTCGACGCCGTCATTATGCCGGGGCAGCGCATCGCCATCGTCGGTCCGACCGGAGCCGGAAAGACCACGATGGTCAAACTGCTGATGCGTTTCTACGACGTGACCGGTGGTGCAATCCTGGTAGATGGCCACGATATCCGAGACTTTGCGCGGCACGACCTGCGTCAGATCTTTGCTATGGTCCTTCAAGACACGTGGCTCTACAACGATACGATCCTGGAGAACATCCGCTACGGTCGATCCGGCGCCAGTGACGACGAAGTTTTCCGGGCCGCTCGGGCTGCCCAGGTGGACCACTTTGTGCGTACCCTGCCGGAAGGCTACGACACCGTTCTCAACGAAGAGGCCAGCAACATCTCCCAAGGCCAGAAGCAGCTCTTGACGATTGCGCGGGCCGTGTTGGCCGACCCCAAAATCCTGATCCTCGACGAGGCCACCAGCTCGGTGGATACCCGGACCGAGGTGCTGATCCAGAAGGCGATGGACACCCTCTTGGAGGGTCGCACCAGTTTCATCATCGCTCATCGCCTGTCCACCATTCGTGATGCCGACTGGATTCTGGTGATGAACCACGGCGACATCGTCGAACAAGGCAAGCACGCGGACCTTCTGGACCAGGGCGGCTTCTATGCTGAGCTATACAACAGCCAGTTTGAGAACCTGCAGATGGTGGAGTCAGAGGTACCGGTTCTCTGAAAGACGAGAGCGCCCCAGGGCCATCCACCCGGCCTCTGGGGCGTTCTCCACGTTGGCCTGATCCATCCAGGCGTGCGTATCGAAGCTCGATCCCGCGTGTATCAATAGTAGGCTGTCTGGTGCCGGGATTGGCTCAGCCCTAGCAGCCGCAACTCACCCGGTGATTCTGTCTTTCCCTATCGCTGACACCATCGAGGTGGATTCATGGCAGATCAGGATCGTGCTTCCCAGACCCGTGCCCCCAAGCTCACAGTCTGGCGAAAGCTGGCCTATGGCATCGGTGACTTCGGCAACTCCGTCGGGCCCGGAACGATCATCCCGTTCTGGTACAGCTTCTTCCTAACGGACATCGTCCGTCTGGACCTGCGGTTAGTAAGCCTCTTCTGGGTCATCGTGACGTTTTGGGACGCCCTGAACGATCCGCTCTTCGGTTTCCTTTCGGATCGAACGCGGACACGCTGGGGACGACGGCGGCCCTACCTGCTCTTTGGTGCCGTCCCTTTCGGGCTATTCTTCGCGCTGCTGTGGGTCATACCGGCGACTCAGAACCAGACGTTGCTCTTCCTGTACTACACAGGCATCTACATCCTCTATGAGGGCGCCTTCACCGCGGTCAGTTGTCCGTACGTGGCGTTGGCCCCTGAACTGACCGACGATCACGATGAGCGCACGTCACTCATCACCTACAGGATGGCTGTCTCTATTGGGGGAGGGCTGGCAGCACCGCTCCTGCTCGGTCTGGTCATCTTTCCGATGTTCCCGGCGCGGGATCCTGGGGCCTATCAGACCATCGGCTACGCCAGTGGTGTGGCGTTCATCCTGCCGCTGCTGATCACGTTCTTCACGACCCGGGAACGAAGCGATTTCCAGGCTGCGGATCCCTTGCCGCTTCGTGAATCGATTGGCTACGTCCGCCGCAACCGTGCTTTCCGCTACACGGTCGCGCTAAAGCTGTTGAGCTGGATCCCGGTCGTGATCGTGCAGGCAGTCTTTGCCTACTACCTGACCTACTGGACCGGTATGACCGAAGATGAGGCATCCATTGTCCAGGGCACTATCCTTGCTGCGGCTTTCCTTCTGCTTCCGGTCATCGTCTATCTCTCTCGGCGGTTTGAGAAGCGTCAGGCCTATGTCATTAGTGCGATGACGTGGATCGTCGTGATGTTGGCCATTTTCTTCGTGCCACAGGGGGCTAAGGTGCCGGTCTACATTCTCGGAGCACTGGCCGGGTTTGGAGTGTCCGCAGCGCACGTGATCCCGTCGGCCATGGTGCCCGACGTGATGGAAGTTGATGAGCTGATGAGTGGACATCGCCAGGAAGGCGCCTATGCCGGCATCATGGTCTTTATCGACAAACTGGCACGGATGGTCGCGTTGGGGCTCCTGCCGATGGCCTTGCGGTGGGCTCACTACGTTCAGCCGACCGCGGCAACCCCAATCCCCGCCCAGCCGGCCTCGGCGCTGATGGCTCTGCGCCTCTGCGTCTCTATTGTCCCCGCCATCCTGCTGATCCTCTCCGTTCTCGTCGCACGCTCGCATCCAGTCACGCGGGCACATTATGCTGAAATCCAGCGGGTCTTGGTCGAACGACGCGCGCAAAGGCAGCTGTAAGGGGCTGACGCCTGCTGCGCGGGAGAAGGGTTGTCCGTTTATCGATCGTATGTATACTGACCCCGGTCAATATTGACCGGGGTCAGTGAACGTTAGAGGCGCCGTATAAGGACATTGCCTTGATCGAGACGGACACAACCGAAGCTCAGTCGCGTTGGGATCGCCGAAGGGAACAGACGCATCGTCGTCTGTTGGCAGCCGCGGAACGACTCTTCGGAACACAGGGATTCGACGCGACGACCGTGGAGGAGATCGCGGACGCGGCAGATGTCGCAAAAGGTACCTTTTTCAACTACTTCAGCAGCAAAGAAGCCCTTCTAGGGGAACTCCTCTATCGTCGCATCGAACCTCTCCTGTCGGCATTGCCTGCGGGCGATGCAACCGCGGTCGAGCGGATTTGGATGCTATTGGCGGGGATCCGGCGTGAATTGACCCCCTATGTGCATCTCTACCAGCGAATGTTCGCCTATGCGATAGCCCACCCTCCTCTGCAGACGCCCTCCGGCAACCACGTTATGCTCGCCCAAGCGGTGGCTCAGTTGGTGCGTGAGGGACAGACGGAGGGGCTCTTTCGGTCTGATTTCGATGCCGAAATCGCCGGCACATTGATTGCCACCTATTTCCTGCGAATCTCCGTCATCGAGAGTGTGGGCGCCCAAGACGCTGGGACCTCCTGGGAGGATCAGATGCGCGCCGCCCTGGCCATCGTCTGCGCTGGGCTGTATCCGTCCGGTAGAAGCGTATTTTAACCATATCTTGACAGTAGTAGATACCTATGGTACTCTTTCAATGAAGTCACAATTTGTCGGTGCAGGCTCTTACCACAACAGGGTCTGCATTCTCTGCATCTGAAGGTTCTCCAGACACCCAGGGCAAGATCCACTAACGGAGGGCTGAGGCAATGGCAAGCAGGTCTCGAAACGAACACATGACCGAGCGACTGCGGGAACTCCAAGTAAGCAGTCCCGATGTTGAGGCTGCCGCGATTATCAGCGTTGACGGACTCCCTATAGCTACCTCGCTGCCGCAAGGGGTAGAGGAGGATCGGGTATCCGCGATGTCCGCCGCGATGCTCTCTCTCGGTGAACGAATCGCCAGTGAGCTCGGACGCGGGCTATTGGATGAGGTCTACGTCCGAGGCGAGAGAGGCTATGTCATCCTCCGCGCGGTGGGGGAAGAGGCCGTGCTCACGGTACTTGCACGGCACCAAGCCAAGCTGGGGCTTCTCTTCTTGGACATGCGGCGCGCTGCTGACGAGTTTGCGACGATCCTGTAGGCCTCGTCTGAGAGGCATCGCCTGACGGAGGTCAATCTTGGCAGAATCTCCTGAACCCAGCGGACTTTTCTATCCCAATCGTTTTGGGTTGATCCTTTTCGATGCCCTAGCGGAGATCATGGGGCGCAATGGCCTCAACGCGATTCTGAATATGGCCGGGCTGTCGCAATTCATTGGTAATCTCCCCCCCGACGTTATGGATAAGGGCTTCGATTTCGCTTACATCTCCGCTCTCAATCGCGCGCTCGAGGAGATGTATGGGCCACGGGGCGGTCGGGGTCTGCAGCTGCGGCTCGGCCGCGTGCTCTTCGCCCAGGGTCTCGCCAATTTCGGTGCGTTGGTGGGGGCCAGCGACTTGGCTTTCAAGGTATTGCCACTCCAGGCAAAGGTGAAGGCGGGGCTTCCGGCCGTCGCGAAGGTCTTCGACTCGCTTAGCGACCAGACCTCCTACGTTCGCAATCCCGCCGGTGAGCATTATCATTACGTTATCGAGCGATGCTCGATGTGTTGGGGTCGGGACGTTGAGCGTCCGGGGGGGTTCATTGCCGCGGGGATCATTGAAGAGGCCCTCCGTTGGATTAGCGGTGGTCGGACATTCCGCGTCGATCAAGTTTCCTGCATAGGGATGGGGCACGACAATTGTACCTTCCAGGTCTACAAAGAGCCCATTGGGTAGGGTTTCCCCGTCGGCACATCAGGGAGTGAGCGAAAAGGTGAGTATGGGAATATCCGACGTTTCTCCGCAGGGCGTCGTGGCCGAGGATGACCACGAAGATGTGTGCCACATTCTCATCGTCGAGGACGAAGTCAGCACGGCGGAGATGTTGACGGCTTACTTCTCCTCCCTGGGATACCAGGTCTCCCACGCGGGCTGGGGAAACGATGCGGTCAAGATGGCGACGAGGATCCAGCCGGATCTCGTGGTTCTGGACATCCACCTGCCGGATATTGATGGCTACGAAGTGTGTGCTCGACTTCGCAGCCAGCCTCGAACCGAACATACGCCCGTCATTTTTCTGACCGAGCGCCGGGAGCGGGTCGACCGACTGACGGGACTGGAGCTGGGTGCTGTCGATTACATCACCAAGCCGTTCGATGTGCAGGAACTGCGCTTTCGCGTCCGGAACGCATTGCGTCGCAGCAATCGAGAGACGCTGCTGCACCCTATCACCGGACTTCCGACGACACTCCTGATCGAAGAGGAGGTCGAGCGTGTCGCCAAGGAGCCTCGGCTCGCCATGATTGGGGTCGTCATCAACGGCATGCCCGAGTTTAGCGATGCCTATGGGTTTCTCACCCACGACGATGTCCTGAGGGCGGTGGCCCTGATCCTGCGCAACACGGCGACTGAGTCTATGGGTGCGGAGCTCTTTGTCGGCCAACTTGATATTTATCAGTACTTGATCGTGGCTCCTGCCGGGCAGGATGCCTATGTCACGATCGGCCGCCTGGACCAGCGGTTGAAGGAGGCCGTTTCCTTCTTCTATCCCCATCGGGATTGGGAACGCGGGACCCGCAGCGATGGCTCCGAGATTCCCCGGTTGAGTTTCGACATTAGGTTGGTGGATGCGTCTGCCTTCACCCAGCCCGGCGGCCTCACCGAATTGAGGCAGGCTCTCGATTCGCCCGAAGTCTGACTGTTCCAGGTAGGGCCGCAGCCGATATAATGGGGCCGTGTCTCGACACGGCCCTTGTCCTTTGCCACTCCTGTTGCCGAATGCCCATTGCGTGATAGGATGGCGTCGTGTACCCCTTGAACCCTCATCACAGCGGCAGCCACGGCTGTCAGGACCACGCCTGTGAAGGCTATCACGGCAGAGCCAATGACGGCGAGCTCGGAGCGAATGGAGATGACCATGCGACGGGGCTGGCGTGACTGGTTCTGCATAGGGCTCTTGCTTCTCTTCCCATTGCTGCTCTTTGCGCCCGTTTCCGTGGGCAACAAGACGCTGCTCCCTGTCGATGCGCTCTATAGTGCCGAGCCCTTCCAGGCCGCTGCGGATGCGATGGGAGTGGATGGCGCCCAGAACCCCCTGCTTTCCGACTTGGTCCTGGAGAATTACCCATGGAAGCAATTCCTGGTTGAGACGGCGAAGTCTCGCACGTTGCCGCTCTGGGATCCCAACCTCTTTGCGGGCCATCCATTTCTGGCCAACGGTCAGCATTCGGCGCTCTATCCACTCACGTGGCTTTTCTTTGTGATCCCGGCCCCTCGGGCTTTTGGTGTCTTCATCGTCGTTCAACTTGGACTTGCCGGCGTGTGGATGTATGTCCTCGGGCGCGTGATCGGCGCCGGCAGGGCCGGTGCCCTGATCGCGGGCACGGTGTTTGAGCTCAGCGGATTCATGGCGGTCTCGGTGGTTCATCCCATGATCATCGCAGGCGCATCCTGGTTGCCTCTGCTGCTAGCGCTGATTGAGCTCACCATCACCCGACGTCGCTTCTGGGTACAGAAGCGCGCCATGTTGCCGTGGGCGCTGCTTGGAGCCGTGGCGTTGGGACTGCAGACGCTGGCCGGCCATGCGGAGATCACGTACTTCGTTCTCCTGGTATCGGCGTCCTTCGCGGGGTGGCGCCTGTTGCATCGGGTGCTGACCACGCCTCGAATGGAGTGGCGGGCCGAGGTGTTGAGTCCTGTCTTCGGGGTAATGCTGATCCTGGGACTGGGCCTCGTTCTGGGCTCGGTCCAACTCATCCCTCTCTACGAGGTCGCGCGTGCCAGCTTCCGGCAGGATGCCGTCACACTGCATGACGTGCTGGGGTGGGCCTATCCCAAGCGCCGGCTGATCGCGTTCCTCATCCCGAACTTCTTCGGAAACCCCACTCACCGGACGGTCGTGGATGTCTTCAGCGGTCAGACAATTCGCGCCGCCCAGAACGCCTATGGTGAGGCCGTGACCTCCTTCGACTGGGGGCTCAAGAACTACGTCGAGGGGGGCGCCTATCTGGGTATCCTGCCCCTCCTGCTCGCCGCAGTCGCCATCCTGCGCCCGCCTGGGTTAGCTGGAAAGACGCGGGCACGATTATCCCTCTCGCTCGTCCGGCGTGTGCGGGCCGCTTTGGCGGTCTGGATTCGCGAGCCCTACGTCCCGTTCTTTGCGGCGCTCTCGCTCTTCTCCCTGGCTTGCATCTTCGGCACGCCACTCTATGCCCTCGTCTACGCGCTGCCCTTTCTTAACCAATCGCACTCCCCCTTCCGCTGGGTCTTTCCACTCACGGTGGCGGTCTCCGCTCTGGCGGGCCTCGGCGTGCGATCAGTGAGCCGGCAAGAGCGCAGATTGTCGGATGACGGGAGCATCCGTGCAATCCCTGAAATCCGACCGCGTCCGAGTGGCAGGGTCCGTGACTCAGACACCCGACGTGGTCAGTGTGCTCGGCGCGATCGCTATCTGGGGAGGGCTGGCCGTAGGAGCCGGCGTCCTTACGAGCTGGCTGGTCTTCGATCGGATCGAGCCATGGGTGACACGCGCTTTCTTGTCGTTGGCAAATGCCGCCAATGCCTTTCCGGATGCGCGGACGTTCTATAGTTATCTCGTGCCCTGGGTGTTGAGCTTCGCTGCGTTCCTGCTGGCCGGTGGGATCGTCTTGCGGGTTTCGCGGCGCCCGATCCGGCTGCCCAAGGTGCTGGGGTGGGTCCCTGTCTGGGAGGTCCTGGCGGTCGTCGTGGTCCTGGTCGATCTGCTAGCCTTCGGCGCCGGATTCAACCCCGCGGTCGACCCCGCGCTGCTGAATTACCGTCCGCCTGTGGTAGATTTCCTGAAGCAGGACACCGGCCTCTGGCGCTTCTCCACGTTTGACCCGCACGGGCGGAATACGTTCGGGGCGAATCTCGGGATGTTCTATGGGTTCCAGGACGTCCGCGGGTACGACAGCCTATTCTCCGCGCAGTATGCCCGCTATATGGGATGGATCGAACCCCAGGACCAGCTCCCGTACAACCGCATCGCGCCCTTCCGGGAGTTTTCGAGTTTGGATAGCCCGCTCACAGACATGCTGAACGTGAGGTACATCATCACCGAGGAAGAGATTCCTCTGCCCAAGTATCGTCAGGTGTATCAGGATGGCGCGGTGCGCGTCTATGAGAACCTTGGCGTGGTCCCGCGGGTGTTCACGCTCCCGCTCACGACAACCGTCACCGTTCCCGACGTGGCGGCGGTGGGCGCTGCCGTGATGTCCTATGACCCGCGCTACTACGCCATTGTCGAGACGGATGGCGCGGGGTGGACGGGGCCGTCCACTGCCGCCCCGCC
The DNA here is from genome assembly GCA_963751345.1 of uncultured Chloroflexia bacterium. Lineage (GTDB taxonomy): Bacteria > Chloroflexota > Anaerolineae > B4-G1 > SLSP01 > PWVB01. The sequence continues at coordinate 344,630 of CAVVUS010000018.1, forward strand.
GTCCTCCGATGTCGCAGCTCAGGTTGGCACGCCGATTGCCCAGCCCGTCACTACTTACGGTGCCAATGAGGTCGAGGTCGACGCGATCGTCGACACGCCGAGCTGGCTGATCCTGACCGACAGCTTTGCGCCGGGCTGGAAGGCCTTCACGCGGCCGATCGGCGCGGGGCAGGATCAGGAGACCGAGGTGCCCATCGCCCGCGTCGCGGGCAACTTCCGCGGCGTGCAGTTGGATCAGAGCGGAACCGTGCGCTTCAAGTACACGCCCAACAGCGTCAAGTTCGGGGCCTTTGCCTCCTTCCTCGGGGGGATGATCCTGCTCTTCCTGGCGGTTGTCTGGACGTGGCGTCTCATTTACCGGGAGCGCGACGACCGGAGCACAATTCAGCGGCTGGCCAAGAATAGCATTGTCCCGATTTTGCTGACCTTGTTTAACCGTGCGGTGGACTTCGCCTTCGCCGCCTTGATGTTGCGGATCCTTGGACCTTCGAGTGCCGGAGACTATTACTACGCCACCAAGATCTTCATCTGGTTTGACATCCTTACGAACTTCGGCCTCAACACCTATCTCACACGCGAGGTCTCACGTGATCGGGCTCATGCCCGGCGCTATCTCCTCAATACAACGCTGATCCGCTTGGGTCTCAGCATTGCTGCGGTCCCGGTCCTGCTGGGATTCCTTGTCGGGCGTCAGACGATCATCGCAAGTATCACGTCGCCCGCATCCTCCCAGGTCGTGCTGGCCGTTATCCTGCTCTACGTCGGTCTGGTACCGAGTTCGATCTCGACCGGTCTGACGGCGCTGTTCTATGCCTTTGAGAAGGCCGAGCACCCCGCCGCGATCACCAGCGTGACGACGATGGTCAAGGTGACCGTGCAGACGTTGGCGCTCGTGTTGGGATGGGGCATCATTGGACTGGCCGGGGCCTCTATCTTCGTGAATGTGATCACGCTTACGATTCTGGGCGTTCTGGCTTGGCGTCTTTTCCCGGCGCTGCGCCGTCCTCCGGCAGATACGGTCCCGCTTCGATCTGTCGAAGCGCGGCATCTCCGGCGTGAGATGATCCGGGCATCGTGGCCCTTGATGCTAAACCATCTTCTGGCTACCCTCTTTTTCACCGTTGACATCTTCTTGATGGAGCCGATTCTCGGACCTGAGGCGGTGGGGTACTACAGCATTGGGGGCAAGCTGGTGGACGCGCTGATGGTCATCCCGTCGATGTTCACGATGGCGCTCTTTCCCGTGATTTCTCGGCAGGCGCATGGCGACCGGGAGGCCATGACCCGCTTCTACCGGCTCGGTACCAAGATCCTTGTCCTTCTGGCTTTGCCGGCGGCCCTTATCTCGACGGTAGCAGCCAGGGAGATGGTGTTGCTGCTTGGTGGCGCCCAATATCTCCCCGGTGCCGTTAGGTCGCTGCAGATCATGGCATGGTTGATGCCTATCAGTTGGATCAATGGGATCACCCAATATGTGTTGATCGCATTGGATAGACAGCGGTATCTGACGCGCGCCTATGCCCTGGGGTTTGGCTTCTCCCTGGTTGCCAACTTGCTGATTATGCCTCGACTGGGCTACCAAAGCTCGGCCGCGCTTCACGTTCTCTCCGAGATCGTCCTGTTCGTCCCCTTCTACATTGGGGTGCGGCGTTATCTGGGCGATGTCGGCTGGCGCCAAATACTGCTCAAGCCCTTGCTTGCGGCCGGGATTAGCGGCGGGTGCGCGATGGTTCTGGCGTCAAAGGTCGGGCCGGCGGCGGGGCTTGCCGCCGTAGTACTGATCTATCCGCTGCTCATCCTGGCACTCCAGGCGTTTACACCGGACGAGCGTGCTCTCCTGGCGCCTCTGGTCAGTCGTCGTGATGCTGCAACTTCGAACCTTGCGAAGGTTTCCTAACCTTCGCAAGGTTCGTCCTCTGGTTGCTAGGGGGCTTGTCCGGCGGGAGCGTAAGGTATAATGTTGGATTGACAACGTCGTGATCCGGCGTCCACCGAGGTCTTCGGTCTGCGCAGTCCGTAGTTTGGTCAGCAGTATGCAGTGACGTCGACGGCACACGGAGGTGAGGCTAAAAATGGAAATCACGCAACTGGAGCAGATGATCCGCTGGTTGGATGAGGAGCGCAAGCGCGACAAGGCACAAATCGCGACGCTGCAAGAGCGCATCGAACAGCAGATTCAAACGCTGCAGACTCAGGCAAAGGAAATCGACCAGCTTCGTCAGAGTCTGGTGACGGTTCAGACGGACATCCGCCGCACCGACGATTACCCTAGCATGATCGAGACAACGCAAAGAGACTTGAGTGCCAGTATCGAGTCGCTGAAGGTTCAGGTGCGCCGTGAGCGGCTGGAGGCGGATCAGACGCGCCGGGGAGAGATCGAGATGGTCAATGACATGATCGCCGATCTGGACAAGCGCCTTCGCCCTATGGCACGCTATGAGGAACAACTGGAGGCGCGGGCTGCCGGTGAGCAGCGTCTGCAAGGGCAAATCCAGACGACTGCGAATACGCTCGCGGATCTGGGTAAGCGCACGGAGGACCGCCTGCAGTCCATCGTCTACCTCGAAGAGCAGCGTCGTGCCGACACCCGGCGGATCTCTGAAGTGGAGGGTGAGTTGCCGGGGCTGCGCAAGCGTATCGATGAATCGGCCGCCAGATTCGTGCGCCTCGAGGATAACATCCGCAAACTACCTGCCCGCGTTGACGAGGCAATTGAGATCGCCAAGTCCTACGATCCCCGGATTGAGGCGCTGCGCGTGGCTGACTTTCAGCGCGAACAGCGGGTCAAGAAGTACTTGGAACAGGCTGAGCAGGTGGAGGGCGAAGTCCAGCGCCTCGTCGAGCAGACCCAGAAGTACGCCTTGCTCTACAACCAGAACAAGCAAGCATTGGATGGGCTGGGCGCCTTCGAAGAGCGGTTGGAAAAACGTCAGAACGAGATGTCGGAGATGCAGCGTCTGACCGAGGAACGTCTGCTCCGCCAGTGGGAGGAATGGCAGACGACCTTCGCCCGCGACTGGCAGAAGCGGATGGTCACCGAGGAGGATCGTTGGCGCCGCCAGGACCTGGCCAACCAGCGGGCCCAGGAGCAAGTGACCGAGCTAGAAGAGCAATTAGTGCTTCACTACCAGGAGCTTGTGGCTCTGTGGGAGGAACTGCTAGCCAACGTAGATCGATGGAACCGCACGTTACAGGATGCTGTGAAGCCCAACCAGGCGATGCCCGCTGATCATCTCAAGGACCTACGGCGCTATGCAGAGGAGAAGCACAAGCAGTTGCTCTAGCGATCCAGGGCTGCAGGGATTATGCCAGACTGCCCCGACCGCACCGGTTTTCGGTGCGGTCGGGGCAGTCTGATGCCATCAAGATAACTCCTGCCAGACGCCCCCCACCATCACGCGTTCGACGCGTGTCTCCAGCAGCGCCTCTGGCGAGAGTCTGAAAATGTCGCGATCCAGCACTGCGAGGTCCGCATGGTAGCCCGGAGTCAGCAACCCCAGCCGCTGCTCGAGGCCGGCTGCATAGGCAGCCCCCATCGTGAAAGCGTGCAGTGCTTCGATCAGCGTCAATCGCTGCTCAGGGTGCCAGCCTGTGGGACCGGGCTCCCCATTCACCTCTGATCGGCGTGTGATCGACGCGTAGAGGCCCAGGAAAGGATCGAAGACCTCGATGGGAGCATCGGAGCCAAAGGCCAATCGCGCACCCGCCGTTTGGATGGATCGCCACGCGTAGGCATCTCCGCTGCGCGCTCCCCAGTAGCGGTCCGCCATCTTCATGTCGTGGATCGCGTGGGTAGGCTGCATGGAGGCGATGAAGCCGTTGCGGGCGAGACGTCTCTGATCCTCCTTGGTGATCAATTGCACGTGTTCGACTCGATGCCGGAGGGCGGGGTCGATATCCCGGACGGCTTCGAGCACATCGATGACAAGATGGTTGGTGCGGTCCCCGATGGCATGAATAGCGAGGGCTATCCCGTTGGCAGCAGCGCGCCGTGCGACTTCTCTCAGATGGTCCGGCTCCAGGGTAAGAAGCCCGACGTTGTTGGGCTCCTCCTCGTAGGGCGCGAACATGGCGGCAGTGCGAGATCCCAGGGCCCCGTCGGCGAATAACTTGAGGCCGCCGAACCGCAGCATGTCATCTCCAAAGCCGCTGCGGAGTCCGGCGTCGATGATCGCGTCGAGGACCTCGATACGAACGTACTTGACGATGCGGACGCGCTGCCGCCCCTGCCGTCTGAGCTCCTGTTCGGCAGCAAAGGCCGGACTACCGTCGACGTCGTGGACGCCCGTGATTCCCATTGCCAGGAGATCGCGTTGCGCCTCATCGAGCAGGTCGACGAGGGTGTTGAAGTCGAGTTCCGGCCTCGCGCGGCTGACAAGGCCGATGGCATCCTCGAAGAAGACGCCTGTCGGCCGGCCTCGCTCATCGCGCCCGATCCTGCCGTGGGTCGGGTCCGGCGTAGTTGCGGTGATTCCCGCCGCGGCCATTGCCGCGCTGTTGGCGATCAGTGCGTGGCCGTTCTTGGCGTTGAGCGCCACCGGGTGGTCGGGAGCAGCTCGGTCCAGTTCGGCGGCTGTGGGAAAGCTCGTGTCATCCCAGATGTTCTGGTCCCAACCGCGACCCGTGACCCAGGTGCCCGGCGGAAGATCGCGGGCCCTTTCAGTCAGTTTCTCCATTGTCTCAGCTCGGCTGTAATCACGGAGATCGAGTTCGCGCCGGCCTCGCGCGTACCACATCAGATGGATATGTGCATCGGTGATGCCGGGGATGATCAGGGCCCCACCCATATCCTCCATTGTGACGCCGGGCGCTTCCCGCCAATCCGCGCGCTGCTTGATCCAGTGCGAGGATGTTGCCATCAACGATGGCGAGCTCGTGCGCCCAGGGATGGCCGGTCACACCGGTGTAAATGCGGGCGTTGTGCAGGATGTGAACATTCATTGGGCGACGGCCACCTTGTCGTGAGGTATGGGCATGCCAAGCTTGACGACTGTGGCTTTCCCGACGAGACGGTCCGTCGCGTTGCAGGTGTCAACCACGATCGCTGCTTCGTCGAGGATCTGTGTGTAGTCGACGCTGTGGTGCCCGGTGATGATCACGGCCACATCACACGCGGCCAGCGCCTCCTCGGTCAGCGGTTCCGACTGTAGTTCGGTTAGTGGCTTGTAGAAGACGTTGCCCCCCACCTTGAAGCTGGGAATAAGGGGATCGTGATAGACGACACTGGCCCCGCGTCCAAAAAGCAGCTCGATCACACGCTCGGCAGGGCTGTTGCGCGCATCGCTAATGTCGGGTTTGAAGGCCACCCCGAGCACGAGCACGCGGGCGCCGTGGAGGGACTTGCCTGCGATGCCCAGGCCCTGGACGACGAGTTCCACCACGTGGTACGGCATCGCTTCGTTAGTTTCCGCGGCCAGCTCGATGAAACGGGTGTAGAAATCGTATTCGCGGGCTTTCCACAGCAGATAGTACGGGTCGATAGGAATGCAGTGCCCGCCGACGCCAGGGCCCGGCCGGAAGGGCATAAACCCAAACGGCTTGGTCTTGGCGGCGTCGATGACCTCCCAGAAGTCGATGCCCATTCTCTCCGCCAGCAGCGCAATCTCGTTCACCAGGGCAATATTGACGGCCCGGAAGGTGTTCTCGAGCAGTTTTGTCAGCTCTGCTGCAGCGGGTGACGAGACCTCGTGCACCGGTGCCCCCATCTGCCGAAGAAGAGATGCAGCCAGCTCCGTCGCCTCGGGCGTCAGCCCACCGACGACTTTGGGCGTGTTGTACGCGCTCCACTTGGGGTTGCCGGGATCAATTCGCTCGGGTGAGAACGCCAGATAGAAGTCTGACGCAGCGCTCAGACCGCTCTGCGACTCCAGGATCGGCTGCACCACCTCTGTGGTGGTGCCGGGGTAAGTTGTGGACTGCAACACCACCAATTGCTCCGCGTGAAGGCGAGGCGCGATGCTTTCTGTGGCCGAGATGATGTAGCTGAGATCTGGCGCGCGTTGTACGGTGTAGGGGGTCGGCACACAGATGAAGACCGCATCACAAGTGTCGAAGGCGGCGTAGTCGGTTGTGGCGTGAAGTCGGCCGGACCGCACATAGGGTGCCAGTTCGTCGGACGTCACGTCCTCAATGTAGCTCTGTCCCACATTGAGAGCGTCGGCCCTGTCCTGGCTGATCTCGAGGCCCACCGTCTTGAAGCCTGCTTTGGCAAAGGCTAGTGCCAGTGGGAGTCCCACATAGCCCAGGCCGATAATGGCGACCTGTGCCGTACGAGTGGTGATCTTGTTGCGCAATTCAGAGACCATGACATCAGTCCTTGTGATCTGCGATAATGACGTTGGGGTGTCTATGAGCGCGTAACGCCGCGTTGTCGGGCCAGAAGATCGAGACGGCTCTCGACCTCGTACCAACTGATCTCGGAGAGGCCGAGTTTTCGCCGGAGAGCGTCGGAGTCCATGCCCTCGATGAAGTCATGGAGTGCGCAGGTCCAGCGCAAGATCTCAAAGGTGACGTGTGCGACTCCCGCGCTCTCCGCGACGCCGGTGAGGACGTATTCCAGGTTGCGTCCGGTCCAGGGGAAAAGCAATTGTCTCGTCGGATACTGAACGAGGTATTCGTCCAGCACCGTGGGCCACGAGACCGGCAGAGGGATTCGGCGCTCCTTGTGGCGGCGGCTCGCGTTCTTATAGCGAATCCACAGCGCTGGGTGCTCAGGATCGACGAGGTCCAGGTGGTTGAGGTGTATGTTGACACACTCACTTTTCTTGATGCCGGTATTCAGGACCAGCGTCAGCACCGCGTGGGGGCGTGCATCGGGTTCGCTGTGCTCGTCTCCCTGCCGCAGGCCTTGGGTGACCTTGAGGAGAGCCGCGATCTCCTCATCGGCCAACGTCTCGGGAAGTGGCGCTGAGACTGCGCGGTGGATGAGAGGAGCTGCCATATCGCGTGACAGAAATTCTTCTTCGGCCAGCCAGCCGAAGAAGACCTTGAGAGTAGTGATCCTGCGCTCCATCGTTTTGGGGCTGCATGGAATACCGCGACCGTTGTCCATCCATCGCAGGAAAGCGTTTAGGGTCGCGGTGCCGATATCCCCGATGGCGGTACCCGGTCCGAGGTAATCATTGAGCAACTGCATATCCAGTCTGAATGCCTGTTGGGTGTTTTCGGTGAACCCGCGCTCAGCCATATACCTCTCAAACGCCCCCATCGCCTGGTCGAGAGAGGCGTCCGGCGCGAGCTGCACCCTGGACGACGGATTTGAGCGGCCCTGATCGGTCGTATCGACAGGGAAGAGCGGTAGCTGCAGCGCTTGCGAGTCCTGATTCTCTGACATACGATTAGCCTTCTATTGCGCTCATACCATCCATACGCTCAACTGACCCGCCTCATTATAACCGGCCCACAACAAAATCAAATAGACGGGATCAGTATTGCTGACGAGTCTCTACTTTATTTGTGCTATAATTGGGCCCTGGAGTGGATATCACGGTAGGAGGAAAGTAATGCCATTGGATGTGCCAGCGATCCGAGCTGAGTTCCCAATCTTTCGACGAAAGATCAACGGTAAGCGCTTGGTCTTTCTCGATAGCGCCGCCAGCGCTCAGAAGCCACAGGCTGTGATCGACGCGATGGTCCATATGTGGACCCACAACTACGCGAATGTACACCGTGGCCTGTATACGCTTGCCGAGGAAGCCACCGAGGCGTACGAAGCTACCCGGGTCAAGGTCGCGCGTTTTATCAATGCCGCCGACCCTGCGGAGATCATCAATGTGCGTAACGCGACAGAGGCGATCAATCTGCTCGCGTATAGTTGGGGTGAAACGAATATCCGCGCCGGAGATCGGATCGTGATCACGGAGCTGGAGCATCACGCGAATCTCGTGCCCTGGCAACAACTGGCCAAGCGAAAGGGCGCAGAGTTGGCTTACATTCCGGTGACTGATGAGGGGCTCCTGGATTTGGAAGCCCTGCCACCGCTTCTGGCGGACGGTCACACGAAGCTTGTGGCTTGTTCGGTCATGTCCAACGTGCTGGGTACGCTCCCACCCGTCACGCAGATTGCCGAGATGGCGCACGCGGCAGGCGCTGTGGTGGTGATGGATGGCGCACAGGCGGTCCCGCACGGCCCCATCGACGTCCAGGCGCTCGGCGCCGACTTCCTGGCGTTCTCCGGGCATAAGATGTGTGGCCCCGGGGTGGGCATTCTCTGGGGACGCCGCGAGCTCCTGGAGGAGATGCCCCCCTTCCTCTACGGGGGGGATATGATTCTGAGCGTGAAGCGCGAGGACTCGCGGTGGAATGAGCTGCCCTACAAGTTTGAGGCCGGGACCCCCGCCATCGCAGAGGTGGTCGGACTGGGTGCCGCTGTCGATTTCCTCTCTGAGATAGGAATGGAGGCGATTCACGAACACGGGCAAAGGGTGATTGCCTACGCCCTAGATCGACTGCAGGAGGTGCCAGGGCTCAAGGTCATCGGTCCCGGTCCCACGCAGCGTGGCGCAGTGGCAGCTTTTTCCCTGCCGGCTGCGCACCCTCACGACATCGCGGCTTTGTTGGATGAGGACGGCATCTGTGTACGCGCAGGGCATCACTGTGCGCAGCCGCTGCACGATAGATTCTGCATCCCCGCCAGTGCCCGGGCGAGTTTTTACATCTACAACGATGAGGACGACGTCGATGCCCTGGTGACGTCACTGCATAAAGTCGTGCGTCTACTGGGGCGGCGCTAATCTA